>NZ_CAMFLC010000008.1 GCF_945957465.1 uncultured Leifsonia sp.
AACCCCTGACCCCCTGCATGCCATGCAGGTGCGCTACCAGCTGCGCCACAGACCCGTATTCGTTTGTTGCGTTGTTTCGGGGCTCCCCGGACAACTCATTCAGCGTACTACACGCGGGCTACGCAACGAAAATCGGGGGCGCAGCCCGGGCGTGTGACACCGGCGGATCAGTCGAAGAGCTCGCTGAGCCTGTTCTCGCGCTTCTTCGTGTGGGGCCGCTGCCCGTATTCGTCGCGGCGGGCGTGCGTGTCCCGGCCCCGGTAATCGTCCTGAGCGGTGTGCGACGAATGTGCGGGCTGAGCGCGGTCGATGATCTTGTCGAGCTCGCCGCGGTCGAGCCAGACGCCCCGCACTGCGGCGCTATTCGGCGGTGTGCACCGGCAGCTCGAGCGGAAGCACCGGGCAGTCCTTCCAGAGCCGCTCGAGCGCGTAGTACATGCGGTCCTCCTCGTGGAAGACGTGCACGACGAGATCGCCGAAGTCGAGCAGGATCCAACGCCCCTCTGCTTTGCCCTCGCGCCGCAGCGTGCGCACACCGGCGTCGTTCAGGCGGTCCTCCACCTCCGACGCGATGGCGATGACGTTGCGCTCGACGGAGCCGGAGACCAACAGGAAAGCGTCGGTCAGCGGAAGCGGACCGGACACGTCGAGCGCGACGAGGTCGATACCCCCCTTCGCGTCGGCGGCGGCGGCCGCGATCTGCAGGATGTCCCGGGCGTGCGGGGAGGCGGTCACAGAGAGTCCTTCATGATTGAGCGGTGCGGCGTCGAGCGGGTCATCGGTTCACGCAGCATCAGAAGACGTTGAGGACGTAGGCCGCGATCAGGAGTCCGATCACCCCGACCGCGAGGACGCCGGCGGTCACCATGAGCACGACCGGCAGCGTGTTGCCGCGCTTCTTGGGCGGCGCGATCACTCCGCGGGTGGAGGTGTGCGTGCTGATGGCGCGGGAGGCGCGCACCGGCGCGACCTCCGACGTGTTGAACTCGTTCTCCTCGCCGTCGAGTAGACGGTCGATGTCGGACGAGTCGATGCGGTCGTGGGCACCGGTCGCGCCGAGTGTTCGCGGAAGATCGATCGAACCGGTCACCAGGATCTCGCCGGTACTCGTCAGCGGACCGGTCGCATCGGCCTGCGGGAGTGCGGGGAGGATCAATGCGTTGGTGGTCGTCGCGGCCGTCGAGTGCCCGACGTTGCGGGACGTGATCGGCTCGGACCCATCCTCCAGCTCGGCCGCCGTGGACCAGTGACCGGTCGGCGGCGTGAACGGGCGGCGCTCGTGCCCCGAGAGGTCCTCGTCGGAGTCTGCGGTCTCCACCCGCGCCGGCTGCGCCGGGGCGGCGGACGCCGTGGCCGCTGCGGCCGGAACCGCTGCGGTGGGCGCGCCGAACGCCGTGAACATCGAGGTGGGCGACGCGCTCACGTCGGTGTCGGAGCCACCATCGGCCCGACGTGCGCTCACCGGCGCTCCCGCCGCGGCCGCGGGAGCGCGCTGGTCGGTCGCGGCCGCGTCGGCGTCTGTGAACGTCACCGGGAACACCGGCTCCGCGATCGCCGGCGAGTGGTTGGCCTGTTGATTGGCGGCCTGCGCCTGCAGCATCGCGCGCAGTTCGCGGCGCGTCAACGTACGCTCCCCGCTCTCGTGCGCATCGGTCGACGCGGGAGCGGCAGCCGGCGTGGATGCGGCCGACGGCGAGGCAGGCGAGGTCGCCGGACGAGGCGCCGCCGCCGGCGCCGGCACGACCGCCATCGGCTGGGTCACCGGCTCGGGTTTGGACGGATCCGGCGCCTGCCGGAACAGATCGAAGGCCGACGCATCGGATGTGGCGTCGGCCTCGCTCCGCTTCGGAGCGCTGAAGACCAGGTTGTCGAAGCTGCCCGCGCCCGACGGCGAGGTCACACCGGGTTCGGCGAAGGCGGTGGCCGGGATGGAGACACCCCCGTCCTCAGCGACCGACGCGCCGGGGGTGGTGGACGTCTCGGGGATCTCGCCCGCAGGAGTGGGCTCAGAGGTGCCGGCCCGGCGCGCCGCCTGGCGCGCCGCAGTACGCTCGTTCTCTCTGGCCTGTCGCCGTGTCTGCGGCGGCTGGCTCGCTTCCGCTGGCTCTTCAGGCCAAGACGTCATGCCACACTCCGATACAAGTGATGTTTGGAGATGTACTGGACCACCCCGTCGGGGACGAGGTACCAGACGGGGAATCCCCTGCTCACCCGGCTCCGGCAGTCGGTGGACGAGATCGCCAGGGCCGGAACTTCCAACAAGCTTACGTCTTGTTTCGGCAATCCAGAAATATTGAGGTCGTGTCCCGGGCGACTCACAGCCACGAAGTGCGCGAGCTTCCAGAGCTCGTCGATGTCGCGCCAACTGAGGATCTGGGCGATGGCGTCCGCTCCCGTGATGAAGAACAGTTCGGCGTCGGGCCGCTCGTCGCGGAGGTCGCGCAAGGTGTCGATCGTGTAGGTCGGCCCGATGCGGTCGATGTCGACCCGGCTCACCGTGAATCGCGGGTTCGAGGCCGTGGCGATCACCGTCATGAGGTACCGGTGCTCGGCGGGGGTCACCTCGCCCTTCTGCCACGGCTGACCGGTGGGCACGAACACGACTTCGTCGAGGTCGAACGACTGCGCGACCTCGCTCGCGGCGACCAGGTGGCCGTGGTGGATGGGATCGAACGTTCCACCCATCACGCCGATGCGCGGTCGGCTCTTCTCGGTCAGCTCCATGCCGGGAGGCGGCTCAGTGCCCCTGGGTCGGGTGGCCGGTGCCGTGGTGCGTCGCGCCGGGAGCCCCCGCGTGCGACGCCGCGTCGGCTGCCGAACGGTGGCTGTGGCGGTTCGCGACGTCGCGGTAGCTGAAGAGGACACCGAGCAGCGCCAGGAAGGTGACGATGGCGATCGCGCCGAATGCCCAGGTGGGCATGGGCAGCTCGACGTGGGTCTCCGCCGCTGCGAGGATGGTCGTCAACTGGGACATCGGTGGTGTTCCTTTCGGGCGCTGTGATGTAGGCGCGGTGGCGCGTGGCCGCTGTTCAGTCTAGTGGGCGGTCACCCTCGGATCTGGCCGGACCCGCGGACGATCCACTTGGTGCTCGTCAGCTCCGGCAGACCCATGGGACCACGGGCGTGCAGCTTCTGCGTCGAGATGCCGACCTCGGCCCCGAAACCGAACTCCCCGCCGTCGGTGAACCGCGTCGATGCGTTGACCATGACGACGGCGGAGTCGACCTCGGCGAGGAAGCGCTCGGCGTTGCCGAGATCGTTCGTGACGATCGCCTCGGTGTGCTGGGTCGAGTAGCGGCGGATGTGTGCGATGGCGGCATCCAGGTCGTCGACGACACGCACCGAGATGTCGAGGCTCATGTGCTCCGTGGCGTAGTCCTCGTCGGTCACCGGCACGCCTCCCGGCGCGTACGGCAGAGCCGCTTCGTCGGCGTGGATGGTCACCCCGGCCTCGGCGAGCGAGCCGAGCACCGCCGGAAGAAGGCGGTCGGCGGCGGACCGGAGCACCAGCAGGGTCTCCACCGCGTTGCAGACGCTGGGTCGTTGCACCTTGGCGTTGCGGACGATGTCGACGGCCCAGTCTTCACGCGCGCTCTCGTCGAGCACGATGTGCACCACCCCGGCGCCGGTCTCGATCACCGGGACGCTCGACTGCGTGACGACCGCCTGGATCAGCTCGGCGCTCCCCCGCGGGATGAGCACGTCGACCAGGCCCCGGGCTCGCATCAGCTCGTTCGCGCCGTCGCGTCCGAACTCGTCGATGGTCTGCGCCGCATCGGCCGGAAGTCCCGCGCTGTCGAGCGCATCGCGGACGACACCGACGAGCACACGGTTGGTGTTGAGCGCGGCAGTCCCCCCGCGGAGGACGACCGCGTTGCCGCTCTTGATCGCGAGCGATGCGATGTCGACGGTGACGTTGGGCCGGGCCTCGTAGATGGCGCCGACGACGCCGAACGGAACGCGGGTCTGGGCGATCTTGACACCGTTCGGGAGGTCGCTGCCCCGGACGACCTGGCCGACCGGGTCGGTCAGGGCCACGACCTCCAGCACCGCGTCGGACAGAGCGCGGAGCCGGGCGGGACTCAGTGTCAACCGGTCCAGGAGACCGGCCGACAGGCCGTTCTCGCGACCGTTCGCGAGATCCAGCTCGTTCGCCGCCAGGACGGCCTGCTCGGCCGCGACCACCCCGGAGGCGATCGCACGCAGTGCGCTGTTCTTCTGCTCCGTGGTCGCCGTCGCCAGTCGCAGGGACGCGGCCTTCGCCGCGGAGAGACGGTCTGCGAGCGAAACCGGGACGGCAGTGGTCGAAGACATGAGTCGATTCTAGGCCGTGGCGTCGTCGGCGTACTCGGCGTAGGCGACATCGGCCGTACTCGGCGCGGGTGCGAACCACGTCCCGACCGGCTCGCCGCGGAGGGCCTCGGACACGAGGGCGGTCGACGTGAGGATGACAGCCGTGCCCTGCTCGGCGGCCTGGCGTGCAGCGGACACCTTGGTGAGGGCTCCCCCGGTTCCCACCCCGGAGAGGCCGGTCGAGCCGATCTCGACCCCCGCGAGCTCGTCGCCCCAGGCGACGACCGCGATGCGCTCGGCGCCGGGCTGCTGCGGCGGCTTCGTGTAGAGCGCGTCCACGTCCGAGAGCAGGACCAGCAAGTCCGCCTCGACCAGCAGTGCCACGAGCGCGGCCAGCCGGTCGTTGTCGCCGAAGCGGATCTCGTGGGTGGCGACGGTGTCGTTCTCATTCACGATCGGCAGGATCCGCAGGTCGAGCAGACGCTCCATCGCGCGCTTCGCGTTGCTCCGGTGCGTCGGGTTCTCCATGTCGCCCGCCGTCAGAAGCACCTGCCCCGCCACGATCTCGTAGCGGTCGAGGCTGTCCTGGTAGCGGTAGATGAGCACGTTCTGGCCGACGGCGGCAGCGGCCTGCTGGGTCGCCAGATCCGTCGGTCGTGCATCGAGCGACAGGTACGGGATGCCGGTGGCGATCGCACCGGACGACACCAGGATGACCTGGGTGCCGCGCCCGTGGGCTTCGGCGAGGGCGTCGACGAGCGGGCCGATCTGCCCGGCGTTCTCACCGCTGATCGACGACGAGCCGACCTTCACGACGATCCGTCGGGCGGTCGGGACCTGGGCGCGCTCGTCGATCGTCATTCCTTGCCCGTCTCACCTTCCGCCGCACCCCGGGAGCCCGAGTCCTGGCCGTCGTAGTCGTCGTAGTCGTCGTCCTGCCACAGACCCGCCTCCTTCTCGCGGAGGAGTTCGGCACGGGCCTCGGCCTTGCCGTCCATCCGGTCGAAGTAGTCCTCGCGGCGCTGGGCCCTGGTGGGCCGGTGCCCGGCGTCGATGCGGGCATCCGTGCCGCGCGGCGAGGTGATCAGCTCGGCGGTGGAGGTCAGTGTCGGCTCCCAGTCGAAGACCACGCCGTTGTCGCGGCCGATCACCACAGTGGAGCCGGCGACCGCACCCGCGCCGAACAGCCGGTCCTCGACTCCGAGCTTGGCCAGACGGTCGGCGAGGTACCCGACGGCCTCGTCGTTGGCGAAATCGGTCTGGGCGACCCAGCGTTCGGGCTTGGCGCCCAGGATCCGGTAGACCGGGCCGTCCGAGCCGCCCTCGACCTTCACGGTGAACCCCGAGTCGTCGACAGCCTTCGGGCGGATCACGATCCGCGGACGCACCTGGGCCTCGGACGCCTCGGCCTTCCTGGCGTCCTCGACCAGCTCGGCGAGGGCGAACGACAGGGCTCTCAGGCCCTCGTGGGAGGCGGTGGAGATCTCGAACACGCGGTAGCCGCGCGCTTCGAGGTCCGGACGGACGAACTCCGCCAGTTCCCGGGCGTCGGGCACATCGATCTTGTTGAGCGCGATCAGCTGCGGGCGCTCCAGCAGCGGCACCTGGCCCTCCGGAACCGGATAGGCGGCGAGCTCGTCCCGGATCACCTCGAGGTCGCTGATCGGGTCGCGCCCGGGCTCGAGCGTGGCGCAGTCGAGCACGTGCAGCAGCGCCGAGCAGCGCTCCACGTGCCGCAGGAATTCGAGCCCGAGCCCGCGGCCTTCGCTCGCGCCCTCGATCAGGCCCGGGACGTCGGCGACGGTGTAGCGCACGTCGCCGGCCTGTACCACGCCGAGGTTGGGGTGCAGCGTGGTGAACGGGTAATCGGCGATCTTCGGCTTCGCGGCCGACAGCGCGGCGATCAGGCTGGACTTGCCGGCGGAGGGGTAGCCGACGAGGGCCACGTCTGCGACGGTCTTCAGTTCGAGGAGGACGTCGCCCTCCCAGCCCGGCGTGCCGAGCAGGGCGAACCCCGGCGCCTTGCGCTTCGGAGTGGCGAGCGCCGCGTTGCCGAGACCGCCGAGGCCGCCGGCGGCGGCGACGAAGCGCATGCCGGGCTCGGTGAGGTCGGCCAGCTCTTCGCCGTCGGCGGACTTGACGACGGTGCCGACCGGCACGGGGAGTTCGAGCTCGCCGCCCGTGTGGCCGCTGCGGTGGTCGCCCATCCCGAAGCCGCCGTTGTCGCTCGAGCGGTGCGGGTGACGGTGGTAGCCAAGCAAGGTCGTCACCTGCGGGTCGGCCACGAGGACGATGTCACCGCCGTTGCCGCCGTTGCCGCCGTCGGGACCGGCGAGCGGTTTGAACTTCTCGCGGCGGACCGAGACGCACCCGTTGCCGCCGTTCCCCGCGCGCAGGTGGAGCGTCACGCGGTCGACGAACGTTGCCATGGGTACTCCTCGTTCCAGGGGGTAAACGACGGATGGGCGGGCCGAAGCCCGCCCATCCGTGAAGTGCAGTCGTGGGTGAGGCTCAGGCCTCGACGGCCACGATGTTGACGACCTTGCGGCCGCCCTTGTTGCCGAACTCGACCGAGCCCGCCGCGAGGGCGAACAGGGTGTCGTCGCCACCGCGGCCGACGTTGACGCCCGGGTGGAAGTGCGTGCCGCGCTGACGGACCAGGATCTCGCCGGCGTTGACGGTCTGGCCGCCGAAGCGCTTCACGCCGAGACGCTGCGCGTTCGAGTCACGACCGTTGCGAGTGGAGCTCGCTCCCTTTTTGTGTGCCATGTCTTCTTCTCCTCGAGACGTTCGCTGTCGGCTACTTGATGCCGGTGATCTTGACGCGCGTGAGCTCCTGGCGGTGGCCCTGGCGTTTCTTGTAGCCGGTCTTGTTCTTGAACTTCTGGATGACGATCTTCGGGCCGCGCAGGTCGCCGAGGACCTCGGCGGTCACCTTGACCTTCGCGAGGGACTTCGCGTCGGAGGTGATCTTGTCACCGTCGACGAGCAGGACGGCGGCCAGCTCGACGTTGCCGTCCTTGTCGGCCTTGATGCGGTCCATCGTCACGATGGTGCCGACCTCGACCTTCTCCTGCCGGCCACCGGCGCGCACAACTGCGTAAACCACTTTCACGTACCTTTTCGTCGGGGATCAGCTCCCGGCGTCGCCGTGGATCTGTCCTGCTCTTGATTGTTCAGGGAGTTACTGGTGAGCTCGCGCCCGTCGATGGCGACGGGTGGCTCTCAGAAAACCGCGAGGATGCACCGGCATACCGGCACACACCAACGGTCAACCTTACCCGACGCCACACGACCCGTCAATTCAACGAGGGGGCGTCGAGACCGCCCGGCACCCTGCACGGGGCCGGTTCCTAGAATCATTGTATGACGGTCCTGATCGATCCCCCGGCATGGCCCGCCCACGGCATGTTGTGGTCGCATCTGGTCAGCGATACGTCGCTTCAGGAACTGCACGCGTTCGCCGTCGCGGCCGACGTCCCTTCGCGTGCGTTCGACCTCGACCACTACGACGTACCGGACCGCCGCTACGACGAGCTGGTCGCAGCAGGCGCCGTGCCGGTCGACGGCAAGGAACTGGTGACCCGGCTCATCGCGAGCGGCCTCCGGGTGCGCGCACGCGACCGCGTCCGCCGGCACTGAAGGGTGACGGGGACGCGGTCGCAAAGAACCTGATCAGGCGTCGCTCTGATCGCCGGCGAGCTCGCCGCCGGTGATGACGGCCGTGCTGGCACGACGGCCCCGGCTCCGACCCTGGCTCGGCGTCTTCGGGTGCGGGAGCGCGTCGAGCACGGAGTCGAGCAGCAGCTCGGTCTCCACCGCGGATGGCGCGGGGGCATGAGCGGGCTGCTCGGCCGGCTCCGGCAGGTCGAGGAGCGGCAGGTCGACGTGCACGTGAGTCGCGGCCTGCGCCGGTTCCGGCTCTGCGGGCGGCGCGGCGGCCTCGCCCGCCCCCTGCTGCTCGGTCGCCGACGGCTGCTGGGGCGTCGACCGCTGCTCCGCCGCCTCGCCGCGCTGCTCGTCGCGCTGACCTTTGCTCTTCCGGCGGCGCTTCTTGGGAGCGCCGTCGGCTGCCGCCGCCTGGTCGGCCTCTGCGGCGGGAGCCGAAACGGCCGTCGCATCGCCACCGGCCGCGGCGTCGCCCTCGTGGTGCAGGTGGAGGGTCGAGGCCGCGATCTGTGCCAGAGCGTTCTTGGCGTCGTCCGTGATCGCGTGGGTGCCGTTGGTGTGCGGTGCGCTCGATGCGGGCTGACCGCCCCCGTTGCCGCCGCGCGCGCGACGACGCTCGTTCTGCGGCTGCTGCTGCGGCTGACGGTGCTTGACCACGGGATCGTGGTGGACGATCACGCCACGACCGGCGCAGACCTCGCACGCTTCGCTGAAGGTCTCCAGGAGCCCGAGCCCGAGCTTCTTGCGGGTCATCTGCACGAGTCCGAGCGAGGTGACCTCCGCGACCTGATGCTTGGTGCGGTCTCGGCTGAGGCACTCGATCAGGCGGCGCAGCACCAGATCGCGGTTCGACTCCAGGACCATGTCGATGAAGTCGACGACGATGATGCCGCCGATGTCGCGCAGCCGCAGCTGGCGGACGATCTCCTCCGCGGCCTCCAGGTTGTTCTTGGTGACGGTCTCCTCGAGGTTGCCGCCGGAACCCACGAACTTGCCGGTGTTCACATCGACGACGGTCATCGCCTCGGTGCGGTCGATCACCAGCGATCCGCCGGAGGGCAGCCAGACCTTGCGCTCGAGCGCCTTCTCGATCTGCTCGGTGATCCGGAACTCGTCGAAAGCGTCGCGGTCGCCGCTGTACGCCTCCACGCGGTCGATGAGGTCGGGCGCGACCTGCCGGAGGTAGCTCTCGATCGTCTGGCGCGCGTCGTCGCCGGCGATCACGAGCTTCTGGAAGTCCTCGTTGAAGACGTCGCGGATGATCTTGATCAGGAGGTCGGGCTCGCTGTGCAGGAGCGCGGGAGCCTGCTGCGTCTCGACCTGCCGGCTGATGTCGGCCCATTGCGCGGTGAGGCGGGTGACGTCGAGGGTGAGCTGTTCCTCGGTGGCGCCCTCGGCGGCCGTGCGCACGATCACGCCGGCGTTCTCGGGGAGAACCTCCTTGAGGATCTTCTTGAGCCGCGAGCGCTCGGTGTCGGGCAGCTTGCGGCTGATGCCGTTCATCGAGCCGTTCGGCACGTAGACAAGGTATCGGCCCGGCAGCGAGATCTGGCTGGTGAGACGGGCACCCTTGTGACCGACCGGGTCCTTCGTCACCTGCACGAGGACGCGGTCGCCCGCCTTCAGCGCCAGTTCGATGCGACGCGGCTGGTTGCCCGTCTCCACGGCATCCCAGTCGACCTCGCCGGAGTAGAGCACCGCGTTGCGCCCGCGACCGATGTCGACGAAAGCGGCCTCCATGCTCGGCAGCACGTTCTGCACGCGACCGAGGTAGACGTTGCCGATGAGCGACGCCTCCTGGGAGCGCGCCACGTAGTGCTCGACCAGCACCTTGTCCTCGAGGACGCCGATCTGGATGCGGCCGCCCTTCGACCGCACGACCATCTGCCGGTCGACCGACTCACGGCGTGCGAGGAACTCGGCCTCGGTGATCACCGGGCGGCGGCGCCCGGCATCGCGGCCGTCACGGCGCCGCTGCTTCTTGGCCTCCAGGCGGGTGGAGCCCTTGACCTTCTGCGGCTCGGTGATCAGCTCCGGCTCACGCGGAGTACGCACCTTGACCACGGTGTTCGCCGGGTCGTTAGCCTCGTTACGGCCGTTCTCGCCTGCGCGACGACGCGAACGACGGCGGACCGTGCCGGTCGGCTCGTCGTCGGGAAGCGGCGGCAGCGGGAGGATGTCGGGCGCCTGGAAGAGCAGGGTCGTCGGCGGGAGACCGGGCGCGAACGCCGCGGTCACCTCGGGCTGCTCCCCGTGCCGGTCGGGCAGGGCGGGAGGCTCGTGCCCGTCAGGCGCCGCGACGGCTTGCGGGGACGGCTGCCCGGCGGGCTGCTCCTCGGTCTGCGCGCTCGCGGCTTCGGGGGCATCCACCGTCGTCTCGGCGACGACCTGCTCGGCCGCGACCTGCTCGACGGCGACCTGCTCGACGGCGATCTGCTCAGCCGCGACCTCGCGTTCCTCCGCGAAGACGGGGGTCTCCGCGGTGCCGGCCGGGCGGCTGACCCGCCGGCCGCCGAAGAGACTGCGCCGCCTTCGCCCTCCCGTGCTCTGATCGCTGCTGTTCGTGTTGTCGATATTCTCGTTTTCCACCATCGCTGGTGCACTCCTCGACCGGCGGCGGCAACCCGCTCGCCGGGTACTCTCCGTCGGAGGTGCCGCTCGGCCCCTCCGTAATCCTTGATCGGACAGCGGTGCTCGTGGCACCCTCCGCCCGGCTTTCATTTGTCTTGTGCCGGTCGTGAGCGACCGGCTGTTCATTCGGGCGCACCTGGCGCCCTCAAGCCTTCTGTGGAGTCGGCCGGCACGCTGCCGGGACGACTTATCCAACGATTATCGCATGTCGAGGACGATCGACCGGCGCGACCCGCGTTCACAGAAGAGCCGCGTCGCGTCATGCCATAATCCGACTGTGCCTGCCTCGAAGACTGCGCCCACTGCTGCGACGACCGACCCCGCACCCGCGACATACCGGCGCCCCACCGCACTCGCCGTCTTCCTGATCGTCGCGGGGCTGATCGGGCTCTGGGCCGCTTACATGCTCACCGTGGACAAGTTCCACCTGCTCGCGAACCCCGACGCCCAGTTGTCCTGCAACTTCAGTGTGCTCGTCGGCTGCAGCAAGAACCTCAACTCGTGGCAGGGATCGCTGCTCGGTTTCCCCAATCCCATCCTCGGCCTCGGCGGCTGGACGGCGACGATCGCGGTCGGCGTCGGGCTCTTCGCCACTGCTTCGCGTTTCGCCCGCTGGTACTGGATCGCCTTCAACGTGGGCGTCGTGCTCGCGCTCGCGCTCGTCATCTTCCTGATCACCGAGTCGCTCACCGTGCTCAACGTGCTGTGCCCCTGGTGCATGGTCACCTGGACCGTCACGATCCCGACCTTCTGGGCGGTCACCCTCTACAACCTCAAAGAGGGGAACATCCCGGTGCCGGAGCGCGCCAGGACCTTCTTCGGCACGCTCTACGGCTGGGTCCCGCTGATCACGATCGTCTGCTATGCGATCGTCGCGATCCTCGCGCAGATCCAGCTCGACTGGATCCACCGGGCGTTCGTCTGAGCGCCGCAACGCGCACGGCCCCCGACCAGTCGGTCGGGGGCCGTGTCGTGTCGTCGGCGTTGCGCGCTCAGCCGAACCAGAGCGCGAGCTCGCGCTGGGCCGACTCGGGCGAGTCCGAGCCGTGGACGAGGTTCTGCTGCACCTTGAGTCCCCAATCGCGCGCCAGGTCGCCGCGGATCGTGCCGGGGAGGGCGGTGGTCGGGTCGGTCGCACCGGCGAGAGAGCGGAAGCCCTCGATCACGCGATTGCCTGCCACGCGCAGCGCGACGATCGGGCCGGACTCCATGAACTCCACGAGCGGCTCGTAGAACGGCTTGCCCTCGTGCTCGGCGTAGTGCTTCGCCAGCAGCTCGCGCTCGGCCTGCAGCATGCGCACGTCGACGAGCGAATAGCCCTTCGCCTCGATGCGGCGCAAGATCTCGCCCGTGAGATTGCGGGCGACTCCGTCGGGCTTGACGAGTACGAGGGTCTCTTCGACAGCGGTGGTCATCTGTTCTCCGTTCGGTTGTTCCGGTCGATGCGGGAAGCGGCGATCATGCAGTAGGTCCACATGGCCGTGAAGATCGCCCCCACGATGAAGAAGGCGGGCACCAGGAACCCGGCGGCGACGACGAGGAGCTGCACGATCCAGCCCAGCACGACGCCGACGCGGTTGCGCATCAGCCCGATGGCGGCGATCATCAGCATGACGACGGCCGCTCCCCCGCCCAACGCTATCCACGCCGGCAGGCTCTTGAGCCCGAAGAGCACGAGTGCCCCCAGGAAGACGACGATGAGCTCGAAGCCGAGCACGATCGAGCCCAGACTCTCGCGGAGGGACCGCTGTCGACGGGCTCGCGGCGGCTTCGCGGGCCGCGCGGGGCTCCCGGAGGTCTGATCGCTCACTCGGCCGCGTCCTTCCAGCCCTGCTCGTCTGCGTACGCCATCGCCGCTCCCACCAGCACGATCGAACCGGTGACCACGACGGCGCGCCGGGGCTCCTCGGCCGCCCACTCGCGGGCCGCCTCCACAGCGTCGAGGGCGTCGGAGTAGACGATCGTCGCCTCGTCGCCGGCCTCCTCGCGGACGATGTCGCCCAGCTCGTCGGCCGGCAGGGCGCGGTCGGAGGACGGCTCCGTCACGAAGAACTGCGTTGCGAGGGGCGTGAGCGCCCTCACCACACCCCGGGCGTCCTTGTCGCCCAGGCTGCCCAGCACGAAGGTGACCTCATCGAAGTCGAAGTAGCGGCGCAGGGCGTCGGCCAGCGTCGCCGCTCCCGCCGGGTTGTGCGCCGCGTCGACGAGGATGGTCGGCTCGATGCCGACCAGCTGCAGGCGCCCGGGCGAGGTCGCCGTGGCGAAGCCCTCCTCGACCAGATCGGCCTTGAGCGGCCGGCTGCCGCGACCGAGGAACGTCTCGACGGCGGCGACGGCGACGGCGGCGTTCTGAGCCTGATGATCGCCGTAGAGCGGGAGGAACACGTCTTCATACGTCGCGGCGCGCCCACGGACCGTCACCAGCTGGCCGCCCACGGCCACCCGGGTCTCCACGACGTCGAACGCCTGCGGCTGCGCGGCGAGGGTCGACTCGGTCAACCGCGCGGCCTCCTCCAGTTCGGCCATGGCCTCCGGAGCCTGGGCCGAGCTGACGACGTCGGCGGACGGCTTGATGATCCCGGACTTGGTGCGCGCGATCTCGCGCACCGTGTCGCCGAGTTGCTTGGTGTGATCGAGAGAGATCGGAGTGAAGACCGCGACCTGGCCGTCACCGACGTTGGTCGAATCCCACTCGCCACCCATCCCGACCTCGATCACCGCGACGTCGACGGGAGAATCGGCGAACGCGGCGAACGCCAGAGCCGTCAGGGCCTCGAAGAAAGTCAGCGGCGCCTTGCCCCGCTCCTCCAGCTCGGCGTCGACGATCTCCAGGTACGGACGGACGTCCTCCCAGTTGCGCACCAGCGCCTCGTCGGAGATCGGCTGGCCGTCGATCATGATCCGCTCGTTGAAGCGCACCAGATGGGGGCTCGTGAGCAGACCCGTGCGCAGCCCGTAGGCGCGCAGGATGCTCTCGGCGATGCGGCTAGTGGATGTCTTTCCGTTCGTCCCGGTGACGTGGATGATCGGGTACGCCCGCTGCGGGTCGCCGAGGAGCTCGACTGCGCGACGCGTCGCGTCGAGGCGACGTTCCGGGGCGCCTTCGCCGATGCGCGCGAGCAGCGCCTGGTAAACAGCCTCGGCGTCGTCGCGCAGCTCTTCGTCGTCGGTCATCGGGCGTCCTCCACCTTCGTCACGCCGACCGTGAACCGTCCCGCGTTCGCGAACTGGCCTGCTGCGAACTCCTTGACGAAGCCCTCGCCGTCGTCCGCGAGGTCGTCGTCCGCCGAGACGAACGCGAACTCCAGGGCCAGCGTCTCCGCCGCGATGTCGACGGCGTCTCCCGCCAGGGCGATGGCCCGGACATCGTCGTCGTGATCGAACGCGACGCTCAGCTCGATCCGGTCGCTCACGTCGAGCCCGGCCGCCTTGCGGGTGTCCTGCACCGCGCGGATGACGTCGCGGGCCAGACCCTCGGCCTCCAGTTCGGGCGTCGTGGCGGTGTCGAGCAGCACGAACCCCCCGCCGGGCAGCAGTGCCAGAGCCGACGAGGCATCCTCGTCGGCCTGCGCGGTCTCCAGCACCAGCTCGTACTCGCCCTCGACCAGCTCCACGCCGCCAACCGTAACGACTCCGTCGTGCTCCGACCAGTCACCGGAGCGAGCGGCCTGGATCACCTGCTGCACCTGCTTGCCGAGCCGCGGTCCGGCCGCGCGGGCGTTCACCGTCAACCGGCTGGTGATGCCGTAGGAGGCCGCGCTGTCGTCGGCGAGCTCGACCAGCTCGACCGCCTTGACGTTGAGCTCGTCGCGCAGGATCCCCTCGAACGGACGGAGGGCCTCCGCGTCGGCGGCGACCACCGTGAGCGACGCCAGCGGCAGGCGCACCCGGCGGCCGGACTGCTTGCGCAGCGAGAGGGTGGTCGAGCTGATCGCCCGGATGCGGTCCATCGCGTCGACGAGCTCGTCGTCGGCGGGGAAAAGGCCCGCCTCGGGCCAGTCCGTCAGGTGGACGCTGCGGCCGCCGGTGAGGTCCTTCCAGATCCGCTCGGCGACCAGGGGCAGCAGCGGGGCCGCCACCCGGGTCACCGTCTCGAGCACGGTGTAGAGGGTGTCGAACGCCTCGGTGCCGGCGCCGTCCTCCGACACTCCCACCCAGAACCGGTCGCGCGAGCGACGCACGTACCAGTTCGTGAGCACGTCGGCGAAGTCACGGAGCTTCGCAGCGGCGAGCGTCGAGTCCAGGCCCTCGAGGTCGGCGGTCACGGCCTCCACGAGGTCGCGCGTCTTCGCCAGCAGGTAGCGGTCGAGCACGTCGGTGGAGGCAGTCGAGTGCTTCGCCTCGTAGCCGGTGGCGTTCGCGTAGAGCGAGAAGAAGTACCAGGTGCTCCAGAGCGGCAGCAGGACCTGGCGGACACCTTCGCGGATGCCCTCCTCCGTCACGATCAGGTTGCCGCCGCGCAGCACGGGGCTCGACATCAGGAACCAGCGCATCGCGTCGGAGCCGTCGCGGTCGAAGACCTCGTTGACGTCGGGATAGTTGCGCAGCGACTTCGACATCTTCTGACCGTCGCTGCCGAGCACGATGCCGTGCGAGATCACGTTCTTGAACGCGGCGCGATCGAACAGGGCGGTGCCGAGCGTGTGCAGCAGGTAGAACCAGCCACGCGTCTGGCCGATGTACTCGACGATGAAGTCCGCGGGGTTGTGGCTGTCGAACCAGTCGTGGTTCTCGAACGGATAGTGCACCTGGGCGAACGGCATCGAACCCGAGTCGAACCAGACGTCGAGCACGTCGGGGATGCGGCGCATGGTCGACCGGCCCGTCGGGTCGTCGGGGTTGGGCCGGGTGAGCTCGTCGATGAACGGGCGGTGGAGGTCGGGCTCGCCGGCGGCGTTGACCGGCAGCCTCCCGAAGTCGCACTCGATCTCCTCCAGGGAGCCGTACACATCGACGCGCGGGTAGGCGGGGTCGTCGCTCTTCCACACCGGGATCGGCGAACCGAAGTAGCGGTTGCGCGACACCGACCAGTCGCGGGCGCCGGCGAGCCACTTGCCGAACTGGCCGTCCTTGACGTTCTCGGGAACCCAGTTGATGCCCTGGTTGAGCTCGACCATGCGGTCGCGGAACTCGGTGACGCGCACGAACCAGCTCGACACCGCCTTGTAGATGAGCGGGTTGCGGCACCGCCAGCAGTGCGGGTACGAGTGCTCGTAGCTCGCCTGACGCAGCAGGCGGCCTTGCTCGCGCAGCAGCGTCGTGAGCGGCTTGTTCGCCTCGAACACCTGAAGACCCGCGACGTCCTGCACCTCCGGGAGGAAGCGGGCGCCGTCGTCCACCGAGATGATGACCGGGATGCCGGCCGCCTCGCAGACACGCTGGTCGTCTTCGCCGTATGCGGGGGCCTGGTGGACGATGCCCGTGCCGTCCTCTGTCGTCACATAGTCGTCGACGAGGATCTGCCAGGCGTTCTGCGTGCCGTACTTCTCGGTGTCGGCGTAGTAGTCCCACAGCCGGTCGTACGTCACGCCCTCCAGCTCGCGGCCAGGGATCGTGCGCAGGACGGCCGCGCGGGCGGCCTCCGGAGATCCGTAGCCGAGGTCTTTCGCGTAGTTGCCGACCAGGTCGACGGCCAGCAGATACTCCCCGCTGAGCGATTCCTCCTCGTGCAGCCCGGCGGTGCGCCCTCCGCTCGCGTGTCCGTGGACATCGGCGGCGCCGTTCGGACCGGCGGGGACCACCGCGTACGAGATGTCGGGGCCGACCACCAGCGCGAGGTTCGTGGGCAGCGTCCACGGCGTCGTCGTCCAGGCCAGCGCACGCACGCCGGTCAGGCCCAGTGCCTCCGCTTTGGCTCCTGTCAGGGGGAAGGTCACGGTGACCGTCTGGTCCTGGCGCATCTTGTAGACGTCGTCGTCCATGCGCAGCTCGTGGTTGGACAGCGGGGTCTGGTCACGCCAACAGTACGGGAGCACGCGGTGGCCCTCGTAGGCGAGACCCTTCTCGTGCAACTGCTTGAACGCCCAGATCACCGACTCCATGTACGAGGTGTCGAGCGTTTTGTAGTCGTTGTCGAAGTCGACCCAGCGTGCCTGGCGGGTGACGTACTCCTGCCACTCGCGCGTGTACCGCAGCACGGAGTCCTTCGCGGCCTGGTTGAACGCCGCGAGCCCCATCTCCTCGATCTGGCTCTTGTCGGTGATGCCCAACTGCCGCTCGGCCTCCAACTCGGCGGGCAGCCCGTGGGTGTCCCAGCCGAAGCGGCGTTCGACCTTCTTGCCGCGCATGGTCTGGAAGCGCGGGAAGACGTCCTTCGCGTACCCGGTGAGCAGGTGACCGTAGTGCGGTAGGCCGTTCGCGAACGGCGGTCCGTCGTAGAACACCCACTCGGGCGCCCCCTCGCGGTTCTCGACCGACGCGCGGAACGTGCCGTCCTCAGCCCAGAAGGCGAGGACGTCGGTCTCGATCTCCGGGAACACCGGCGATGGCGTGACGTCCTGGCGCGGTTCGCGCCCGGACTCGGCGGATCCATCCGGCGCAGACTTGGGGTACGGCATCTCTCTCCTGGCAGTTCTCGTCTCTGCACGAGGACGCCGGACGCTTGCGCACCCGCCGCGGTACCACCCCGCTTGCCCCTTCCGCCTGCGGCGCCGGAGAGGGCCTCTCGTTCTGCGGCTGTGACGGGCCTGCCCCGTTCGGTTCTACTGAGCGGATGCG
Source organism: uncultured Leifsonia sp. (assembly GCF_945957465.1). GTDB lineage: Bacteria > Actinomycetota > Actinomycetes > Actinomycetales > Microbacteriaceae > Leifsonia. The sequence continues at coordinate 17,311 of NZ_CAMFLC010000008.1, forward strand.
TTCCCGCTGTTCTTCCGAAGACTCGCCGGTGATTGCCGGGTCGACGTCGCTCCCGTCAGTCTATCGGTTCGTGAGGGCGGCTGCGTAGCCCGCGCACACCGGCTCGACGGCCTCGCGCATCACCGGAGTCAGCGGCCCGCGCCCGACCCCGGCGCGCGCCCACGCACCGGCCGCGGCGACCGCTGCGCCGACGACCGCCGTGGCAGCCGCCCGCGGGAGGAGGCCGTCGGCGTCGTCGCCCGAGCGCCGCGCGATCGCGGCCGACACCTGGCGCACGACGGCCAGGAAGCGCGGGAGCGCCGACGCCTGCAGCTCGGCGTCCGTGCCCATCAATTCCACCTGCGTCACCGCAAGGGGCAGGCGCTCCGGCCCGAAGCCGTCGGCCAGCCGCAGGACCGCGGCGAGGACGGCGGCCATGGGCTCCACGTCGTCGTTCGCGGCGGCGAGCATGCCGGGGAAGGCCGCCAACGACTCGTCGACCTCCAGCCAGAGCAGGTCGCTCTTGGAGGAGAAGTAGTTGAAGAAGGTCGCCCGGCTCACGCCCGCCCTTCGCGCGATGTCGTCCACGGTCGTCCCGGCGTAGGTCTGCTCGAGGAACAGTTCGGCAGCGGCCTCCGCCAGCATCCCCCGGGACGAGGCGCGGGGCCGGCCGGAAGCGGATGCACCCGCTCCCGCGGCCCGGTGACCGCTGCCTTCGCGGATGCTGGAATGGCGCGGTGTCATCGTGCGTTGTCTCCTCACGCCTAATATTGGACCCGGTTCAGATACCTCAGTCAGAAGGACACCCGTGACCTCCACCCCCACGATCGCCGTCAGCGAGACCGACCGCCCCGGGATCACTCCGGGCACGGCCCGCCGCGTCGCCATCGCTTCGTTCGTCGGAACCTCCCTCGAATCGTACGACTTCTATCTCTACGCATACTTCGCCGCCTTCTTCGTCGGCCCGCTCTTCTTCACGCCGCTCGGGGCGTTCGGCGGCGTGCTCGCCGGCTTCCTCGCGATCGCCGCCGGCTTCGTGATCCGACCGGTCGGCGCCGTCGTCTTCGGACACCTGGGCGACCGGATCGGGCGGCGCCCCGTGCTGCTGATGACGATCCTGCTCATGGGGGTCAGCACGGGCCTCGTCGGGCTGCTGCCGACGTACGCCGCCGCCGGCTGGTTCGGCGGTGTGGCGCTGGTGATCCTGCGCCTCGTGCAGGGCCTCTCGCTGGGTGGCGAGTGGGGAGGCTCGATCCTGCTCGCGACGGAGTACGCCAACCCGAAGCGCCGCGGGTTCTACGCCGCACTCCCCCAGCTCGGCTCACCGGTCGGCTCGATCCTGAGCGCCGTGGTCTTCATCGTCCTCACGCTCACCATGTCGCAGGCCGACATCGCCGCGTGGGGCTGGCGCATCCCGTTCCTGACGGCTTTCCCGCTGCTGCTGATCTCGCTCTACCTGCGCTGGTCGATCGACGAGACGCCGGTGTTCCGCAAGCTCGTGGAGACCGGCCGACGCGACCGCTTCCCGGTGATCGACGTCTTCGCCAAGGCGCCGACCGCGTTCATCATCGCGATCGGCGCCGCGGTGCTCGGCATCGGCTCGTACTCGCTGATGAACACCTACATGGTCGACTACGGCACGGCCGTGCTCGGATTCAAGTTCCAGGACCTCCTGGTCGCCACGACGATCGGCGGCCTGCTGCAGCTCGTCACCATCCCGCTGTTCGGACTCTGGGCCGCCAGGATCGGCTCGGCGCGTGTCGTGGCGATCGGAGCCATCGGCACGCTGATCGTCGCGTTCCCGATGTACTTCCTGCTGCAGTCCGCGTCGTTCGCAGTGCTCGTGGGGAGCATGATCATCGGAGGCATCCTCCCGACGCTCTCGTGGGCGGGCCTGGGCGGCCTGATGTCCGATCTCTTCCCGAGCCCGATCCGCTACAGCGCGCTCTCCGTGGCCTACAGCGTCGCGGCGCTGCTCACCTCGTTCGTGCCCGCGCTCACCCTGGTCTTCGGCAACGCGGTCGGCAACGCCTGGTGGCACCCGGGCATCGTGCTGGCGGTGATGTCCCTCATCACCCTCGTCGCCGCCTGGGCCGCCGCCCGGCGTCGCCCGATCCTCGACGAGGATGTCGCGCCCGCGGCAGAGACCGCCGCGGAGGCGACCGTCTGATCCGCCGGGTCATGGCTCTCCGGTACCCTGGAACGCGTTCCCACACTCAGGCACCCCGTTGACACGGTGCCGCACATATCGAATCGGAGAGCCATGACCGCCGCGAACCCCGTGCCCGACAAGCCAGCACTCGAAGGCCTGGAAGCGGTCTGGGGCGACCGCTGGCAGCAGGACGGCACCTTCGCCTTCGACCGCGACGGGGCGATCGCAGCCGGCCGCGACGCCGTCTATTCGATCGACACTCCGCCGCCCACGGCCTCCGGCTCGCTGCACATCGGTCACGTGTTCAGCTACACGCACACCGACATCGTCGCCCGCTTCCAGCGCATGCGCGGCAAGCGCGTCTTCTATCCGATGGGCTGGGACGACAACGGCCTGCCCACCGAGCGCCGCGTGCAGAACTACTACGGGGTGCGTTGCGACCCGTCGCTCCCGTACGAGCCCGACTTCGTGGCCCCCTTCGAGGGCGGCGACAACAAGAGCACCAAGGCCGCCGACCAGAAGCCGATCTCGCGCCGCAACTTCATCGAGCTCTGCGAGCGGCTGACGGCCGAGGACGAGAAGCAGTTCGAGGCGCTCTGGCGCACTCTCGGCCTCTCCGTCGACTGGTCGCAGACCTACCGGACCATCGGCCGCGAGGCCCTGCACACGTCGCAGCGCGCCTTCCTGCGCAACATCGCCCGCGGTGAGGCCTACCAGGCGCTCGCGCCGACGCTCTGGGACATCACCTTCCGCACCGCCGTCGCGCAGGCCGAACTGGAGGACCGCGAGCAGCCGAGCGCCTACCACCGGGTCGGCTTCCACGGCGCCGACGGCCCGATCTACATCGAGACCACCCGACCGGAGCTGCTCCCCGCCTGCGTCGCCCTGGTGGCGCATCCGGACGACGAGCGCTACCAGCCGCTGTTCGGATCCACCGTGCGCACCCCGCTGTTCGACGTCGAGGTGCCCGTGGTCGCCCACCACCTGGCCCAGCCCGACAAGGGCAGCGGCATCGCGATGATCTGCACGTTCGGAGACATCACCGACGTCACCTGGTGGCGCGAGCTCGACCTCCCGAACCGCGCGATCATCGGCTTCGACGGTCGCATCCTTCCCGAGCCGCCCGCCGTGATCGAAAGCGACGCCGGGCGCGAGGCGTACGCCCAGCTCGCCGGCAAGACCGTGTTCTCGGCGAAGCAGGCCGTGGTGGAGCTGCTCCGCGCCTCCGGCGACCTCGTCGGGGAGCCCAAGCCCATCCAGCACCCGGTCAAGTTCTTCGAGAAGGGCGACAAGCCGCTCGAGATCGTTTCGACCCGCCAGTGGTACGTCAAGAACGGCGCCAGGGACGAGCAGCTGCGCGAACGCCTCATCGAGCTGGGTCGCGGCATCGACTGGCACCCCGACTTCATGCGCGTGCGCTACGAGAACTGGGTCAACGGCCTCACCGGCGACTGGCTGATCTCGCGCCAGCGCTTCTTCGGGGTGCCGATCCCGGTCTGGTATCCGCTCGACGCCGACGGCAACCCGGTCTTCGACCAGCCGATCCTGCCGTCGGAGGAGAGCCTCCCCGTCGACCCGTCCTCCGACCCCGCGCCCGGCTTCGCCGAGGAGCAGCGCGGCCGGGCCGGCGGCTTCATCGGCGAGCACGACGTGATGGACACCTGGATGACCTCCTCGCTGACCCCGCAGCTCGCCGGCGGCTGGGTGGACGACCCGGAGCTCTTCCGCACGGTCTCGCCCTTCGACCTGCGCCCGCAGGGCCAGGACATCATTCGTACCTGGCTGTTCTCGACGCTGCTCCGCTCGCAGCTGGAGGACGGCACGGCCCCCTGGACGAACGCCGCCATCTCGGGCTTCATCGTCGACCCGGACCGCAAGAAGATGTCCAAGTCGAAGGGCAACGTCGTCACGCCCGCCGACATCCTCGAGCGCCACGGCTCCGACGCCGTGCGCTACTGGGCGGCGTCGTCGCGCCTCGGGACGGACGCGTCATTCGACCCGCAGAACCCGACCCAGATCAAGATCGGCCGCAGGCTCGCGATCAAGCTGCTCAACGCCGCCAAGTTCATCCACGGTTTCGACGCGCCCGCATCCCTCGACCTGGAGCAGGTCACCGCCCCGCTCGACCGCAGCATGCTGCAGCAGCTTTCCGTGGTCGTCGCCGACGCCACCGCGGCCCTCGACGGCTACGACCACGCGCGCGCGCTCGAGATCGCCGAGACGTTCTTCTGGACCTTCTGCGACGACTACCTGGAACTCGTGAAGGAGCGCGCATACGGCGAGCGGGACGCCGGCCAGGTGTCGGCCGTCGTCGCGCTCCGGATGGCCCTGTCGGTGTTCCTGCGCTTGTTCGCACCCGTTCTGCCGTTCGCCTCCGAAGAGGCGTGGAGCTGGTCGGAGACCGGTTCGGTGCACGTCGCCGCGTGGCCGCAGCCCGGCGAGGTCGCCGGCGACTGGCCGGACACGCGCGAGGTCCTGACCCAGGTGGGACGCGCCCTGACCGCGATCCGCGGCGCGAAGACGGCGGCCAAGGCATCCCAGCGCACCCCCGTCGACTCCGCAGTGATCAGCGGGCCTGCGGACGAGATCGCCGCGATCGCGTCGGCAGCCGCCGACCTCGCGTCGGTGGGCAGAATCGCCGAACTGCGTTTCGCATCCGCCGAAGAGCTCACGGTGACCGATATCCTCCTCACGCAGGTGCCCAGCGAGGAGGAACGATGACGGCTGCAGTGCGGCGTGTGGAGGACAACGAGTTCTTCACCTGGCTCGACCTCTACGCCGGATACGGCGAGTTCTACGAGACTCCGGTCACCGACGAGAAGGCCCTTCTCGTCTGGAGCTGGATCACCGACCCCGACAGCGGGATCGAGGCGTACTTCGCGGTCGACGAGGAGGGCACACCCATCGGGCTCGCGCACGTGCGCGAGTTCGCCCGGCCTCTGGACGGCAGTAAAGGCCTCTATCTCGACGACCTGTTCGTGATGCCCGGCGCGCGCGGTGCGGGCGCGGGCACGGCACTGCTCGAGGAGCTGCGTTCGGTCGCGAAGGGACGGGGTCTCTCGGTGGTCCGGTGGATCACAGCCAAGGACAATCAGGAGGCGCGCCGCCTCTACGACCGCGTGGCGGAGAAGACGAAGTGGGTCACCTACGACCTCGTCCCGTGAACAGGTCCGCGATATGGTCGGTACACGTCCCGTGCTCCAGGCCGGGTAGAAAAGGCGAATGGAGGGACTGATGTCGATCGAGATCCGACCGGTCAAGGATGGCGACTTCTTCGCCTGGCTCGATCTCTACGCGAAATACGCGGAGTTCTACAACACCGAGCTGACGGATCAGCGGGCGCTCGTGCTGTGGTCGTGGCTCACCGACGCCGATCACGAGGAGCAGGGTTTCGTCGCCGTCGACGGCGACCGCATCGTCGGGCTCGCCCACGTGCGTGAGTTCGCCCGCCCGCTGGAGGGCGACCGCGGTCTCTTCCTCGACGACCTCTACGTTCAGGAGGACGAGCGGGGCAAGGGCGTCGGTCACCGACTGATCGCCGCCGTCCGCTCACTCGCCGAGGAGCGCAAGCTCGGGGTGGTCCAGTGGATCACGGCGAACGACAACACCGACGCACAGCGCGTCTACGACTCCGTCGCCAGCAAGACCGGGTGGATCACGTACGAGATCGATCTCGTCGCCGCACCGAGCGCGGAGACGGCCTGATGCAGCTGGGCACCCGCTGGGCCGTTGGCGAGACGCCGCCCGTCACGCTCCCCGAAGTGGTGACCTACGCCGTGTCGACGGTCGAGGAGGAGCTGACGGCCACCGACGTCGAGACGGCGGGATGGCGCTGGACACTGACCTGGCTGGAGGGCAAGCCTGTCGTCGAGCTCGACGACGGCACCGTCATCCGTTACAACGAGGCGGAAGACTCGGCGACGATCACCCAGCTGGTCGAGACCGAGCCGTCCGATTACGACGAGGCCTAGCCTCCGTTCGCGGCGTCGGCGCGCAGCGTGTGCTCACCGCGGGAGCTGCGGGAGCATGCGGGCCGCGGTGTCGCGATGCTGCTCGACGGCGGCCACGAGGTCTGCGTGACGCCGGCGCCGCACGGGCTGTCGCATCCCCCACGCGGTGAGGGCGCGACCGAGCCGGAGTGCTGCGCGGTGGCTGAAGGGCCGGCGCACGGGCACGGTGATGGCGGTCATGATGCGGTTCCTTCCGAGATGGTCTGAGGTTCGGGGGCGGGGGCCGCAGGCGTCGGGCTCTGCCCGTAGCGGCTCGCACTGAGCAGGAGCCGCGTCGCGATCAGAGAGAGCACGACGACGATCGCGCCCCCGATCACGAACGGCAGCCTCAGGTCGATGCGTGCGACGAAGCCGCCCAGGACGGTGGCGATCGGGGTCAGCCCCCAGCCGATCGAGCGGACGATGCCCATCGCGCGGCCCAGCATCGGGCCCGGGATGACCGCTTGTCGCAGCGCTCCCCAGGGCACGTTCCAGACGGCGACACCGAAGGCGCCGATCGCGTACGCGAGAACGCCGACGACGACGTCGCCGGTCAGTCCGACACCGAGGATGCCGATGCCGCTGATGAGGATCGCCACGTACATCACCCGGCCCCGGCCGAAGCGGGCGACGAATCCGCTGGACAGCAGAGCGCCGGCCAGCGCGCCCACCCCGACGGCCGCCGTCACGACGCCGACGAGGGAGGCGGGAAGCGCGTAGGTCTGCAACAGGAGGAGCACGACGCTGCCCTGCGCGAACGACAGCGCCGACGCCGTGATCGACGTGAGCACGATCATCCTGCGCAGAAACCGGTCGTCCCAGAGGAAGCGGACGACGGCCTTCATCCCGGGCCGCGGCTCGGAGGCCTGCGCGTTCGCACGGGCGCCGGCCTGGTGCGCCCGCGCCGCCGCGAGGGGGATCGTCAGGACGAGCAACGCCGAGATGAGGAACCCACCGCCGGTGAGCCACATCGGCAGCGCGATCGCGGCCGCGAACAGGAAGCCCGCGATCGGGGTCGCGATGAAGTTCTGCACCACGATCTCGGCGGACTGCATCCGGCCGTTCGCGCGATCGAGCTGGTCACGGGTGACCAGGCTCGGCACCACCGTCGTGGTGGCGTTGTCGAACACCGTCTCCCCCAGACCGAACAGCAGCACACAGCCGTAGAGGCTCCAGATGGTGAGGCCGCCGGTGGCGATGAGCAGAGCCACCAGCGCCGCCACGGCGAACCGGAGTCCGTTGGCGACGGCCATCGCGAAGCGTCGGTCGACGCGGTCGAGCAGCATGCCCGCGGGGATGCCGAACAGCAGCCACGGCAGGAAGGTGATCGCCGTGAGCCCGGCGATCAGAGCCGGGTCGCGAGTGAGCGTCGTGGCGATCAGCGGAACGGCGGTGCGCCCGATGCCGTCTGCGAGGTTGCTGGCGATGGCAGCGCTCCACAGCCGGCCGAATCCGCCGCCGAGACGCGTGCGCGCGGGCTTCTCCGCGTTCATCGGTCTTCCTGCTCGACGAGCGGGAAGGCGTTGAACTGGACCTGGACGCGCTTGCGATCGTCGGAGGCCTCGGCCTTCCACTTCTCCTTGAGGCGGTTGACCATCCGGTAGTACTCGGTGGAGAGCTCGCCGAGCTGTTCGCGCGTCACCTCCAGGTGAGTGGTCGACAGGGCCGCAGCCTCCATCCACTCCATGCCGAAGGTGTCGAGCCCGCGGCGCAGGAACGTCTTCAGTCGACGCTCGTTGTTCTGCTGCCAATTGAGCGAGATCTGCTCGGTGATCTCACGGCCTGCTGGTGTCTCCAGCGTCTCCGCTCCCCCGATGCTGACTCCGCCCGGCGCCATCCGCCACCAGCGCTCGCGTCCGCTCCCCCGCTCCTCGTCTTCGACGACGATGTCGTGTTTGGCCAGCTGACGCAGGTGGTAGCTGGTGGATCCGCTCGACTCCCCCAGCCGTTCGGCGAGCATCGAGGCGGTGGCCGGCCCGAAGTCGGAGAGCTCGTTCATGATCTCGACACGAAGCGGGTGCGCGAGCGCCCGCAGGGCCGGCATGCCGATCGACTCGAAATGCGGCTCGTACTCGTCGGCCGGCGTAGCGGGGGTCGATGCGGCGGATTCGGGCGCGTCTGCGTTGGACATGACTCGATGCTAGCGATGCAAAGGTTTCTTTGCAACTACTTCTTTGCAACACAGTCTTTGCAATCGTCCCTTTGCAATGAAGTCTTTGCAACGGACTCCCGCGACCGCCCGCTCTACACGCGCGCGATGACCTCCCCGTGCGGCATGGCGTACCAGCCCGACGGGTCGCGGGACCACTCCAGCCACGCCTCCGAGATGAGTGACAACAGGCCCTCGTCGGCCAGGCCGGCTTCGAGCGCATGGGAACCCCAGTCCGAGCTCGTCACCCGCTCGCTCCAGAGTCCGCCCCACCACGACCGCTCCTCGTCGGAGGCGAAGCACCACACCGAGGCGGAGCTCGTCACGTCGGTGAAGCCGGCCTCGAGCGCCCACGACCGCAGCATGCGACCGGCGAAAGGCTCGCCGCCGTTGCCGCTCTGGACCGCCTGCATGATGCGCATCCACTCGTCGAGGCCGGGAAGCACTGGCGCCCAGATCGTGCCGCCCCAGTCCACGTCTCGCGCCACGACCATCCCTCCGGGGCGGGTCACGCGCCCGAACTCGCGCAGAACGGCCACCGGGTCGGAGACGTGCTGGAGCATCTGGTGCGCGTGGACGACATCGAACGTCCCGCGCGGATAGTCGAGTGCGTATGCATCCCCCTCGGCGAAGGTCACGTTCGCTGCTCCGCGCCGCTGAGCGGCCTCGCGCGCGTGCGCCACGATCCCCGCACTGCGATCCACGCCGACGACGGGTCCGGGTGCGACACGCTCCGCGATGTCGAACGTCAGCGTCCCCGGCCCGCTCCCGACATCGAGCACCCTCATCCCCGGGCGCAGGAGATCGGCGAAGTACGCTCCGGAATTGCCCAGATCCCGCCATTCGTGCGACCGGAGGACGCTCTCGTGATGACCGTGCATGTAGCGCTCGTCGACCTTCATGGACTCATCCTAGGCAGCGGCGCGGAGGCGTCCCGGAGTATGACGCGTGAACAGTCGGCGGCTCTAGGCTGGTCGCATGGCAGACACCGCGAACCCGTTCCTCTCGCCCAGCGCGCTCCCGTATCAGCTCCCCCCGTTCGCAGAGATCCGCGACGAGCACTACCGGCCCGCGTTCGACCACGGATTCGCCGAGCAGCTCGCCGAGGTCCAGGCGATCACGGCATCACAGGAGCCTCCGACCTTCGAGAACACGATGATCCCGCTCGAACGCTCAGGCCAGACGCTGCAGCGCGTCGCGGAGGTCTTCTTCAACAAGAGCTCCTCCGACAGCAGCGACTTCACGAACGCGCTCGAGGAGGAGATCGCTCCGGCGCTGTCGGCGCACCAGGACGCGATCCGGCTCGACCCCGTGCTGTACGGCCGCATCGAGGACCTGTACCGTCGTCGCGCTTCCCTGGGACTGGACCCCGAGAGCGTCTACCTGATCGAGCGCTACTACACCGAGTTCACTCTGGCCGGCGCCGGGCTCGACGATGACCAGAAGGGGCGCCTGCGCGACTTCAACCAGCGGCTCTCGACGCTCACGACGCGGTTCGAGAAGAACCTCCTCGCCGACACCAACGACCTCGCCGTCGTCTTCGACACCGCCGAGGAGCTCGCCGGCCTCGACGAGGGCGAGCTCTCCGCCGCGGCCGAGGCGGCCAAGGAGCGCGGACTGGACGGAAAGTATGTGGTCACCCTCGTACTGCCGACGGGTCACCCGTGGTTGGCCACCCTGACGAACCGCGCATCCCGCGAGCGGATCATGACCGCATCGCGCGCCCGCGGCACCCACGGCGGCGAGCACGACAACCGCGAGCTCGTGCTCGAGATCACGCGCCTGCGCGCCGAGCGCGCACGGTTGCTCGGCTTCGACACGCACGCCGCCTTCGTCACGGCGGACGAGACCGCGAAGACCCCGCAGGCCGTCGCCGACATGCTCGGCCGGCTCGCTGTGCCGGCGGCCCGCAACGCGCGCGCTGAGCAGGCCGACCTCCAGAAGCAGCTCGACGACGGTGAGACCGTGCAGAGCTGGGACTGGGCTGCGCTCACCGGCACGGTGCGCCAGGAGAAGTTCGACGTCGACTTCGCCGCCATGCGCCCGTACTTCGAGGCGGAACGCGTGCTGCGCGACGGCGTCTTCTACGCCGCGACCCGTCTCTACGGCATCACCTTCGAGGAACGTCCGGACCTGGTCGCCTACCACCCGGACGCCCGTGTCTTCGAGGTCCGCGACGAGGACGGCACCGGTATCGGGCTCTACATCCTCGATCTGTACACGCGCGACTCGAAGCGCGGCGGCGCGTGGATGAATCCGCTCATCTCCCAGTCCGCCCTGCTCGGCCATCCCACTGTCGTCGTGAACAACCTCAACGTCCCCAAGCCCGCAGCCGGCGAGCCGACGCTGCTCACCTACGACGAGACCAACACGCTCTTCCACGAGTTCGGGCACGCCCTCCACGGCATCTTCGCGCGCGTGACGTACCCCAAGTTCGCGGGAACCAACGTGTTCCGCGACTTCGTGGAGTTCCCCAGCCAGGTGAACGAGATGTGGATGCTGTGGCCGGAGATCGTGCAGAACTACGCCGTGCACCACCAGACCGGGGAGCGCATGCCGCAGGACCTCATCGACCGGCTGCACGCCTCGGAGTCGTTCAACGAAGGCTTCACCACCAGCGAATACCTGGCCGCGGCGCTGCTCGACCAGGCCTGGCACACGATCACGGCCGATGACGCCGTCACCGACGTCGCCGCCTTCGAGGCGGAGGCCCTCGCGGCCGCCGGCCTCGACAACCCGGCGGTGCCGCCCCGGTACGCGAGCACCTACTTCGCGCACACCTTCTCCGGCGGCTATGACGCGGGCTACTACTCCTACATCTGGAGCGAGGTGCTCGACGCCGACACCGTCGAATGGTTCAAGGAGAACGGCGGGCTCACGCGCGAGAACGGCGACCGGTTCCGCAGCCGGCTGCTGGGCGTCGGCGGGTCGAAGGATCCTCTGGAGGCCTACCGCGACTTCCGCGGCCGTGACGCGGTCATCGAGCCGCTCCTCGCGCGCCGCGGGCTCGAGGGTTAACGGGCTGCCCGGGTCCGGGTCCGGTTCCGGTTCCGGTTCCGGAACACCCTAGCCCCCTTCCCGCGCGAGGCTCTAGCCTGAGCGCAGCGTGGCCACGGACGCGCGGGGCCTCGCTGCGCGGGCCCGGCTGGAGACGGGTCCGCGCGGACCGGGAAGGGGTGCGCCATGACATCGACGGGACCGGAAGCCGAACTCAGCGCCCCGTCCGTGCGCTCGCTGCTGCTGCTCTCGGTGCCGGCCGTCGTGATCGGGGTCATCAGCGCTCTCACCCTCTGGGTCGTGGACGAGGTCGCCGGCGTCGTCGACGACGGCATCTGGAAGAACCTCCCGGCCGCGCTCGGCGTCGATCCGTCCTCCGGATGGTGGATCTTCCTCATCCTGACCGTCACCGGCCTGGCGGTCGGGCTCACCGTCTGGCTCGTCCCCGGCCATGCCGGGCCCGACTCGGCGACGACCGAGCTGGTCGCGGCCCCTCTGCGCATCGGGATCGTGCCCTCCCTCGCGCTCGCTGCGGTGCTCGGACTGGCGGGCGGCGTCAGCCTGGGGCCCGAGAACCCGATCATCGCCATCAATGTGAGCATCCTCGTGACGCTCGTGGGCAGGATCTGGAAGCCCGTGCCGGCGCAGCTCGTGATGCTCATGGCGGCCTCCGGGACGATCGGCGCCCTGTTCGGTACACCGGTCGCCGCAGCACTCGTGTTCACGGGCATCGTCGCGGCGGTCAAGGGCGGCGGAGCATTGTGGGACAAGCTCTTCCTGCCGCTGGTGTCGGCGGCCGCCGGATCGCTGACCATGACGCTCCTCGCCCATCCGCACCTGGCGATCCCGATGCCGGCCTACACGCAGGTGACGGGATGGGATGTGCTCGCGGCGCTGATCATCGGCGTGGTCGCCACCGCGCTCGGCCTGCTCGGGGCGGCGCTGTTCCCGCTGGTGCACCGGGCGTTCCACGCCCTGCGGCACCCCCTGCTGATCTCGCTCGCCGGCGGTATGGTGCTGGGACTCCTCGGCGCCGTCGGCGGTCCCATCACCCTGTTCAAGGGGCTGGAGCAGATGGGCACGCTGGTCGTGAACCGCGCCGACTACTCCGCGGAGCAGCTCGTGCTGATCGTCGTAGTGAAGCTGGCCGCGCTTCTGGTCGCGGCCAGTGCCGGCTTCCGCGGGGGGCGCGTGTTCCCCGCCGTCTTCATCGGCGCGGCGCTGGGGACTCTTGCGGTTGCGCTGGTGCCGGTCGTCCCGTTGCCGGTGGCCGTCGCGGCGGCCGTGATGGGCATCACTCTCGCGGTGACGCGCGACGGGTGGATCGCCATCTTCGTCGGCGTAGCCGTCACTCAGAACCTGCTGGTGCTGCCCATCCTGTCGCTGGCCGTCCTTCCGGCGTGGCTGATGGTGACGAAGGCACCCGAGTTCGTGATCACACCGAGGGCGATTACGCCGACTTCTCCTCGCGCCGCGGGCGGTGCGGGACGATAGTCGGAGCCGCGTTCTCGAGCACGGCCTCCTTGGTGACGACCACCCGGGCGACCTCCGAGCTCGAGGGGACCTCGAACATGATCGGCCCGAGCACCTCCTCCATGATCGCGCGCAGGCCACGAGCACCGGTCTTGCGCAGCACAGCGAGGTCGGCGATCGCCTCCAGGGCGGAGTGCTCGAACTCGAGCTGGACACCGTCGAGCTCGAACATCCGCTGATACTGACGAACGAGCGCGTTCTTCGGCTCGGTGAGGATCTGCATCAAGGCGTCCTGGTCGAGCGGCGTCACGGTCGTGACGACCGGCAGGCGACCGATGAACTCGGGGATGAGCCCGAACTTGTGCAGATCTTCCGGCAGCACCTCGCTGAACAGGTTGATGTCGTCGCCCTTGGAGTGCAGCGGGGCGCCGAAGCCGATGCCCTTCTTGCCGGCGCGCGACGAGATGATGTCTTCCAGCCCGGCGAACGCGCCCGCCACGATGAACAGGACGTTCGTCGTGTCGATCTGGATGAACTCCTGGTGCGGGTGCTTGCGGCCGCCCTGAGGCGGGACCGAGGCGACCGTGCCCTCCAGGATCTTGAGAAGCGCCTGCTGCACGCCCTCGCCGGACACGTCGCGCGTGATCGAGGGGTTCTCGGCCTTACGTGCGATCTTGTCGACCTCGTCGATGTAGATGATGCCGGTCTCGGCGCGCTTGACGTCGTAGTCCGCGGCCTGGATCAGCTTGAGGAGAATGTTCTCGACGTCTTCGCCGACGTAGCCGGCCTCCGTCAGCGCGGTGGCGTCGGCGACGGCGAACGGCACGTTCAGCCTCCGCGCGAGCGTCTGCGCGAGGTAGGTCTTGCCGCACCCGGTCGGACCGATCAGCAGGATGTTCGACTTGGCGATCTCGACGTCGTCGATCGCGTCGGCGGAGGTGAGGGTCTGCTTGGCGCGCACCCGCTTGTAGTGGTTGTACACGGCGACGGCCAGCGCGCGCTTGGCCTGCTCCTGGCCGATCACGTACTCCTCGAGGAAGCCGAAGATCTCCTTGGGCTTCGGGAGGTCGAACTCGCCGGAGGCCTCCTCGCCCGCTTCGGCCAGCCGCTCCTCGATGATCTCGTTGCAGAGCTCGACGCACTCGTCGCAGATGTACACGCCGGGACCGGCGATCAGCTGCTGCACCTGCTTCTGGCTCTTGCCGCAGAAGGAACACTTGAGCAGATCGGCGCTCTCCCCGATGCGTGCCATCCGTCTCCCCCTCCGTCTTCGGGTATCTTCGTCGAGCCTAACCCGTGACGACGACAATGGCGCGCACCAGGACGTTTTCGACACGCTGTGCCCGGCATTATGCCGACAGCAGACGGTGACACAGCTGCCGCCCACACGCACGACGCCCCCATCCGCATGGAATGGGGGCGTCGCACATCGCGGCCGGCCGGGATCATCCGGAGGATCATCCAGACGACGGCCGCCGGGTCACTTGACGAGCGCGGGCAGCGTCTTCCTGCTGGTCAGCACCTGGTCGATGAGGCCGTACTCGAGCGCCTCCTCGGCCGAGAGGATCTTGTCGCGGTCGATGTCCTTGTTGACCTGCTCGACCGACCGGTTGGAGTGCTTCGCGAGCGTCTCCTCCAGCCACGTGCGCATGCGCATGATCTCGTTGGCCTGGATCTCGATGTCCGACGCCTGCCCCTGACCGGCCTCGCCGACGGCGGGCTGGTGGATCAGGATGCGCGCGTTCGGCAGCGCGAGTCGCTTGCCGGGCGTTCCGGCCGCGGTCAGCACGGCGGCGGCGGATGCGGCCTGGCCGAGCACGACGGTCTGGATCTGCGGGCGGATGTACTGCATCGTGTCGTAGATCGCCGTCATCGCGGTGAACGAGCCGCCGGGCGAGTTGATGTACATGACGATGTCGCGGTCCGGGTCCTGGCTCTCGAGAACCAGGAGCTGGGCCATGATGTCGTCGGCCGAGGCGTCGTCCACCTGCACGCCGAGGAAGATGATCCGGTCCTCGAAGAGCTTGGCGTACGGATCCTGGCGCTTGTAGCCGTACGCGGTGCGCTCCTCGAAGCTGGGCAGGATGTAGCGGGCGCCGGGCGCCTGCACGCCGCCGAAGGCCTGGCCGCCGAGGGCTGAGCCGCCGAGCATGGGGGTGTTCATAGTCTTGTCCTTATCCTTCCGGCGGTTCCTACTTGGTCTCCTGGTCGGTGCCGCCGCCGCCCGAGACGTCCAGCGCGGACTCCCGGATGTGGTCGACGAAGCCGTAGTCCAGGGCCTCCTGAGCGGTGAACCAGCGGTCGCGGTCGCCGTCGGCGTTGATCTGCTCGACCGACTTGCCGGTCGCGGCAGCGGTGATCTCGGCCAGGCGCTTCTTCATGTCGAGGATCAGCTGGGCCTGCGTCTGGATGTCGCTCGCGGTGCCGCCGAAGCCGCCGTGGGGCTGGTGCAGCAGGACCCGAGCGTTCGGGGTGATGTACCGCTTGCCCTTGGTGCCGGCCGTGAGGAGCAGCTGCCCCATCGAGGCGGCCATTCCGATGCCGACGGTGACGATGTCGTTCGGCACGAACTGCATCGTGTCGTAGATCGCCATGCCCGCGGTGATCGAGCCGCCGGGCGAGTTGATGTAGAGGTAGATGTCGCGCTTGGGGTCCTCTGCGGCCAGGAGCAGCAGCTTCGCGGCGATCTCGTTGGCGTTCTCGTCGCGCACCTCGGAACCGAGCCAGATGATGCGGTCCTTCAGCAGTCTGTCGAAAACACTGGGCTGGATACCCATGTCGGCCATGTTCGCTCCGTTTCCTTTGTCGCTTGGCATCGAATCTATCGGAGCAGCACGCGCAATTCCGCGCTGTTCGCCCTGGGCAGAGTGGGTGTCGCACGTCCCGGTTCCTCTGGCGACGCCGTGGTCGCGTCGGCGTGGGGCACGCCCTCCGGCCGCCGTCAGCGATCGTCGTCGAGAGCTGCGGCGTAGGCCTCGATGGCGCGCCCATATCGGGGCAGATGCGGGGCGAGCGCGCCGAGAGCCTCCCGCAGGGCGTCGGCGGGGAGGCCGTCGTCGAACAGCGCCAGTGCGGCGAACGCCCGTGCCGCGTCGGCGAGGGGATGCTCGGGCTCGGCGAGCAGGAAGTCGCGCAGCAGGGCGAGCGACTCGTCCGGGCGGTCCAGGTTGCGCAGCGTGCTCGCGAGCTGGACGATCGCCTGCCCGCGCACGGGCTCGGCCAGGCCGTTCGCCAGAGCCGCGCGGTAGAGCGGCTCGGCCTCGGCCTCCCGGCCGGCGAAGTCGCGCGCGCCCGCCGCCTCGAACAGCGCGACCGGGTCGTCGTCCGCCCGCTCGGCCACGAGGGCGTCGATCGCCTGCAGCGTCGCGTCCTCCCCCGCGTCGTCGGCCGCCGCCCACACCGCATCGACGCGCTCTCGCCAGTCGTCCATGGGACCTCTCCTCGCCCGCGCCACAGGGGACGCGACTCGCCGTCATCCATCGTGCCAGACGGCGTGTCGCGTCCCCTGGATGCACGAAGGCCGGGCACCCCGTGGGGTGCCCGGCCTCGTGGGAAGCGGGAGCGGTGTTACTCGGCCTTCTTCTTGGCGGCGCGCTTCTTCGGCTTCTCCTCGGCGGCCGGCTCGTCGGCGGCCGGCTCGTCGGCCGGGGCCTCCGGAGCGGCGTCGGCAGCGTCGGCAGCGTCCGCGGCCTCCTCGTCGCTGTCGGGGAGGGCGACGAACTCGCTGAGGTCGACCTTGTTGCCGTTGGTGTCGACGACCTCGGTCTTGCCGAGGATGATCGCGAGCGCCTTGTTGCGGGCGACCTCACCGACCATCGACGGGATCTGGCCGTTCTCGCTGAGGATCTTGACGAACTCGTTCGGGTCCATGCCGTACTGGGCGGCGCCCTGCACGAGGTACTGGGTGAGCTCGTCCTGGCTGACCTTGACGTTCTCGGCCTGCGCCACCTCGTCGAGGAGGATCTGCGTGCGGAAGGTCTTCTCGCTCGACTCGGTCACCTCGGCGCGGTGCTCGTCGTCCTCGAGGCGGTTCTCCTGCTCGAGGTGGCGGTGCACCTCGTCCTCCACCAGCTGCGCCGGCACGGGGATCTCGACCAGCTCGAGCAGCTTGTCGACCAGCTGGTCGCGGGCCGCGGTGCCCTGACCGAACGCCTTGGCGCGCTCGACCTGGGTACGCAGGCTGGTGCGCAGCTCGCCGATGGTGTCGAACTCGCTCGCGATCTGTGCGAAGTCGTCATCGGCCTCCGGGAGCTCGCGCTCCTTGACGGCGTTGAGGGTGACGGTGATCTGCGCGTTCTCGCCCTCGTGGTCGCCGCCCATCAGCGGAGCCTCGAAGGTGGTGGTCTCGCCGGCGGTCAGCGTGTCGAGGGCCTCGTCGATGCCGTCGATCAGCTCGCCGGAGCCCAGCTCGTACGAGATGTTCGCGGCGGTGTCGACCTCCTCGCCGCCGATGGTGGCGACGAGGTCGATCTGCGCGAAGTCACCGGTCTTGGCGGGCCGGTCGACCGTGACGAGCGTGCCGAAACGGCTGCGCAGACGGTCGAGCTCCTCCTCGACGTCGTCCACCGACACCTCGGCGGCGTCGACGGTCAGGGTGATGTCGCTGAAGTCCGGCAGGGTGACCTCGGGCCGGGTGTCGACCTCGATGGTCAGCAGCAGGTCGCCCGAGAAGTCCTTCTCGTTCGGCCACTCGGTGATGTCGGCCTCCGGGCGGCCGAGGGGACGCACATCGTTCTCCTCCACCGCCTGACGGTAGAAGGTGTCGAGACCCTCATTGACCGCGTGCTCGAGCACGGCGGCCTTGCCGACCCGCTGGTCGATGATGGGCGGCGGCACCTTGCCCTTGCGGAAACCGGGAATGGTCACCTGCTCGGCGATGTGCTCGTACGCGTGCTTGATGGAAGGCTGCAGCTCCTCCGGCGTCACCGAGATGGTGAGCTTGGTGCGGGTGGGGCTGAGCTTCTCGACCGTGGTCTTCACGATGTCTGGGTTCTCCTGATGTTCGAACGATGGTCTACTCGCAAGGAACGAGGTCCTCGTCGGGGCGACAGGATTCGAACCTGCGACCTCCCGCTCCCAAAGCGGGCGCTCTAGCCAAGCTGAGCTACGCCCCGGCTTCAGCGGTGCGAAAGACCGTGCGCAAGTCTACTGCACGCGAGCAGTCGCTCGCGTGTACTACGATGGTCGTCGGCCGTCCGCGCAGGGCGGCCTTCGGGGATGTAGCTCAATGGTAGAGCCTCAGTCTTCCAAACTGATTACGCGGGTTCGATTCCCGTCATCCCCTCCGAATCTAGCCGCGAAGGGCGTCTTAACGCCCTTACGAGCGGGGTTTAGGGGCGTTTGGACGCCCCTCGGCAGCCCCTCAGCGCTGCAGCACCGCCAGCACCGCCAGTACGCGGCGGTGGTCGTCGCCCGAGTCCTCGAGTCCCAGCTTCTGGAAGATCGACGTGACGTTCTTCTCCACCGCGCCGACGCCGATGACCAGCCGGGAGGCGATCGCCGCGTTCGTGCGGCCCTCGGCCATCAGGCCGAGCACGTCGCGTTCGCGTGGAGTCAACGACTCCAGCGGGTCCGTGCGGCGCACCAGCAGCTCCCGGACGACCTCCGGGTCGAGCACCGTGCCGCCCGCGGCGACGCGCGTCACCGCGTCGCGCAGCTCGTCGAGCGATGCCACACGGTCCTTCAGCAGATAGCCCGTGCCGCCGCGGCCACTCGCCAGCAGCTCCTGGGCGTAAGTGCCCTCCACGTACTGACTGAGGAGCAGCACACCGACACCGGGGAACGACGAGCGCAGCTCCAGGGCAGCGCGCACTCCCTCGTCGCGGAACGTGGGAGGCATCCGCACGTCCAGGAGGGCGACGTCCGGTTGCAGCGACGGCAGGGCCGCGAGCAGCGTCTCGGCGTCGCCGTACGCGCCCACCGTCTCGAAGCCGGCCTCGTCGAGGAGGCGCACCAGGCCCTCCCGCAGCAGGACGGAGTCGTCCGCGACGACGAGGCGGAGCGGGGTGGTGGCAGGCACGCCACCACCCTACTGGGCCGCCGGAGTCAGGCCAGCGGCAGCCTCGCCCCGATGCGGGTCGGCCCGCCGACGGGGCTGTCGACGGTCAACTCGCCGCGGAGACCGTGCACGCGCTCCGCGAGCCCGCTGAGGCCGTGCCCCGGAATCATCGTCGCGCCGCCCGTGCCGTTGTCGGTCAGCCACACGGCCAGCCAGGGCCGCCCCTCCACATCGCCGGTGCTGTCGAGCACCAGCCGGGCCGCCGTCGCGCCCGAGTGCTTTGCCAGGTTCGCCGACAGCTCGGCGAGCACGTAGTAGGCGTTCCGCTCCACCTCGGGGCTGAACCGCTCCCCGGGTTGCAGCGACGACTCCACGGTCATCGGGATGGTGCTCCTCGACGCGAGCGACTCGACGGCTGCCTGCAGACCGCGGTCTTGCAGGATCGGCGGCGCGAAACCGCGCGACAGGGCACGCAGCTCCTCGAGCGTGTCACCGGCCTGCTTGCGGGCCTCGGCCAGCAACGCGGCCGCGGCCTCCGGGTCGTCCGCGAGCTTGCGCTCGGCCGACGCGATGTCCATCTGCAGGCGGATGAGACGCTGCTGCGGGCCGTCGTGGAGATCGCGCTCCAGCCGCCGCAGCGACCGGTCCTCCGCTGCGACAGCCGCACCGCGCTGCGCGGACAGATCGGCGACCTCCCGCTGCAGGGCCTCCGAACGCCACGCGCCCAGCAGCCCCTGCGCGACCGCCCGGTGCATCAGCGTGAGTCCGCGGGTCACGAACGGCAACGTCACTGCGAACACCACGCCGACGATCAGATAGAGCACGCGGTCGCCCGCGACCGGGTCGAACGTCGAATGGATGCCGAAGATCGCGTCGGCCAACACCCGCGAGAGGAAGAAGTCGCGGTCGCCCGTCGGGATGAAGCCCAACCAGAACCAACCGGTCAGCCCTCCGAGTGCGCCGGCGGTCCAGGTGATCGTGATGCTCCAGCTGATCACGCTCACGATCGGGTTGATGATCATCCCGTGCAGCAGGTACAGCCAATAGTGGCCGTTCGCCCACGGACCGAAGATGATCCGCCAGAAGGTGCGCGGGCGGTCGGCGGGCTCCCACACCGGTCGAGAGACAGGGGCGGCACCGGCCCAGTCGAGACGGATCAGTTCCACCGTTCCGAACGCCCGGGCCGTATAGAAGGTGGCGACCACGATGAAGAAGCCGACGTAGATGACGACAGTGCCGATGCCCGTCCAGAACAGCGACGCCAGCACCGACAGACCGATGATCGCGATCGGCATGGTCAGGACCAGGAACCCGAGCTCCCGGGGTACGCGACGCCACAACGACCCGTAGGTCGTGCGCGCGGCAGTCGCCGGAGGGATGGAGGACGCGGTCACAGCGACCACATTGCCAGACGGGCGGACGACCCAGACGGGCCGCCGGAGGCGGACGACCCGGCCGCGCCGGCGCCGTCTGCGGCCAGGCCCGCAGTGCTCGTTTCGTTCATATCCCCAGCCTTCCGCCCGAACGGCAGGCCACCCATACCGGCCGCCTCCGGATCCCTGCGGGGGTTAACCCGACCAGGCGTGGTGGTGATGAGCGCAGCCTCAGCTTCGTTGCGGAATTCCGGCTGCGCAGTAGCGTTGTCGTCAGGCAGAAGAAAGGACGCCATCATGACGGACATCGCCGCAAGCCAGAGCGTTTCGAACCCCGACGTCGCCGCGGGGGTCGCGCAGTTCCTCACCCCCGTGGTCATCGACCTCACCGCACTCGTCGTCAACGGCAAGCAGGCGCACTGGCACGTGCGCGGCGCCAACTTCATCGGCGTGCACGAGCTGCTCGACACGATCGTCGCCCACGCTCAGGAGTGGGCCGACCTCGCCGCGGAGCGGATCGTCGCCCTCGGCCTCCCTGTCGACGCGCGACTCGGCACAGTGGCCGCGAAGACCACCACCGGCGAGCTCACCGCCGGGTTCCGGCAGTCGAACGAGACAATCGCCGAGGTGATCGCCCAGCTCGATGCCGCGCTCGCGAGCGTCAACACCGCTGTCGCGGAGCTGGACGAGCTCGACCAGACCAGCCAGGACGTCGCGATCGAGATCGCCCGCGGCCTCGACAAGGACCGCTGGTTCCTGTTCGCCCACATCAGCGAGTAACGCAGCGCGTGCCGAAGGGCACGTCGTCATCGCTCTCCGGCTTCGGAAGCGACCACGACGTGCCCTTCGGCGTCCTCAGAGCGCGTTGTGGGTGAAACGGCCGGCGAGCAGCGTCGCCGCGACGGACATCGTGCGCAGCTCGTCCGGCGTCGCCGTGGACGGGTCGCGCTCGACGATCACGAGATCGGCCGGCTCTCCGACCGCGATGCGGGAGC
Organism: uncultured Leifsonia sp.; assembly: GCF_945957465.1. Lineage (GTDB taxonomy): Bacteria > Actinomycetota > Actinomycetes > Actinomycetales > Microbacteriaceae > Leifsonia. The sequence goes on from NZ_CAMFLC010000008.1 coordinate 38,416, forward strand.
GTGTGGAGGCCTCGATCGCGGCCTCCACCGGGATGCCCTGCTCGGGATGCCACGGCTCGCGACCGTCCCGCGCGCGGCCGACGGCCGACGCGATCGCAGCCCATGGATCGAGCGGCGCGACGGGAGCGTCGGAGCCGAAAGCGAGACGGGCTCCGGAGGCCAGCAGCGAGGCAAGCGGGAACGCGTGCAGGGAGCGGGCCGCCCACAGCCGATCGGCGACGTCGCGGTCGTCCATCGCGTGCTCGGGCTGCACGCTCGCCACCACACCCAAGGCTGCGAATCGCGGGATGTCGACGGGGTCGATGAGCTGCGCGTGCTCGATGCGGCCTCCCGACCCGAGCCGCTCGAACGCATCGAGCGCCAGCCGGTTCGCCTCGTCTCCGATCGCGTGGACGGCGGGCTCGATACCGCTGCCCACCGCGATCCGGAGATCGTCCAGAAGCTCGCCGGGTGTCAGATTGGCCACCCCCCGACCGCCGTCCGGGTACGGATGCAGGCAGAGCGCCGTCCGGGTGTTCAGCGAACCGTCCGAGATCACCTTGAACGGCCCCATCGTCAGGAGACCGCCGGTGCCCTCGACCGGGTCGCCGGTGCGCAAGCCCAGCCTGATCGCATCCTCCACCCGGTCGCGGTAGACCCCGAACTCGACCCGGATCGACCGGGCGCCCGCCGCGACCCGCCGGCTCCACGTCTCCAGGTTCCAGCCGTATTCGAGATCGACGACCCCGACGACGCCGCGCGCCGCCGCCGCGTCGGCCGCGTCGGACGCCCAGCGATCGAGGACGGCGTCGTCAGATGGTGTGAGCGCGCTCGTGAGGGCGAAGCTCGCATCCTCCCGCAGGAGCGCGCCCTCCACGTCGGGCGCGAAACGGGCGATCGCCGCGGAGTTCAGCCACGAGCAGTGGAGGTCGCCGGCGATCAGCACGACGGGCCTGTCGGCCGCCGCCGCATCGAGGAGCTCGCGGGTCGGGAGGTCGGGCCACAGCGCGTCGTGGAAGCCGAAACCGACGAGGACCTCCGAACCGGAATGCGAAGCGGCATGCGCGCGCACCAGGTCGGCGGCCTCCGCAGCAGAGCTCGCTCTCGACACGTCCAGCCGGCGCGCCGTCTGCGCCCACTGCGTGAAGTGCACGTGCTGATCCCACAGTCCGGGCATCAACCAGCGGCCGTCGAGCGGGACGCGCGCGAGACCGTGGTCGACCGGCGCGCCGGACGGCTGCACCGACGCGATCGACCCGTTGCGAACGACCACGTCCGCGAGCCGATCGCCGCCGGTCAGCCGAGCGCCGGTCAGGACGACGTTCATCGCGCAGCTCGGCGGCGGTCGTGCACGAGCTGCATCTCGCGCAGCAGCGCGGCGCTGGCGTACGGCGAGTCGCCGCCGAGCTCGGTCATGATCGAGTCGACGATGTGGTCGGGCCGGTTCTGGCTCATCTTCTGCTTGGCGACGATCTTCGTCGGCGTCAGACGGAGACCGACCGTGCCCGACGAGATGCGCTCCGCGTAACGCTCGTCCTCCAGCGTGCCGCGCATCCGGCGCGGGTTCGGGAGTTCGCGCTCGAAGTGGTCGACGAGCTTCTCGAGCACCTCGAGGTTCTCCTCCGCGCTCAGGAGCTCCGGCACGCCCGAGAGGTGGATCGCGACGAAGTTCCAGGTCGGCACGGCCGGGTCGGCGTCGTACCACGACGACGAGATGTACCCGTGCGGCCCCTGCACGATGACCAGGAGTTCGTGTTCGCCGAGCTCATGGAGCTGCTCGTCGGGACGACCGACGTGACTGACGATGCTGAGCTCCTCTTGAGTGTCGTCGAGGATCACCGGGTAATGCGAAGCCACGAGACCCGTCGAGGCAGTGCTGACGAAGGTCCCCCACGGGTTCTCGCGGATGATCCGCTCGATCTCGGCGCGTTCGGCGAGGGTGAAGCTGGGATTCTGACGCACGTGATCTCTCCTCGGCTCTCGGCGCACTCGCTCGGGGTCCGCCGAACTGTAACACGGTGGTTCGCCGCCCGGCGGCGGCCCCCTGAAGGCGGGTGAGCGGCAGGGCCGAGGCCGTTGGTAGCTTTCGAGCGGGCCTTCTGACTGCGAAAGGGAACGCCATGACCGCACACGACATCCCCGACACCGCCGAGATCCGCACACGGATGGCCGAGAGCCAGCAGCAGGGACTGACCGCGCTCGGGCTGAAGCCGACCGGTGTGGAGATCTGGGAGGACGGCTATCGCGCCGCGGACGCGGAGGATTCGACCTTCGAGTGGTGGTACTTCGACTGCCAGTTCGACGACGGCTCGACACTCGTCGTGACCTTCTCGAACAAGCCGCACACCGATCCCTCCGGACCGCTCACGCCCACGGTCCTGATCATCCGTCAGCTCGCCGACGGCACGCGGTTGCACCTCGAGCCGACGTTCCCCGCCTCGGAGTTCCATGCGGCGACGGACCGCTGCGACGTGCGGATCGGCCCGAACACCGTCACCGGCGACCTCGACCACTACGTGCTGCACGTGGAGGGCGACGGAATCGTCGCCGACGTCACGATCGACCGCGAGGCGCCGTCGTGGCGCCCGGGCGCCGGCATCAACTACTTCGACTCGGCCCGGACCCACTATCTGGCATGGGTCGTCCCGGTGCCGTACGGGCGTGTCTCCGCGACCATCACCGAGTCCGGAGCGACCACCCAGGTCAGCGGAAGCGCCTACCACGACCACAACTGGGGCAACCACCTGATGGGGTCGTTCCTCGACCACTGGTACTGGGGCCGGGCCCACGTCGCCGATTACACGGTCGTGTATGTGCGCATGACGACGAAGGGCCTCCTGGGCTTCGGCGCGCTGAACATCCCGACCTTCTATCTGGCGAAGGGCGACACGCTCGTCACCGACGACCTGCTGCCGCTGCGGCTGGAGACCAGCGGGGACGTTCCGGGTCCGGGGCACCAGACCTACCCCACGCGGATGGTGTGGTCGTGGTCGTCGGAGCGCGGAACGATCACCATGACGGCGACCGACCCGAAGCTCATCGAGTCGCTCGACATGAGTGTCGCTCGGCGCGGCCTGTCCCGCGTCCTGCACGCCGGCGAGCACCCGATGTACTACGACTTCAATGCGGACTTCGAACTCGACATCGCCCTGGACGACCTGACCGACCAGGTCACCGGGCGCACCCTCTACGAGAAGATGATGTTCCGCTGACCGAGACTCAGGCCTGGTCTTTGGGGCACCAGTAGAGCTTCCGCCCTCCCAGCTCCTCCATCAGGATGTGCGTGCCGCAGACCCGGCACGGCAGTCCCTCGCGCTTGTAGACCCAGTGCCGGTCCTCCCGCTTGGCCATCGCCTTGCGGTACGACTCCTCATCGAGGTCGTCCATCGTCATCATCTGACCGGTCTCGACACCGATCTGCAGCAGGTGCACCCAGTCGCGCCAGAGTGCGCGCACGGTCTCCTCGGGCACGAGCTTGCCCGGCGTGTGCGGGTTCTGCCGCGCGCGGAACAGCAGTTCGGCTCGGTAGACGTTGCCGATGCCGCTGACCACGCTCTGGTCCATCAGCAGCAGGGCGATCGCGGTCGGCTTCTTGCGCACCTTCGTGACGAAGGCCTCCTCAGCCTCCGGGCCGGCGTCGACCTGAGGATCGGGCCCGAGCTTGGCGATCACGGCATCCACCTCGGCGGGGTCGAGCACTTCACAGGCCGTCGGCCCGCGGAGATCGGCGACCGCTGTGTCGGTCAGCAGCCGGACCCGCACCTGCCCGACCGGCTCCGGTGGGAAGGTGTCGATGTCGGCCTCCACCTTCTCGGACTCGGACATGCGCAACCGCGTGCGGCGCGGCGCCCCGATCGAGTGCAGCGAGTTCTCTCCCGCTTCGTCGAGGATCGTGCCGGACTGGTTGGTCTGCCCCATCCGGCCGTTGGCGCTCGCGATGGTCGGATCGATGCTGATGTCGCCGGCGAAGTCCCAGGCACCGTAGATCCCGAGATGGACGCGCAACCAGAGCTCGTTATCGAACTCGAGGAACATCTGCTTGCCCACGGCCTTGGCCGCGACCATCGTGTGCCCGTCGATGCGCATCGCGTCCGCGGCGAACCGGCCCTGCGGGGAGGACACCGCGACGCGGTGACCCACGAAGTTGACCGCGAACTGCTTCGCGATGCGGTGGACGGAATGGCCCTCGGGCATCAGCGGTCCACGTTCTTGCCCGCGATGTCGCCCGTGGCCTCGAACTCGGCCAGCTGTGCGATGCGGCGCACGTGACGCTCCTCGAGGGAGAACGGCTCGGCGATGAAGACGTCGATGAAGCGCGTCGCCTCCTCGACGGTGTGCTGACGCGCTCCGATCGAGATCACGTTGGCGTCGTTGTGCTGGCGCGCCAGCTCGGCGGTGCTCTCGTTCCAGACCAGCGCGGCCCGCACGCCGAGGACCTTGTTCGCCGCGATCTGCTCGCCGTTGCCCGAGCCGCCGAACACCACGCCCAGCGCCTCCACCCCGGCCTGCTGATCGCGCACGACGGCCTTGGCCGCGTTGATGCAGAACGCCGGGTAGTCGTCGATCGGGTCGTACTCCTGCGGACCGTGGTCGACGACCTCATGACCGGCCTCGCGCAGGTGCTGCTGGAGGTGCGTGCTGAACTCGAGACCGGCGTGATCGGTGGCGATGTGGATGCGCATGCTCACAGTCTAGGGAAGGCCGCCGACGCCGCCGCCGCGCCCGCGGCGCGACCTCACTAAGGTGGATTCGGTGGACACGATCCACACCCCATCCGCTTTTCCAAGGAGTCAGCGTTGCCCGGAGAAAACCTCACCCGCATCGAAGCCCAGGAGCGCGCGTCGCTCGTCCGCACCCACAGCTACGACGTGGCCCTCGACCTGACCACGGGTCCGGAGACCTTCCGCAGCACCACCACCATCCGCTTCTCAGCGACGCCGGGTGCCTCGACCTTCATCGACGCGATCACGCGCACCGTCCACTCCGTGGTGCTGAACGGCGTGGAGCTGGACCCTGCCGTGGTCTCCGACGGCGTGCGCATCCAGCTGGACGGCCTGCAGGCCGAGAACGAGCTCAGGGTCGACGCCGACGCGATCTACACCAACACCGGTGAGGGCCTGCACCGCTTCGTCGACCCGGTCGACGGCGAGGTGTACCTCTACTCCCAGTTCGAGGTGCCGGACTCCCGCCGCATGTTCGCGGTGTTCGAGCAGCCCGACCTCAAGGCCGAGTTCACGTTCACCGTCACGGCGCCGGCGCACTGGGCCGTCGTGAGCAACTCCCCCACCCCCGAGCCGACCGACGCCGGCGAGGGTGCGAAGACCTGGTCCTTCGCCCCGACCCCGGTGATCTCCTCCTACATCACGGCCCTGATCGCCGGTCCGTACGAGTCGGTGCACAGCGAGCTGACCAGCCGCGACGGCCGCACGATCCCGCTCGGGGTGTACGCGCGCAAGAGCCTCGCCGGCTTCCTCGACGCCGACTACATCTTCGAGAAGACCCGCGAGGGCTTCGCCTTCTACGAGGAGAAGTTCGACTACGCCTACCCGTTCGAGAAGTACGACCAGCTCTTCGTGCCCGAGTTCAACGCCGGCGCGATGGAGAACGCCGGGGCTGTCACCTTCACCGAGACCTACGTGTTCCGCTCCAAGGTCACCGACGCCATCAAGGAGCGCCGGGTCGTCACGATCCTGCACGAGCTCGCCCACATGTGGTTCGGCGACCTGGTCACCATGAAGTGGTGGAACGACCTGTGGCTGAACGAGTCGTTCGCGGAGTACGCCTCCACCCTCGCCACGGCGGAGGCCACCGAGTGGACCGAGGCGTGGACGACGTTCGCCGCGATGGAGAAGAGCTGGGCGTACAAGCAGGACCAGCTGCCCTCCACCCACCCGATCGTCGCGACGATCAACGACCTGGAGGACGTGCAGGTCAACTTCGACGGCATCACCTACGCGAAGGGCGCCTCGGTGCTCAAGCAGCTGGTCGCCTGGGTCGGCCAGGACGACTTCCTCGCCGGTGTCGCGCAGTACTTCAAGAAGCACCAGCACGGCAACGCCGAGCTGACCGACCTCCTGGTCGAGCTGGAGGCCACCAGCGGCCGCGACCTCACCGACTGGTCGAAGAAGTGGCTCGAGACCGCAGGCGTCAACACCCTCCGACCGGAGATCGCGGTGGACGCCGACGGGACGATCACCTCGTTCGCGATCCTGCAGACCGCGGCAGCCGACTACCCGACGATCCGCCCCCACCGCCTCGCCGTCGGCTTCTACGACCTGGTCGACGGCCGGCTCGTGCGCACCTCGCGCATCGAACTCGACGTGGACGGCGACCGCACCGAGGTCGCCGAGCTCGTCGGCCAGCGGCGGCCCGCGCTCGTCCTCCTCAACGACGACGACCTCGCCTACGCGAAGATCCGCCTCGACGAGGAGTCGCACCGCGTCGCCCTCGAGCACCTCTCATCGATCGAGAGCCCGCTCGCGCGCTCGCTGGTCTGGGGCGCGGTGTGGGATGCCACCCGCGACGCCGAGTCCAGCGCGAGCGACTACGTGCGCCTGGTGCTCGGCAACATCGCGTCGGAGACCGAGTCGACGACGCTGCGCACCACGCTCAACCAGCTGGTGCTCGCCGCGGGGAGCTACGTCGCCCCGGAGCGTCAGAAGCAGACGGGCGAGGAGGCGGCCTCCGCGCTCTGGCAGCTCGCCCGGCAGGCCGAGGCCGGCAGCGACGCGCAGTTCCAGTTCGTCAAGTTCTTCGCGGCGCTGGCCTCCACCCCGGAGCAGCTCGCGACCGTGGCACAGCTGCGCGACGGCTCGCTGACCCTGCCGGGCCTCACGGTCGACACGGACCTGGGCTGGGAACTCCTGATCGCCCTGGTCGCCGGCGGCGCGGCCGGCAACACCGAGGTGGATGCGGCCCTCGCGGAAGACAACACCGCCAACGGCGCGCAGTTCGCTGCGCAGGCGCGCGCGTCGATCCCGACGCTCGAGGGCAAGCAGGCGGCCTGGGACTCGGTGTTCGGCTCGGACAGCCTGCCGAACACGATCGTCCGGTTCACCGGACTCGGCTTCCAGCGGGCGGCGGACAAGGAGGTGCTGGCGGCCTTCGTGGAGCCGTATTTCGCGGCCCTGCAGGACGTGTGGACCTCGCGCACCTACAAGATCGCCGAGTACCTCGTGGCCGGGATGTACCCGGCTCCGCTGGCGAACGCCGCTCTGCGCGACGCGACCCGCGCCTGGCTCGACGCCAACCCCGAGCCGGCCGCGCTCCGCCGTCTGGTGGTGGAGAACCTGGCCGGCGTCGAGCGCGCGCTGGCGGCCCAGGAGCGCGACGCACAGGCGTAGGTCCGAGGGCTGATGTCCGAACGGGGAGCCCGGCCGGTGCCGGGCTCCCCGTTTCGTCGCTGTCAGTCCGGCGAGGCTCCGCCAGGACGACGACGCGGACAGTGGTACTGCGGTTCGATGACGCCGCCCCCGCCGCGGCCCTAGTCTCGGTCTCATGATCCAACTCGACAACCTCACCAAGACGTTCGGGAGCAAAACCGCCGTCGACGGCATCTCGGCGACGATCCAGCCGGGGAAGGTCACCGGCTTCCTCGGCCCGAACGGTGCGGGCAAGTCCACCACCATGCGCATGATCATGGGTCTGGACCGCCCCACCCGCGGCACCGCGACCATCAACGGCAAGCGGTACACCGAGCTGCGCTCGCCGCTCGGAGAGGTGGGTGCCCTGCTGGACGCCAAGGCGGTGCACACCGGCCGAACGGCCTACAACCACCTCCTGGCGATGGCCGCGACCCACGGCATCTCCAAGCGCCGTGTGCACGAGGTGATCGGCCTCACCGGCTTGGAGTCCGTGGCCGGCAAAAGGGTCGGCGGATTCTCCCTCGGCATGGGCCAGCGCCTCGGCATCGCCGCCGCCATGCTCGGCGACCCCGCCACCCTCATCCTGGACGAACCGGTCAACGGCCTCGACCCGGAGGGCGTCCTCTGGGTGCGCCAGTTCGCCCGTCACCTCGCCGGCCAGGGCCGCACCGTCTTCCTCTCCTCCCACCTGATGAGCGAGATGGCCCAGACCGCCGACCACATCATCGTGCTCGGCCGCGGCCGCATCCTCGCCGACGCACCCGTCGACCAGATCCTCGCCGGTGCGACTCGCAGCGCCGTGCGTGTGCGCACTCCCGAGGTCGAGCGCCTCGTCGCGGCGATCAACGGCCCCGACATCACCGTCACCGGCGTGGAGGCTCAGCTGCTCGAGATCAGCGGGATCAGCGCCGCCCAGATCGGCGACGCGGCGGCGGCCTCCGGCATCGCGCTCCACGAGCTCACCCCGCTCAGCGCCTCCCTGGAGGAGGCGTACCTCGAACTCACCCAGGACGACGTCGAATACCACTCGGAGGTCACTCGATGAGCACCGCAACCGCCACCGCCGCACCGCACCAGCACTCGGAGATCGGTCGGCTCAGCTTCCTCCGAGTGCTCCGCTCGGAGTGGATCAAGCTCGTGACCCTCCGGTCCACCTTCTGGACACTCGTGGGCGTCCTCGTCCTGATCGTCGGCCTCTCAGCCCTTCTCTCCGCTGTGGTGCCCGAGGCCTCCGTGCTGGAGCAGCGGGCCGCCTCCGCTCAGGCAGGCTCGGCGTTCGTCACCCGGGCCGCGACCGCCGGTCTCACCTTCGCTCCGCTCGTGATCGCGGTTCTCGGCGTGCTGGCCATCAGCGGCGAGTTCTCCACGGGGATGATCCGTTCCTCCTTCGCCGCCGTTCCTCACCGGTTCCCCGTCTTCGCGGGCAAGGCGATCGTGCTCTTCGTCGTCTCCGGCCTCGTCGGGCTCATCAGCCTCACGGCATCGTGGGCGATCGCGGTGCCGCTCCTGACATCGAAGGGATACAAGGGCGACTTCTTCTCCGATTCGACCCTCTGGTCGATCCTGGGTGGCGCGGCCTTCCTCGGTCTGGTCGCGGTGTTCGCGCTCGGGGTGGGCGCCATCGTCAAGGCCAGCGCCGGCGGGATCGCGATCACTCTCGGCGTCCTGTTCCTGCTCCCGATCATCGTCGCGCTCCTCGAGGCGCTGCTTCCGGCGCAGACCTGGATCCGAGACTGGTCGCACTATCTACTCAGCGAGGGCGGCAACGGCATGGCGGGGCTGGGCAATGGCACGCTCGAGCCGTGGCAGAACATCCTCACCGTGGCCATCTGGGGCGCCGTCTCGTTCATCGTGGGCGCGATCCTGCTGCAGCGGCGGGACGCGTGACCTCCCGGTGACCGCCCCCGAACCCGCCCCGGCCGACCTCGAACTCCCGAGGCCGCCCGGGGCGGTTCGGCGCTTCTTCGCCGCGCACCCGCTCCTGGTGGATGCGTTGGTGGCGGGCGTCTATCTCGTGCCGGCTCTCGGCGAGGGCACCGTGCACATGGTCCAGCACCCGAGCGGGCAGGGGGCGGTCGAACTGCTGCTCGCGGCGGTCGTCGGGACGGCGTTGTTCGCCCGCCGGGTCTACCCGCGCGCCGTCTTCGCCATCGCGCTCGCGGTGCTCGTCCTGAGCGTGTTCGTCGGCCGCAACGTGGACTTCCTGCCGACCGTCTTCGCCTTGTACGCGCTCGCGGTGTATCGCTCGGCGCGCTCGGCCTGGATCGCCTACGCGATCACGGCGGTGGCGACCGTCGTCGTGCTCGTCGTCACCGAGATCGTGGTCGCCGCGCACGTCTTCGGTCCCCTATCGACGGAGGCCATTCCGTCGGGCTTCGCCGCGCTCTCCTTCTGCACGGTCGCCGTGCTGGTCGGCACCAACGTCGGCAACCGGCGCCGGTATCTCGACGCGCTGATCGACCGCGCGCGCCAGTTGGCGCGCGAGCGGGACCAGCAGGCCGAGATCGCCACGGCGGCCGAGCGCAGCCGGGTCGCACGCGAGATGCACGACATCGTCTCCCACAGCCTCACCGTGATGATCACGCTCGCCGACGGATCGGCCGGACTCGTCGCCACCGCTCCGGATCGATCCGCCGAGACGATGCGGCTCGTGGCCGAGACCGGACGGAGCGCGCTCGGAGACATGCGTCGCCTGCTCGGCGTGCTCCGCGCCGGCGACGACGAGAGCGCGGCCCACGCACCGCAACCGGGCCTCGGCGAGCTCGGCGAGCTGGTCGAACGGTTCCGGGCCGCCGGCCTCCCGGTGCGGATCACGGTCTCCGGCGCGCCACCCGCCGATGTCGGTCAGCAGCTGACGGTCTTCCGGGTGGTGCAGGAGGCGCTCACCAACACCCTCCGGCACGGACCTCTCGCCACCGTCGTCACGGTGACGATCGAATTCGGCGACGATCGCATCCACATCGTCGTCGAAGACGATGCGACCGTGCACACCGGCTCCGTCCAGGGGTCGGGCAGTGGACTGCTCGGCCTCCGCGAGCGCGTCGCCCTCTACGGCGGCACACTGGAGGCCGGCCCGCGTCGCGGCGGCGGCTGGCGGGTGGCGGCCGACATCCCGACCGTGGGGCCGGGCGGCACAGCGGTCTCCCCCGCGCCGCAGTCCTCTCCGTCGTCGTCCTCGGCAGCGCCGACCCCGCACTCCGCCGCATCAGCGGCTCCCTCGCTCACCGCACCACCACCCAGGAGTCACGAATGACCGTCCCCCGCACCGAGTCCGACCGGCCTCTGCGCATCCTCCTCGTCGACGACCAGGCGCTCGTCCGCCTCGGCTTCCGGATGGTGCTCGAGGCCGAGGCCGACCTCCACGTCGTCGGCGAGGCCGCCGACGGGGTCGATGCGGTCCGGCTCGCGGTCGAGACCCGGCCGGATGTGATCCTGATGGACGTGCGCATGCCGAACCTCGACGGGATCGAGGCGACCCGGCGGATCGTCGCCGCGAACCCGGCCGCCCGCATCATCATCCTCACGACGTTCGACCTCGACGAGTACGCGTTCGGTGGATTGCGTGCCGGAGCCAGCGGCTTCCTGCTCAAAGACGCGCGACCCTCCGAGCTCACCACGGCCATCCGCGCGGTGGCGACGGGCGACGCCGCCGTCAGCGGCCGGGTCACCCGCGCGATGCTCGAACTCTTCGCCGACCGTCTGCCGGCCTCCGGCGCCGTGCCGGCGGGCCTCGACCCGGCAGCCGCACTGACCCCACGCGAGCGTGAAATCCTGCTCGCGATGGCGGACGGGCTGACCAACGGCGAGATCGGCGCCAAGTTCTTCCTCACCGAATCGACGGTGAAGACGCACGTCGGCCGGGTGCTCTCCAAGCTGCAGCTGCGCGACCGCGTCCACGCCGTGATCTTCGCCTACGACAACGGACTCGTCGAGCGCTGACCACGCCGCCCGGTCCAGCGGACGCCAAGGCCCCGCTCGATAGGATTCCGTGCGTATGGGAATTCTGAAAGCGGACTTCTGGGCCGAAGTCGGGACGTGGCTGACAGCAGCGGGCTGGAACCTGCTGCACGCGGCTCTGATCGTCGTCGGCGCCCTCGTGCTCAGCTGGATCCTGCGGGTGCTGATCCGGCGTGTGGTCAGACAGATCGTCAGCGGGGTGAAGAAGGGGCAGAGCGTCACCGATACACAGGCGCTCGTCGCCTCGCCGCTCGCGGCGGTGCGGGTCGTGCAACGCACCCGCACCCTCGGCTCCGTGCTCAGCAACATCGTCAACGTGACGATCGGCATCATCACGATCATCCTGGTCATCCAGGTGTTCGCACCCGGGGCCCTCACGTCCTTCGCGCTTCTCACGGCCGCCATCGGCGCCGGCCTCGGTTTCGGTGCGCAGAACATCGTCAAAGACGTGCTGAACGGTCTCTTCATGGTCATGGAGGATCAGCTCGGCGTCGGCGATGTGGTCGATCTCGGGTCGGCGACCGGAGTCGTGGAAGCCGTCGGCATCCGCATCACCCAGGTGCGCGACGTCAACGGAACGCTCTGGTTCGTCCGCAACGGCGAGATCCTCCGCGTCGGCAACATGTCGCAGGGCTGGTCGCGCGTGATCGTCGACCTGGCTGTTCCCTACGACGCCGACATCGAGGCGGTCCAGACCGCGATGATGGAGGCCGCGACGGCCCTGGCGACCAGCCCCAAGTGGCGATCCCGCGTCCTCGACAAGCCCGAGCTCTGGGGGCTGGAGTCGGTGTCCGCGGACGCGATGGTCATCCGGATCGTGCTCAAGACGCGCACCACGGCGAAGGACGACGTCTCGCGCGAGCTGCGCCTGCGTCTCAAGCAGGCCACGGACGGACTCGGCATCAAGCTGCCGTCGCTGGAGGCGGTCGTGCTCAGCGGGTTCGACAGTGCAGGCAGCGTCAACGGCGCCAAGCCGCCGCGCACGCGCCCCACTCCCGTGGTGCCGGAGAAGCCGGTGAGCGGACGCAAGGCGCGCGCTGCCGCCAAGCGGGCGCCGAAGGCCGTGGCCGATCCCGGCGCGATCCGCATCCGACCGGCGCTCGAGAGTACGCATGACAGCGGGGCCGGCAGCGCTCCCGCCGCGAACGCCGCTCCGGGCACCGAGGCCGGCCCGGACACGCCCGGCGCTACCCGCGCCCCGCGCGGCCCCAAGCAGCCTCCCGCTCAGCCCCCGACGACGGAGTGAGATGACGACCATCCCCGTGGGGCCGCCCACCGGCCCGTCCTTCTTCGAGCAGATCGGCGGACACGACACGTTCGTCCGCCTCGTGGACACGTTCTACCGCGGAGTCGCCGACGATGCCGTCCTGCGGCCGATGTACCCCGAGCAGGACCTGGGGCCCGCCCGCGAGCGACTCACTCTCTTCCTCGAGCAGTACTGGGGCGGCCCGACCACCTACAGCGCGCAGCGCGGGCACCCGCGCCTGCGGATGCGGCACAACCCGTTCAAGGTGAACCCGGACGCACGCGACCGCTGGCTCGCGCACATGCGGGTGGCCGTCGACGAGCTCGACCTGCCTCCGCTGCAGCAGGAGACGCTGTGGAGCTATCTGGAGCGGGCCGCGTTCGCTATGGTCAACACATTCGAGGATTAGCCCCTCCACCGACGTGCCGAAGGAGACACGCCATGACCCGAGAACCCGACTGCATCGTCGTGGGCGCCGGCCTGGCCGGACTGGTCGCCGCGAGTGAGCTGCTCGACGCCGGCAAGATCGTCACGATCGTCGATCAGGAACCCGCGGCCTCTCTCGGCGGACAGGCGTTCTGGTCGTTCGGAGGCCTGTTCCTGGTCGACTCGCCCGAGCAACGCCGCATGGGCGTGCACGACTCGCTCGCCCTCGCCCGGCAGGACTGGTTCGGCAGCGCCGCGTTCGACCGCGACGAGGACCAGTGGCCCCGGCGCTGGGCGGAGGCCTACCTCCAGTTCGCCGCCGGCGAGAAGCGCGCCTGGCTGCACGAGAAAGGCGTCCGGTTCTTCCCGGTCGTCGGCTGGGCCGAGCGCGGGGACGGGACTGCGGGCGGCCACGGCAACTCGGTGCCGCGCTTCCACATCACCTGGGGCACCGGGCCCGGCGTGCTCGAACCCTTCGTCCGTCGCGTCCAGGCCGCCGCCGCGACCGGACAGGCACAGCTGCTGCACCGGCACCGCGTCGACGAGCTCGTGGTCGAGGACGGGCGCGTCTCGGGCGTGCGGGGCGAGATCCTGAAGCCCGACACCGCCCGGCGTGGGGCCCCGAGCAACCGTGAGCGGATCGGAGACTTCGACCTCCGTGCTCCCGCCGTGGTGGTCGCCGGCGGCGGCATCGGCGGCAACCACGACCTGGTGCGAGCGGCCTGGCCGGAACGGCTCGGCACTCCCCCGGACTTCATGCTGTCGGGAGTGCCTGCGCACGTCGACGGCCGGATGCTCGGCATCGCGGAGAAAGCGGGCGCACACCTCATCAACGGCGACCGGATGTGGCACTACACCGAGGGCATCCAGAACTGGGATCCGATCTGGGAGCGCCACGGCATCCGCATCCTCCCCGGTCCGTCGTCGCTGTGGCTCGACGCCCGGGGCGAGCGACTGCCGGCGCCCCTGTTTCCCGGTTTCGACACGCTCGGCACCCTGGAGCACCTGCGCCGCACGGGATCGGACTACAGCTGGTTCATCCTCACCCAGAAGATCATCGAGAAGGAGTTCGCGCTCTCCGGCAGCGAGCAGAATCCGGATCTGACCGGCAAAGACCTCGGACTGCTCGCCAAGCGGGTCGCGCCGGGCGCGCCCGGCCCCGTCGAGGCGTTCAAACAGAAAGGCGCCGACTTCGTCGTGGCCGACACGCTCGATGAGCTGCTGGCCGGGATGAAGCGGCTCTCGGAGGTGCCACTCGATCTCGACCTCGTCGCCCGCCACGTGCGCGAGCGCGACCGCGAGCTCGACAACGACTTCGGCAAGGACCTGCAGCTGGCAGCCGTCCGCGCCGCCCGCGCCTACCGGGGGGACAAGCTCATCCGGGTCGCGTCGCCGCACAAGCTGACCGACCCGAAAGCCGGCCCGATGATCGCGGTGAAGCTGCACATCCTCACCCGCAAGAGCCTCGGCGGCATCGAGACCGACCTCGACGGGCGGGTACTGTCGGCCGACGGCACCCCGGTTCCCGGCCTGTACGCGGCGGGCGAGGCGAGCGGCTTCGGCGGCGGCGGCGTGCACGGCTACCGGGCGCTGGAGGGCACGTTCCTCGGCGGTTGCCTCTTCTCGGGACGCCAAGCCGGCCGCGCGATCGCGCGAGCGGCCTGAGCACCTCAGCGCCGAATGTCGCTTCCGGAGGGGGCAGCAGCGTGGATGCGCGGCGCACCCCTCGCGGTGGTCAGCCGCGCAGGCTCCAGGCCTGCCGACGGATGAGCGTGTGGCCTCTGCGCGTCGTCAGCCGGGTCCACGGGCCCGTCTCGAGGATGGTCACCGGCTCTCCCTCGGCGAGGAACCCGAGACTCTCCGCAGCGAAGGCGGCGCCGGCCGGAACATACTCCAAGCCCTCGATCGGTCGCCCCCACACCTCTGCGCGCACGCGCTGGACGAGCTGCTCGCCCGTGCCGGTGGGCACGGCGTCCGCCACCTCGGCGATCCCGGCGGCCGCGGTCGACTGCAGCAGCCCGTAGGACGTCTCACCGACCTGACGCCAGCCTCCGCGCGGCGGCGAGATGCCCGCCCAGGTCACCGACGGCGCCTCCATCGGCAGCCGCACGTCCAGGGGCGCGCTCTCGACCGCGCCGTCCAGGGCAGCGTTCTCGTCGCCGCCCTCCTCGTCGACCGCGTTCCGCTCGGACGCCGCCGCCGCATTCTCGGCCGCCTCGCGCACGCGAGCCAGGCGGTCGAGCAGAGAACGGATCGGCACGACCACGTCGAAGGTCACGTCGGGCGCGGTCAGGAAGGTGCGCAGCCCGAGCACCGTGGGCGTCTGATCGAGAAGACCCCGTGGGTACAGGATGGCGGTGTACACGGCCAGCACGCCCGATCCCGCGATCAGGCGCACCGACCCCTCCTCGACGCGGGCGGCCCGAGACAGGTACGTCTGCAGATCGGCGGCGGCGAGGGTGTCCTGGAGAGAAAACGACTGGCTCATCTGCACTCTAAGCTACTAGAGACATCGGACGGAGACACCGTGACAGAGCCCCTGGAGTCGCTGCTCAGCGCACTCGACCTCACCGACACCGGTGCCCGCACCAGCGAGGACATCTTCACCGGGCCGTCCCAGTGGATGCCGCTGGGCCGCGTGTTCGGCGGCCAGGTGCTCGCCCAGTCGATCGTCGCGGCGACACGCACGGTCGACGACGACCGGAGCATCCACTCGATGCACGGCTACTTCCTGCGGCCCGGCGATGTCAACTTCCCGATCACCTTCTCGGTCGACCGGATCCACGACGGCCGCTCGTTCTCCACCCGGCGCACCCAGGCCTACCAGAACGGCCTGCCCATCCTGTCGATGATCGCGTCGTATCAGACCGAGGACGACGGCGTGGAGCACCAGGTCACGATGCCGCAGGGCCTCCCCGACCCCGAGTCGCTTCCCAGTTCAGCGGCGACACTCGAAGACGTCGAGCACCCGGTCGCCCAGTACTGGGCGAGCCAGCGGCCGTTCGACATGCGGCACGTGCCATCGCCTGTCTACCTGTCGGTGGAGGGCCCCCATGTCGCCCACCAGGCCGTCTGGTTCCGTGCCATCGGAACGCTGCCCGACGACCCGGCGCTGCACCGCGCCGCCCTCGCCTACGCGAGCGACTACACCATCATGGAGTCGGTGATGCGCCGGCACGGGGTGGCCTGGGCGACCCCGGGGCTCAAGGCCGCGAGCCTCGACCACGCGATGTGGTGGCACCGGCCGGCGCGCGTCGACGAGTGGCTGCTCTACACTCAGGAGTCGCCGAGCGCCGGCGGCGGCCGCGGGCTCTCCCTCGGCCGGATCTTCAGCCGCGACGGCCGCCTGGTCGCCAGTGTGGCTCAGGAGGCGACCATCCGCGTCCCCTCGTCGGCGTCGCGCGACTGAGCACGGTCCGGTCCGCCGGCGCGCAGCGCCGCTGCGACCTCGCGGCGCTAACCGAACTTGCTCCGCAGCAGCACCGTGCCGTTGACCGCGGCCCGGATGTCGATGGCGGCGATGTCCGAGATCGGAACACTGGTCGTGGCGGTCGGTACGACCGTCGTGCCCTCGGCCGCAGTCCAGGTCGAGATCTGGGTCTGGTGCCCGGCGCGGTCGGTGACCACCATGGCGTACGTCCAGGTGTGGCCTCCGTCGTCGCCGCCGACCTTGGCGTACGAGCAGCGCGAGTCGATCCGGGTACCCCACGGCTCGGAGGTCAGCCGGAGATCGGCGGACAGCGCGCTCGGCTCCACCTGCTCCATGGCGACGCTCGTGCCGGGAGGCGATGACGGGAGCACCGCGGGCAGCGCGATCGCGAGCACGCCCACCAGCACCGCCGCTGCGGCCGCGGCGAGGCCGCCGACCAGCCAACGCGACCGCCTGCGCCGACGTCGCGCCTGGTCGAGCAGCGATGGCAGCACTTCGGCGCCGAGCCCGGCATCGCGCGGCGCCTCCTCGTCGAGGAGGGCGAACGCCTGCTCCCGCGGCACCCGGCCGAGCAGGCCGGGCATCCCCGTCAACTCGGCGACAGCGGTGGCGCAGCGATCGCACGCGTGCAGGTGCTCCTCGAACCGCTTGCGCTCGCCGGGCGAGAGCGAGCCGAGCACGTACGCGGCGTCCCAGGTGGAGAACTCGTCGTGGTTCATCGTTCCGTCACCCCTCGCTCCTGCAGCGACAGCCGCATGGCGCGCAGCCCGTAGTGCAACCGGGACTTGACCGTGCCCTCCGGGATGTCGAGCTCGCGCGCGATCTCCGCGATGGACCGACCGCCGTAGTAGGCGTGGACGATGACCGCGCGGTGCTCGTCGGAGAGCTCGGCCAGAGCGTCGGAGACCAGCCAGGCATCGAGGACCGCATCGGCGCTGTCGTCCGCCGACGGCCGCTCCGGAAGGGTGCCGGTGCCGAACTCGTGCTGGCTGTGCGCGCTGCGCTTGTCGTCGATCACGATGTTGCGCGCCACGGTGAACAGCCAGGCGCGCGCGGACTGCTGGGTCTGGTCCAGGACCGCGGGTCTGCGCCACGCCCGCAGCAGCGTCTCCTGCACGACATCGTCGGCCATCGCCCGGTCGCCGGTGAGGTGGACGACATATCGCCACACGGCTTGCGCGTGCTGGTCGTGCAGCTCCCGCAGCAGACGTGCGTCCTCATCCGGCATGGTCACCTCCTGACGTTAAGCACGGAACCGGTGGTGGAAAAGTTCAGAAGTCGATGAGTGAACCGTCGTGTCCACCGTCTCGTGCCTACGCTAGGAGAAAGCACAGCCGATCAGGAGGATCCCCGATGACCGATTCCACACCGCTCACCCGACGGACCCTCGTCCAGATCGGCGGCGCGTCCGCTGCAGGGGCGGGGGTGCTCCTGCTTGCGGCGTGCACTCCGGGCGGGTCCGGCGCCGCGGACGGGTCGGGCGGCAACGGTACGGCCACCGTCGAGCTGTCGTCGATCCCGGTCGGCGGTGCGGTCTCCGCGTCGCTCGGCTCCACTCCTGTCGTCGTCTCGCAGCCGAAAGCCGGCGAAGTGGTCGCGTTCAGCGCCGTGTGCACACACCAGGGCTGCACGGTGGCGCCGCAGGGCCTGGAGTTCGACTGCCCCTGCCACGGATCGCGCTTCGACGGCACGACCGGCGATGTACTCCAGGGCCCGGCGAGCACGCCGCTCACGAAGCTCAACGCGTCTATCTCGGGAGGCACCGTCACCATCACGTCGTAGCTCCGCGGCCGAGGGGCACGGTCAGCCCTGAAGGTCGTCAGCGCTTGCTGAAGGCGACCGGGTCGTCGAGATACGGGGTCCAGGCGGCGCGCTCGTGGTCGTTGATCCGGCGTGGACGCTGACTCGTGGAGTCGACGAGGACGATCGTGGTCGCGGCGCGCGAGAACAGCGTCCGCGGTTCGGTGCCCTCCGGTGACCACACCTCGTAGTTGACTTCGAGGCTCGCGCCGCCGAGACGTCCGAGCCACAACTGCACGTCGAGCGGTTGCCGCAGATACGGGATCGGTGCGAGGTACTCGATCTCCTGCCGGGCGATCAGCGTGAGGGTGTCGGCGCCGGGCCGGCCGTCGAGGACGGCGGTCGATCCGCCGACCGCCTCGCCGCTGCCCTGACCGGAGTCGTCCGGTGCCCAGAACGCCTCGATGCGCGCCTCCTCGAGGAGGCGCAGCATCTCGGCGTTGTTGACATGACCGTACGCGTCGAGATCGCTCCAGCGCAGCTTGATCGGAACGTGCAGTCGCATCTCGGCCTCAGTCGCGCGTGAGCTTGCGATAGGCCGACCGGTGCGGCTTGGCCGCGTCGGGCCCGAGTCGCTGCACCTTGTTCTCTTCGTACGCCTCGAAGTTGCCCTCGAACCAGTACCAGTCGGACGGATTCTCCTCGGTGCCCTCGTAGGCGAGGATGTGCGTCGCGATGCGGTCGAGGAACCACCGGTCGTGGGTGATCACCACAGCGCATCCCGGGAACTCCAGCAGCGCGTTCTCGAGACTGGACAGGGTCTCGACATCGAGGTCGTTGGTCGGCTCGTCGAGCAGCAGGAGGTTGCCGCCCTGCTTGAGCGTGAGCGCGAGGTTCAGCCGGTTGCGCTCACCGCCCGACAGCACGCCGGACTTCTTCTGCTGGTCCGGCCCCTTGAAGCCGAAGGTGGAGACGTAGGCGCGCGACGGCACCTCGGTCTTGCCCACCTGGATGTAGTCGAGCCCGTCGGAGACGACCTCCCACACGTTCTTGTTGGGATCGATCCCCCCACGGGTCTGGTCGACATAGGAGATCTTGACGGTCTCGCCGACCTTCAGGTCACCGCCGTCGAGCGGCTCCATGCCCACGATCGTCTTGAACAGCGTCGTCTTCCCGACGCCGTTCGGGCCGATCACGCCGACGATGCCGTTGCGCGGCAGGGTGAAGCTGAGACCGTCGATCAGGACGCGGTCGCCGAAGCCCTTGTGCAGGTTCTTCGCGTCGATCACGATCTGGCCGAGGCGGGGCCCCGGCGGGATCTGGATCTCCTCGAAGTCGAGCTTCCTGGTGCGCTCGGCCTCTGCCGCCATCTCTTCGTATCGCGCGAGACGCGCCTTGGATTTCGCTTGCCGGCCCTTGGCGTTGCTGCGCACCCAGTCGAGCTCATCCGACAGGCGCTTGGCCAGCTTGGCGTCCTTCTTGCCCTGCACCTCGAGGCGCTCGCGCTTCTTCTCGAGGTAGGTCGAGTAGTTGCCCTCGTAGGGGTAGAGGTGACCGCGGTCGACCTCGGCGATCCACTCGGCGACGTGGTCGAGGAAGTACCGGTCGTGGGTGACGGCGAGAACCGCGCCGTGGTACTTGGCGAGGTGCTGCTCCAGCCACAGCACGCTCTCGGCGTCGAGGTGGTTGGTCGGCTCGTCGAGCAGCAGCAGGTCCGGCTTCTGCAGCAGCAGCTTGCAGAGCGCGACACGGCGCTTCTCACCGCCCGAGAGGGTGTTGACCGGCCAGTCCCCCGGCGGGCAGCGCAGGGCGTCCATCGCCTGCTCGAGCTGCGAGTCGAGGTCCCAGGCGTCGGCGGCGTCGATCTGCTCCTGCAGCGTGCCCATCTCGGCGAGCAGGGTGTCGAAGTCGGCGTCGGGGTCGGCCAGGAGCCCGGAGATCTCGTTGAAGCGATCGACCTTGCCCTTGATCTCGCCGACGCCCTCCTGCACGTTCTCGAGGACGGTCTTGTTCTCGTCGAGCTCCGGCTCCTGCATCAGGATGCCCACCGTGTAGCCGGGCGTGAGCTTGGCCTCGCCGTTGGACGGGGTGTCGAGACCGGCCATGATCTTCAGGATGGTCGACTTTCCCGCACCGTTCGGGCCGACGACACCGATCTTGGCGCCCGGGAGGAACGCCATCGTGACGTCGTCCAGGATCACCTTGTCGCCGACCGCCTTGCGCGCCCTGACCATCGAGTAAATGTATTCGGCCACTCTTCTTCTAATCTCCCTGTCCTGGACTCGCGCGGACTCGCTCGACCACGGCCTCATCGGCAGCCCGCCTGAACCGGAGGTTCGGGCGACCGCTCGCGGCCCTGTACGAGGATACCGGCAACTACCAGTCGATCGGTCGGGTCTGGCCGATCAGGCACCCGCCGGTGGCGAGCGCGGCGGAGGTCGTGCTCTGATAGCCGCCGGCGTCGGCGCCGTACTGTCCGATGAGGCAGGTCTGTCCGAGCTGCACCGAGAACTGGATCGAATTGGCCTTCAGCCCGATGGTGGTGGTGTCGGCCGTGACCTGCATGTCGGCCTTCGGGAAGCCGGCGGCCACGAGCCCGTCGATGAACGCCCGGCCTTGCGCCCCGGGGTTCGCCGCGATGGTGGCCTGGTTGACGCGGTCGAAGAACGGGAGGTTCTGGGCGGCCGTGCCGCCCTGCACCAGGGACGGGGCTGCAACGGAGGAGGGTGTCGGCGTGGGCGTGGGCGTCGCGCTGTCGTCCGCGCTCGACGTCGCGGGCGACGTGGCGGCCGGACCGGCCTCGCCGCACGCGCTGAGCGACACCGCGAGGACGAGGGCGAGTGCCGCCGCGGGGAAGACCGACGACGCCTCCACCCTCCGCGGGCGACGTGTGGCGGTCGGACGGGCCAGCGCTCTCATGCTCACCACCCTAGGGCCCCGCCGCTGCGTGCTCTCCACGGGACGGGCCGTGGCGCGTCAGCGCAGCCTCCTCGACGAAACGGGTGAACACGCTGTTCCCCCAGGCGAGGTCGTGGCCGATCGCCTGCGCCTCGATCTCGGCGGTCACCCCGACGGGTTCACCCTCCCAATCGCGCACCCGCAGCCGGCCGGCGACCACGACCGGATCGCCCCGCGCCACGCAGGCCGCGGCGCTGAGCGCCAGCCGGTGCGTCGCCGTCACCGTGTACCAGTTGTGCCGGCCGTCCGTGCCCTCGACGCCGTCGGGCCTGGTGACCAGGCGAAACGTCGTGACCGGTGCGCCGACCTCCGGGACCACGTGCCGTGGTCTGGTCGCCACGACCCCGCGCACCGCCACCGCATCCGCCATCGTCTCCCCCGTCTCCGACCTCCCGGTGAGGTCGACACCAGTCTCGACTTCGGCGGCCTCCCGCCGCCCCCGCAGCGACAGATCCGGGGACGAACCCGCACACGCGCGAACTGTGGAGGATTACGAATCCGTCAGGCCGCGATCACGTACGGCGCGTACGAAGCACGGATCTTGTTCACCTTCGGGAGAGCCACGGCGAGGCAGTAACCCTGCCCCGGGTTCTTCGCGAAGAAGTCCTGGTGGTACTCCTCGGCGCGATAGAACGGCCCGAGGGGCTCGATCGTCGTCACGATGCCGCCCTCCCAGTACTCGGACGCCCGGTCGCGGGCGGCCTCGAAGAGCTCCCGCTGCGCGTCGCCGTCGAAGAACATCGCGGACCGGTACTGCGTGCCGACATCGGCTCCTTGGCGGTTCAGCTGGCGCGGGTCGTGCAGGGTGAAGAACACGTCGAGGATCACGTCCGCCGGGATGACCTCGGGGTCGAACGTCACGGCGACCGCCTCGGCGTGGCCAGTGGTTCCCGTGCACACGTCCTCATAGGTCGGGTCGACGGTGGTCCCGCCCGTGTACCCCGAGACCACGTCCTGCACTCCGCGCAGCACGCGGTACACCGCGTCCAGACACCAGAAACAGCCTCCGGCGAGCACGAACGTCTGCATCGCTCCATCCCTTCGATCGTCGTCACCCCCATTCTGCTACGCGGGATGCGCGACACAGCGGCGGCGCTGCCGGGCCGGACCGTCCCGCGCCGTTACCATCGCCGCATGCAGTGGTGGAATGACTTCGTCGACTGGCTCAACTCGTCGGCCGCCCAGCCCGCGGTCTTCAATGCGGCGGTCCTCGCGATCGCCGTCATCGTCTCCGGCCTGCTCGCTGCGTGGATCGCGCGCGGCGCCCTCCGTGGACTCCTCAAGCGAACCGACCGTCAGCAGAGGGCCAGCGCGATCGCCGCGCTCGTCGACGCTGCGACGGAGGCCTCGGTCTGGAACTCGCTCACGCCCGCGGAGCAGGTGCTCTCGGACCGCGCCGTGGGCCAGGCCGACATCCTGGTGAGGCTGCTGCCGATCAAGGGCGCCGGCATCGCGGCCAACTGGGCGGGGCACCAGCTCGCCGAGATGAAGCGCGCATCGGCGACGTTCGGCTACCAGCTCGACCCGGCCGTCGCCGAGTTCCGCGACCGCCTGATCGAGTGGCAGAACAACCCGCGCCGCGCGCGCCGCATCTTCCAGGGCGACCTGGAGCGCTGGCGGTTCGAGTCGACCGACACCGATCGCACCGTGATGGCCCAGCAGGACGCCTGGGTGGCGCAACAGCACCACGAGCAGCACGCGCAGCCGGCGCCTGCTGCGACGCCCAGCGCACAGGAGGCGCCCGTCGCCCCGGCGACGACCCGGTTCGCCACGAATCCGACCGCGACGACCGGTCAGACCCCGCTCCCGGTATCGGCCTTCGCGGCGTCGGGCGAAGACGGCGACACCTCGCCGAGCCCTCGTTTCGGCCAGCCTGTCGGCTGAGATCCGCTCAGCCGTGCGATAACAGGCGACAGTCACCACCGAGCCAGCGAAGGGGCGCCGACCACCCGGTCGGCGCCCCTTCGCCGTCCCAGCGCGTCGATCGCGCTCGGACGCCGGCTCAGCGCGTGTAGTCGCCGCGCTCCGTCCACCAGCCGTCGAACAGGCTCGCAGGCACCCTGCGCTTGTGCTCCGTCGCGAGATACCGGGCCTCGATCGCGTCCGCGACCTCCGCCGACACATCCGTGCCTTCGAGGAAATCGTCGATGTCGTCGTACTGGATGCCCAGATTGGCTTCGTCCGTCTGGCCCGGATCGAGATCGAGGAGGTCCGCCGTCGGCGCCTTCTCGTAGAGCCGCGCCGGCGCATCCAGGTGCTGCAGCAGCGCACGGCCCTGGCGCTTGGTCAGACCCGTCAGCGGGAGGATGTCGGCGCCGCCGTCGCCGTACTTGGTGAAGAAGCCGGTGACGGCTTCGGCCGCGTGGTCGGTCCCGACGACGAGCAGCCGACGCTGCCCGGCGATCGCATACTGCGCGACCATCCGCAGCCGTGCCTTGACGTTGCCCTTGTTGAAGTCGGTCAACGACTCGCCCAGCGCGTCGGCGAACTCGGCCTGCACGCCGTCGACTCCGCGCTGGATGTTGAAGGTCACCGCCTTCTGCGGCCGGATGAACGACAGCGCCAGCTGCGCGTCGTCTTCGTCGTGCTGCACGCCGTAGGGCAACCGCACCGCGATGAACTCCGCCTCGACACCCTCGCGCGCGAGACGCTCGACGGCGAGCTGGCACAGCCGGCCCGCCAGGGAGGAGTCCTGGCCGCCGCTGATTCCGAGCACGAAGCCCGACGCTCCGGTCGCCTCGAGATAGCGCACGAGGAAGTCGACCCTCCGCTCGACTTCGCCTGCAGGGTCGATGGTCGCGGAGACGTTCAGCTCCTCGATGATTCTGGCTTGGAGATCACGCATGACGACACCCTAGCCCGAGTGGATTTCGTGCAGATGAACTGCCCGTGCGCCCGGCTGCCCCTTAGCATCGGCAGCATGGATCCGAAGGTCGCAACCATCGTCCTCGTCCCCCTGCTCGCGGTCGTCGCGGCCCTCCTGGCCTCCCTGGTCGGCCGGGTCGCGAAGATCCCGCTCGTCGTCTTCGAGATCGTCCTCGGCATCGTCGTCGGACCGAGCGTGCTCGGCTGGGTGCCCGCATCGGACGCCCTCCGCGCCGTCGGGCAGTTCGGTCTGGCGTTCCTGTTCTTCATGGCCGGCAACGAGATCGACTTCAAGGCCATACGCGGCCGCCCGCTTCGACGCGCGTCGCTCGGGTGGCTGGTGTCGCTCGTCGCGGGCGTGCTGATCGGAGTGCTGCTGGCGCCCGACCCGATCGCGGGTGTCTACGTCGGAATCGCCCTGTGCTCGACAGCACTCGGAACGCTCATGCCGATGCTGCGCGACGCCGGAGAGCTGCGCACTCCGTTCGGTCTCGCCGTCACCGCCGTCGGAGCCGTCGGGGAGTTCGGCCCGCTGCTCGCGATCTCGCTCTTCCTGAGTGGGCGCAGACCGCTCTCGGCGGCGCTCGTGCTGATCGCTTTCGCGGTGATCGCCGCAGCCGCCGTCTGGTTCGCGGCGCGCGGCGGCCATGAGCGCTTCCATTCCCTCGTGCGCGCGACCCTGCACACCAGCGGCCAGTTCGCGATCCGCTTCGTCGTCCTGGTGGTGGCCGCGCTCGTGGGGTTGAGCCTCGCGCTCGGGCTCGACATGCTCCTCGGCGCCTTCGCCGCCGGCGTGATCTGCCGCGTGCTGCTGAGCGGCGCCGACGAGCGCGACGCCCAGCTCATCGAGACCAAGCTGGAGGCGGTGGCGTTCGGAGTCCTGGTCCCGGTGTTCTTCATCGAGACGGGGATCACCTTCGACCTGCACGCGCTCCTGACCGACCCGCACGCGCTCCTGCTGCTGCCCATCCTCCTGGTGCTGCTGCTCGTCGTGCGCGGCCTGCCCGGGTCGTTCGCGGCGCCGCCGGGCTCGACCATGGCCGACCGCGCCTCCCTCACCCTGTTCAGTGCCACGGGACTCCCGATCATCGTCGCCGTCACCGGCATCGGCGTCGCAGCGCACGACCTGACCGCAGGCACCGCGACGGCGCTCGTCGGTGCCGGGATGCTGTCCGTGCTGATCTTCCCCGTCGTCGGCCTGACCCTGCGGCGCCGATCCCCCGATGGAGGCGTGCGGCCTCCCGATGCGGACCGGGTGCCGCTGGAAGGCTGACCGAGACCATCGACGAGCGCGGCCGCCGCGCTCAGGGCACCCGGGTGACCGCCCGCGCCAGGATCGCCGTCGTGAGCGCCTCGACCGGCTCGCGCGCCGCAGCCGGATTCGACAGGAGCGTGAAGTCGACATGGCCGAGCTCCGGCAGCCCGAACCGGTTGGTGACCTTGATCAGGTCGGTGGGGATGAGCGACCGCGGGAAGACGGCGACGCCCAGCCCGGCACGCACTGCAGCGAGCACCCCGTTGACCTCCCGGGTGTTGCAGGTGATCCGCCAGGTGCGCCCGACCTGCTCCAAGGCCTCGATCGTGATCTGACGGCTCAGGCTCGGACCCTGGTAGGCGATCAGCGGCACGGGCGCGTCCGGATCGAGCGCGGTCTTCTCCTGACCGATCCAGACCAGCTCGTCGGTGGCGACCACGGTGCCCTCCGTCGTGCCCGGATTCTGCTTGATGAAGATCAGATCGAGGTGTCCGGCCTGCAGCCGGCGATAGAGCGGACCCGACTGGTCGACGGTGAGCTCGAGGTTCACCTGGGGGTTCTGCTGGCGGAAATGCCGCAGGATGCGCGGGAGGGTCGTGATCGCCAGGTCGTCGGCCGCCCCGAAGCGCAGCCGGCCACGCATCGCCGATCCGCTGAAATAGCTGTCGGCTTCAGCGTGGGCGGCGAGGATCGTGCGCGCGAAACCCGCCATGGCGTCGCCGTTGTCGGTGAGCCGGACCTCCCGGGTGTCGCGGGCCACCAGCTGACGCTTCGCGGCCTGTTCCAGCCTCCGCACGTGCTGGCTGACCGTCGGCTGACTGATGCCCAGCCGTTGCGCCGCGCGGGTGAACGAGCGCGTGTCGGCGATCGCGAGGAACGTCCGCAGCAGAACGGGATCGAACATGCGCCCTCCGTGGTCGGCATCCCGGCGATACCGGGTCATTCGGAAACCCAATGGGAGTTATAGGGTCGATTCGCTCAAAGAATACCGCGGGACTCCGTAGCGTTGAAGCACGCAGATCGAGCATACGAAACCAGGAACGCAGGAAACCCCGTGGCGAACCCCGCAGCAGCCGTCCCCGCACCGACCGCCCCGCCCACCGGCCCGATGCCGGCGCTCTCGGCCCGGCCGCCGTGGCGCGAGACCTTCATCTCACTCAAAGTGACCAACTACCGGCGCTTCGCCGCCAGCAACCTCGTCGCCAACACCGCGGTCTGGATGCAGCGCATCGCGATGGACTGGCTGGTGCTGCAGCTCTCGGGAAGCGTCGCCGCCGTCGGCGTGACCGTCTTCATGCAATTCACGCCGATGCTGATCTTCGGACTCTGGGGCGGGGTCATCGCCGACCGCTACTCCAAGCAGCGACTGCTGGTCTGCACGCAGTCCGCCGCGGCGGGCCTCGCCGCGCTGCTCGCCGTGCTGACGCTCACCGGCGCGGTACAGGTCTGGCACGTCTACGCGATCTCCTTCGCACTCGGCCTGGTCACCGTGGTCGACAATCCCGCACGCCAGGTCTTCGTCAACGAACTCGTCGGCCCGACACTCCTGCGCAACGCCATCAGCCTCAATTCCTCGATCTTCCAGCTCGGCGGCCTCATCGGTCCAGCGCTGGGCGGCATCCTCATCACAGCCGTCGGAGGCGGGTGGTCGTTCGCCATCAACGCGGTCGCCTGCCTGGCGGTCGTCGGCTCGCTGCTCAGCCTCCGCCGCGGCGAGCTGCACCACTCCCCCGCCGCCCCGCGCGGCAAAGGCCAGCTCACCGAGGGGATGCGTTACGTGCGCCGCAAGCCGGTCATCTTCTGGACAGTCGTGATGGTCGCGGTGCTCGCCGTCTTCGCCTTCAACATGCCTGTGCTCCTGGCGGCCTACGCCAACGACGTCTACGACGTGGGCGCTCAGGGCTACGGGATGTTCAACGCTCTCGTGGCCGCCGGGGCGCTCGCTGGAGCGCTGGCCTCCACCCGGCGCACCTCGGTGCGGCTCTCGATGGTGGTGGGGACCGCCGCCGCGCTCGGCACCGTGCAGGCTCTGGCCGGATTCGCGCCGGGCGAGATCGCTTTCAGCGTGCTGCTGGTCGGCATCGGCGTCGGCAACCTGCTGTTCATCACGGCGGCGAACTCGCTGGTGCAGATGTCGTCGAACGTGCAGATCCGCGGCCGGGTGATCTCGCTCTACATCCTCGTCCTCCTCGGCGGGCAGGCGCTGGGCGGACCACTCATGGGCTGGCTCGTGGAAACGCTCGGCCCGCACATCGCGATGGCGATCTCGGGCCTCGTGCCCGCCGTCGCAGCCGTGATCGTGGCCCTGATGATCGCGCGGCATGCCAGCCTGCGCCTCCGTTTCGGCCTGCGCGGTCGCCGCCCGGTGATCGCGATCGTCAACCGGGCGGGAAAAGCGAACGCGTCGCTTTAGCGGGATTTCACCCGCTTGTGATATTGACATTGATATTCTGCAACTCGGATAATCGGACTCACTCCGGCCGCTCCGACGGCGGCCTCCCGATCCGAGGGGCGAGATCATGGCCGAACCGAGCGAGGACCCCACCACTCCCGGCGTCATCAGCCGACGAACCGTCGTCGGGGCCGCGGCCTGGGCAACGCCCGCCATAGCGCTCAGCGTCGCGTCACCGGCCACGGCCACGTCGCTCGGCACGATCACGGCGGTGCCCTACGCGATCACGGCCGGTTCTCCGAAGAGCAGCGTCATCCAGCTCAACCCGCCCGCCGACAACGTGACCATCACGATCAGCGCCGAACCCGCGGGCGCAGTCACGTTCCCCGACACGGTCACCACCCTCCCCGGTCTCGGCGGTCAGACGCCTGTCGAGTTCGCCACCGCGCTGACCGACGCCCAGGTTGTCATGATCACCGCCATCGCACCCGGCTATGCACCCGTCACTTTCGCGCTTCCCATCGAAGCCTCCCCTGTCACGCCCGTCGAGCCCGGCCTGAACC
Organism: uncultured Leifsonia sp.; assembly: GCF_945957465.1. Classification (GTDB taxonomy): domain Bacteria; phylum Actinomycetota; class Actinomycetes; order Actinomycetales; family Microbacteriaceae; genus Leifsonia. Next base: position 66,591 of record NZ_CAMFLC010000008.1, read on the forward strand.
ACACCGTCGCCCTCGCCGGTCCCGAAGTCCTCGAGGCGCCTTCCGCTTACACCGTCACCGTGAAGACCGAGGACGGCCGACCCGCCTCCGACCGCCCGGTGACCCTGACCGCCCCCGCCGACACCACCTTCGGTGGTGCATCCACCATCTCCGGGCGCACGGACAGTGCGGGAGACTTCACCGCCACGCTCTCGGTCATCACGGGAAGCAACGCCGGAGAGCGCGAGCTCATCGCCGAGAGCGAAGCGGTCACCGCGACGCTGATCGTCTACATCCCCTCGGCGCCCGTCCTGTACGACGGCACGATCGGCTGGACGTTCACCAACCCGCTCGCGATCCTCCTGCAGGGGCTCATCCTTCCGGATCGCACGAACGCCGGACTGTTCCAGTACCGGGTGCTCGAGAACCTCGTCACGTCGTCGACCAACAAGTGGATCCGGACGGACACCGCGTTCTCGCTGCAGTCCTCGCCATGGACCGACGTCACTCTCGGAACGTGGTACACCGGCGGCCTGGGGCGCACCAAGGGTCCCGGGCGATGCTGGGGTGGGCCAGGCGAGTCTCGCAGACTCCCGACTCGTCGACTGCACTCAGCCCGCGTGTGACCAGCAGCGCCCGGCTCGTCCTGGAATTCCGCCGGCTGGAATCGACTCCCGCCGGCGACAAGCTCGACGTCAGCGCCGGGTTCTACGAGGTCAACACTCTCAAGACCTCCCGGAACCTCGCCACGGACGTATAGCGAATCCAGCGTCTAGCGCTACGGTATCGTGGAGCCCGCGCCCCCGTAGCTCAGCGGATAGAGCAGGAGCCTTCTAATCTCTTGGTCGCAGGTTCGATTCCTGCCGGGGGCACCACGCGCGCACCGCGCACCTCCAGACGCCTCGCCGCCGCCTCAGAGCGCCCGCGCCGCCGCAACCAGTACCTGGTTCAGGGTGGGGACGCCCTCCGCGCGAAAGACCTCGGAGCCGTCCTCGCCCAGGACGATCACCGTCGGAGTCGACCGGATCCCGTCGCGCTCCGCGCGTTCGGGCTCGCGCGCGACATCCCGCTCGGTCACCGAGAGGGCGGGGACCAGCCGCTTCGCCTCCGCGAGCACCGCCCTGGTCTGCATGCACGGCTCGCAGAAGGCCGAGGAGTACAAAGTCAATGCCACGTCCCGAGTGACGGGACGGTCAACGGCGGGTGTCGCTTCCACGACCACCAGTGTACGTCCGGCGAATTCCGGGCGACCATCGGGCGACCTCGCCCGCCACGACACCTCCGCGCAACCACTCCGTCCGACAATCACCACGTGAGCGGAACCACTTTTACGCGGTACGTGGCCCTCGGGGACTCGATCACCGAAGGGCTCTGCGATCCTGCGCCGGCACGCCCGGGGACATGGTTGGGCTGGGCCGACCGGCTCGCGGGCATCCTCGACGGGGATGCCCGGCTCTCCGGCCGATCGGTGGAGTTCGCCAACCTCGCGGTTCGCGGCCGGCGCATCGCCGACGTGGTCGGAGAGCAGGTCCCCGGGGCGCTCGCCCTGAAGCCCGACCTGGTGTCGGTCCTCGTCGGCGCCAACGACCTGATGAGCCCGGCCGCAGACCCGGACGCACTCGCCGAGCGGCTCGCCGACGGCGTCCGGATGCTGCGCGCGCACGGCACGACCGTGCTCCTGGCCAACCTCTTCGACCCGCAGTTCGCGTTCTTCCTCAAGCCCTTCCGCGGTCGCGCCGCGGTCTTCAACGCGAACATCTGGAGCATCGCGCGCGACCACCACGCTGTCGTGCTCGACGTCTGGGGCGTGCGGGAGTTCCGCGACCCGGCGATGTGGGGAGCCGACCGCGTGCACCTCAGCTCACGCGGGCACCGGCTCCTCGCCGCGCAGGCGGCGCACGCGCTCGGAGTGCCGTACACCGAGACCACGGTCGCCGACGCATCGGACGGCCACGACGCACCCGTCGCCTGGTCAGCACCGGACGAACTGCCGTTCCGCACCTGGCTGCGCATCCATGCCATCCCCTGGGCGGCGCGGCGGCTGCGCGGCATCTCCTCCGGCGACGGTCTCAGCCCCAAGCTGCCGGAGGTCCAACCGGTGCGCCCGCAACCCCTGCGTTCGCAGCCCCTGCGTTCGCAGCCTCTGGCCGCCCAGCCGCGGATGGTCGGAGGGCCGCACTAGACTGGCGGGCATGGCTGCCTCTACGGATCGACTGGTCTGGATCGACTGTGAAATGACCGGACTCGACCTCGAGGTCGACGAGCTCGTCGAGATCGCCGTGGTGATCACCGACTTCGAGCTCAACGTGCTCGACCCCGGCCTCAGCATCGTCATCAAACCCGATGCGTCGGCCCTGGCGAACATGAGCGACTTCGTGCGAGACATGCACACGACCTCCGGCCTCATCGAAGAGATCCCGCACGGCAAGAGCCTCGCCGAAGCGGAGTACGAAGTGCTGGAGTACGTGCTCAAGTTCGCGCCCACCGCACGCACCGCCCCTCTCGCCGGAAACACCATCGGCACCGACCGGATGTTCCTGGCGAAGTACATGCCGCGCCTCGACAACCACCTCCACTACCGCAACGTCGACGTCTCCTCGATCAAGGAGCTCGCCCGCCGCTGGTATCCGCGCATCTACTTCAATGCGCCGGAGAAGAACGGCGGCCACCGCGCACTGGCCGACATCCTGGAGTCCATCCGCGAGCTCGACTACTACCGCGCAGCGGCATTCGTCGGCGAGCCCGGGCCCAGCACCGAGCAGACCCAAGAAGCCGCAGCGGGCGTGGTGGAAAAATGGGCCGCTCGGATGTACTAGAATCGATGAGTTGCCTCGAACGGAGCGGCCATCGTAGATGACCCCTCCGCGAGACGGACATGGTGGGTATAGCTCAGCTGGTAGAGCGCCTGGTTGTGGTCCAGGAGGTCGCGGGTTCAAGCCCCGTTACTCACCCCAATAGTGCGCAACCGCAGTAGTGCGAGAGCGCCGTAGGCGAAAGGCACGCTCCTCACAGGGCGTGCCTTTCGTCGTTCCGGCGACTCAGCCGACGGATCGGTGCAGCAGGAAGATGCCGCCGTGCGCGGGCAGGTTGCTGCGCTCGCGATCGGTTTCGACGTATTCGTCGATGACAGCGACGATCCGCCGGTCGAGTTCGGCGATATCCTCCGGGGACAGATGCAGCGAGAACCGCGCGTACGTCGCGATGGAGGCCGGGCCGGCCTCGGCGAGCTCCTGCTGGAACGCCTCCACCGCGACGCCGTCGCCCGACCCGACGTCCTCCACGGGCATGGACAGCCACCAGCTCTTGCCTGTCGAACGGTACGGCTTCTCCAGAGCGCCGCTGACTCCTGATCGCACTGCGCCCGGCTCCAGGAATCCCGCGTCGACGAGTCGGCGCACGTGGTAATAGACCGTTCCGGCGTCTTCCCCCAGCCGGTCGGCCAGTTCTTTGTTCGTCAGCTCGTGATCACCGCACAGGCGCACGATGCGCACCCGCAAGGGATGCGACATCGCCTTGATCTCGTGCGCGGTCGCGGGTCGTCGTCTGGGTGACTGCTCCGAGGACATGGCGCCATGCTATCGGTCGATTGACTTCTCCACATCGATTGAGTTTTCTCAATCAGCGTGCCATTCTGAGAGGTGTGACAGGCAAACCGCTCGGCTCCGGGTACTGGAAGCTCTGGACATCGTCCGCTCTGTCCAACCTTGCGGACGGCGTCATGAAGGTCGCGCTGCCGCTGGTCGCCATCCGCTACACCGACTCCCCCGCACTCATCGCGGGCCTGACGTTCGCCTTCACCCTCCCCTGGCTGGTGTTCGCCCTGCTGGCCGGCGCGCTCGGCGACCGCTTCGACCGCCGACGGCTCATGCTCCTGGCCAACACAGCACGCGCCGCGTTCCTGGCGTGCCTTACGGTCGCGACCGTGGCCGGCGCCGGGACGATCTGGCTGCTCTACGCAGCCGGGGTCTGCATCGGCGTCGCCGAGACGGTCTACGACACCTCGTCGCAGTCGATCCTGCCCCAACTCGTCGGCAAAGACGCCCTCTCCCGCGCCAACGGGCGACTGTACGCGGCAGAGCTCACCACCAACCAGTTCGTCGGGCCGCCCCTCGGCGGCTTCCTCGTCGCGGTCGGTGTCGGCCTGGCGTTCGGCGCGCCGGTCCTGCTCTGGGTCGCAGCCATCGGGATGCTGCTCCTGGTTCGCGGACGGTTCAGCACCGACCACCCCCGCACCACGACGATCCGCGCCGACATCGCAGAAGGCCTGCGCTTCCTCCGCGGCAACACTCTGCTCCGGACCCTCGCCGTGATGGTCGGCGGCTTCAACTTCGCGAGCAGCGCGGTCTTCACCGTCTTCGTGCTCTACGCGGTCGGGCCGCATTCGGCGATGAGACTGACCGACCCCGGCTACGGAGTGCTGCTCACGGCGTCCGCGCTCGGCAGCGTCCTCGGCACATTCCTGTCCGAACCCGCCGAGCGGCTGCTCGGGAGATCGCGCGCATTGACCCTGACGATCGTCGGGTCGCTGCTGACGGTCGCCTCGCCGGCCTTCACGACGAACCCCGTGGTCATCGGCGCGGCGTTCTTCGTCGGCGGCATCACCGTCTCGATCTGGAACGTGATCACGGTCTCCCTGCGCCAGCGCGTCACCCCGCAGCACCTCCTGGGACGGCTGAACTCCGCCTATCGACTCCTGGCATGGGGCACCATGCCGCTGGGCGCCGCGGCCGCCGGCGTCATCGCACAGCTCTTCGGAATCCCGGCCGTCTTCCTCAGCATGGGCACGCTCGTGCTGTGTCTCGTGATCGGAATGTTCTGGGTGACCGACGCGCGCATGGCCGAAGCCGAGGCGGAGGCCGAACGATCGGACGCCGCCGCCCACGCCGCCACCCGCGCCGCCACCCGTGCCGCCACCCGCGAGGGCTGACGCACTCACGACTTTGCCAGGGATCATGCCCGAGTTGTCCAGAGTAGGCGTCTAACGTGGCTGGGCGACGGCGATGATCGCTGTCCGTGCTGCGCCGTGCGTCCCACCCCCCGACCCGCGGACGACACCCCCGAACACCTGGTGCGGCACACCCGCGTCGAACGCCGCGCTCCGGACCACGGGTCCACGAGCGCTTCCGTGCGTCCCGGCGCGGTTCCAGCCCGCCCCTCCGACCGCTCTCCCCCCGGGAGCGGTCTGCGCCGTGCGCCGTGCGCCGAGCGGCTCGCGCACGGCCGGGCGGGGAAGCCCGACCCAGGAAATCCATGCTCAGTACTCTTCGAACCACCCTGCGCTCTTCCAGCCTCCCCTTCGGCCGCGTCCTCACCGGCGCCGCGGCGATCATCATGTCGGCGAGCCTCGTCACGCCGATGATCGCGCAGCAGCAGGAGAGCGAGCGCGCCACCCGCGAGCTCTCCGAATCCACGGGAATCCACCACGATCAGCTCGGCGTCTACGACAAACTCTGGCGCGACCGGCTCGAGGACGTCGCGCAGCAGAGCCTCGCCAAGGCCCAGGCCACCGTCCAGGCCAATGCGGCGAAGGCCGACGCCTCTGCCGCCAAGACCGCGATCGCCGGTCTCGACGACTACAAGAAGCTCGACGACTCGAAGCTCCGAAAGAGCATCGACGCCACCGACGCCGCGACAGCCGCCCTCGCCGCAGCGGGTGCTGCGGCCGATCAGCGTGCAGCCGCCGCGGCCGCAGCCGCCGCCGCAGCCGCCGCTGCTGCGCAGGCCGCGGCGAACACCCCGGACGGAGCGCGCAGCATCGCCGCCGGCCTGGCCTCCAGTACCTATGGCTGGGGCGGCGACCAGTTCCAATGCCTCGACAACCTCTGGCAGAAGGAGTCCGGCTGGAACTACCGGGCCTCCAACGGCAGCAGCGGGGCCACCGGTATCCCGCAGGCCCTGCCCGGCAGCAAGATGGCGAGCTTCGGCTCCGACTGGGCGACGAACGCCACCACGCAGATCAAGTGGGGTCTCGACTACATCAAGCGCGGGTACGGCACGCCGTGCAGTGCCTGGGGCCACTCGCAATCGGTCAACTGGTACTGACCGGCACCTTCCGGTCCTGAACCGGCGACACGAGGGACGGCGACCGCGCCGGTAGACTCGCCCAGGTGAGCACCGGCCCGGCCCCCGTCCCTTCGTCGACTCCCGTGATCCGCGGAGCGCACCTCGTCGGGAGCGTCAACCTCCCGGACGCCGAGGCCGTGTTCCGCACGGTGAGCGATCACCTCGGCGACCGCCTGCGGCGCATTCCGGACGGAGAGGTCGGCGAACGGTTCTACTGGATCCAATTCCAGACCACGCGCTTCGACACGGTGAACGGGCTCTCGCGGATCCCGGTCGAGCCCACCTACCTCCGCGGCGTCTTCGACGGTCGGCCGTTCCGGCTCGACGACGGGGTCCGCGCCGACGATCTCGCCTTCCCCGAGCTCGGCTACGCGGAGGCCGCCCTGGAGTCCTACGCGGAGTTCGCGCGCCTGCGCGAAGCCGGGTCCATCGCGGCAGGCACGCGGTTCCAGGTGTCGCTTCCCACGCCCGCCGCTGTGATCGGCGCATTCATCGTGCCGGAGGACCGAACCGCTCTGGAGCCTGCCTACGAACGCGCGCTGTTCGCCGAACTCGCGCGCATCCTCGACGGCATTCCGCACAACGATCTGGCGGTCCAGTGGGACACCGCGGTCGAGTTCGCACTTCTCGAGGGGCGGATCGAACCGTGGTTCGCCGAGCCCGGATCCCGCGCCGTGCTCAACGGGGTCGTCGAGCGCGCCGTCCGCCAGGCCGCCGCCGTTCCCGCCGACGTGGAGGTCGGCTATCACCTCTGCTACGGCGACGTCGAAGAACAGCACTTCGTGCAGCCCACGGACTCCGGGCTGCTCGCCGCCGTCATCCGCGGCGTTGTCGCAGCATCGCCGCGACCGATCACCTTCTTCCACCTGCCGGTCCCGATCGAACGCGACGACGCCGCCTACTTCGCCCCGCTGCGCGAGCTGGAACTGCCGGATGACACGGAGTTGTATCTCGGCCTCCTGCACCACGAGGACGGGTTCGACGGCGCGCGCCGTCGTGCGGCTGCCGCCGCCACCGCGCGGACGCGGTTCGGAGTGGCGACGGAGTGCGGCTTCGGCCGCGGGCCCTCCGACCGCACGATCGACCTGCTGCAGCTGCACGCCGACTTCGCCGAGGCGTGGTGAGCGCGCCCGTGGACCTCGACGCCGATGCGTTCGAGCGACTCGTCACCGACGAGCTCGACCTCCTGCCGGACGAGATGATCGACGGTCTCGACAATGTCGTCTTCGTGGTGGAGGACCGACCCGAGGACGGCTCTCTCGACCTGCTCGGCCTGTACGACGGCGTGGCCCTGACCGAGCGAGACGCCTACGGTTTCGGCGAGATGCCCGACCGGATCATCCTGTATCGCGAGCCGTTGCTCGCGATCTGCGCGAACGAGGACGAGCTGCGCGACGAAATCCATGTGACCCTCGTGCACGAGATCGCGCACTACTACGGCATCGACGATGAACGGCTGCACGAGCTCGGCTGGGCGTGACGCAGACCGAGCCGTGACGCGGAGCGTCCGTCAGAGGGACTCCTCGTCCTTTTCGGCCTCCACCGGGTCGCTGTCCGGTGCGTCGAAGTGATACTCGACGTGACGCTCACCGTTCAGCACCCGCTCCTGGCCCGCGATGTACCAGAACGTCGACTCGAGTCCTTCGACGGCGGCAACGGCTCCGATGCGCTCGTCGACCTCGCCACCGACGAGATACCGCCGTTCGGCGGTGCCCGCCAGGGGGCCGTCTGCGTACTCGACGATGTACTGCGGATCCGAGTGGGGTGTCTCGCTCATGGCACCACCGTAGCCCCCGACGAGCGCCGCGGTGTGGATGCGATCGGCCAGTCGGTCACGTCGAGCACCAGGTCGGCGTTGGCGCGCGGCTTCTCTCTCGCCAGGTAGCGTTCGAACTCCGACTGCCACTGGTCCCAGTGCGACGCGAACGTCGCGCCGTCGCGCTCGAGCGCCCGCTCCTTGCGCAGCGCGTAGTCAGCGTCGAGCCACAGCGCGAGGTGAGCGCGGCGGACGTTCGCCGCGGCGAGCGTGCCACAGCCCTCCACCACCAGCGGCGCCGGGCCGGCCACCTCGTTCCACTCCGCCGGCCGCTGCCGCGACCAGTCCCAGCGCCGCCACCGCCCGGACCCCGACGTCGCGAGCGGCTCCAGCAGGTCGGTGTGCAGCGCAGCGCTCGCGGCGTCCAGGCCGTCCCACCCCGGATAGAGATCGTCCATGCGGACGATCCGGGCCCCCACATCGCCGGGCCAATGCGCCACCAGCAGGTCCGCGAGCGAACTCTTGCCCGCGCCGCTCGGCCCGTCGATCAGCACCACGGGTGCCGCAGACCCCGCCGCGGTCACGGCTCCCGCGACAGCACTCAGGAGCGCCTCGCGCTCGCGCGCGGCATCAGGACCCCAGGACATTCCAGCTCCCCACTGCGATGGCGACGGCGGCGGCCGCCCCCGCGACGGCCAGGGCGACGCCGAGCGCCACCCAGTCCCGAACCCGGAAGACCGAAGGCCGCGCCCAGGTCCGATCGATCGCGGCGCCGAAGCCGCGGGCCTCCATCGCCGTCGCAAGCTTCGAGCCCCGCCGGATCGAGAGCACGAACAGCGCGAACGACTGGCCGAGGAACCGGCGCAGCGCTCCCGACTCCGCCACACCGCGGGCCCGTCGGGCCAGAGACAGCGCGCGCCAGTCGTCGATGAACAGTCCGACCAGCCGCAGGCCCGCGAGCGCGCCGACCACGAAACGCGCCGGAAGCTTCAGGATCTGCGCCAGCCCGTCCGCCAGATCGGTCGGGTCGATCGTGATGAAGAGCAGGACAGCAGGCAGCCCGATCGCCAGGACCCGCAACAGCGTGGCCAGCGCCAGCTGCAGCGAACCCGCGCTCACCTCGATCGCCCACCAATGCAGATAGACCTCGCCGCTGGTGCGGCCGTACAGCGCCGTCGTCAGCGCGGCCAGGGGTGCGGCGACCAGCACGGGGGCGGTTCTGGCGAGGAGGACCAACGCTGGGATGCCCGCGAAGCAGAGCAGCACGTGCTCCAGTGCGAGCGCGACCCCCGCCGAGACGGGATCGATCGAAACCAGCAGCACAGCCGTCACGATGAGCGCCGCACCGAGCTTGGCGACCGGATTCAGTGTCGCGAGCGGCCCGCTGCGGACGGGTTCGGCGATCGTCATGCCGCGACCTCCCGCCGCGCATCCACCCGCAGCTCGCTCGCTCCGATCGCCGAGGCGAACTCCGCGTCGTGGGTCGCGGCGACGATCGCGTGGCCCTCGCCCCGGAGCGCGGCGATCAGCTCGACCAGGGCGCGCCAGGTGTTGGCGTCCTGACCGAACGTCGGCTCGTCCAGCACCAGCATCCCCGGACGGGTGGCGAGCGCGGTCCCCACCGACAGCCGACGCTTCTGACCGCCCGACAGGGTGAACGGATTGGCGTCGGCCAGGTCGCTCAAACCCAGCGCGTCCAGCAGCGCGCTCACGCGTCGATCGGTCTCGGCCGGCGTCAGGCGGAGCGCACGCGGCCCCGCCGCGAGCTCGTCCCGCACACGCGACGCGAGGAACTGGTGCTCCGGACTCTGGAACACGCTGCCGATGCGCGTCAGCAGCTCCCGCGACCTCCAGTCGCCCGGATCGGCGCCGGCGCCGTTCGCGAGCGCCGGTGATGCTGCGAGCGTTCCGCCCAGGCGTGGCAGCAGGCCGCCGAGGGTCAAGGCGAGCGTCGATTTCCCCGCCCCGCTGCGCCCGGTCAGCGCGACGGCGGAGCCCTCTGCCACGGCGAGATCGGCGAGGAACGGCAGCGCGTCGCCGGCGTTGCCGTCGCCACGATGTCTGCGGCGTCCGCCGCCTGCCCGACGACGGCCGGAGAACAGCGGCGAGTGGCCGACGGCGAGCTCGCGCGCCTCCAGGAGCGGACCTCCCAGTGCCACAGCGGGCGCTACGGGGGTGGGCGCGCCGGGCAGCCACACCCCAGCGCGCCGGAGATCGCCCGCCGCGTCGGCGAGCACGTCGTCCGGCGCGCCGTCGGCGAGCACGCCTCCCGCCGCGTCGAGCACCACGACCCGGTCGACCACGTCGCGCCACACAGCCACACGGTGTTCGACGACGATCATCGTCGCTCCGGATGCGTCCAGGACCGAGGCGACGGCGTCCCGTACCTCCGCGGCGCCCTGCGGGTCGAGGTTCGCCGTCGGCTCGTCGAGCAGCAGCAGTCCCGGTCGCATGGCGAGAAGTCCGGCGAGCGCGAGCCGCTGCTTCTGGCCGCCGGACAGCTGAGCCGTCGAACGGTCGAGCGGTACGTCGAGGGCGACCGCGTCGAGCGCTGCGCGCACACGCGGCCACAACTCGTCGCGGGCGACGCCGAGGTTCTCGCACGCGAATGCGACGTCGTCGCCCACGCGCGCGAGGATCACCTGCGCATCCGGGTCCTGCAGCAGCAGGCCCGACCGGCCGCGCACCTCGGTCGGTGCGCGGCCGTCGAGGAGCAGCGAACCCTGCGTCTCGCCGTCGTCGTCGCCGCCCAGAACGCCGGCGAGCCCGGCGAGCACGGTCGACTTGCCCGCACCGGAGGCACCGAGGAGCAACACCCGCTCCCCCGGCTCCACCGACAGTGTCAGGCCGCGAACGGCCCAGGCGTGGCGCCCGGCGTAGCGCCAGCCCCAGTCGCCGACCCGAACGGCGACCGGGGCCGGTGGCCTCCGTGAATCTTCGTGCGACATGAGGGATGCCCGTGCAGGCGGCCTACACCCGCCCTGTCACCTCGCGTCCGGCGGCGAATCTGCTGAGCGCGCCCGTCCGCGCGAGCGCCTTCACCAGCAGCCAGGACCCCAGGCCCGCGACGACGACACCGGACACCGTCGTCGTGATCGTGTAGACGACGGCGAATTCCGCCTTCGCACCCGGGTACGAGTACAGCAGGTCGAGGATCGACTCGGCGAGGCCCGTGCCTGCACCGGCCAGGAGCGCGGTGACGAGATTCCAGCGCGTGTAGAGGAACAGCGCGAAGACGATCTCGGCCCCGAGGCCTTGCACGACGCCGGAGAGCAGAGTCGCGAAACCCCACTGCGTGCCGATGAGCATCGACACCACGGCGGCGACCACCTCGCCGTACAGCGCGGCGCCCGGCTTGCGCACGATCAGGGCCGTGAGCACGCCGGCGAAGAGCCACGGGCCGTTGAGGATGCCCTGGAATCCGGGAAGAACGGCGGTCACCGGTCCGGAGATCGGATTGTAGGCCTGACCCCAGACCCAGAAGACGACGCCGGACGCGACGGCGACGACGCTGGCGACGACGATGTCGACGACCCGCCAGCGCAGAATGCGCTTGGACGGCGCGGAGACGGACGAAATGGTTGCGTGCACTGTCGTGCCCCTTCTCTCGAGAAATGAGGGCACGGGATGTGAGATGGCCTCCCTGCGCTGGCATGACCCAGATCAGGTTCGACGGTCGAAGCTTGGAGAAGCTTCCTCTCAGCCCGGCTCACCGGACTCCCGTGTTCAGGAGTCAGTGTATCCCTGCGTCGGCCGGGCCGAGCGACACATCACCTCTTCAGTGCTTTGATGACACGCGCCCAGGCGTGCCCGGCAACCCACACGAACGGGATGGCCACGGCCAGCAGCGTGATGATGTTCGGACGGAACCGCACACCGGTCTCGTCACTGACATACGCGCCGAACGGGACGGCGGCGCCTCCGCCTCCCGCACCTCCCGGCGCGTCGTCGTCGCCGGTGCCGCCGGCTTCGCCTGCCCCGAAACCGAACTGGACGGCCGCGACGGGGACGATCGTCGTGCCGTCGACCACGATCGGCTCGCCGTAGACCGACTTGATTCCGGAGGAGCTCATGGTCTCCGCGAGCTTGAGGGAGAGGTTCGTCATGCGTTCACCGTACCCGTCGACTCCCAGCGTGGCCAGGGCGGTTCGCACCCGGCGCTCAGCGTACGCGGCGGGTTCTCCCCGGCGGCGCCGGAATAATCGGGCGGGTGCCCCGCTCCCGCCCTCGCCGCCCCCGTGGCCTGCTGACCGGGTTCGCGGCGCTGGGGGTCGGCGCCGTGCTGCTGTGGCACGGACTGCTCCCCGACGCAGCAGGGGCCGCCTCGATGCTCGAGAGCTTCCTGCCGTGGCTCGGCGTCGCCCTCGTCGCACTCGGGGTGGCGGCCCTCGTGCGGTTCTCCCTCTTCGCGGGTCTGGCCGTCGCGGCGGCCATGGCCGTCTGGTGGTCGGCGTTCGGAGTCGCGCTGCTGCCTTCGATGAGCGCGGGAACGCCGCGCTTCACCGTCGTGAGCGAGAACCTGCGAGCGCAGAACGCCGCAGCAGGCGACATCGCCCGCTCCCTCGCGTCGCGCTCCCCCGACGTCATCGCCCTGCAAGAACTCGACGCCGACAACCTGCACGCCGTCGAGACGGTGCTGGACGCTCCGTATCCTCATCACTACGTGGTCGGCACCGTCGGGATCTGGAGCACGCACGAACTCACCGGCGGCAGCCCCCTCGGTCTCGCCCCCGGATGGAGCCGGGGCCTCAGCGTCGACGTCGGCACCCCGGGAGCTCCGACCCGGGTGTACGTCGTCCACTTGGCCTCTGCGCGGCCGCTGGCGACCGGCCTGCGCGACAGCATGCTCGAGACTCTGACCCGTTCGGTCGCGCGGGACACGGCGGAACGGCTGCTGGTCGTGGGCGACCTCAACACGGCCAGCACCGATCGGGCGCTCGCGCCGCTGCAGAGCGAACTGACCGAAGCCGCTTCCAGCTCGGTCGGCCTCGGCTTCACCTGGCCGTCCGCCCTCCCGCTGGCGCGGCTCGATCACGCCTTCGTGCGCGGACTCACGACCGTCGGCAGCACGGTCCTCGACGGCAACGGGTCCGACCATCGCGCGATCGAGGTCGGGCTGCGCTGACCTTCCGGGCCGGGCGACGGCTCAGTCGCTCAGCCAGCGCGGATTGCGGCCGTCGCGCTCGGCCTGATCGGCATCGCGCGATCGGCGCACCAGCGATGCCGGGCCGATGGAGCCGCGTCCGAACCGCGCACTGACGGCGTCGAGCGTGCGCTCCGCCTCGCGCCACTCCTCGTCCGGGTCCCACAGCGCCGGCGCATCGTCGCCGGCGTCCGCCAGCTGCTCCGCGCGAACGCCGATCAGGCGGATCGGCGTGGCGCGCAGGTCGATCCCGACACTCTCGAAGACGTCCCACGCCTCCTCGAAGAGCCGCCGACCGACATTGGTGGGCTCGGCGAGCGTGCGCGATCGGGAGATGGTGCGGAAGTCGGAGTAGCGGATCTTCAGGGCGATCGTCCGCCCCACCATGCCGTGTTCGCGCAGCCTCTCCCCCACCCGGCCCGACAGCCGCAGCAGTTCCCTGCGCAGCGTGTCCAGGTCGTCGACATCCACAGCGAAGGTGTTCTCGTGCCCGATGCTCTTCTCCCGGGAGGACGTGACGATCGTCCGGGGGTCGTGTCCGTGCGCCAGGTCGTGCAGCCGTCGCGCTGTCGCGTCGCCGACCGCGCGCTGCAGCACGGGGAACGGCGCATCCGCCAGGTCCGCGACCGTCCGCAGCCCCATCCGCTCGAGCGAGGCCTGTGTGCTGGCCCCGACGCCCCAGAGCGCGCCGACCGGCAACGGCCTGAGATACGCGACGGTCTCGGCCGGCGGGATGACCAGCATCCCGTCGGGCTTCGCGTGGCCGGATGCCAGCTTGGCCATGAACTTCGTGCCGGCGACGCCCACCGAGCAGGTCAAGCCGGTCTCGTCGCGCACCCGCGCCCGGATCAGCTCGGCGATGCGTCGCGGCGAGCCCAGCAGGCGACGCGCCCCGGCGACGTCGAGGAAGGCCTCATCGATGCTGAGCGGCTCGACGAGCGGGGTGACCTCGTGGAAGATCTGCATCACCCGGGCGGAGTACTCGGTGTACTTCTCGTAGTGCGGCGGCAGGATGATCGCGGTGGGGCAGAGGCGGAGCGCCTGCGACACCGGCATCGCGCTGCGCACACCGTACCTGCGGGCCTCGTAGGTCGCGCTCGTGACCACTCCGCGGCCGCCCGCGTGCCCGACGATGGCCGGCTTGCCGCGCGCGTCCGGCCGGTCGAGGAGTTCGACCGACGCGAAGAAGGCGTCCATGTCGACGTGCAGGATCGTGGCGTCGGAGTCGTCGACGGCGGCGGTCGTCACGCGCCGGTCGCTGCCATCCGTCTTGCCCACTCGTCAATCCTCCCACCCGGCGCCGACCACGGCGCCGCGAAGGGGCGTCGAGGTGCAACCGAGGGACCGCCGAAGGGCGTCTTAACGCCCCTAAAGCGGTGTTTTAGGGGCGTTAAGGCGCCCCTCGGTGGAACGAGGTTCGGGGTGGGGCGGAGGTGGGAGTCAGACGAGGGCGGCCACGAGGGGGCGGAACCAGGCGCGGAAGGCCGCTGAGTCGTCGCGGAGGGAGGCGCTGATGGCCACGGTGTGCGGACCGACGATCCAGGCGCCGCTCTCGGCGAGCGGCAAGACGTCGATGTCCAGCCGGAAGTATCCGGCCTGGCGGCGCAGGTCGTGCTCCCGCTCGTGGACGACGTCCACGATGTCCGCCGCGCGCCGCGCGTGCGCCTCCATGCTCGCGCGCGTGTACTCCGCATGACGATCGCGCGCCCAGCGCGCCGCCTCGTCGTGGTGGGCCAGCACGAAGTCCTGCAGCTCCAGCGCCCGGTCGAGCGCGGCGAAATGCGGAGGCTGCAGCAGGGGCGTCATCGGCCGGTGCTCACGATCGGCCGCCGCCTCGAAGAGCGCGTCCCACTGCGCCGACAGTGCCCCGCGCGCCGCCGGCTTCGCCTCGGCACGCCCGCCGCCGGCGTCGCCGTGCAGCACCGGCACGACAGCGGGGGTCACCCGAGGGAGGGCGTGCGCGACGACGCTGTCCAGTCCGGCGAGGTCGCGGAGGGCGAGCGCGATCAGCAGGTCCCAGGGGCAGTCCTCTGTGACCTGCCATCGAAGGGTGCCCTCGACGAACATGCCGACATTGTAGGAGCCACCGGTGACACCGAGCAGTGGGGATTTCTCGGCGTCAGCCGCGGCGATCCAGTTCAGCGATCAGTCGCTGCACGGTCCGCTGGTTCCGCGCGGTCGCGACCTGTCCGACGCGGCGCCAGAACGCCATCGGAACGGTCGATTTCGAGATCCCGAGCGGACTCCACTGATAGACGGCGCGGTCGCCGAGCCGCACGCGCTCCGGTGCGAGTTCTTCGTCGGTCGGCGCAACGAGCTCCGGCGGCAGTTCGTGATCGAGGAACACGACGACCAGTCGCGAGTCGTCGTCCGAGACGTCCAGCAGAGGGTTGGCGGCGGCGCGGCGGCGGAAGTCCTCCTCGGGGAGAAGCACGATGTCCGCCTCGACGCCCGACGACCGGGAGAGCGCGGCGGTGATGGCCGCCGCATCACCCGCCGTCGGCGCGGCGGAGCACCGGAACACCACATTGCCGCTCTGCAGCAGAGTCACGACGTCGTCGAACCCCGCCGCTTCGAACGCCGCGGCAAGGTCGGCCTTGGCGACACGCGCGTTGCCGCCGACGTTGATGCCGCGCACCAGTCCGACTCCGAGCATCGGGTCAGCCCTCCGCCACCGGGTCGGCGGCGACGAGCAGCGTAGACGGGATAACGGCCGTCTCGAACGGGCCGCTCCCGTCGCGTCGTCGCTGCGGCTCGCTGAACGCCACGACCCAGGTGGTGTAACCGTCGGTCGGGAGCGAGACCTGCCGCAGGCCGCGGTCGCCGGGCGCGATGATCACACCGGTCGGCTCATCCGGAAAATCGGTGCCGGCGGCGGGTTCGTGCTCGACGACGTACACCTGGACGCCGACACCGAGCCCCGGGACGGCGGCGCGGGGATCGCGGGGCGGGCGGGGACGGTCACGCTTCCACATGACTCAAGCATCGCATCACGATCGCGGGTCGGCGTCGGAACCGGCTTCACTGCGACGTCGACGGCTCCGCCCTCCCACGTTCCGGATCGAGCAGGTGGCGCAGCGTCGCACGCTCGACGACGGTCCACGCCGTCGACGTCAGGATGTACACGGCCGCGGCCAGCGGGACGAACGCGGCGAACACCACCGTGACGTACGGGAGGAACGACAGCGCGCGCACGGCGCCTGTCGGTGCTGCACCGCCGCCTGGCTGCGGAAGGGCGAGGACGCGGCGCGACACGGTCGTCACCGCGGCGATCAGGATCAGCACGACGGCGTACACCCAGAAGCCCGGCCAGACCGAGGCGGAGCCCGCAAGGCCCACGAAGCTCGTGCCGAGCGGAGCGCCGAAGACGTGCTCGCCGAGGAGGGTGTTGGCGTGCCCGGCGATCGTGGCGTGCGTGAACACCGCGTACACCAGCGAGATCACCGGCAGCTGCGCCAGCAGCGGCAGTATTCCGGCGAACGGTGAGGTGCGCTCCGCCTGGTAGAGCTCCATGGTCTTGCGGGCGAGCAGCTCGCGGTTCGCGCGGTGCGTGCGCTGCAGCTCGGCGAGGGCCGGTGCGAGCCGCCGGCGCGTGTACTCCGCGCGCACCTGGCTGATTCCCACCGGGATGAGGATGAGCCGCACGAGCACCGTCAGCACGACGATGGCGACGAGCGTCGCTGCCGTGCCCGCGACGGGCTCGACGGCGGTCGAGAGAGCGGTGACGAAGCCGTAGGCTGCGTCGAGGACGGCCGCGATCGGCGGCCACGAGAAGAAGTCCATCTGGGGTATCCCTGCTGTCGGAACGGACGAAGACGTCGTCTGGTCGCGAGGAGTCCGAAGGGACCGACCGAGGTGTGAGGGCCTCGTTACGCGACCGGCAGCAGGTTGCCGGGAGCTCGTGGCCGCGGGCGGCCATCGGCATCCGGATCGGCCTGGCTCTCGATCAGCCAGCCGATGGTGGGCTGGAGCGGAGTGGACCACACGGGGCGCACGCGGAGGGATGCCGCGAGGGCCGCGACCGAGCGCACGGCGGCCGCCGCGACGACCGCGACGATGCCGATCGCGCCGGCGAGACCGGCGAGGGCGACCAGGCCCGACACGCTCGACGGCCCGAGTGCCGTCAGTCGCGCGACGAGTTCCAGGAGCAGCGCCATGCTGCTGACGCTAGCGCATCGCGCATCGCGTGCACACGGACGTTCGCCCTGAGCGGACCGGCCGGCAACAGGAGCAAGATGGAGTCATGTCTCGTGTCGCGATCGTCGGAGCCCATGGAAAAGTCGCCCAGCAACTCATGCGGGTGCTGTACGACGACGGAGACGACTTCGTCGGCCTCGTCCGTGCGGAGGAGCACGCCGAAGACGTCTACCGCCTCGGCGGGGAAGGCGTGGTGCTCGATATCGAACAGGCCGACCCGGACGCGATCGCCGCGGCGATCGCCGGCTGCGACGCCGTCGTGTTCACGGCCGGAGCGGGTGCGGGATCCGGTGTCGAGCGCAAACGGACCGTGGACTACGCCGGCTCCGTGAAATCGGCCCAGGCAGCGGCACGCGCCGGGATCCGCCGCTTCGTCCAGGTGAGCGCGTGGGGCGTGGACTCCCCCGTCGAGGCCGATGCCGACCCGCAGTGGCGGGCCTACGTCGAGGCGAAGCGCGACGCGGACGCGGAGCTCCGCTCGTCCGGCCTCGACTGGACCATCCTCCGGCCCGGACGGCTCACCTTCGACGAGGGCACGGGCGAAGTCCTGATCGCGGACAGCGTCCCGCGCGGCGACATCCCCCGCGAGGACGTGGCACGCCTGATCGCCGCCTGCCTCGCCGACCCCGGGACCATCGGTCGCACGTGGGAGGTCGTCTCGGGCGACACGCCGATCGACGAGGCCATCCGCGCCCTCACGCGGGCTTCCTGACGACGCCCGCCCCGTAGGATCTGTCACCGTGAGCATTTACAGCGATCGCCCGTGGGTCGCCGGCTACGCGCCGGGCGTCCCCGCCGACATCGACCTGCCGGACGGGTCCCTCGCCCACCTCATCGACGCCTCCGTCGCGACCTACGGCACGCACGTCGCCCTGGAGTTCTTCGGGGCCACCACGACCTACGCCGAGCTCGGCGACCAGATCGCACGCGCCGCGGAGGGGCTCCGCAAGCGCGGGGTGCGCAAGGGCGACCGCGTCGCGCTGGTGCTCCCGAACTGCCCGCAGCACGTCGTGGCCTTCTACGCGGCGCTCCGGCTCGGAGCCGTCGTCGTGGAGCACAATCCGCTCTACACGCCGCGGGAGCTGCGCCACCAGTTCGAGGACCACGGCGCCACGGTCGCGATCGTCTGGGACAAGGTCGCCCGGACCGTCCAGGAGCTGCCTGCGGACCTCGGCGTGACCACGATCGTCTCGGTCGACATCACCCGCGGGATGCCGGCCGCCAAGCGCTTCGCCCTGCGCCTGCCCGTCCCGGCGGCCCGCAAGGCCCGCGAGCAGCTGACCGCCAAGGTCTCCGGCACCATCCCGTGGGAGTCCCTGGTGTCGTCGCGCCGGCTCAAGGCCTCCGTGCCGCGGCCCGAGCGCGACGACCTCGCGCTCATCCAGTACACGAGCGGGACGACGGGGCTGCCGAAGGGCGTCATGCTCTCGCACCTGAACCTCGCCGTGAACGCCGCGCAGGCGAGGGCCTGGGTACCGACCATCGAGCGCGGGACCTCCGTCGTCTATGCCGTACTGCCGTTGTTCCACGCGTACGGGCTCACCCTCTGCCTGACGTTCGCGATGAGCATGGGATCCCGGCTCGTGCTCTTCCCGAAGTTCGACCCCGACCTCGTGCTCGACGTCGTCAAGAAGCACCCGGCGACGTTCCTGCCGGCCGTACCGCCGATCTACGAGCGCCTCGTGCAGGCTGCGGAGAAGCGCAGGGTGTCGCTGTCGGGCATCGACATCGCCATCTCGGGGGCGATGAGCCTCCCCCAGGCGATCGTCGAGCTGTGGGAGTCGAAGACCGGCGGCTACCTCGCGGAGGGGTATGGCCTGTCGGAGTGCTCGCCGGTGCTCATGGCCAACCCGGTCGGCGCGACGCGGAAGGCCGGAACCGTCGGCCTCCCGTTGCCGGGCACCGAGCTGCGCGTCGTCGATCCCGACGATCCGGACAGCGACCGGCCGTTCGGCGAGGAAGGCGAACTGGTCGCGCGCGGCCCGCAGGTGTTCTCGGGCTACTGGCGCAAGACCGACGAGACGGCCAAGGTCCTCACGAAGGACGGCTGGTTCCGCACCGGCGACATCGTCACGATGGATGCCGACGGGTTCGTGCGCATCGTCGACCGCATCAAGGAGCTCATCGTCACCGGAGGCTTCAACGTCTCACCGACGGAGGTCGAGGACGCCCTGCGCGGGTTCGAGGGCGTCGACGACGTCGCCGTGGTCGGACTCCCGCACCGTCGCGGCGGCGAGGACGTGGTCGCCGCCGTCGTCATGCAGCCCGGAGCGTCGTTCGACGAGGAGGCGATCCGCGCGTTCGGCCGCGACTGCCTGGCGGCCTACAAAGTCCCGAAGCACGTGGTGCAGGTCGAGGAGCTCCCGCGCAGCATCGTCGGCAAGGTGATCCGGCGCACGGTGCGCGATCGGCTGCTGGCGGCGCGGCAGGGGGGCTGACGCCGCGCCGGTGAGCGACCGGTCACCCGATCGGGAACACCAGCAGCGAGCCGGTCGCCGTCGCAACGGTCTTGCCCGCACCGTCGGTGACGACGCCGTCGGCGAACGCGACACGATTGCCGGGCTTCGTGACCGTCGCACTGCAGGTCAGCGGGCCGCTGGTCGCGAAGACCGGCCGCAGATAGTTGACCTTGATCTCGATGGACGTGTATCCCTGTCCCGCCGCCAGCGTCGTCTGCACCGCACAGCCGAGTGCCGAGTCGAGCAGGGTGCAGACCAGTCCGCCGTGCACCGTGCCGATCGGGTTGTAGTGCGACTCGTCCGGCTCGCAGACGAAGACCGCCCGGCCCGGTTCCGCCTCGGTCAGGGTCATCCGCATCAGGCTCGTGATCGGCGGCGGCGGGAGTTCGCCCGCGATCATCCGGTGCAAATACTCCAGGCCGCTCATCGTCGGCATGACGGCGACGCCCGGCGCCGGATCCTCCCAGTGGACGGTTCGGCTGCGCTCGCTCACTCGCTCCCCTTCCGCGGTAGGTCGGGGTCGGCCGGGGGGAGGTCCGCCGGCTCGTCGACCGGTTCGAGCGTATCGGCATTGACCGGCGTCTGACCCTCGGGCAGGTTGGAGAAGTCGGGTGCGATGACCGTGGCGGGCAGCCGGGTCGCCACTCCTCCGAACACCGTGTCCGCTCCCACCGGTTCGGGTGCGAGCACGATGTCGTCGCTCTTGCGCGGCAACGTCAGCCCCTTGAAGTAGTCCGGACGGATGAACCGCCAGACGATCATCAGCACGACCCCGATGAGGATGCCGCCGATGCCGACCACGGCCTCCGCTCCGATCCCGAAGATCGTGACGTTCTTGCCCTGGTCGTCGGTCAGCCAATCCGGTTGAGCGAAGTTGTACGTGCCGTAGATGAAGACGGCCAGCAGCATCAGACCGCCGAGCAACGGGAACAGCCCGCGCATGATCGCGTGCCGGAAGCTCGTGAACAGCGTCCGCCGGTAGTACCAGACGCACGCGAACCCGGTGAGACCGTAGTAGAAGGCGATCATCAGACCGATGGACCCGATCAGCGCGTTGAGCAACGAGACGCTGATCGCGGTGAAGGCGAGGTAGAAGACGGCGGAGACCAGGCCCATCCCGATCGTCGACCAGGTCGGCGTGAGGAACTTCGGGTGGATGCGAGCGAACTTCTCCGGGATCGCCTTGTAGACGGCCATCGACAGCGTCGTCCGCGCGGTGGGCAGGATCGTCGTCTGGGTGGACGCGGATGCGGACGTCAGGATGGAGAAGCCGAGCAAGGTCATCAGGACCGCCCCGACCGGACCGCCGCCGAAGAGCGTCGGGCCGATCGCCGAGAAGACGTCACCGGAGTTCGCCGGGTTCGCCAACCCGATCCCCTTCTCGCCGACCCCGGCGAAGGCGACGGCAGCGACCGTCACGATCGCATACGTGGCGAGCAGAAGGAGAGTGCTGATGACGGCGGCGCGGCCGGGCGTCTTCTCCGGGTTCTTGGTCTCCTCGTTGACCGACACGGCCGTGTCCCAGCCCCAGTAGATGAAGATCGCGGTCAGGAGGGCGGGTGCGATCGTCTGCCCGAAGTCGAGCGTGAACGGGTTGAACCACGACCACTGCGGGATGAGCGAGTACGGCTCGGCGGTGCCGGTGTAGACCTTCACGAGTGCGAAGACCGCGAAGAAGATCAGGATGACGACCTCGAAAGCCAGGAGTACGTACTGCACGCGCGCCGACACTTCGATTCCGCGATAGCAGATCCACGTCATCAGGGCGATCCAGACGAGGCCGGCGATCGTCACAGCGACGTTGTTGTTCGCGAGAGCGGCCACCCCGGGGAGGCCGAATCCGCCGACGAACGTGTACGAGTAGCTTCCGGCGATCTGGGCGAGGTTGGACATCACGATGATGTCGGCGATCACGATCCCCCACCCGCCGAGCCAGCCGGTGATCGGCCCGAAGGCACGGGCGGCCCAGGTGAAGGTCGTGCCGCAGTCCGGCTCGGCCTTGTTGAGCTCCTGGTACGCGACCGCGATCAGATACATCGGGATGAACGCGAGCAGCACGATGCCCGGGGCCTTCACGCCGGCCGCGAGCGTCCCACCGACGACGATGAAACCCAGGCTCGCCGCGAGGCTGTACGCGGGCGCGGTCGAGGCCACCCCGACGACCACGCTCGACACGAGGCCGAGCGCACCGCCTTTCAGGCCCTTCTTCCCTGCTTCGTCCGTGGCGGACGGGCTGGTGGATGTCATTGCAACCTCCGGTGACTCGGGTCCGCTCACCGGTGAACGGGCCACCGCAGCACAGCGTAGCTCCCGGTCGGCCGTTTCGGGGGTACGGCTCTCCTGCGAGAGACCTCAGAACGTCGAGTCGAGTCGGGCCAGTCGCCGACGCGCCGCCAGCTCCGCCTGGGTCTGCGGGCCGAGCAGCACCTGGGCCCCACGCAGCACGAGTGCCGTCGCGCCGTCGATCGGGAGCCGGTCGACCGCCGGGAAGCCGAGCAGGACGCGGTGCCGCGGCTCGAGGGTCGACACCGCGGCACGGAACACCACGCGGTACGACGGCCGCAGTGTGCGCCGCAGCGGTGCGCGCCGGATGAAGCGCACGATCTCCTCGACGTCGGGGCCCCCGCGCAGGTCGCCGGCATCGGTCACCTCGTCGATGCGTGCCCGCAGGTCCGCTGCAGTGCGCGGCGGGTCCTCGACGCCCATGAGCTCCGCCGCGGTCGCCCACTCCCCGACGTAGCCGTCCGCTCCTCCGGGGATCGGCGACCCCCAGCGCTGATGGGCGGTGAGGAACGCATCGGTGAACGCCAGGTGCACCCACGCGGCCAGCTCCGGGTCGTTCGCGGCGTATGCGCGGGTCGTACCGTGCCCATCGACGTACTGTCCGCGCACACGCTCGTGCAGCGACTTCACCAGTTCGCTGCCGGCGACCGCCTGCGCTCGGCTGCCGAAAGTGACCGTGTGGATCCACTGGATGGTGCCCGCGAGCCTGCCCAGCGGGTCCTCCCGGTAGCGCGAGTGATCACGCACGCCCGCGAGTGCGCCGGGGTGCACTGCCTGAAGGAGGAGTGCGCGCACACCGGCCACGAGGGTCGGCATGCCGCCGTGCACGGTCCACGCCGCCCCGCCCGCCGGGAAGAAGCCCGCGTCGTCGCCGTCCTCGAGGCGCAGGATCCACGCGGGCAGGCGATCGGACCGTCCGGACAGTGTCTCGATCAGTCGCGACCGGACCGGCCCGAGGAGGCGCTCGACGACGTCGACGGTCATCGCACCGGCAACTCCATCCCGAGTCCGTCGATGACCTGTGCCGACGGCAGCGCGCCCAGCAGCCGCCCCGGCAGCAGCAGCTTCGAACGTCGCACACCCGAACCGATGATCACGACCACGCCGTCGGCGACCACGCGGGAATCGACGAGCACGGGCCACCCGGCGGGCAGGCCGATCGGTGTGATGCCGCCGTACTCCATCCCGGTGAGCTCCACCGCGCGCTCCATCGGCAGGAACGAGGCCTTGCGGACGTCGAGCAGCCGCTTGACCGTGCCGTTCACGTCGGCGCGCGTGGTCGCGAGCACGACGCAGGCGGCGATCGACTCCACGCCCTCGCGCTTGCCGCCGACGACGACGCAGTTGGCGAGGGTGTCCGCGGCCAGGCCGAACCGTTCCTGCGTCGCCGCGGTGTCGGAGACGTCGGGGTCGATCTCGACCACGCCGACCTCGTCCAGCCAGCCGAGCGCGCCCAGAGCGTCGAGAGTCGGCGACGCCAGCAGCTCGGTGCGCGAGGAGGCCGGCGCCGTGGTGAGCCCGCCGAGTGTGAAGACGCCCATGCACCTACGCTAGCGCTGTCGCCGGCTCCTCACGAACGCGGGGGTCGAGCTGCTTGTACATGATGGTGGTGCCCCCGAGCGCGCCGGACGGACTGATCGCGTAGCCGGGGATGCCGCCCACGGTCTGCCAGCCCCACCGGGTGTACAGGGACTCGGCGAGGCTGCCGGTCTCGGTGTCCAGCACGAGGAGTGTCAGCCCGTGCGCGGCCGCGTGCTCCTCGAGTGCCGTCATCAGTGCGGGTGCGATGCCACGGCCGCGAGCATCGGGATGCACCATCAGCTTGATGACCTCCCCGCGGTGCGGGCCGTTGCGCTTCGCCGCCCGCACCAGGGTGATCGTCCCGAGGACGCGCTCGCCGTCGCGGGCGACCCAGGTCTCGGCGTCCGGGTCGGCGAACAGCGCCGCCCACCACACCGCCGCCTCCTCCGGCGTCGGCGGGTCGACCCAGCCCACGCTCGCCCCGGAGGCGACGGTGTCGATCAGAACGGGCGCGAGCGCGACCGCGGTCGCGGCAGCGCTCGCGCCGGTGACGCGCTCGATCGTGGCCGTCATCGCGCGACCGTCACTGCGAGGCCGTCACGGGCCGACCGTCACTGCGAGGCCCGCTCGAGCACCAGCTCGCGCACGCGAGCGGCGTCCGCCTGGCCCTTCATGGCCTTCATCACCGCGCCGATGACCGCGCCGGCGGCCTGGACCTTGCCGTCGCGGATCTTCTCGAGCACGTCGGGCTGGGCGGCCAGCGCCTCGTCGATCGCCGCGACCAGTGCGCCGTCGTCGGAGACGACCGCGAGCCCGCGGCTGTCCACGACCTGCTGCGGAGCGCCCTCGCCCGCGATGACGCCCTCGAGCACCTGGCGGGCCAGGCGATCGGTGAGCGTGCCGGCGTCGACCAGCGCGGCCAGCTCGGCGACGTGCTGCGGGCTGACCAGCGTCCCGGCCGGCACGCCCTGGGCGTTGGCCAGCCGGGCGATCTCGCCGGTCCACCACTTGCGCGCGGCGGCCGGGGTGGCGCCGGCTGCGATGGTGGCCTCCAGCTCGTCGAGCAGTTCGGCGTTGTCCACGTCCTGGAACTCCAGCGCCGTGAACCCCCACTCGACGGTGAGGCGCTTGCGGCGCGCCGCAGGGGCCTCCGGAAGCGTCGCGCGCAGCTCCTCCACCCACTCGCGGCTGGGTGCGACGGGTACGAGGTCCGGCTCCGGGAAGTACCGGTAGTCGTCGGCATCGGACTTCGGACGCCCCGCGGAGGTCGTGCCGGTGTCTTCGTGCCAGTGCCGCGTCTCCTGCACGATCGTGCCGCCGGCCTCGAGGATCGCGGCCTGGCGCTGGATCTCGTAGCGCACGGCGCGCTCGATCGAGCGCAGCGAGTTGACGTTCTTGGTCTCCGTGCGTGTGCCCAGCTCCGACGAACCGCGCCGGCGGAGCGACACATTCGCGTCGCAGCGGACGTTGCCCTCCTCCATGCGAGCGTTCGAGACGCCCAGCGCCTTCACCAGGTCGCGGATGGCGCGGACGTAGGTGCGCCCGACCTCCGGAGCGTCGCCCTCGGCGCCCTCGATCATCTTGGTGACGATCTCGACGAGCGGTACGCCGCCGCGGTTGAAGTCGACCAGCGAGTAGTCCGCGCCCTGGATACGACCGGTCGCGCCGCCGACGTGGGTCAGCTTTCCGGCGTCCTCCTCCATGTGGGCGCGCTCGATCTCGATCCGCAGCTCGCGGCCGTTCTCGAGCTCGATGGTGACCGCGCCGTCGTGGGCGATCGGCTCGTCGTACTGGGAGGTCTGGAAGTTCTTCGCGAGGTCGGGGTAGAAGTAGTTCTTGCGCGCGAACCGGCTCGACTCGGCGATCTCGCAGCCGAGCGCGAGCCCCAGGCGGATGCTCGACTCGATCGCCTTCTCGTTGACCTGCGGCAGGCCGCCGGGCAGACCGAGGCACGTCGGGCAGGTGTTCGTGTTGGCGCCGGAGCCGAACTCGTTCGCACAGCCGCAGAACATCTTGGTGGCCGTGTTCAGCTCCACGTGCACCTCGAAACCGAGCACGGGCTCGAACAGCTCGAGGGCCTTGTCGTAATCCATCAACTGGGCCTTGGCCATCAGACCGCTCCCTCTTCGCTCGCGAACATCTCGGTGGCGCTCAGATCCGGCGCCTGGCTGAGCAGCGGGCCGCCCCACTGCTGCTCCAGCAGCCGCTCGAGTGCGGCGCCGATCGTGTAGAGCCGCGCGTCGGCGCGCGCCGGCGCCATGAGCTGCATGCCGACCGGGAGGCCGTCCTCCGGCGCCAGCCCGATCGGCAGGCCCATGCCGGGCACGCCGGCGAGGTTGGCGGGGATGGTGGTGATGTCGTTGAGGTACATCGCCATCGGGTCGGCCAGCTTCTCGCCGAACCTGAACGCGGTGGTCGGCGCGCTCGGGCTGACCAGCACGTCGACCTTCTCGAACGCGGCCGAGAAATCGCGCTGGATCAGCGTGCGGACCTTCTGCGCCGAGCCGTAGTAGGCGTCGTAGTAGCCCGCGCTCAGCGCGTACGTGCCGAGGATGATGCGGCGCTTGACTTCGGGACCGAACCCGGCGTCGCGGGTCGCCGCCATCACGCGCTCGACTGTGACCGGCCCGTTCTCGGGGTCCACGCGCAACCCGAACCGCACGGAGTCGAACCGCGCCAGGTTGCTGGACGCCTCGGCCGGGAGGATGAGGTAGTACGCGGCGACGGCATATTCGAAGCTCGGGGCCTCGACCTCCACCACCTCCGCACCGGCCGCCTGCAGGAGCGCGAGCGCCTCGTCGAAGCGCTGCTTCACCCCGGCCTGGAAGCCCTCGCCGTTCAGTTCGCGGACGACGCCGACACGGACGCCGCGCAGCGCCTCGTCGCGCAGCCCTGCCCGCGCGGCGTCGGCCATCGACGGCCAGGAGTCGGTCAGCGACGTGGAGTCGAACGGGTCGTGCCCGGCGATCACGTCGTGGAGCAGGCCGGCGTCGATCACCGTGCGCGACACGGGGCCGACCTGGTCGAGCGAGCTCGCCAGCGCGATCGCTCCGTAGCGGCTGACGCCGCCGTAGGTCGGCTTGACCCCCACGGAACCGGTCACGGCGGCGGGCTGCCGGATCGAGCCGCCCGTGTCGGAGCCGAGCGCGAAGGGCGCCTCGAACGCCGAGACGGCCGCTGCCGAGCCGCCGCCCGAGCCGCCGGGGATCCGCTCCAGATCCCACGGGTTGCGCGTGGGACCGAAAGCGGAGTGCTCGGTGGAGGAGCCCATCGCGAACTCGTCCATATTGGTCTTGCCCAGCGGCACGAGGTCGGCTTCGCGCAGCTTGCGCACCACGGTCGCGTCATAGGGCGGGATCCAGCCCTCGAGGATGCGCGACCCGGAGGTCGACGGCATGTCGCGGGTGGCGAGCACGTCCTTGATCGCGACGGGAACGCCCGCGAGCGCACCGAGCGGGTCGCCGGCCGCCCGGCGGCCGTCGATCTCGGCCGCCGTGCGCACGGCGTTCTCGCCGGCGACGTGCAGGAACGCGTGGACGTCGGCGTCCACCGACTCGATGCGGTCGAGGTGGGCGCGGGTGGCCTCCACGGAGGAGACCTCTCGAGCGGAGAGCAGGTCGGCCAGTGCGGAGGCCGTGAGCCGGGTCAGATCAGTCATCTCGGGCACTCCTCGGCTCAGTCTTCGTCCAGGATGGTGGCGACCTTGAACCGGTCGCCCTCCCGCGCGGGGGCGCCGGAGAGCGCCTGCTCGACGGTCAGCGACGGTCGCACCTCGTCGGAGCGGAAGACGTTGGTGAGCGGAAGCGGATGGCTCGTGGCGGGGACGTCGGGACCGGCGACCTCCTGCACCTTCGCGACCGCCTCGACGATCTGGCCGAGCTCACTCGTGAGGCTCTCGATCTCTTCCGGGCTGAGGTCGATCCTGGCGAGGTTCGCCAGGTGAGCGACCTGTTCTGCGCTGATTTCGGACATGCGTCTCCGTGCTGGTTTCTGGGTGGACGGAACCAATTCTATGGTCAGCCGAACAGACCGCGCCCCAGCCGGTCGACGGCGTCGTACGCCTCCTTGTACGTGCGCGGCACCGGGTCGCCCGGCGCGCCGTACCGCGCGGTGAGCAGGCCGACGAGCCCGACGCCGGGAGGGCTCAGCGGACGATCCTCGTCGCCCGGCGCCGGGGCGCCCGCCTCGGGGTTCGGCGGCAGGTACTGCGGTTGCGTGTCGGGCCACGTCCCCGGCTGGCGAGGAGTGCGCCGGTTCACGGCGTTGCGGACGGTGCGCGCACCACGGTCGCGCTCGGTGAGGTGCGGCAGACCGTACGCGCGGCAGAGCGTGGCGATGACCGCGGCGTGGCTCATCTCGTCGTGGATGATCGTGTTGCGCTCGGTGTAGGCGGAGATCGCGATGGCGGGGACGCGCACACCCAGCCGGTCGAACCGGAAGCCGTTCTCCCCCGGTCCGCTGCCGTCGGGCGGCGTCGCGGCTCCCGGCGCCACGTGGTCGTACGTTCCTCCGTGCTCGTCGAACGTCACGAGCAGCATGGTGTTGAGCGCGTTCGACCCCGTGGCGCTGCGCGATCCGCGGATCGCCGAGTACACCTGGTGCAGCAGCAGCTCCCCCGCGCGCACATCGGAGACCCCGCCGCCGGCGATGAGCGTCCCGTCGACGTCCTCCTCCGTCAGCGGTCCGCCCGGCGGGTGCATGTCGTTGTGGTCGTAGAGCAGGCGCGGCTCGATGAACGCGTAGTCCGGCAGCGTGCCCTCGGCCACGTCGGCGTAGAAATCGGTCATCGTGCGGAAGTGCGTCTTCCAGTACGGCTCGAGCACCGGCGCATGGATGAAGCCCGTCAGCGAGATGAGCTGCCGGTCGTCGAAATAGACGCGCCAGTTGCGCCCGGCCTCCTCGAGCCGGTTGAAGATCGTGGGGGCGTCGTTCGCCGGGTCGAACCACTTGCGGAGTCCGCCTGCTCCCGCGTTGTCCACGTACCCGTGCGAGGTCGACGCGTGGAAGAACGACCGGTTGCAGAACGTCTGCGAGGGAACGGCGCAGTGCCAGTCGTCGTAGACGGCGAACTGTCGCGCGAGCGTCGAGAAGACCGGCAGCATCTCGGGGGTGAAGGCGCCCATGATCCGCCGGTAGTCGTCGGGAGCGGGCTCGGCGCCGGTGTCCTTCCGCAGCACACCGATGTAGTCGCGGACGAAACCCTTCATCGTGGGCTTCATCCCGGCCGGCGGGGCGTTGTACGGGGGCTGCAGCTCCCGCACCCGGGCATCCTCGTTGGAGGGCGGGTCGACGATGCCGAAGAGCTGCGTGTTGACGTGCGGGTACACCTCGCCCGGGTCCGGGGACGGCTGCCGCATGATGAAATCGGTGCTCCCCTCGTAGGGATGCACCCGGATCTCGCCGCCCGCCGGATCGGGATTGCTGTAGTCGCCGAACGCCAGCCCGTCGAAGCGCGCGCCCTTCGGAAGGTTCTTCTCGTCGTACAGGTAGCCGAGGAGATTGTCGAACGAGCGGTTCTCATACATCAGCACGACGAGGTGGTCGAAGCCCGGCTTCGGCGGGGCCGGCAGCGTCGGGTACTCCTCCCCCGCTTCGTCGTCCGCGGCCGGAGCGGCGGACTGCTGCGAGGCCACACCGGCGCCGACGGCGCCGCCGGCCGCTCCCCCGACGACCGCCCCGGCGGCCACGAGCCCCGCGCCCTTCAGGAACGCGCGCCGGGACGACGCCGGCGCGTGTCCGTTCGCAGCAGGATCGGCCACACCGTCGTTCGGCGCGTGATCGTCGTGCTCCGGATCCATCGGTCCCATTATGCGCGGCGGGCGTCGCAGCCGCTCAGCGGTGCGACGCGACCGAGGTCGTCGCCGACCCGCGACCGTCGAGGACGAGGTCGCCCCTGTCGATCCCGATCATCGCCAGGTTACGCATGCACTCGGTGCCCGCAGTGAAGTACTCGTTGTGGCCGCTGGACCCGCTGAGAGTGCGGTGGGTGAGCGGATCCACCGCCCCGTCGACCCCCATCGGCTTGGCGCCGTACGAGGGCGAGCCCGGGTCGCTGCCGAAGAACGCGCTGTTGACGATGGGATCCATCGGCGCTTCGCCGACGAAGACGTTGCCCCCGCGCACATCCAGCTGCTTCACGGACTGAGCGTCCGAACCCGGCGAGCCCATGAGCGCCAACGCGTCGACCGTGACGGTGCCGCGCTCGAGCGCGAGCAGCGCGGCCGTCGAGCCGTAGGAGTGGGCGAGGACGCTGAGATACGGCGGGTCGGAGGCGCGCAGCGACTGGATGCCCATCAGCGTCCGCTCGAGGCTGTCGGCGCCCTCCCGGGCGAGCTCGAGTCCGCCGATGTTGGTCAGCACCGGCGTCTGGTATCCGATCCAGGCGACCACGGCCACACCCGGCGTGCGCTTCGTGGTCCCTGCACCGCCCAGCCGCTTCAGGAATCCGGTCTGCTGGTCGTACAGGTCCTGCGCGACCGCCGACCACGCCTCGATCTGCTCGCCCACCGCCATGTACATGCCGGGGACCAGTACGCTCACGTAGCGTGCCGTCCGCAGGTCGCCGACGACGATTGCCGCTCTGGCGTCGTCGGAGGGGTCGAGCGACACCAGGGTGCGGGTGACGCCGTCCTTCTTGGCCAGCGCGGTCTTCACATTGTCGAGCGTCGTGAGCTGACGCTTGAGTGCGACCCGGGCGGCTTTGCCGCGCTCGGAGCGCAGGCGCTGCTTCGCCGTGTCGATCGTCCGCTGCAGATCCAGCCGGTTCGCCTTTCCGCGGACGTCGTAGGGCACGCCCTCCAGGTTGCCCACCACGTGCGGCGCCGCCCGGACGAGCTCGGACTGACGGGCGGGGTCGAGCAGCGTCCACAGCCGGCTGACGTCCGCGGCGGCGGGCGGGTCGACCAGCAGCCGGTCGAGGTCGGCGGCATGGGCGCTGAGGAAACCGGGAAGCGCGGCGGGGTCCACGGCCTGTATCGAGGTGAGGACGCCCGCGACGCTCCGGTTCGGCGGCGCGGCCTGGCCCGGGCCGGAGCTCGTCGGAGCGTCGCCGATGGACGCAGACCGCATGGCGTCCTGTGCGATCGGCCGGACGGCCGCAGCCGGAGAGACGTCCGCGTGAGCGCTCTCAGCGGGCATGACGAAGGCCCCGGTCAGTCCTGTGACGACCGAGGTGACGATGGAAGCTGCTGCAAAGCCGACCAGCACTCCGTCCGGGTCCCTCCGAGAGCGAGCGAGCTAAGCCCTTGCGTGCGCGCCGGGCGAGCGCACACCTCGACTCTACCGGCACCAGAGCGGTGGACGGATGGTCGTTCTACCCCCGATTCAGGGGGATAACTTGTGGTCTGTCCACAAATCGGCCGACTACGCGTCCAACGCCTCCGGTCCCTTCTCGACAAGAATCGCGAACTGGGCCGCATCGATGATCCGCACGCCGAGCTCCTCGGCCTTGGCCAGCTTCGAGCCGGCGCCGGGACCGGCCGCCACGAAGTCGGTCTTCTTCGACACGCTCGACGCAGCTTTGCCGCCAGCGGCGATGATCGCCTCCTGCGCGCCT
Organism: uncultured Leifsonia sp.; assembly: GCF_945957465.1. Lineage (GTDB taxonomy): Bacteria > Actinomycetota > Actinomycetes > Actinomycetales > Microbacteriaceae > Leifsonia. The sequence goes on from NZ_CAMFLC010000008.1 coordinate 97,547, forward strand.
TCGCGGGTGAAACCGTCCAGCGAACCGGTCGCGACCACCGTCAGACCGGAGAGCACACCCCCCGCCTCGGCCTGGGCACCGGGGCCCCTGTGGCCCGGGGTGGCGAACTGCACCCCGTCGGCCGCCCAGCGCTCGACGATCTCGCGATGCCAGTCGACGTCGAACCAGGCGAGCACAGCGTCGGCGATGATCCCGCCCACGCCGTCCACCGCGGCGAGCTCGTCTCGGGTCGCGGAACGGATCGCGTCGAGCGAGCCGAAGTGGTCGGCCAGAGCTCGTGCGGCCACCGGTCCCACATGGCGGATGTTCAGTGAGACCAGGATGCGCCACAGCGGCTTGGTGCGCGCCGCCGCCAGGTTCGCGACCAGTTCGACGGCGTTCTTCGAGGGCACATAGAGCTCATCTCCAGTGAACTCGGTCGCCTCCGGATCGAACGGTCCGTCCTTCTTCTGCCGCCGGCGGCGGAACGGGGTGTCCACCTTCTCGGCACCGGAGTCGGTCAGCTTGGGCAGGCCCGTCTCGGAATCGCGGACGACGACTTCGATCGGGAAGAGGTCGCGCACACTCAGGCCGAACAGTCCGGCCTCGGTCGGCAGCGGCGCGGTGGACGGGAAGCGGGGCTGGGTGAGGGCCGCCGCCGCGACCTCCCCCAGCGCCTCCACGTCGAGGGCGCCGCGCGAACCGATGTGCTCCACCCGGCCGCGCACCTGTGCGGGGCAGAACTCGGCGTTCGGGCAGCGGAGGTCGATGTCGCCCTCTTTCGCCGGCGCGAGCCGCGTCCCGCACTCCGGGCAGTTCTCGGGCATGACGAACGGTCGCTCGGTGCCGTCGCGCAGCTCGACGACCGGCCCGAGCACCTCCGGGATGACGTCTCCGGCCTTGCGCAGCACCACGGTGTCTCCGATGAGCACGCCCTTGGCTTTGACGACCTCCTGATTGTGCAACGTCGCCTGGCGCACCTCGGATCCGGCGACGCGCACCTTCTCCATGACCGCGAACGGAGTGGCGCGGCCCGTGCGGCCGACGCTCACCACGATGTCCAAGAGCTTCGTGTTGACCTGCTCGGGCGGGTATTTGTAGGCGATCGCCCAGCGCGGCGCGCGCGACGTGGCGCCGAGCTCGTCGTGCAGGGCGAGTTCGTCGACCTTGATGACGATCCCGTCGATCTCGTGCTCCACGCTGCCGCGGTGCTCGCCGAAGTAGCGGATGAACTCGTCGACCTCCGCCACGGTGCCGAGGACCCGGTAGTGCGTCGAGGTCGGCAGACCCCACGACCCCAGCAGCTGGTAGACCTCGGACTGGGCGTCCACGGGCGGGTTGCGCCACGCTCCGATGCCGTGCACCAGCATGTGCAGGCGCCGCAGGCGGTCGCGCATGAGCGCGAGCTGAGCGGCGTTCTTGCCCTCGGCCTTCTGCCGGAGGGAGCCGCTGGCCGCGTTGCGCGCGTTCGCGAAGACGCGTTCGCCGGCCTCTTGCTGGTGAGCATTGAGCTCGTCGAACTCCTCGACGGGGAAGAACACCTCGCCGCGGACTTCGACGACCGCCGGGAAGGGCCCGTCGCCGGCGAGGCGCTGCGGGATCGCGGGGATCTGGCGGATGTTCTCCGTCACGTCCTCCCCCACGACGCCGTCGCCACGGGTCGCGGCCGTCACCAGCACGCCGTCCTCGTACCGGAGGTTGATCGCGAGGCCGTCGATCTTGAGCTCGCAGAGGTAGTCGACCCGTCGGCCGGCGTCGCGCTCGACCTTCGCCGCCCATGCCTCGAACTCCTCGAGCGAGAAGACGTTGTCGAGGCTGAGCATGCGCTCGGCGTGCTGCACCGGAGCAAAGAGCGTGGTCTGAGCGCGACCGCCGACGGTCTGCGTCGGGCTGTCCTGGCTCTGCAGCTCGGGGAACAGCCGCTCGAGCTCCTCCAGCCGCCGCATCATGCGGTCGTACTCGTCGTCGCTCACGAGCACCGTGTCGCGCTCGTAGTAAGCGTCGCGCAGTTCGAGGATCCTGGTCGTCAGCTCCTGGGCCTCTGCACGCGCCTCGACCGCGTCTCGTGCAAGGTCGTCTTCGCTCGTCGTCTCGATCGCCACCCAGCAAGCATATTCACCACTGCCGACGCTGCGACGGCAGCGCCGGAGTCCGAACGCGACACGCCGCAGCGACGTCCGGACGTCCGGTCATCCGGCCCGCACAACGGCGATCCGCCGGACGGACGGCCGCCCGTTCCGTCCCGATCCGTCAGCGAACCGGGACGGCGGAGACCGTGCGGTCGATCGTGGTCTGGCCGAGCACGCGGGTGCCGACGTAGACGACGGCCGTCTGGCCGGGGGCCACGCCGTTCAGCGGCTCGTCCGGCCGCACCACCAGCTCGCCGTCACGCACCTGCGCCACGGCCGGCACCGGATCGGCGTGGGCGCGGATCTGAACCTCGCACGCGAACGGCGTGGCGGCATCCGCCGGCGGCAGTCCGGCCCAGGTGAAGCGCGACCCGGCGATCTCCGCGATGTCGAGGGCCTCCTTGGGACCCACGACCACCGTGTTGTCCTTCGGCCGCACCTCCAGCACGAACCGCGGCCGGCCGTCCGGAGACGGGTACCCGATGTTGAGACCCTTGCGCTGGCCGACGGTGTAGGCGTGCGCGCCCTCGTGCGAGCCGAGGCGATTGCCCTCGCGATCGAGGATGTCGCCCTGCTCCGCACCGACGTGCTCGGCCAGCCAGCCGCGCGTGTCGCCGTCCGGGATGAAGCAGATGTCGTGCGAGTCCGGCTTGTTCGCGACGCTCAGGCCGCGCGCGGCCGCCTCGGCGCGAACCTCGGCCTTGGAGGGCGTCGCTCCGAGCGGGAACATCGCGTGCGCGAGCTGCTCGCTCGTGAGCACGCCCAGCACATACGACTGGTCCTTCGCCCACGCGCTCGCCCGGTGGAGCTCCCTGTTGCCGTCCGCGTCGGTGACGACGCTGGCGTAGTGACCTGTGCAGACCGCATCGAAGCCCAGGTCGAGAGCCTTCTCGAGGAGCGCGGCGAACTTGATCCGCTCGTTGCACCGCATGCACGGGTTCGGCGTGCGCCCGGCGGAGTACTCGGCGATGAAGTCGTCGACGACGTCGAGCTTGAACCGCTCGGAGAAGTCCCAGACGTAATAAGGGATGCCGATGATGTTCGCCGCGCGCTGGGCGTCCATCGAGTCTTCGACGGTGCAGCAGCCTCGGCTGCCGGTTCGCAGGGTCCCCGGCATCCGGCTCAGCGCGAGGTGCACCCCCACCACGTCGTGCCCGGCCTCGACGGCGCGGGCAGCGGCCACGGCGGAATCGACGCCACCACTCATCGCTGCCAGAACTCGCACCGGAAGAGTCTACGCCGAGGCGCCTGTGCGCCGGCCGGGCGCACGTTCGGCGAGGCCGGCACGCGACGCCTGCGCGTATGCGCCCGGCAGCGCGGCCAGCAGCGCGTCGACATCGGCGTCCGTGGACGTCCGCCCCAGGGTGAACCGCAGCGCCCCGCGGGCCTCCTGCTCGCTCCGACCCATCGCGAGCAGCACGTGCGACGGCTCCGGGATGCCGGCCTGGCACGCCGACCCCGTCGAGACCGAGACGCCGGCGAGGTCGAGCAGGAACAGCAGCGAGTCGCCCTGCGCTCCGGGGAACACGAAGTGCGCGTTCGACGCGACCCGGTCGCCGCTGTCGGGCTCCGGACCGCTCAGCACCGCCTCCGGAACCGTCTGGCGCACCCCGCGGATCAGCCGGTCGCGCAACGCCGTGAGCCGCTGCGTCTCGTCGACGCGTTCCGCCTCCGCCGCCAGGGCCGCGGCGGCGAACGCCACGGCCGCGGCGACATCCTGCGTCCCGCTCCGCACCTGACGCTGCTGGCCGCCCCCGTGGATGAGCGGCACCACGGACGAGCTGCGACCCAGTACCAGCGCTCCGATCCCGACCGGGCCGCCGATCTTGTGCGCCGAGACGCTGAGGGCGTCCGCTCCGAGTGCGGCGAAATCGACGGGGAGGTGGCCGTAAGCCGCCACGGCGTCGACGTGGACGGGTACACCGGCCGACCGCGCGAGCGCGGCGAGCTGGGCGGCCGGCTCGATCGTGCCGACCTCGTTGTTCACCTGCAGGAGGGTGAGGAGCGCGACGTCCTCCGGGGCCCCGAGTGCGGCTTCGACGGCATCCGCGCGGATGCGGCCCTCCGCATCGAGCGGCAGCCACTCCACGTGGGCGCCTTCCGCGCGCTCCAGCCACTCGACCGCGTCGATCGTCGCGTGGTGCTCACCGCCCGGCACCAGGATGCGGGGGCGGCCGGAGCCGTCGTTGCGCGCCCAGTACATGCCCTTGACGGCCAGGTTGATCGCTTCGGTGCCTCCCGAGGTGAACACCACCTCGATCGGGTCGCAGCCCAGCGTCGACGCCACCGCCTCGCGTGCCTCCTCCAGCATCCGTCTGGCCTGCTGGCCCTGGCTGTGGATGCTCGACGGGTTGCCGACGAGCCCCAGTGCGTCGGTGAAGGCGGCGAGCGCCTCGGGGCGCAGGGGCGTGGTGGCGGCGTGGTCGAGATAGACGGGCACCGGGGCCTCCTCGGGGTGCGGCGCGGTGTGTCACTACTCTAGAACGTATGACTTCCGTGGATCCTCTGCGCAACCTGGGCGTCCGCATCGGTCCGCACGGCGGGGAGCTGCGGGTCTACTCCGCGAGCGCCGACGCGATGGAGTTCTGTCTCTTCGATCCCAAGGACCCGGATTGGCGCACCAAGACCGTCGAGATGCACCGGGATGCCGACAACGTCTGGCTGGGGCGCTCGCGCAGCCTGCAGGTCGGCAGCCTGTACGCGATCCGCGCGTCCGGGCCCGCGTCGGCGCAGAACATGTTCAACCCGGAGAGCCTGCTGCTGGATCCGTATGCGCGCGGCCTCACCCGGGTCGGTCCGGAGGAGTGGCGTTCGACCGTCGTCTCCGACGGCTTCGACTGGGGGGCGTCGCGCAAGCCGGCGACTCCGCTCGATCACACGGTGATCTACGAAGCGCACGTGCGCGGCATCAGCCATCAGAACCCGGAGCTGCCGGAGGAACTGCGCGGCACCTATGCCGGCCTCGCACACGAGTCCACGATCGCCTACCTCCAGCGTCTCGGGATCACCGCCGTCGAACTGCTGCCCGTGCAGGCGTTCACATCCGAGCAGCGCTTGATCCGGGAGGGCCTCACCAACTACTGGGGCTACAACACCCTCAACTTCTTCAGCCCGCATGCACCGTACGCCTCGCGCGCCGCGCAGGCCGAGGGGCCGGAGGGAGTTCTGCGCGAGTTCAAGGGCATGGTCAAGCTGCTGCACGAGGCGGGCATCGAGGTGATCCTCGATGTGGTCTACAACCACACCTCGGAGGAGGGCATCGGCGGTCCGCGCACCAGCTTCCGCGGCATCGACAATGCCACGTATTACCGTCAGGACGAGCACGGCGTCTATGTCGATGTGACCGGCTGCGGCAACACCGTCGACTTCGGCCATCCGGTTCCGCAGCGGCTGGTGCTCGACTCGTTGCGCTACTGGGCGCAGGAGCTCCAGATCGACGGGTTCCGGTTCGACCTCGCCGTCACGCTCGGCCGCGGCGAGGATGTCGCGTACCACCGCGACCACCCCCTCCTCACCGCGATGCTCGACGATCCGGTGCTCTCCGGCGTGAAGCTCATCGCCGAACCCTGGGATGTCGGGATGGGCGGCTGGCAGACCGGCAACTTCGCCGACGGCTGGTCGGAGTGGAACGACCGCTACCGCGACCGCGTCCGCAATTTCTGGCTGGCCGACATCGCCGACGCCCGCCGCAACGGTCAGGCGCCGATCGGCATCGGCGGTTTCGCCACCCGGCTGGCCGGATCGTCGAACACCTTCTCGCCCGAGCGCGGCCCGTTGGCCTCGATCAACTTCATCACCGCCCACGACGGCTTCACGATGGCCGACCTCACGATGTACAACGTCAAGCACAACCTGGGCAACGGCGAGGACAACCGGGACGGCACGGACAACAACCGCTCGTTCAACCACGGCGCGGAGGGGCCGACCTACGACGAGCGCATCCTCCTCGATCGGCACAAGGCGATGCGCAACCTGATGGGGACGCTTCTGCTGTCGGCCGGGGTGCCGATGATCACCGCCGGCGACGAGTACGGCCGCAGCCAGCGCGGCAACAACAACGCGTACTGCCACGACAGCGAGCTGACCTGGATGTCGTGGCTGCGCACCCGCGAACAGCGCGAGATGTTCGACACCACGCGGAGGTTGCTCGAGCTGCGCCGGGAGAACCCCGCCCTGCGCCCGAGCCGGTTCGCGGTGTTCGGCCGCACCACGCCGAACGCCAGCCACATGGACTGGTACGACGCGACCGGTGCTCTCATGGACGACGAGGACTGGAACTCGCCCGAGAACCGCACGCTGCAGTATCTCGCCGCATCCACCCCCGACAAGGAGGAGTTCAACCGTGTCCTGCTGATCGTGCACGGCGTGGAGGACGACGTGGAGGTGTCGCTGCCGGTCGCTCCCGGCGTCACCTCGTATCAGCTGCTCTGGGACAGCGCCACCGAGGTGCCGATCGCCGAAGACGGGGTCGAGCTGGAGCCGGGGAGCATCCGGATGGTCGGCGGCACCTCGATGCAGCTCTACCGCGCCAACGGGCCGCGCGTGGAGGCGCCGGCGGGCGCGACCGTGGAGCCGGACGCCGCCGCGGATGGGGGTCCGAGCGCGACGGTGGCGCCCTGATGGCGAAGCGCCCCGCCGGTGCCGGTACGCCGGCCTCTTCGGCCCTGGCCGAAGCGGGCATCCCGTTCACGCTGCATCCGTACGAGCACGACCCGGCGGCGCCGTCCTACGGGTTGGAGGCCGCCGACGCTCTCGGCGTCGAGCCGGACCGGGTCTTCAAGACGCTGCTCGCCGACACCGAGCTGGGCATCGTGGTCGGCGTCGTGCCCGTGACGGGGATGCTCGATCTCAAGGCGCTCGCGTCGGCCGTCGGCGCCAAGCGCGCCACCATGGCCGACCCGGCCGTCGCCGAGCGGCGCACCGGCTACGTGGTCGGCGGCATCTCCCCCATCGGTCAGAAGACGCGCCACGTCACGGTCGTCGACGAGACCGCGCAGCTCTTCGACACGGTGTTCGTCTCGGGCGGCCGACGCGGTCTGGACCTGGAGATCGCTCCGGCTGATCTCCTCGTGGTGACGGGCGCCGCGTACGCCCCGATCGCCCGCTGACGGGGCGCTCGGGGCCGCCGCTTACGCCTCGCCGCGCAGCTCCACGACCCGATCGTGCCGTCAGGCGGCGGCGACCAGGCCGAGCTCGGCCGGCGAGAGCAGCAGATCGTTGACCGGGACGACGCGAACGGTGTACCCGAACGACCCCGCCCAGGAGAGCGTGACGCCGCCCGAGAACTCGAGCGCGACCGACGGGTCGGCGCCCGGGATGGTGTGCCCGAGCTCCAGGCGTTCGTACCGCACACCGGTGAGGTCGTCGCCGTCCTGGCTGCGACCGTACACGAGCTGCACCTCCACGTCCTCCGGGCGGAGGCCGTTCAGGTGCACGAGGGCACGCACGCGCAGCTGATCGCCGACCTGGGGAACCGCGTCCAGTCCTCCGGCGTCCACATGGGCCACGTTCACGCCGGGCCACGCCGATCGCACCCGTCCCTTCCAGGCGGCGAGCTCGCGGGCGTCGCGGTAGTCGTCGGCGCTCAGGCGCTTCTCGTTCGCTGCCGCCGGCATGTAGAGACGCTCGACGTACTCGCGCACCATCCGCTCCGCGCTCAGCGGAGCCGACAGCGTCGCCAGAGTGTGCCGGATCTGCGCGACCCAGGCGCCGGGGACACCGTCGCTGTCACGGTCGTAGAACCTCGGCGCGATCTGGTTCTCGATCAGGTCGTACATCGCCTCGGCCTCGAGCGCGTCCCGCTCGGCGCCGTCTCCTGCGGCGTCGGCCGACGGGATCGCCCAGCCGTTCTCGCCGTCGTAGAACTCGTTCCACCAGCCGTCGAGGATGGACAGGTTGAGTCCGCCGTTCAGCGCGGCCTTCATGCCGGACGTGCCACAGGCCTCGAGCGGGCGCAGCGGGTTGTTCAGCCAGACGTCGGTGCCCGGGTAGAGCTGCTGCGCCATCCCGATGTCGTAGTCGGGCAGGAAGACCATGCGCTGACGGATCTCCGGCTCACTGGCGAACTGCACCAGCTTCTGGATGAGCCGCTTGCCCTCGTCGTCCGCCGGGTGCGACTTGCCCGCGATGACGAACTGCACAGGACGCTCCGGGTGCAGGAGGATGTTCCGCAGCCGCTGAGGGTCGTGCAGCATGAGCGTGAGCCGCTTGTAGGTCGGCACGCGGCGGGCGAAGCCGATCGTGAGGACGTTCGGGTCGAGGAGGTCGCTCATCCACACCGGCGCGATGCCGCCAGGGTTCTGCGCCTCCCAGGCCGCGGCGAGCCGGCGGCGCGCATCGCGGACGAGCTGCTCGCGCATGCGCGTGCGGACGCTCCAGAGGTCGAGGTCGCTGATCGCGCCCGAGTTCGCCCAGTCCGCGTGCGTGGTGTCCTCGGTTCCGAGGCGCTCGACGGCCAGGGATCGCAGCATCGGGTCGGTCCAGGTCGGTGCGTGCACCCCGTTGGTGACGGAGTCGATCGGCACCTCCGGGGTGTCGAATCCGGGGAAGAGGCCGCCGAACATCTGCCGGCTCACCTCTCCGTGCAGCCGGGAGACCCCATTGGCGTGCTGACCCAGTCGCAGCCCCATCACAGCCATGTTGAACACCGCGTCCGAGCCGCCGGGATAGTCCTCGGCGCCGAGCGCGAGCACCTGCTCCACCTCGACCCCCGGCAGCAGCGACGTGGAGAAGTAGCGCTCCACGAGCGGCCGATCGAATCGGTCGATGCCGGCCGGCACGGGCGTGTGCGTGGTGAAGACGGTCCCGGCGCGCACGACCTGCAAGGCCTCGTCGAACGTCAGTCCCTCGCCGATCAGGTCGGAGATGCGCTCCAGCCCCAGGAAGCCGGCGTGACCCTCGTTCGTGTGGAACACCTCCGCAGCGGGGGCACCGGTGAGCTCGGCCCATGCCTTGACGGCGCGCACGCCGCCGATGCCGAGCAGCAGCTCCTGCAGCAGCCGGTGCTCGCCGCCTCCGCCGTACAGCCGGTCGGTGACCGAGCGCAGGCTCTCCTCGTTCTCCGGGATGTCGGTGTCGAGCAGCAGCAGCCGCACCCGTCCGACGGCCGCCTGCCACACGCGCGCGTGCAGCTCCCCGGCAGGCAGCGCCAGCGTGATCTGCACCGGCGCCCCGTCGGGATCGCGCAGAACGCTGAGCGGAAGGCCGTCCGGATCGAGCACGGGGTAGCTCTCCAGCTGCCAGCCGTCCGGCGTGATCGCCTGCGAGAAGTAGCCGGACCGGTAGAAGAGCCCGACGCCGACCAGCGGCACGCCCAGGTCGCTCGCCGCCTTCAGATGGTCGCCGGCGAGGATGCCGAGACCGCCCGAGTACTGCGGAAGGGTCGCCGCGATGCCGAACTCGGGAGAGAAGTACGCGATGGAGGCCGGCGCCGCGTCACCGAGCGACTGGTACCAGCGCGGGTCGTGGATGTACGCCCGCAGTTCGTCCCTGACGTGGTTCGCCCAGTCGACATAGCCGGGGTCCGCCGCGAGTTCGGCGAGCCGCGACGGATCGACGGAGCCCAGCAGGGCGATCGGGTCGTGCCCCACCTCCTGCCACAGCTCCGGCGAGATGCGGGCGAACAGCTCCTTGGTGGGCTCGTGCCACGACCAGCGGAGGTTGCCTGCGATCTCCTCCAGAGCGGAGAGGGTGTCGGGGAGGACGGCGCGGACGGTGAATCTACGGATGGCCTTCACTCGCACGAGCATAAACGAGGCTCGTGACGGGATGGTTAAGTCGGGCTCATGACGCGTGGATGAATGAGTGTACGGTCGGCATGTGGGAAAGAGCGCAGCGACCAAACCATCAGCCGCCGCAGCAGAGAAGGCGCCGGCACCCGTCGACTCGGCGGCCGGCGCGCCGACAGCCGACGACTACGAGCCCCTCCTCCCCCGGATCCCCATCCTCGACCTGTCCCCGCAGGTGGACGACGGCCAGTGGGCGGCATCCGCGTTCAGCGGGGAAGTCGTCCCGTTCCGGGCCACGGCGTTCCGCGAAGGACACGACCGCATCGGCGTGGACCTCCTCCTGCTCGACCCCTCCGGGACGCAGACCGAGCACCACATGCGCCCGATCGCGCCGGGCACCGACCGCTGGGAGGTGGACGTCCAGCTCGAGCAGGAGGGCCGCTGGCGGTACCGCGTGCAGGCCTACGCCGACGAGTACGCCACCTGGCGGCACAACGCCGAGGTCAAAGTGCCGGCCGGCATCGACGTCGAGCTGATGCTGACGATCGGTCACGACCTCCTCTCGACGGCGTCCGCGGACAAACGGCGCAGCACCGCCGAGCGCCGCCATCTCTCCGAAGCGGCGAGGGTGGTGGCGGACGGCGCCCGCGACGTGGACGAGCGCTTCCGGGCGGCCGTCGACGATCGCATCACGCGCATCCTCACGGAACGTCCCGTCGTCGCCCTGCCCTCGCTCTCGCCGACGCGCTCGGTGCTGGTCGAGCGCACGCGCGCCGGCGTCGGCAGCTGGTACGAATTCTTCCCGCGGTCGGAGGGCGCCAAGCGCCTGCCGGACGGCCGCTGGCAGTCCGGCACGTTCCGCACGGCGGCCAAGCGGCTGCCGGAGGTGGCTGCGATGGGGTTCGACGTCGTCTACCTGCCCCCGATCCACCCCATCGGCCGCACGTTCCGCAAGGGGCCGAACAACACCCTCGAGGCCGGCCCGAACGATCCGGGCTCGCCGTGGGCGATCGGCGGACCCGATGGCGGCCACGACGCCATCCATCCCGACCTCGGCACCGAGAAGGATTTCGTCTTCTTCCTCGGCAAGGCCAAGCAGGCGGGGTTGGAGATCGCCCTCGATCTCGCCCTCCAGGCCTCCCCCGACCACCCGTGGGTGGCCCAGCACCCCGAATGGTTCACGACACTGCCCGACGGCACGATCGCGTACGCGGAGAACCCGCCGAAGAAGTATCAGGACATCTACCCGATCAATTTCGACAACGCCTACGACGGGCTGCGCGCCGAGGTGCTGCGGATCGTGCGGTACTGGATGTCCCTCGGCGTCCGGATCTTCCGCGTCGACAACCCGCACACCAAGCCGCTGCACTTCTGGGAGTGGCTCATCCACACCGTCAACGAGACGGACCCCGACGTGGTCTTCCTCGCCGAGGCGTTCACACGGCCTGCGCTTCTGCACACGCTCGCCAAGGCGGGATTCCAGCAGTCGTACACCTACTTCACCTGGCGGAACACCAAAGAGGAGCTCGAGGAGTTCCTCGACGGCCTTGCCCATGACACCGCGGACTTCCTCCGCCCGAACCTGTTCGTCAACACGCCGGACATCCTCACGGAGTACCTGCAGTACGGCGGCCCGGCCGCCTTCAAGATCCGGGCTGCGATCGCCGCGACGGGCGCACCGACCTGGGGCGTGTACTCCGGCTTCGAACTGTACGAGAACGTCGCCCGGCCGGGGGCGGAGGAGTACATCGACAACGAGAAGTACGAATACCGGCCGCGGGACTACGCACGCGCCGCGGCGCTCGGCCGCTCCCTCGCGCCCTACCTGACGATGCTCAACCGCGCGCGGAGCGAGCATCCGGCCCTGAGACAGCTGCGCAACCTGCACGTGCACGGCAGCGAGGACGACGCCGTGCTGGTGTACTCGAAGTACCTCGCGGGCGCGTTCACACGCAGCGGCAAGCCCGACGCCGTCCTCGTCGTCGCCAACGTCGATCCGCACTCGGTGCGCGAGACGATGGTCCACCTCGACGTGACCGCGTTCGGCATCGAGCCGGGCGCGCAGTTCGAGGTCCGCGACCGGGTGACCGGGCAGCGCTGGACCTGGGGCGCCGACAACTACGTGCGCCTCGACGCGTTCACCGAACCGGTGCACATCCTTTCCGTCAAGCCGTTGGAGGCAGCACGATGACCCCGATCCCCGAAGGCGCCGCCGCTGTCGACCTGCCCGCCCTCGACGACGGCGTGCTGCACGCCGTGGCCACCGGCAGCTACCACGACCCGCATGCCGTCCTCGGCCAGCACCAGGTGGCCGCGCCCGGCGTGGAGGACCCGATCACGGTCATCCGCGCGCTGCGGCCGCTCGCCGAAGCCGTGTTCGCGATCCTGCACACCGGGGCGCACATCGAGCTCGCGCATCTGGCGCACGGGATCTGGCAGGGTGTCGACATCGTCGGCCCCGGCGCCTACGAGATCGAGGCGCGGTACGCCGGCGGCAGCACCTGGACCACCGACGACCCCTACCGTTTCCTGCCCACGATCGGCGAGCTCGACCTCCACCTGATCCGGGAGGGCAGGCATGAGCAGCTCTGGACCGCGCTCGGCGCCCACGTGCGCGACCTCGGCGGGGTCACCGGCACCGCGTTCACCGTGTGGGCGCCCCACGCCCGCGCTGTGCGCGTCGTCGGCGACTTCAACGGCTGGGACGGCACGCTGCACGCGATGCGCAACATGGGCGCCTCCGGGGTCTGGGAGCTGTTCGTGCCCGGTCTCGGCGAGGGCTCCATCTACAAGTTCGACCTCCTCGGCGCCGACGGCGGGTGGGTGCGCAAGATCGACCCGATGGCGCAGGCGGCAGAGACGCCGCCCAACACGGCGTCCGTGATCTCGGTGAGCCGGCACGACTGGCAGGACGCCGAGTGGATGCGCCGCCGCGCCGCCACCGACCCGCACTCCGGGCCGATGAGCGTCTACGAGCTGCACTTCGGCAGCTGGCGTCCCGGTCTCGGCTACCGGGAGGCGGCCGATCAGCTCATCGACTACGTGGGCGGGCTCGGCTACACGCATGTGGAGTTCCTCCCGCTCGCCGAGCACCCGTTCGGCGGCTCGTGGGGCTACCAGGTGACCGGCTACTACGCGCCGACCAGCCGTTTCGGCTCCCCCGACGACCTCAAATACCTCATCGACCGGCTGCACCAGGCGGGAATCGGCGTCATCCTCGACTGGGTCCCCGGTCACTTCCCGAAGGACGACTGGGCCCTCGCCCGGTTCGACGGTCAAGCGCTCTACGAGCACCCCGACCCCCGCCGCGGCGAGCACAAGGACTGGGGCACCTACATCTTCGACTACGGCAACTCGCAGGTGCGCAACTTCCTCGTCGCCAACGCTCTGTACTGGCTCGAGGAGTTCCACGTCGACGGCCTCCGGGTCGACGCCGTCGCCTCGATGCTCTACCTCGACTACTCGCGCAACGACGGCGAGTGGGAGCCCAACATCCACGGCGGCCGCGAGAACCTCGAGGCGATCGGCTTTCTGCAGGAGGTCACCGCGACCTCCTACAAGCGCAATCCCGGCACGGTGATGATCGCCGAGGAGTCGACCAGCTACGCCGGCGTCACCGCGCCGACGTCGTCGGGCGGCCTCGGCTTCGGACTCAAGTGGAACATGGGCTGGATGCACGACGCTCTCCAGTACATCCAGGAGAACCCGATGTGGCGCAGCTACCACCACAGCGAGATCACCTTCTCGTTCGTGTACGCGTGGAGTGAGAACTTCCTGCTGCCGATCAGCCACGACGAGGTGGTGCACGGCAAGGGGTCGCTCATCGGCAAGATGCCCGGCGACCACTGGCAGCAGCTGGCGAACGTGCGCGCGTTCCTCTCGTTCATGTGGGCGCACCCGGGCAAGCAGCTGCTGTTCATGGGCCAGGAGTTCGGCCAGTACTCCGAGTGGAGCGAGGAGCGCGGACTCGACTGGTGGATGCTGGACCAGCCCAGCCATCGCGGGCTCTGGAACCTCGTGGCACAGCTGAACGCCGTGTACCGCGACAACCCGCAGTTCTGGTCGCTGGACAACGACCCGGCCGGCTTCGAGTGGCTCGACGGATCGGACGCGGCGGGCAACGTGCTGGCGTTCCTCCGCAAGGACCGCGACGGGTCGCCCATCGCCGTGCTGCTGAACTTCTCGGGGAACCCGCATGAAAGCTACCGGGTCGGCCTGCCCTTCGCGGGCGAGTGGGAGGAGCTGCTCAATACCGACGCGAGCGACTTCGGCGGCTCGGGAGTCGGCAACTTCGGCGGTGTGACGGCCCACGACGAGCCGTGGATGGGCCGTCCGGCCTCCGCTGTGCTCACACTCCCTCCGCTGGGAGCGCTGTACCTGCGTCCCCGGGGCCGGTGATCCCCGGCCTCCGCACCCGCGCTTCGTGGCCCGGTGCGTCGCAGCCTCAGTCGGCCGATCGGGCCAGCCACGCGGAGTAGCCGAGCCCGTCGAGGGCGTGCTCGGGCGCGAGGTTGCTCCCGGCGCGCCACGCCGAGCCCAGCGGGCCGCCGAGCCGCACGGAGAGGATCGGCCGGCGCGTGCCGCTGGCCTGCTTCCACTGGTGGGCGAGCGACCGGGCCGACTCGACGCGCGGGCCGCCCACCGTCCGGATCGAGTCCGGATCGCCGCTGCCCTCTGCGGCGTCGACGAGCACGCGTGCGACATCGGAGACCGCGATGGGTTGGAACCGGGTGGACGCGGGCGACGTCAGGATTCCGAACCGGCGCCCGCGCTCGAAGATCGCGGTGACGAAGTCGTGGAACTGCGTCGCCCGGACGATCCGGGCCTCCAGCGGCGACTCGAGGTAGGTGCGCTCCTGCATCAGCTTCGCCCGGTAGTAGGGGTGCCGGGCGCCGTCGATGCCGGCGACCGAGAGCAGGACCGCGTGCCCCACGCCGAATCGGGCCGCCGTGTGCAGGAGGTTGCCGGAACCGTGCGCGAACACGTGGGACGCCCGTCGTCCGGTCGCGTTGCTGACATCGACGAGAACGTCGACGTCGCTGACGGCCTCCTCCAGGCCCTCACCCGAAACGAGGTCGACAGTGACGTAGTCGGCACCGACCACGTAGCTCCCCGCGTCGTCGTCGGGCGTGCGCCTGGCCGCCACCACGACCTGGTGACCGCGTTCCACCGCTTCAGCGGCGACGGCGCGACCGGCCAGACCGGTCCCACCGACGACGAGCACTCGGGACATGCGCGAGCCTTCCAGGCGAGGGGGTGTCAGCCGCCCGACCGAGGCTCGGCACGGGGCCGAAAGGCGACGTCAGTAGAGCAGCGACGCCAGCCTAGCCCGCGCCTTGCCGACGCGGGGGTCGTCCACACCGACGATCTCGAAATACTCCAGGATGCGCGCCCGCACCGTCTCCTTGCCGGCGGAGTCGAGCTTCGGGAAGAGCGTGAGCAGCCGATCGAACGCGTCGTCGACATGGCCGCCGGAGAGGTCGAGGTCGGCGACGGCCAGCTGGGCGTCGCGGTCGGACGGGTCGGCGGCGGCAGCGGTACGGATCTCGTCCAGCGTCCGCCCGGCCAGACGGTCGAGGAGGCTCACCTGCGCCAGGCCGGCGATCGCCATCGTGTCACGCGGATCCTGGGCGATCGCCGTCTTGTAGGCGGCGATGGCGGCCTGGTAGTCGCCACGGTCGATCGCTTCGTACGCCTCGGCGTGCAGCGGCGGGAGCGGTTCGGGCTCCGGCTCCGCGTCGGCGCCCTCGGGCGATGCCCCGGCGTCGGCGTCGACCGCGGCGGTGCCGGTCACACCGTTCTGCGCCGCCAGCTCGAGGAGCTGCGCGATGACGTCGCGCACCTGCTCCTCCGGGAGAGCGCCGGCGAACAGCTGAACGGGGCGGCCTGCGACGATACCGGCGACCGCCGGAACCGACTGGGCCTGGAACGCCTGCACGAGTTGCGGATTGGCATCGACATCGACCTGCACCAGGACGATCCGTCCGCCGAGGTCCGAGGTGACCGTGTCCAGGACCGTCGCCAGACGGCGGTCGGGGTCGGCCCAGGAGGCCGACAGCGCAACCACGACCGGCACGCGCATCGACAGGTCGATGAAATCGTTGAAGTTCGCGTCGGTGCCCTGGAAGAACAGGCTCGGCAGCTCGATCGCCTCACCGGCGACCGGCTCCCCCGTCGCCCCGCCTGCGGCGGCCTGCGGCCGGTTGACGAGGCCGCTCAGGTCGACGGCGCCGCGGAGGTTGGTCGGAGTGGGCGGGATCTGGCTCATGCGATTCTCCTGAAGCTGACGATTCGCGGACAGCGGGTCCGGACGGGTTAACAGGATACGGCGCGGACGGGCTGCCGCAGGAGGCGGCCCGGCTACTGCACCTCGCGCGCCGAGACCAGCCCCTGCGAGAAACCGAGCAGGCGCACCTTCTCGGTCGAGCCGGCCGGAGGGACGTAGAACGCGAGCTGGTAGCCGTACACCGACTCGATGCCGGTGTTCGACTGGGCGACGCCGCTCAGCGCGGCCGTCGTGGCGCCCGCGATCACCTGTGCGCCGGCCTCCTGGACCTTGTGCAGCTGCACTTCTTCGGGGTTCACCCAGACGATCGCGCCCGAGTCGTTGGTGGCCATCGAGATCACCGGGCCGGTGCCGAGCCGGCTCGTGAACGTCAGCGACGAGGTGTTGCCGAACTGCTGGGTGAGGCGTGCCTGCTCCTGCTGCTTCCACGATGCGCCGACCTGCGCGACGAGCTTGTCGTCCGTGAGGTCGAAGCTCGAGTTCCACTTGCTCTTGTCGCCGTTGAGCAGGATGTCGCCGTAGGCGGCGGCGATCTCGCTCGGCTGCACCTTGAGCAGCTTCGAGTCCGGCGGCACGACCGCCGCGCCGATGCTCGCCGGCGCGAGGTTGGGCACCTTGACGTTCGGCTCGAGCGCGATGGCGTACTCGACCATGTAGTTGTCGCGCGGCGTCTGCTGCACGAGCGCCAGGGCGAGCGGGGCCTGCGGCTTGCCCGCCGAGTCGTTCGGCATCTTCAACACGGCCGTGACCGTGCGGGGCCAGCTGTCGGTCGCCTGCGGCAGCGACAGCTCCAGCGGACCGGCGGGAATGGCGGGAAGCGGGGGCTGGTCGGCCTTCTTGGCACGGATGGCGTAGTTCGCGGTGCGCAGCTGCAGCGCCGGGCCCGCGAAGCGGAGCTTCGCGAGGGCCGGGTCGTTCTTGGCGTCGGCGTTGGCGGCCACCACCGAGATGCGCTTGACGATGCGCTCCAGCTGCGGGACGGTCACTGCCGGCGGAAGCTGGTTGTCGCTCTTCGGAACGCTGGTACTGGTGGGCGTCGGCGTCCCCGTCGGGCCATCGGCGAACGCCGCACCGGCTCCGACGCCGGTGAAGGCGAGGACGGCGGCGAGGACGGCGGGGACCATCGCCCGGGTGCGACCGCGGGAACGGCGACCACGCGGAGTCGCCTCGATGGACGCCGTCGGCTTGTACTTCGGGGCTTTGGGGAGCTTGGGCATCTTGGGTCCGCTCTTGCGTCGGGGGCCGCGCGACTTGCGGTGGGTGTAGAGGCCCCACAGGTACAGCGCGATGCCGATCACCAGGAGGACGAGACCGCCGATGATGAGCGGGAACGCCCACGGCGTGCTGGTGTCGACCGGCCAGGTCAGCAGGATCTTGTTCGGCGCCGGCTTGGTGCCGTCGCTCGCGATGATGACGCTCACGCCGTCCGGCACGTTCATCCTCGTGGTCTGGGCGTCCAGGCCGTCGTACTCTTCGAGCCAGAGGTCGGAGCCGGCCGGGTTGGGCCCGGGCGTGGCAGCGGCCGTCGAACCGGAGCCGGCCGTCGCAGCGGGCGTCGGCGTCGGCGTCGGCGTGGCCGGGTCCGCCGATCCGTCCGTGGAACCGGAGCCGGCCGTGGCCTTGGGGGTGACCGTCTTGACGGTCAGCTCGCCGGTGCCGGGCCGGTAGCCGACGGCGGCGTACTTCTGGCCGCCGATCCACGCGGTGACGTCAGCGGTGCGGCCGTACGCGACCATCTGCGTCTTGGCGTCCGGCGCACCTGCGATCGAGAGCGTCTGCTGACCCGGGTGGGCGTTCAGCGCCGCGCTGGAGATCACGATGTACCGTGCGTCGCCGCCGACCGTCGCCGAGGCAGCGATCTGCGACGGGGGTGCGAAGATCGTGCGCTGGGCGATGCCGGCCACGATCATGACGGCAGCGACCACGAACGCGACGATGGCCAGTACGAAACGCAAACAGACTCCTCATGTGCCGGGAGGGGGCGGGGCACAGACACACAACGATAGTCGAGCACCCTGAAAGGCATCTAACCGTTGTCTGCGCGCTCACGCAGTCCCCCATGCGGGTACGGGCGTCGAAATGTAAGATCGATGCGGCGCGCGCGCGGCTCGCTCACCCGGACATCCCTTTCAGGAGTAACACAGTGGCCACCGACGAATCCAACTTCACGCAGGTCTTCCGCGGCTACGACAAAGACGAGGTGGACAAGGCCTTGCAGGACCTGCGGCGCGAGCTGATCAAGTCCAACACCCAATCGGCCGACCAGTCCAAGGAGATCAAGCGCCTCCAGGTGCGCATCGACGAGCTCACCGCCGAGATCGAAGAGGTCGGCAGCCCGACGTACTCCGGGCTGGGCACCAAGCTCGAGAACACCCTCCGCGTCGCCGAGGAGCAGTCGACCCGGCTGATCGCCCAGGCCGACATCGATGCCGACAAGCTGCGCGCGGGCGTCAGCGCCGAGGTCGAGAAGATCAAGAAGACCGCCGCGCAGCAGGCCGAACGCGTCCTCGCCGACGCGCAGGCCCGCGCGACGACGGCGATCGAAGACGCACAGATCGAATCGGCCGAACTTCTCGCACGCACGCGGGCCGACAAGGAGACGCTGCTCACCGACGCGATGCGCGAGGCTGCGGCGATCCGCGGCGCCGTGGCGACCGAGGCGGCGGAGCTGCGGGCCACCAGCAAGCGCGAAGCCGCCGCGGTCCGCGCGGAGGCCGACCGCGAAGCGGCGGAGCTGAAGGCGGTCGCGCTCCGCGAGGCGGAGGCGGCACGCGCCGAGACAGCGGAACTCGACCGGACCATCGCCGCCCGCCGCAGCGAACTCGAGAACGCCCTCGCCGCCGACCGGGCCGCGTTCGAGCGCGAGGCCGCGCAGACGCGCCTGGAGCTGGACAGGAAGGTGGCGGAGACGGCGGACCGGCTCGCCGCCGAACAGACCGCCGCCCGTGACGCCCTCGCCGCCGAGATCGCCCAGGCGCGGGCAGAGCTCGCCGACGAGGTCGAGCGGCAGCGTGCCGCGCTCGCGGCCGAAGCCGCACAGACGCGTGCCGACCTCCAGCACGAGGACGCGACCGCCCGGCAGGCGCTGGCGGACGACGTCGAACGGACGACGACCGCACTCGCCGCCGAGGTGGAGCAGACCAAGAGCGCCCTTTCCGCCGAGGTGGAGCAGACCAGGGCCCGTCTGGCCGACGAGGTGACCTCCACGAAATCGGCCCTCGCCGACGAGGTCGCCCGCACGACGAGCGAGCTCGCCGACGAGGTGACCCGCACCAAGTCGGCCCTCGCCGACGAGGTGACCACGACCAGGGCGCAGCTGGAGGCGGACGTCACGGCCGCGCGCTCGCAGCTCGACACCGATGTCACCACCACGCGTTCCGCCCTCGCGGAGGAGGTGGAGCGCACCAAGAAGCAACTGGCCGACGAGGTCCTCCAGACCCGGACCACCCTGGAGCGCGAGACCACGGAGACGCGCGCCGGACTCGAAGCCGACCGGATCTCGACGGCGGCGGCGCTTGCGGCCGACCGTGAGCGCACGGCGGCCGAACTCGCGACGCAGGTCGAGAACACCCGTGCCCAGCTCGCCGCCGACCGTGAGCGCACGGAGGCCGAACTCGCCGACACGGTCGCCACGACCCGCGCCGATCTCGCCGCAGAGGTGGAGAGCACACAGGCGGCCCTGGCCGCAGACGTCAAGCGGACGCAGACGGCGCTCGCGAAAGAAGTGGAGAAGACCCGCACCCAGCTGGCCGCCGACGTCGAGAAGACGCGGGCGGAACTCGCGACGGAAGTCGAGACCGTGCGCGCGGAGTTGGCAGACGAGGTCGAGACCACGCAGACCGCGCTCGCCGCCGAGGTCGAGACCACGCGCTCCGAGCTCGCCGCCGAAGTCGACGCGCAGCGCAAGGAGCTCGACGCCGAGGCGACGCGCCTCCGCGCCGAGCTCGCGGCCGAAGTCGGCGCTGCCAGGGCCGAGCTCGCCGAAGAGCTCGCCACCGAGCGCAGCGCGCTCGCGGCGGAGGTCGCCACCACGCGCGCGCAGCTCGCCGCCGATGTCGACCAGACCGCCGCCCGCCTGGCCGCCGAGAAGGAGCAGACGTTGTCCGCTCTGGAGACCGAGGTGGTGACCACGCGGGCGGCGCTGGAGGCCGAGGTCGAGCAGACGAAGTCGGCGCTCGCCGCCGAGGTCGAACAGACCAAGTCGGCCCTCGAAACCGAGGTCACCACCACGAAGTCGGCGCTCGCCGCCGAGGTCGAACAGACCAAGTCGGCCCTCGAAACCGAGGTCACCACCACGAAGTCGGCCCTCGCTGCCGAGGTCGAACAGACCAAGTCGGCCCTCGCTGCCGAGGAGGAGGAGACGCGTTCGCGGCTCGCGGACGACCGGGAGCAGACGCGCAGCTCTCTCGAAGCCGAGGTCAAGCGCACGACGGCCGAACTCGCCGATCAGCGGGCGACGACCGAGCAGGAACTGAAGAACGCCCGCGAACAGCAGCGACTCGAACTCGAGCGGGAGGCGGAGCAGACGCGCGTGACCCTGGCCGAGGAGACCGAGCGCGCCCGCCTGGCCCTCGACGCCGAAACCGCGAGGGCCCGTGCCGAGATCGCCCGCGAGGCCGCAGAAGCTCGAACCGCGCTCGACGCGGAACTCGCCGAACGACAGGCCGCCTTCGACCAGGAGGACGCCACCGCCCGCGCGGCGCTCGACGCCGAGCTCACGGCCCTCCGCACCGCCACCACGGCAGAGCTCGACAAGCGCACCCACGAGATCGAGCAGGCGAGGATCGACCTCGACGTCGAACTCCGCGCTCGGCGGGACGAGGCCGAGAAGGAATACCTCAGCAGGCACCAGGAGGCCGTCGCCCAGACCCAGAAGTATCTGGACGAAGCCAACGTGCAGCTCGCCGACGCCGTCAAGCGCACCGCCCAGGCCCGCACCGAGGCCGAGACGTTCGACACCGAGGCTCGCGAGACGGTGAAGGCCGCGCGCAAGGAGGCCGAGAAGGTCGCCGCCGGAATCGTGCGCGAAGCCCAGGAGCGCGCCGACTCCCTCATCGAAGAGGCGGAGGAGCGCACGCAACGCCTCGTCGCCGACGCGGAGGAGCGCCTGTCCCAGATTAGGATTGAGCGCGAGGCCGTGGCCGGGTACTTCGAGAACCTGCGGGGTATGCTCCAGCAGGCCGACAAGGTGTCAGCCGACGACTGACCTCCGGCCGGCCCGGAGGGGCCGGCTGCGGAGGGGAACCCAGTGAAGATCCAGAACGCGTTCCGCGTGGGACTGATCGGCACGCTCGGCGTGGGCCTCGGGGTCCTCATCCTCACGTCGATCGTCAGCCTGGCCACGATCATCACCTACATCGGCGCCGCGCTCTTCCTCGCGCTCGGAATCGAGCCCTCGATCGCGTTCCTCGAGCGACGCAAGTTCCCGCGCTGGCTGGCGCTTGTCCTGACGCTGGTCGTCATCCTCGGGCTGTTCGTCGCCCTGATCTGGGCCATCGTGCCGGTCGCCGTCGGGCAGGCGACCCAGTTGGTCAACAACACGATCAATTGGGTGAACAACGGTGGCGCCGAGTCCTGGTTCCTCAGCCTCCAGCACCAGTTCCCGACGATCGTCAACCAGCAGAACATCAACGCGGTGACCGACTGGCTCCAGAAGAACCTCCCCGACATCACCTCCAAGGTGCTCCAGACGGGCATCGGCATCGTGCAGGGCGCGTTCGGCGTGATCATCGTCGTCATCCTCACGATCTACTTCACGGCCTCGCTGCCCAGCATCAAACGCGCCGCCTATCAGCTCGTGCCGGCCTCCCGCCGCTCGCGTTTCGCCGACCTGGGCGACCAGATCACCGACTCCGTCGGCAAGTACGTGATGGGTCAGGTCTCCCTCGCCCTGGTGAACGGCGTGCTCAGCGCGATCTTCCTCACGATCATCGGAGCGAAGTTCCCCATCCTGCTCGCCTCGATCGCATTCTTCTTCTCCCTGATCCCGCTCGTCGGAACGATCACCGGCTCGGTGATCATCGTCGCGGTCTGCTTCCTGTCCGGTACGCCGACGGCGATCGCCGCCGCGATCTACTACATCGTCTACATGCAGGTGGAGGCATACGTCCTCAGCCCGCGCATCATGAACCGCGCGGTGGCGGTGCCCGGCGCGCTGGTGGTGGTGGCCGCCCTCGCCGGCGGCACGCTGCTCGGCATCCTCGGCGCCCTGGTCGCCATCCCCTTCGCCGCGGCCATCCTGCTCATCATCAAGCAGGTGGTCATCCCCCGCCAGAACGAGCTCTGACCGGTCTCTTCCGGCCGGACGGATCCGACTCTCAGGCCGGCGACCACTCGGTCGGCAGCGGCAGCGCTGCCGGATTGAGCCGCTCGACGACCTCGTCGAGCACCCGCCTCGTCTGGTTCTCGCCCACCCAGAGGTGCTTGCCGCCCTCAACATCGACGAGTTCGATCTGCGGCAACGGCCGGAACCGCTCGGCCGCCTCCGCCGGCTTGAGATAGTCGTCGTGCTCCGGGATGAGCGCGACGATCGGCCGTTCGTCGCCGGTCCAGGCGGCGAGATGCTCCGGCTTGGCGCGGTGCAGCGGCGGCGAGAGCAGGATGACGCCGTCGACAGGGAACTCTCTGCCGTACATGAGCGCCAGCTCGGTTCCGAACGACCAGCCGAGGAGCCACGGGTGCGGGAGGCCGCGCTCCGCGACGAACTCCATCGCCGCCTCCACGTCGTAGCGCTCATCGACACCGTGGCCGAACTCGCCCTGGCTGCGTCCTCGCGGCGACGACGTGCCCCGCGTGTTGAAGCGCAGCACCGCGATGTCGGCCAGGGCGGGCAGCCGCGCCGCGGCCTTTCTCAGGATGTGCGAATCCATGAAACCGCCCGCCGTCGGCAGCGGGTGGAGAGTGACCAGCGTTGCCACCGGCTCGCGGTCCAGCGGGCTCGCGAGCTCGCCGACGAGGCTGAGGCCGTCCCTGGTGCGCAGCTCGATGTCCTCCCGGCGCGCGGGCAGCTCGACGCCGCCCCGGATCTCCGTCGGTGCGTCGGTCACAGCAGGCTCTCCTTCATCCGTCACGCGATCTTCCAGCAGGTGTTGTGCCAGTGCCGACGGGCTGCGAGATCCGCCGAGTCACCCAGCACACCGTCGGCGCGCCAGGTGACGAGATGGGCGACTCCCGGATCGATCTCGCGACCGCAGCCGGGACACACGTAACTCTTCTGCGCCTGCTGCGCCGACACCGGCTGCACGTTCCATTCCACGCCACGACGGACCTCGACGCGCTTCCAGCCCGCGAGCAGTCGGTCGAGGCCGTCCCGCTCCTCGTCACGCTGCTCGCCATGACGGCGGCGGGGACGATTGCTGCGTGGCACTCCCCCAGTCTATGCAGAGCTCGGGTGTCACCCGCCGCCCCGCGCGCAGTACCATCGCCGCATGAGCGACGAGGCTCGCAACACCGACGCCCTCGCGGCCCAGCTGCTCGCCACCGAGCACTGGAGCCTCCTCGCGTCCCGCAGCACCACGCAGAATGAGGTCCTGACCCGGATCAGCATGCTGCTGACGCTCATGTCGGCGGCGCTGGTCAGCATCGCACTCGTGGGCCAGGCCACCTCGTTCGCGGGCATCTTCCCCGCGTTCGCCGACGCGCTGCTCGGCCTGGTCGTGATCGTCGGAGTGTTGACCCAGGTCCGTGTGACGAACGTATCGATGGAAGACCTCATGTATGTGCTCGCGATGAACCGCCTGCGCGCACAGTACGTCCGGCTCGCCCCGGAGGTCGCTCGCGGTCTGTTCGCCTCCGCGCACGACGATCGGGACGGCGCGAACCGCACCTACTACTTCCTCGGGCGCCGCGGCCGGAGCCAGGTCATCGGCAGCAGCATGATGTTCACCTTCGTCGTCAACGGCGCGCTGTTCGGCCTGTTCCTCGGCGTCGTGCTCGCGACGAACGGAGTGGACGTCGCGCTGTCGTGGGTCGTCGGGCTCGTCTGCGCGATCGCCTACGTCGCCGTCTCCCTGTGGCTGGGCGCGCGGATCTACTTCCGGTTCTGGCGCGAGTACACGCCGCACCATCCCGGTACGACCGGGGAAGCGGGCGAGTGACGGAGGGTCAGTACCAGCCGGTGGACTGGGAGTGGCTCCACGCGCCGCACGGGTTGGTGTAGCGACCCGCGATGTAGCCGAGACCCCACGAGATCTGCACGGAGGCGTCCGTCTGCCAACCCGGGCCCATCTTGCTCCCGGGAAGGGCCTGCGGGATGCCGTAGGCACCGCTGGGGTTGGAGGCGTTCACGCGCCAGCCGGACTCCCTGTTCCAGAGCGCCACCAGGCAGCTGTACTGGTCGTCGCCCCAGCCGCGGGCCTGCACCATCTGGTAGGCGATCGCCTTGGCCGTGCCCGGGTCGGGAATCGGGGCGGACGGAGCGCTGCTGGAGCCCGCACGGCTCGACGACGACTTGGTCGCCGTGGGGGTGGGCGTCGGGGTCGGCGTCGGCTTGGGCTTCACGCTCAGCACGTCGCGGGTCACCGTGGTGGCCGAGGCGTCGGGAGCCGTCAGACTCTGAACCGGTGCATCGCCGTAGCGCGAGGTCTGGTCGATGTTCTGCAGCGCGTCCGCGTATGCCGGAGTCGCGGCGCTTCCCGAGTACGGGTCGACGACATTGACGAGGGCGAACCCCACGGCGGCGGTGAAGGCGAACCCCCAGATGGCGGCGCGCGACCGGATGTGCGGGCGCCGCGAACGCCGGAACGCGACTCCGACCGGGTTGGCAGGGGTCAGCGGAACGATTTCTGCTGTTTCTCGTCTACCCACGATCACAGAACCACAACGAACAATTCACGAGTTTCCAAGGAGAGACACCCTTACTCAGGCAATGACCAGGCTCAGCGGACCGCGAGCATCACGTCCGTGACGCTGTCGAGAAGCAGGTCCACCTGCGCTTCACGGTACCCCCCGCGCTGCTCGCGGAACGTCACCGTGCGCACCTCCTCCACGCTCATCGGCCGGCCGTCCTGGAAGTACTTGACGAGCCGCCCGGCGAAGCGATCGACGTCTTGGCGGTTGTAGCCGAGCGTGAGCAGGCTGACCCGCTGGAACCGCTGGCCCACGGGTCGCTCGAGGCGGTCGAGGATCGCCTGCGCTGTCGTGCGCGCCTGTTCGAACCACTCCGCATCGCTCGCGGCGCTGCGGGCCGCCTCACGCTCACGTGCGGCGAAAGCGTCCTCCAGGCGCTCGAGTGCTGCGTCGACGTGCGATGTCGAGTAGCCGCCCTTGGCCATCGAGAACGCGGTGTGCCGGATGTCGGAGGCGGTCAGCTTCGCACCGGACGACGGGTCCGCATCGTAGGCGACACGCGCATTCATGAGGAAGTCGTCGACCTGATCGACGTCGTATCCGAGCTTCGACTTGGGGCTCCGGGGAAAGGTGCTCACACAGCCATTGTGTCAGGAGAAGATGAGGAAGAGCACGTAGGTGGCCGCCGCCGACGGCAGGATGGAGTCCAGCCGGTCGAGGAAACCGCCGTGCCCCGGGAGCCACGAGCTCATGTCCTTGATGCCCAGGTCGCGCTTGATCAGCGATTCCGCCAGGTCGCCCGCCGTGGCCGTCAGCAGGGCCACGAGGCCGAAGACGATGCCGAACCACCACGGTTCGCCGATCATGAAGAGCGAGACCAGGACGCCCGCGACGATCGCGGCGACGGCCGCGCCGGCGAACCCCTCCCAGGTCTTCTTGGGGCTGATCGTCGGCGCCATCGGGTGCCGCCCCCACGAGAGTCCGCTCGCGTAGGCTCCGGTGTCGACGGCGACGACCACGATCAGGAACGCGAGCACCCACCATTCGCCGCCGTCTTCCGCGAGCAGCAGGATCGCGAACGACCCCAGGAGCGTCACGTACATCTGGACGAGGACGCTCCAGGCGAGGTCTCGGGCCAGCGCCGTACCACCGGCACGCCGGGCCGGCAGAGCCGCCTCCTCCACGAGCCGCCACACCACGACCAGCAGGATGCCCGCCGCCAGCGCGACCAGCTGACCGCCCGCGTGGAACCAGAACGTCGCCGGCACGATGGCCAGGGAGGCGACGACGGTCGGGATGCGCGGGACACGGCGCCCTGCACCGCGGAAGGCCTGCGTGAGCTCGAATGCTGCGAACCCGATCATCGCAGCACCGAAGACCAGGAACAATTCTTTGATGAAGATCAGGCTCACGATGAGAAGCGCGCCTGCCACGAGCCCGATCAGGATCGCCAGGATCAGATTCCGGCCGGTGCGGGCGGCGATACGCTCGTTCGTCGCGTCGAGCTGGGCCTTCCTGGCCAGAACCTGACGCTCGAAGTCGGCACGGGTCGCCTGCACCTGGGCGCGCAACTCCGCGCGCGCTGCCGCTTTCCCCCGTCTGCCCGACTCCGGCGCGCGGGGCGTGCCGGGGCTGCTCCCCTCGCTCATTCAGACCTCGAGGAGTTCTGCTTCCTTGCGCTTGAGCGCCTCGTCGACGGCGTCGACGTGCGTACGGGTGAGCGTCTCGAGCTCCTTCTCGCCGCGAGCGACCTCGTCGTCCCCGACCTCACCCTTGAGGGCGTCGAGTTCGTCCTTGGCCTTGCGGCGGATGTTGCGGATGGCGACCTTGGCGTCCTCGCCCTTGCCGCGCACGATCTTGACGAACTCCTTACGACGGTCCTCGGTGAGCTCGGGCAGCGTCACGCGCACGATCTCGCCGTCGTTGCCGACGTTCGCGGAGAGGTTCGGCATTGCGACGATCGCCTTCTCGATCTCCTTGAGGGCGGACTTGTCGTACGGGGTGACGAGCAGGACGCGCGCCTCCGGGTTCTGCAGCCCGGCCAGCTGAGCAAGCGGCGTCGGCGAGCCGTAGTAGTCGACCAGCACCTTCTGGAAGAGGGCGGGGTTGGCACGCCCCGCACTCACCGTGCCGAAGTCGTCCCTCGCCGCGTCCACGGTCTTGCTCATGCGCTGGCGGGCGTCGGAAAGCACATCGGCGATCACGGTTTCTCCTTCAGATCGGTGAGTCGATGTCTAGTCTAGGGCCAGGGCGCGGGACGGCCCGTGCACGTGACCGGAGCCCCGGCGTCGTCGAGGCTCGTTCGAAAGCCGGCCTCAGCCCAGCAGGGTGCCGATCTCGGCGCCGAGGAGCGCGGCCGTCACGTTGCCGGCCGGTTCGATGCCGAAGATGCGCATCGGCATCCCGTTGTCCATGCAGAGGCTCAGCGCGGTGGAGTCGACGGCCTTGAGTCCCTGCTGCAGGGCGTCCTGGTGGCTGATCTGCTCGATCTTGCGCGCATCCGGGTTGGTGCGCGGATCGTCGTCGTACATCCCGTCGACGCCGTTCTTGGCGACGAGCACCACGTCCGCGCTGATCTCCAGCGCGCGCTGCGCGGCGACGGTGTCGGTCGAGAAGTACGGGA
>NZ_CAMFLC010000009.1 GCF_945957465.1 uncultured Leifsonia sp.
GGGTCTGTGGCGCAGCTGGTAGCGCACCTGCATGGCATGCAGGGGGTCAGGGGTTCGAGTCCCCTCAGATCCACCCCACGCACAAGGCTCGAACCCTTGCCAACGGAAACGCTGGCCGAGGTTCGGGCCTTGTTGGCGTCTGCGGCCCAGGTCAGGGCATTCGCGTTGACTTGCGGATCAAGGAGCATCTCGAAGGGCCGGTTGTGCTCGACCCGCAGCTCGTTGTCCTCGTCGATGAAGACCTTGGTGAAGAACGCCTGGTTGCACAGCCGCCGGTTGGTGTCGTCGCAGCGGGTGTAGATGTCGGCGCAGTTGGCGAGCAGTCCGAGGGCGTCATCGAGGCGGGCGCGGGCCTCGGCGTAATCGCCGAAGTGGGCGTCGATGCGGCGGGTCACCTGGTCGAGTTCGGCGACGATGCGGTCTTGTTCGCGCTTGAGCACTGAGAGCGGGATCGCGTCGGCGTAGTGCGCCTGCATGAGCCGGTCCTGCTCGCTTTCGAGCCGGTCGCGGTTGGTGGTGAGGCGTTCCAGCTCCTCGGTCTCGGCAGCCATGAGCCGATCGAACTCGTGGTGGAGCATGCCCGCGAGCGCATCCTGCTGGGCGGGCGTGATCTGGACGCGCGTGTAGTAGTCCTCGACGAGCTTCTCGACATCTTCGATGAGCATCGCCTGGCGCGTGCAGTCGGTGCGCTTGGAGTGCCGCCCAGAGCATACGAAGTAGCAGTAGACGTTGCCGTGGCGGTTCTTCGCGTTGGAGACGATGAGTCGGGAGCCGCACTGGCCGCAGTGGATGGTGCCTTTGAGGTAGTGGCCGTGGACTTGGGTTGCCTCGACGGCGCACTGGTGCGCGGTGAGCACGGACTGGACCTGGTACCAGACCTCGGCAGGCACGAGTGCCGGGTGGTTGCCCTTGTAGCGGGTGCCTCGATAGATGACATCGCCCTTGTAGTACGGGTTGGTCAGGAGTCGATGGATGGTGGACACGGCCAGCGGCTTCGCCGGCCTCTTCGGCGTGGGCAGGCTCCGCAGCCCGCGCGAGGTGAGTTCGTCGTGGAGCTGGCTGACGCTCCAGTTGCCCGAAGCGTACGCCTTGAACGCCCACTCGATCATCGGTGCTCGCTCAGGATCGAGCTCGATGGTGCGGACTTCGCGTCCAAGCTCATCGCGCTTGCGGACGTTCAGGTAGCCGATGGGGGCGCGCCCGTTCGTGCCGCCGCCGATGGCCTTCTGGGTCATGCCCTTGGCGACCTCGGTGGCGAGGTTGCGGGAGTAGAACTCGGCGATGGTGGACATGATGCCGTGCAGGAGCATCCCGGAGGGAGTCTCGTCGATGTTCTCCGACGCGGACACGAGCATGACCCCGCACTGTTGGAGTGCGAGGTGGATGCTCACGTCGTCGGCACGGTTGCGGGCGAGCCGGTCGACCTTGTGAACGATGCAGTACGCGACTTTGTTGGCCTTGACGTACTGGATCATCCGCATCAGTTCGGGCCGGTCGGACGACTTGGCCGAGGCTCCTGCATCGACGAACTCCTCGACGATGCCGGCGCCGAGCTGTTCGGCCTTGCGCCGGGTCGCTTCGCGTTGGGCTGGGATCGAGAAGCCTTCGTCCGTGCCGCCCTTCTCGGCCTGCTCGCGGGTCGAGACCCGCAGGTAGGACACGGCGGCGGCCATTGTCTTGGGCGGGTCGATGAGGCTGGCTGCCGGATCGTCGGCAATGGTGGTCATCGGGGGCTCACTCTCACGCTGTTCGACCCTCGCGCTCCCACTGTTCGTGGGAGGGGTGTTGATCGTGAGAGCAGCCGGTGAAGGCTGTAGGGCGAGACCCGATGGTCTCGGTGCGTGTTGCCCGCCGAGAGGCGAGGTTTAGGCCACAACACCCCGCATCGCGAGGCTTGCACGGTTCATTCTACCGGGCGGCTTCAGAGGCGGCCAGGCCATCCGGTGCCGCCCGGTAGGTGTCGGGCACCCGCACGGCCGCGCGGGCCGCGCGGCTCTCGCCGGTCTCCTGCAATGTCAGCCGGATGAGAACCTCGGCGAGCTTGTGCAGGTCGGCGCGTTCGCGGTGGACGGCCCGGACGGAGAACGACCGCTCCTCGTAGGGGCGACGGTCGGTCTTCTTGGCGTAGCGGCTCATCGGTCTACTGCGCTTCGCCGGCGTCCAGGCTGGCGTAGAAGTCGTCTTCGGCCTCCTGGCGCTTGCGGACTTGGGCGATGACGAACTCGACGAACTCGGTGTCGCGGTCGGTGAAGGTGAAGTCCTGGATGGTGGGCGCTGGGTCCTCACCGGGCCACGCAGCTTGCCGGGTCGGGCGGTCGCGGTCGCCACGAGTGCCGCAGGCGGTGACCCAGTAGCGGAGGCGCTCTCGTGCGTCGGCGAAGTCGCGGTGCCAGCCGAGTGGCGCGGATGCGTTCTGCTCGGGGTCGTACGCCGCGAGCCAGTGCAGGTGCAGAGCCGACAGCTCCCAGACCATCTCCGGGTGGTGGTGCCAGAACGGTGGCACTACCGCGACGGTGAGGCCGTAGGTGCGGCGCAGCCAGTCAACCCATCGGTTCAGCGCGAGCCATTCCTGCTCCAGCTCGTGCGCCGTCAGCAAGTTCCAGTTCACGGGGTGAGGCGGCTCGGGCATGTCCGAGTTGGTGACTCGGGGCGGGCCGTCGAAGACGTCCGGCTCATCCATCTCATGCTGATCGTTCATAGTGCTGTAGCTCCCGAACTCACATGCTGACCGGGGCGTGCGCCGCGGTCGCCGCCCGCTGCGTCGGCTCGTACGCCGCCGCGTCCCGCCCGACTCCATTGCGCGGCGTGCGATCCACCTCGTAGCGGGTTCGCGCGGCGTCATGGCCGATCTTCTTGGCAACGAACTCCTCGCCCTCGATCGCCTGACCGTTGCGCTCGTAGTTGACCGGTCGCGTGTAGCCCTCGGCGACGAAGTTGTCGCCCTGGGCGAAGTTCGCGTGCGCGTGCTCAGCGGAACGCCCGAACATCACCAGGTGGTGATAGGTCGTCTCGGTCTGCGTGAACGAACCATCGTCCTCGCGGCGGAAGTGCTCCTTGCCGATACGGGCGAAGAACCTAGCGTCTCCCTTGGCCGTCTCAGTGAGCAACGGCTCCGAAGCGATGAAGCCCGACAACGATTCCTGGGTGTGAATGGCCATGATGGCCTCCTCCTGAACTCGGGCGACCAACTGCGTGTGGTCGCTCTGTCAGGCAGGTGCGCTGGCCCTTCCAAGCGTCGTCAGGACGCGGGGCGGTGGCGCAGCAATGCTTCGAGTTCGTTGCGGTCGCTGCGGAGCTGCGCGGCGTCGGGCCGGGTCGGCCAGGCGCGCAGATCGGTGACGATGGGCGGTGCGGAGCGCAGCATCGTGATGCCGGTGCCGAACGGCAGGGTGCGGATGCGGTCTGGCGGCAGAATCGGCACACGGCGGACCGAACGCTGGTTGGAGCGGGTGCCGTGGTCGCCAAGGGTCACGCTGTCGGTGTACTCGTCACGCTCACCGATGAGGGTGGAGAGGTCTTGGAGATCGCGGCTGTTGGATGCGCCGCCGAGGATGATCTTGACGATGCTGGCGTCCCAGATCGCGCCGGCCTGGTGTTCACTCCACCTGTCGCGTGCTTGGGCGAGGGACTGCAAGACCGGCATGGTCGTGATTCCGGTGCCGCCGCCTTCGGCCATGAGCGTCGGCAGGGATGGCAGCGGTGCGAGGTTCCCGATCTCATCGAGCGCGAGCAATAGCGGCGGGTCGAGCCGTGCTCCGGGTGAGCGGGCGGCAAGCCTGCGGGCGGTTTCGATGAGGTCTTCGACGAATGCCGCGACCAGCGATGCGGAGGCTCCTGCTCCCGCCCCGGTGGCGAGTAGGTAGAGGGTGCCTTGTTCGGTGAGGAAGGTCTCGGGGTCGAAGTGCTCGTGCGGGCCGGGCGTGACGGCATCGAGCACGCGCGGGTCGGCGAGGGCGGCGAGTGCGAGGGAGACGCCTTGCCAGATGCTGTCGCGGGTCTTGGGGTCGGCGTCGATCATCGCACCAAGGGAGTCGTCCCAACCCATCGCCGCGTTCGGGTGGGAGTTGAGGATGGCGACGGCCTCGGTCGCTGCGCTGGGGTCGAGGGTCCACCTGAACAGCTCGGCCGGTGGGCGGCCGTCGAGTTCGGCGGCGTGCAGCAGGCTCTGGAGTGCGGTGCGGGTCTTTCCCTCCCAGAACCCACCCGACTCGACGCCTCCGGCGCTGAGGCCGGTGGCGGCGGCGAGTCCGTTGGCGCGGATCATCGCGGTGAGCGGATCGTCGCAGCCGCGAATGGGTGACCAGCGGAGTCCGGCGGGGATGCCTTCGGCGAGGTGTTGGGGGTCGAACACGGCGACCGGCCCGCCTTTGCGGCGTCGAGCGCGAAGGGTCGCGGTGAGGTTGTCGGGCCTCGTGCTGGTGGTGACGACCGCACCGGGGGCGTCAAGGATCGCGTTGATGACGACGTGCAATCCCTTGCCGGAGCGGGGCGGGCCGATCAGCAGGATCGAGTCCTCGACCGATGCCCAGACTTTCGTGCCACGACTGGCCCCCAGGAGGTAGCCGACATCCTGCGGTGCCGGCGACTCCAAGGAGGGCCGCAGCGTGGCCGCACGGTGAAGCAGTGCCTTCGCGGATGCTGCGGTCTTGACTTCATGGCTGGTCGCGATCCCCGCGAGTTGGTGCGGGTCGGTCTCGGTCTTCCGCGTGTGTCGACGCAGCACGATCCAGACCCAGACGATCCCGGCTGCGAGTCCGCCGAGCAGTGTCGTGCTGACGAGCCAGTAGACGAGCGGGTTGAGTCCGTCGGCACCGAGCGCGGTCGCGGGGTCGCCGGGGTTGAACAGCACGGCGAGCCCCGCCGCTGCGCCGGCGTCGGGCTGGGGCGTGCTGGTGAGGAGCGCGGCGACGCTGCCGGCCGCGCGGAGGACGAGAGCGATCCCGAACATGCCGATCAGGCCGATGAGGGCGGCGTTGGTGAGTTCGTCGCCCATGCTCCCGGCTTGCCGCTGGTTCATGTCAGCCGCCGCACCGCGAGGGTGCCGGAGATGCGCCCAAGGAGGATCACCTCGGGCGCGCTTGCGTCGGGCAGGTCGTCGAGGTCGATGAGTGCGTGGGCCTCGCCGGTTCCGGTGGCGTCGGTGTGGGAGACGATCGTCGCGACGGCGACATCCTCGCCGGGTACGAACCCCTCGGCGGTGACCTCAGCCAGGCGCGGCACTCGTCGGGCCTGGCGACTCCGACGAGTCTCTGGCACAGGGGTCTCGGGCGGGGCCACGGCGCGTCGGGTCTTGCGTGTGCGGAGGATATCGGTGAAGACACTTCCATCGGTCTCGCGAACTTCGACCCGGACGGCGACGGTGCGGTCCTTGGTGATGGCGTCCATAAGCGGCCCGAACGTCGCTCGCGTCCACGCGCCCGCGTCCGGTGACGGAAGTGGTGTTCCATCGACCGTCGCGGCGAGGCTTCCGTCGTCGGCGACGGTGACGAGGACGTGCGGCAGCTCGACGGGAGCCGTGGCATCGTCGTCGGTCGTGGTGGATCGGCGCGGGCCCGTGAGGTTCATCGGTGACCTCCCGCGGCGCGGCTGCTGGTGTCGAACAGGGCGAGTTCGTCGGGGTGGAGCTGGTGCTGGCAGACGAAGCTCCTCGCCTTGATCCGCCACAGGCCTTGGCCGACGCCGAGGTTCGGCAAGAGTTGCTGCTCAGTGCCGGTCAGACCGAGGGCGGTCGCGGTCGGTCCGAGCTGGTCGGATTCCTGCCGGTACACGATCCGCGTCTCCGCGTTCGCGAGCAGCGAGTTGGCCAGGGAGCGCATGGCGGAGCCTTGGTCGCCCACGTTGTCGAGGTCGGTGAGCTTGTGGAAGATCAGCATGTTCGCGATCCCGTAGTGCCTGGCGAGTCGCCAGTGCGCATCCATCCGCCGCAACAGCGCCGGGTGGGACATGAGCCGCCATGCCTCGTCGTAGATCACCCACCGCTGCCCACCGTTCGGGTCGAGCAGTGCGGATTCCATCCACGCTGACGAGCACGTCATCAGGACTGAGATGAGGGTCGAGTTCTCGGTGACCCGCGAGAGGTCGAGGGAGATCATCGGCAATGACGGATCAAACGCGACCGTGGAGGGGCCGTCGAACAGCCCGGCCAGGTCGCCTGCGACGAGGCGGCGTAGCGCGTGGCCGACGAGCCTGCCGTCCTCGGCCAGCCTGCCGTCGGCATCCTTGCTGGGGGCGAGGATGTGATCGACGACCATCGGCAGGATCGGCACGTCGTTCTCCCACACGGTCTGGGTCAGGGCGATGTCGATCGCGGTGTGCTCCAACGGCGACAAGCCTCGCGCGAGCACGGTCTCCGCGAGCGCGCCGATCAGGTCACGACGCCGCGCCGCGACGGTCGAGGCCCACTGCGCGTCCGACAGTCCGCTGGGCCGGTGACCTTCGTCGAGCGGGTTCAGGCGAGTGTTGAGCCCGTGCCCGAGGACGATGGCGCGTCCGCCGACGGCGTTCGCGACGGCGGTGTGTTCGCCTTTCGGGTCGCCGGGCACGTACACGCGCCGCCCGAACGGCAGCGACCGCGTGTAGAGCGACTTGGCTAGCGAGGACTTGCCTGAGCCGACGATCCCGGCCAGCACCACGTTCGGCGCGGTGATGATCCCGCGCGCGTAGAGCACCCACGGGTCGTAGACGAAACTCCCGCCCGAGTACAGGTCTTGGCCGACGAACACACCATCGGCACCGAGCCCACCCTCGGCGACGAACGGATACGCACCCGCCAGCGTCGCCGACGTGTCCTGATGCCGCGTCAGATGGAACCGACCCGGAGTGCGCAGCCTCGCGGCACCCGGTTCGCCAGACTTCGGCAGGTAGACCGTGGCGCGCCGCTCGGCACGCTCCTCCTCGGCCTTCGCCTTCGCCGCGGCGAGCGCGGCCCGACGCTGCTCGGCGTGGAGCCGGGCCTCTGCCTTGCGGCGCTGCTTCCGGAGCTTCCGCCGCTCCTTCGACGGCGCTACCAGAACTGCGGTGTGCAGCCGCGCGCGATCCTCGGTCACAGCACCAGCCCTCGCGCCTGCTTGACAGCCGTGATCTTGGCCGGCTCGAACCACGACCCATCCCGCTTCGCCGTCGGCACATCGGCCCGCTCCGTGGCACCCGGCGACGAGTACGACACCAGCAACTCCGGCCCAGCCTGCACCGGAGGGGTTCCGACTGGTTCGGCGTCCTGGGGCTCTGCTTCCGGTTCGGTGTAGCGGCGCAGGAGCGAGACGTAGCCGACGTGCGGGTTGACGACCAGCGCGTAGTCGCCCGAGAGCGCCACCTGGTCGTTGGTGCCCTCGCCGGGCTCGTCGTAGACGTACCCGTTCTCCAGCGCGGCCTGCGTGGTCTCGTCGCCGTAGTCCCACTGCGCGAGGAAGTCCACCGCATCGACATGCCCCAGCTCGCCGAGGATGCGCAACGGCCGGTCCGCCTCCTCGCCCTGAAGGAACACCACACTGACCCACCGAGACGGCGCGGCCTCCTCGACGGCGGGCTCAGGGTGCCAGGCGATCCGCCCGGCGGCGATGAACCCTTCCGCGAGCCGGTCATACGCCCGGTCGACGAGGTTCGCCGCCTGACGCAGTTCCTCCGCAGCAGCGAGGGCGTCACGCACTCCTGCCTCGTGGCTTCCGGCGTCATTGAAGGCGTGCGCGACCTTGCGCTCGTGAACATCGGCGATCTGATCGAGTGCCTGCCGCAGCGAGCGCATCCCCGAGGACAGATCACCGATCACCCCGTACATCTCGGCGGGCTGATCGAACCCCCGGCTCGGGTGCGCGAGTCCGCGCAAGGCTTCGGATGCCTCCGCTGCATCCGCGGTCGAATCGAAGAACGTGGGCATGGTGGCCTCCATCGGTAGGTCATGTCACCCACGAGGTGCGCCCCCGTGCACCCGCAGATCATTTGAGGCATTCAGCAGCAAGGGGCTTCTCATTCCTCCAGCCCACCGCGCTCGACGCCGGTAAACTTCGACCACCGAGGAGGTGAGGCATGAACGACGACGAAGAGCTGCGTTGGGTGCGGCGTCGCGAGGGAACCCACCGTTCCGAGTCGCGGGCGACCCGTGGGTATGAACGGGACCTGCTCCGTGACGACGACACCAAGAACCTGCTCGGTCCTACTGAGTCTCGCCCAGCCGACATCGACGAGATCGTGCGGTCGCGCGGACCCTTGGTACCAGCGCGCCCTTCGCCCGGTCAGGAGTTCCGGTACCAAGTCGGCGACGCAATCATGGAGGCGTTAGCGCCCTACATTGAACGTGGAGTTGATGTTGCGGTGGACGCCGCGGTCCTCGGTGTCTCAAGACTGTGGAAGTGGGCCACAACTCGACCGCCACGGCAGACGTTCTCTGTCGAAGTCGGCAAGGTAGATGAGGTTCCTACTGCGTACCTTGAAGGTCCGCTCGCCGAGCATAATGAGCCACCGTCGGAAGAGCTGGCGCGCAGCCCACAGAGCATGACGGCGGAGCAGTACCAGGCGATTCTTCTTTCAGCGTTGCTGGCGGACCAATACGCAGCTCGCGCGCGATCAATGCTCGCCAATGTCCGCATCGACGACGAGGTGCTTCCAAGCGAGTTGGAAGACGCGGTCCGCGCCGCTCTGGACGGACCGACGATTGACGATGCGACGCTCGTGCGCGTCGTTGAGCTGCTGCGCGAGAGCATGACCCCTGACGGCGAGTATGTTCTCGTTCGTCCGCGGCAGGTCGACGCTCCAAGGTCAATCGCCGACCGCACGAGGGACAGCGCGTAGTCGTTTGGTACGGGCTTCACACTGCGAGGCACGTAAGACCCGTCAGACCCTCCGGCAGAGCGGGAGCGCAGCGGCGGTGAAGGCGGCGGCTTGCTGGCCGACGAGCAGCCGGGTCTCACAAGATGCCTGGATCGCGGCT
This sequence comes from uncultured Leifsonia sp., assembly GCF_945957465.1. Taxonomy (GTDB): domain Bacteria; phylum Actinomycetota; class Actinomycetes; order Actinomycetales; family Microbacteriaceae; genus Leifsonia. Next base: position 8,924 of record NZ_CAMFLC010000009.1, read on the forward strand.
TGCTCGATGGCGGCGACGGCGGCGTCGAGTTCTTCGACGGTGGGTGCGGAGACGGCGATGAGGCCGGTGTAGCGGAGGATGCCGTGTCCGGCGGTGAGGTCGGCTTCTTGCTGGAGCACGTCGTGGTACTCGGCGGTCTGTGAGGCGTCTTCGATCTGGCCGATCTTCGCGCGCTGGGCCTGGTCGGAGATGTGCTCGACCTTCTTCTTGCGGATGTCGCGAGCAGCGGCGTCGGAACGCATGGGGGTGCAGATCAGCGAGAACGACCGCTGGATGCCGGTGGACAGCAGCACCGGCGACAGGAATCCCGGATAGACGAGCGACCTGGGCCACTCGCTGACCCAGAGCACTGCGTGGTGGGCGGAGTCGGTGCGGAGCTTGCCCCAAGTCTCGGTGACCGCGACCGGCCCTGCGGTCGCAAGGGATTGGCCGAGCCTGCCGTGGCGTTCCAGCGTGGCGGCGATAGCGGGGTCGTAGGCGGAGCGCAGCATCACCGCGATCTGCCCCGGCGTCAGCCATCCCGACGGCGAGAGGTCGGCGGAGCGGAGCGCGGCGACGAGCGTGTTCATCTCCTGCCGCAGCACGGCGGCAGCACCACGAATCCCGCCGCCCGCGGTCCTGATCTGCCGCGCACTGGTCTTCATGTCCAGTGATAGCGAGAGTGTGGTGGCGTGCCGTTCGCCGGCTGGGCCGGCGCGGTCGATGAGTTCTGCGTAGGTGTCGGCCGCCCACGAGCCGTCCGGGGTGCCGTGGGTGGCCCACCATTCGGCGAGTCCGGTGCCGGAGTCTGGGAGGGTGCGTTCGAGGACTTGTAGCGTCGCGATCCGCCCGGAGCGGCAGACGGTGGCCAGGACGCGACCCCAGGAGCTGACGCGGCGTTCCTGTTCGCCGGGGTCGAGGAGCACGAACGCGGGATGGGTGACCTCGCACACCACGGTCAAGGTTGCGGCGTGGGGGTCGTGGATCATTCCGGCGCTGGTGTCGGGGTCGGTGTATTCGCGCAGTCGCGCCATGTCGCCGGGCAGGGCGAGGGTTCCGACGGGGCGTGGGACGACGATCCTGTGTCGGTAGAGCAGTTGCCCGCCGGTGGTGCGCCACAGCCACCAGCAGGCGATGGGTAGCCATTCCACGATGGGCCGGCCCGCGATGGGTATCCAGGTCAGTGCGGCGGCGAGTACCCAGATGGGGGCGGTGTAGGCGAGCAGCATCCCGCCGCCGGCGTAGAACGCGCCGATGAGTGTGGCTCCGCCGATGGCGAGCGTGATGAGCTGGGTCAGCGACAGACCGAGGAGGACACCGCGGCGGGTGAGGCGGGAGAACTTCACCGGCACGAGTTCGCCCGCGGTGGGACGGTCGTGGTTCGTGCTGCTCATCGTCTACTCCTTCGGTGGGCGTGGCGCGGGCGGCGGGGGCTGCTTCGGTGGCGGTGACGGGTCGGTGCTCGGCGGTCGTGGTGCCGGGCTCGACGGCGGTGCCGCAGGCGAGGCTGCGGGAGGTGGCGGTGTCTGCGCGGCGGCGTCGGCGGCGTGCTCGCCCTGGGCTCCCAGCGCGGTTCCGGCTTTCGGCCCGGCGGTCGCGGCACCCTTGGCGACACTCGCCCCGACCACGACGCCTGCCGCGACGGGACCGGCCGCGGCTGCGCCGCCCCCGCCGGCTGCGGCCCCTCCACCAGCGGCGGCACCTCCGCCGCTCGCGGCGTGTGCCGGTGCCGGGGTCTTCGGCGGTGGCGGGGCGCTGCTTCCTCCACCAGAACCTCCGCCCGCGTTCCCGCCGCCACTGCTGGCTCCGTCGAGCACCTTCTTCGGGTCGCCGCCGCCTTGCGGCTTGGTCGGGACGGGGATCGGACGGTTGAGGGCGCTCTTGGCATCCTGCTCGGAGCCGATCGCGTGGTACATGTCGAACCCGACGAACGCGATGAACTTGTACGTGAGATACGGGGCGAATGCGGCCATCGCCATCAGCACGATTCCCGCGATGGGGTCGCTGACCGAGGCGAGGTCGGCGTCGATCGGTGCGGAGACTTGGGTGATCGCGACGAGGAACATCACGACGAGCACGAGCTTGGAGCAGATCAGCGCGACCACGAACATCGCCCACTTCCCGATCCACCCCCGCGAGGCATCCCACGACGCGCCGCTAAACGCGAGCGGCGCGAACACGACCGCCACCAACAGCAGCGCCTTCCTGACGAGCAGGGACAGCCACACGATCGCGGCGGCAGTGATCGCGAGCCCGGCCATGAAGATCGTGATGATCGCGCCCACGCCGGGAGCGGCGATATTGATCCCGACCAGCCCCGCAGCGAGCAGGGCGATCTTGTCGCCCATCGACTCGGTCGTTTCCCCGGCGGCCTGCACGATCCCGATGCACAGCTGATCAACGACCTCCAGCAGCAGCGCCGTCAGCGTGATGACCACGAACGACCCGAGGACGGACTTCGCCAGACCCAGGGCGGCGCGGGTGAGGGCGGTGGGGTCGCGTCGGATCAGCCCGGTAATGAGTTGGAGGCAGAAGAAGATCAGCATCACGAAGACCGCGATACCGAACAACAGGTTGTAGACGGCGATGTAACCGGGCTTGGTGACATCCACCAGCGTCGTGGTGTCGAAGACCGACCAGACCGCCTCGAACAGCCACCCCGCGGCGGCACCCATCGCCTGGGCGAGCCAGTCGAACGGGGCCGCGACCAGAGACGCAGCTCCTTCGCCGACGGCATCGCAGACCGAGGAGATCACGGGAACGTCGCATACGCCCATCACGAACACCAGCTCTCGACGACGGGGCGGGTCAGACGGACTGGCCGACGTTCCAGAAGAAGTTGATGAGCGTCACGCTCGCGCCGCAAATCACCGCAGCACCGCAGGAGACGAGGACGCCGATCTTCCCGCGCGAGGCGAGGTGCGGGTTCGACGAGTTCGCGCCGAAGCCCCACACGATCGCGGACACAATCAGCGCGAGCACGGACAGGATCAGGCCGATGGTCATCACCGCGCCGACGATGGTTCGCAACTGGTTGATCCCCGGCAGGCCGTCGGTGTTGGGGTCAATGTTGATGTCCATCGGCACCAGCAACGGCGCGGACATGACGTTGGCGAGCAGATCGAACACGGTAGGACTCCTTAGCGACGGGCGGCCCGCCCACGAACTCGCAGACGGGGTACACGCCACAGGTGCACCCGTGACCCCTCGGCGACGGAATAGCAATGCCCACGCCGGTGAGGACGTGGGCATCAACGGGCTCAGAGGTGTTCGGTGTCAGAGCTGTTGGCCGAGGTTGAGGAGCCAGTTCATCCAGGCGACGCCGCCTCCGGCGAGGACGGCGGCACCGACGGCGACGAGGACTCCGGTTCGTCCCTTGCTGGCGGTGGCGTAGTTGCCGTGGGCCGTTGCGATGGCCCAGACGATCGCCGAGACGATCAGCATGAGGACGGCGACGATCAGGACGAACGTCAGGAGCGCGCCGACCACGGCGCGGAGGTCTCCGATACCGCCGAGCCCGTCGAAGTCGGGGAAGACACCCATCGCCGATCACCCAACCGGCGTAAGCAAGTATTCGAAGCGTTCGTAATCCATGCTGTTCAGGTGTGCATCGGGGTGCAGGGGGCGTCAGCTGGGTGGGGTCGTTGGTGCGGCTGTTGCGACGGGTGGTGTGCCGGTTCTCGGGAGGCTCTGTTGGGACTGCTGCACGTGCGCGCTGTCCGCTTCGGTGTCTTTCTGAGGGTCCGGGTTGTGCGTTCAAGGCTGGTGTGGAGCCCGGCCACCTATCACCAGTCGTAACTGTACCGTACGTATGGTATAGTTACGGGTGGTGATAGTTCGGTTCCGGAAAGGTGTGATGACGTGAGTTTGAGCAAGCGGCAGCGGTGGGGTCTGCTGGTGACGGTGGCGGCGGGGCTGCTGTTGATCACTCTGGACAACTCGATCCTGTATACGGCGTTGCCGACGTTGACCGAGGAGTTGGGGGCGTCGGGGTCGCAGAGCTTGTGGATCATCAACGCCTATCCGGTGGTGATGGCGGGCCTGTTGCTGGGCTCGGGCACGCTGGGGGACCGGATCGGGCACCGGCGGATGTTTTTGATCGGTCTGGTGGTGTTCGGGGTGGCGTCGTTGGGGGCGGCGTTCGCGCCGTCGGCGGGTCTGCTGATCGCGGCGCGTGCGGTGCTGGCGGTGGGCGCGGCGGCGATGATGCCGGCCACGCTGGCGCTGATCCGGGTCTCGTTCGAGGTTGAGCGTGAGCGCAATTTCGCGATCGCGGTGTGGGGGAGCCTTGCGGTGGTGGGTGCGGCGCTGGGCCCGATCGTGGGCGGGGTGCTGCTGGAGCACTTCTGGTGGGGCTCGGTGTTCCTGATCAACGTGCCCGTGGTGATCGCCGCGTTGATCGCGGCGGTGCTGATCGCACCGCCCAACGACCCCGACCCGTCCAAGAGGTGGGACCTGGTGTCGTCGTTGCAGGCGATGGTCGCGCTGGTGGGTGCGGTGTTCTTCATCAAGGAGCTCGCGCATTCCCCGCAGAACTGGGTGATCGTTGGTGCGGGCTTGGTGGCCGCGGTGGTCGGGTCGGTGCTGTTCGTCCGCCGTCAGCGGGGCTTGGAGCAGCCGCTGCTGGAGTTCTCGATCTTCCGCAATCCCGCGTTCAGCGCCGGGGTGCTGGCGGCGGCGTTCTCGATGTTCGCGATCGGCGGGTCCCAGCTGGTCACGACCCAGCGGTATCAGCTTGTGGAGGGTTTCACCCCCCTGGAGGCCGGGCTGCTGGTCGCGGCGGTCGCGATCGGGTCGCTGCCCACCGCGCTGTTGGGCGGGGCGTTCCTGCACAGGATCGGCCTGCTGCCGTTGATCGCCGGGGGCCTTGCGGTCGCCTCGCTCGGGGTGGTCGTGGTGATCATCGGTGTGCAGGCCGACGTGTTCGGTGTGTTGGTTGCCGGGCTGCTGGTTACCGGCGCCGGGCTGGGTGGGGCGATGTCGGTGGCCTCGACCGCGATTGTGGGCAATGTGCCCGCCCGCCGTGCCGGGATGGCGTCCTCGGTCGAGGAGGTGTCGTATGAGTTCGGGTCCCTGACCGCTGTCGCGTTGTTGGGCAGCCTGCTCACCTTCGTTTACACCACCACCGTGCGGCTCCCGGCCGGCGCGCCGGAGGGTGCGCACGAGAGCCTGTCGGATGCGCTGGCGACAGCGGGCGGGGACCGGGCGATCATCGAGGCGGCGAGCAGTGCCTTCGGCACCGGGTTCTTGGTCACGATGATCATCCTCGCCGTGGTCCTGGCGGTCGGGGCCGCGGTCACCGGACGGTTGCTGCGCCACCACGGGCCGGGGACTCAGTCGCAGGCCTTCTCGGGCAACCACTGACCGGGCGGGAGTGGAGGCAGAGGCTATGCGTCCCAGCAAGCGGACCGAGATCCTCGATGCGGCCCTGGGGGTGATCGAGGCCGGCGGGGTCACCGCGGTGACCTTCGAGGCCGTGGCCGAGGCCGCGGGCATGACCAAAGGCGGGCTGCTGTATCACTTCGGCACCCGCGAGGTCATGCTGCAGGCGCTGCACGAGCACCTCGCCGAACAGTGGGAGACCGCTCTCACCGAGGCCGCGGGCAAACCCGCCGAACGGGCCAGTGATGCTGAGCGTCTGGCCGCCTACGCCCAGGTCGCGACCCGCAGCGCGACCCGGGCCGAGTTGTTGCTGATGCTCGAAACCGTCAACGACCCCGCCATGCACGCCCCCTGGAACGGGGTCCTGGCCCGGTGGACCCCGCCACTGCCCGAGCATGCAGACATCTCCCCGGGTGAGTTGAGCCAGCTCATCGCCCGCCTGGCCGCCGACGGGCTCTGGCTCATCGAGTCCCTCACCACACCCCTGCACCCCTCTATGCGGGCCAGGATCGCGAACCACCTCACCACCCTCGCCTACACGACCGAGACCCCCAGTGCACCCGGCACATCCGGCGGGGGCGGCGCACATGATCCGTGGTGACTGTGGGGCTGCTGCTCACCCTGGTGGGCTTGGCGTTGCTGGACTCGGTCAACGTCTCCACGATCTGGATCGTCGTGGTGATCCTGCTGGCCGCCAAGCGGCCCGCGGCCACCGGGTGGGCGTACGCGGTCGGGGCGTTCGTGACGTTCGGGACCTTCACGCTGCTGCTCTACTTCGGGCTCAACGCCGCCGAGACCTGGCTGGACGGGTTGACGCTGTGGCTGCGTCGCATCCTGTTCACGATCATCACGGTGGTCTTCATCGTTCTCGGCGTCCGCCGGTTCACCGCGCGCCCCCGGCGCGGGTACGGGCTGCCGTCCTGGGTGAACGCCTGGACCGCGCTTCCGCTCGGTCTGGTCGCCACGATCAGCGACATCCCTAACGCGTTCCCGATGTTCCTGGCCGTCGAACGCCTCATCGACACCGGCATCGGCCCCGAGACCGCGGTGCCCGTGCTGATCGGCTACACCGCGATCTACGCCCTGCCGACCCTCGCGGTCCTGATCATCGGCCTGCTCTACCAAGACCGCCTCCGAGCCCGGCTGCAAACCCTCTACAACCGCTACGCCACCGGTCACACCAAGCCCAGCGGCAAGATCGCCGCGCTGTACTTCACCGCAGCCGCCGCGAGCCTGGCCATCCTCATCTTTCTCGTCCGATGACCCACGCGCTCGTGCCTGACGGTGCGGCAGGCCCGGCCTCCTGAGCGTGCCCGCCCGGTAACGATCGCCGGGCCGGCGCGGTCATGCGGCTGAGCCCGCGAGAGCCCAGGAACTCAGTAGGCGACGGAGAACTGAGCCCGCCGGTGGGTGGGCGTGTCGATCTCAGCGACGATCGCCGCGGCGAAGTCCGGTCCGCTGATCGCCGACTTCCCCTCAGCATCGAACAGAGCGACCTCCCCGCCGATCCGGTACCGGCCCAACTCCTCACCAGGCACATAGGAGCCGTAGTTCGCTGCCGGGCTCACATAGAACCAATCCAGTCCCTGCGGAGCGTCGCTGAGCAACCAGTCCAGCACCGCGCCCATCGTCCGGGCCTCAGCGGCGAACTCCGGCGGCAGCTCCCCGGACTCATAGAACCGCGGAGCCCCCTCCGCCGGCCGTAGCGCACTGAACCCGCCCACCACCCCGAACCGCACCCCACCGGCCGCGGCCAGGCCGGCCACCTCCCGGTACACCCCTGCCAGGGAGTCCTCCAGCTCACCCCGCGGGGCGAGGGCACCGATCACGACATCCGCCCCGGCCACTGCGTGCTCGCGGATCGCCGCGTCCGTCAACGACCCCGTCCGGTACGTGACCTCATCGACCGGTTCGGACGGGGCCGTGCGGCTGTAGGACGTGACGTGGTGCCCCGCCCGCACCGCCTTGGCGACAATGTGGCCTCCGGTATAGCCGGTGCCACCCAGAACAGCAAGACGCGCCATGACTCGTGCTCTCTCTTCCTCAGGACAAGGAACCCCCGCGGCAGGATCTCCGCAAAACTAGCCGTATGGGCCAGAACACCCGGATCGGCTTCGAGGTGTCTGCTCAGCTGTGGCCTGGACTCGGAGCTGGCTGACTCGGCCAACTGGTGATGGCCAGGTCCTCATCCAGTTTACCGCGCACGACCGGCTCGACCATATGCGGCAATCGGTGCCGCGGTGCCCCTTCGTCCGTGTCACTGTCGAACAGCTGGCGGCGAGCCACCTGTCCCCGCACCGACACCGTGCACCCGGACCGCTCCCAGACCACCCAGTGAGCATATCGTCGAGACTTGCTTCGCCGCCGCCACCGATCCAGGTCTGCTTCCCGTCCCCGAAGTCCACGTCCCCATCTTCCTCACCAGCAGCCGCTTCCGGGACCCGCTTCTCGGCCTGCCGCTACCCTCGCCTAGTCAGGCGAATCGGCGTTATCCAGACAACTAACCACTACTTGTCGCGTGGTCATTACTGACCAACCGGGGATCGCAAGTATTCGAAGCGTTCGAAATCCATGCTGGCGAGGTGCGCAGGCAGGACCGCCGCCGTCGGGCTAGCGTTGAAGTGTGGACGCATGGACTGACGAGCCGGGTGTGGTGGTGTTGCCCGACGGGCGACGCATCCGCGGCGTCGGCGTGCGCCGGCCGCGCGGCGATGTGCCTGCCCCCGATTTCGCGGTCTATCTACTTGGCCGTGACCCAGCGCCTGGTCCTTGGCCTCATCGCTGGGTGCGGTGGCGAGACTTCCGGCTACCGGACTCGACCGACGACGCGACGACGGCGCTGCGTGAGGCGTGGGAACGTGCCGGTGAGGAGCGAGTCGAGATCGGGTGTGGCGGCGGCATCGGGCGGACCGGGACGGCTTTGGCGCTGCTGGCAACGATGAGCGGTGTCGCGCCAGAAGACGCGGTGGCGTGGGTCCGTTCCCACTATCACCGGCGAGCTGTCGAGACGGGCAGGCAACGACGCTGGGTAGAGCAGACCGCGACCTTGCTTCAGACGGAGCGGGAGTGACCTTGGTCGTCAGCGTCGGGCGGCGGCGTAGGTGTTCCAGGCTGAGCCGGTGAGTTCAGCCCAGCGGGTCGCGGTGGTGATGTGGATGCCGATGAGCGAGGCGAACACGGCGGGCGGGGTCGTGGAGGCCAGGTGCAGTAGCGCGGTGCTCCGGCTGGCGCGGGTGAAGATGCCGAGCTGGTTCATCCGCCGCATGAGTGAAGCGGGATGAAGATGGGTGCCCGCGTTCTTGCCAGTGAACAGCCACCGGGCATCAGCCAGGATGCTCGCAGTGCCGAACGGCTTGACGACCGGTAGCGCGGTGACCAGCCCGTCCAGAGGCGGGATCAGCAGCAGCGGTTCGCGGCCGAGCCGCAGATAGGTTCCCGTGTCGCGGACCTCGATGTCGTCGGTGGTGAGGGCGGCGATCTTCGCGACGGGCTGGGCATAGAGCAGGATCAGGCAGGCGGCGGCGCGATCCTCGATGCTGGCGACGGTGGAGTCGTGCAGGAGTCGGCGGGCAAGGGCCAGCTGATCTTCGGCGTCAACCTGATGGGCGGGGTCTTTCGCCGCGACGGGTTCGGGCAACGTGACTCGGGGTAGGTAGCCGCCTCGTGTGAGCCAGCGGACGAACCCCAGGCGGGTGCTGCGGCTCGTGCTGAGCCAGGCGTCCACGCAGGCTTGCGGGCAGTCGTCGAGGGTGTGACCGCCCGCGGTCAGGTCGTCGAGAAAGGCGTGGGCGGTGTGAATGTCGCTGCGGCAGCGTGCGGCGACATGAGCGGTGAGGTGGCCGTGGCGGTTGGTCTTGGCGCGGCCGACGACGTGCCAGCGGGCATAGCGGGACAGCACGCCGCGCAGCTCGGGATCGGTGATGTCGGCGCCGGCTTCGGCGGCGTGGCGGTGTAGCCGGGCGGCGTTCTCGTCCCGGGGCGGCAACGCGCCGGAGGCGACGAGCATCGCGCGCAGGTAGGTCACCGAGAACACTTGCGGGCGGGCATCGAGAGCATCGTGTGACAGGTCGAGCCGGCCTTGAGCGATGTCGGTGAGCAGGTGCAGGCTCGGCAAGTCGTGCCAGTTGTTCAGCAGCGAGCGGGGTTGGCGTAGCTCGGTCAGGGCATCGCGGACGGGTTTCAGCTCGGGTCGGATCGTGCCGTCCGGGCCGGTGAGCGCGGCGTCGATCTGCTGGGTGGCTTGGCAGGCGAAGCAACGGGGCCGGCCGTGGTTGGTGGTTCGCCGGCCGAGCGACCGCTGGCCGCAGATGGAGCAGTCGATGACCGGCGCTTGGTAGCAGGTCGGGCAGACGTCCGGGCTCGCGGCGGTCGCTTTCAACGCGACTCGCTTGAGCCGGCCGCAGACGCCGCAGGACCGACGCGGGTGCCGGTAGCAGCGAACGCAGAGATTCCGCGATCCATCGGACTTCCCGCCAGCTCGGGTGGCGAGCGGGCCGATAGTGCCGCATCCCTCGCAAGCATCCTCACCGGCGCGGTTTCGGGCGTAGCAGGTGGTGCAGATAGCGCCGCCGTCGCTGGTGCGGGCGTTGACTCGCCGCTGCCTGCCGCAGCCGGTGCAGGTCTCCTGGGGTGAGCGGCGGGCGCGGCAAGCCCGACACTCACCCCGGTTGAGTGTGTGGTTCCAGCGCAGGTTCCTCACCCGTCCGCAGCGGAAACACTCACCGGGGACGATCGTGCTCGCCATCTGGTCCGGTCAGTCCCCAGCAGGCTTGATGACTGCGCGAGTTGGACGGTTCCGGCTGGGCTTGGACTGCGTGCTGGTGCCGGTGGTGCCGGTCTTGCGTCCGCGCCGCGAGCTGGTGGCGACGTAGGGCTCGATCAGGTCGTTGGGGGTGACGTCGAGGATGTCGCAGAGCGCGGCGAGCAGCCGCATGTTCAACCGCTCCGGCTCGCCGGTGACGATCCGGTAGACCTGGGTCGAGGTCATCACCACGCCCCGGTCGGCCAGCAGCGGCACCAGTTCGGTGGTGGCGTTCATGCCGTGCTCGTTCATGATCTTGCGCAGGTGCCAGTGGTAGGCGACGGTCTTCGTCATCAGCGTGATCCTTCCTCGGTTGCGGTCGGTGGGGTGAACGCGGCGTCCAGGGCGCGGCGCAGGGTGCGGTTGCGGTAGTCGCCCGAGACGCCGGTGTAGAGGGCTGTGGTCGATCCCCACCGGTGCCCGACCTGCTGCTGCACGAACAGCGGGTCGAAGCCGTCCTCGATCAGATGGGTCACATACGAGTGCCGCAGACAGTGCGGGTGCAGCGCGGCGTCGAAGCCGAGGTCGTCGCGGTACTCGGCGAACCTCATCCCGACGTAGCTGCCCGTGATCCTGGATTGTCGTTCGGTCGGCCACAGCATCCCGGCGCCTGCCGTGTCGAACAGCGGCAGCACGTCGGTGACGTATTCCTCGATCACTGGGCGGGTCCAGTCGAACACCGCCAGCACCGCCCGCCGACGGGGCGGGGAGCCTTTGCTGGCCTTGCCCCAGCGGACGTTGCAGACCCCGTACCGGCCGAACTCGGTCGCGGTCGGGTTGCGGGTGAAGTCATGCAGGTCCAGCATCCCGACCTCGCGGCGGCGCAGCCCGAAGGCGTAGATCATCTTGAACAGGGTCGCGTCGCGGAACACCGACTTCCAGCCCTTCTTTCCGCGCGTGCGAGCATGGTCGGCGCGATCGTCGGCGTAGTCGAAGAAGGCTTGTACCTCTTCCCGCGACAGTGGCCGGACCGCCGGGCGTGCCTCGTGATCGCTGGTGTGGATCGCGGTGTTCCACTCATGGCAGACCTGCACCGGATGAGTGCCGAACAGTTCCTCGCATCGCTCGATCCAGCCGTAGCGGCGGTCGGTCAGGTAGTCGCAGAACAACGCGACCGCGTTCTGATACGAGCGGATCGTGCCGTGCGAGCACGGCTTGTCGCCGGAGACCAGCTCGGTCGTCCACTCCTCGACATCGGCGGGCGACCACTCCCACGGCAAGCTCCCGCAGAACACGGCGAACCGGCGCACCTGCGACAAGCGCGCCCCGATCGTCTTGGGGTTCAGCATCCGTGAGACCTGCTGCGCCGACCAGCCCGTGAGCATGTCATCGAAGACCTGCTCCGCCGGACGCAGCAACGCCACGTTGCCCGCCCGCAACGCCGTCACCGATCCGGCGCGGTTCCCGTCCTCGAAGTCCACTCCAACAGTCTTACATCTAATGTATGAAAAGTACATCTAACGTAAGACTTGGTGCGTTTCCCCTGGTCAAGAGCCGGGTTCAAGGCTCAGATCAGTGACCCCTGGTACCCTTGCCTGACCAGCGAATACGCACGATTCCGGCCGTCGCGGATTACATCTAACGTAATAATTGCTAGTTCACCTTGACTGTGACGTGGAGGTGGTCGTAGTGGCCTCCGGTGATGGAGGCGGGGTCGTGCATGCCTCCGCCGTTGTACGGTCGCCAGCCGTCGGAGTCGCGGGCGAGGGACCAGATTTGGCCTTGCCAGATCAGGTACTCGACGCCGAGCACGTCGGCGTTGTCCTTCATCCAGTTGGTGACCTTCCAGCCGGCGTCGAGCTGTTCTGGGTTGGGTCGCTGGCCGATGCGGTTGCCGAAGGTGATGTCGCACGCCCTGCCGAGGGGATGCTCGGACTTGGTGCCGGGGCGCGGTGAGTAGCAGCCCCAGCCGGTGTCGGGGAACGTGGCGAGGGTCTGCTGGTAGAGGTGGAGCAGGCGGGCGGTGATCTTGCCCGAGCTGGTGGGATCGTCGACGAGCCGGTCGGGGTCTCCATCGACACCGACCGGCGTCCCCGCAGTGGCGTTGTTGCAGGCAGCGGGTGATCCGCTGGTCGCCGTCGGCAGGTTCGCGGCACCGTGCTCGTTGAGCCAGGCGGCGGCGTCGATTGCCTCACCGTTCGTGCCGCCGGGCCGGACCTCGAAGTGCAGATGTGCGCCGGTGCTCATGCCCGAGGAGCCGACATCGCCGATGTGCTGCCCGGCGCTCACCCGATCGCCGGGACGGACGTGGATGCCGCTTTGCCACATGTGTGCGTAAGCGGTCGCGACGGTCTTGCCGGCGATGGTGTGCTCGATGACGATGAGGCCGCCGTACCCGCCGGAGAACTCGGCGATGGTGACGGTGCCGTCCGCGGCGGCGAGGATCGGCGTGCCGTCGGGTGCGGCGAAGTCGGTGCCGGTGTGTATCTTTCGTTCGCCCGTGATCGGGTGCACCCGCATCCCGAACGGCGAGGACAGCACCCAGGTGCCCTCGGGCAGTGGGAATACCACCCGCGACGACGAGACCGCCGGGCCACCCACGCCAACCGGAGTGCTGCCGCCGTTGGTGAGGGCGGCGAGGATGCTGTCGGCGACGGGCGCGTAGTTGCGGTAGCGGTCGGGGTAGGCGGAGACCTCGACGGCTTGGGCGGCTTCGCCGGGGTCCATCTGTTGCCAGCCGGGGATGTCGAGCAGGCCGCGTGGCGAGGGGTAGTTCGGTCCGGTCGGCCCGCCGAAGAACGCTCGGGCCTGGTACTGCGGGTCCATCAACTCTGCGACGGTGCCCCATCCTGATTGGGGGCGCATCTGGAACAGGCCGAGGGAGTCGTGGTCGCCGCCGTTGCCGTCGTTCGGGTAGTTCGCCGACTCAGGGTATGCGCCGGTGTTGGTGAGCATCCGCAGTGTGGACTCGGTGAGCGCGGCCATCAGCGCGATCTTGATTCCCGGGCGGCCCACGTCGGTGATGCCGTTGCCGACGGTGATGATCGTTGCCGCGTGCGTGAGCTGTTGACGATTCAGGGTGAAGGTCTCGCCGTTCGTGGTGGTCACGGTGAGCGAGTCCGGGATCGGGCCGAGGTTCGCGGTACCGGCAGGGGTGGCGCAGTAGGCGGCAGCGGGGTTCATCAGCACCCCGATGCCGAGGAGTGCGGCGGCGGGGGCGAAGAGCAGCAGCGCCAGGGCTGCGATGGCGGCTTTGCGGAACACGACGCCAACCTCTTCAGCGCAGCGGGTTGTCGAGTTGAGACAGCCGCAGCAGGTGGCAGGTCGGGTAGGTCGGTGCGCAGACGACGAACACGGTGAACGCGACCGGATGCTCGCTGGTGACCGGTTGGCCGTTCCAGACTCCGGCACGGTGGCGGGTGCCCTCGATCGTTACGGCCGTCGTCCCTGCCGCGAGCTGCCCCGGCTGGGCCTGCGCTACCGCGTCGGCCCAGGCGGCGGGGACGTACGCGGTGTCGATGGTGAGGTGCTGGCGGGTGGCATACTGCCGCAGCTCGATCCAGGCGTCGCGGGTCGGCAGGTACGCGGCCACGTCGGAGGCCAGCCCGGCCTGTTCGTCTCCGCTGGGGTCACCGACCGTGAGGATCGCCGAGGTGTAGTCCAGCGGCCACAGCCCCGAAGCCGTGTCCCAGGCGAACAGCGTTGACGCGACGCCCCGAGCGAATGCCTCGGGATCGGCTGAGCGCGGAACCGCAGGAACCCCCGGCGGTCGCGGCGTGCTCGGTTCCACGGTCGGCGGTGCCGTGGTGACCGGGCCGGGCTCCGGGTCGGGATCGGTGCTGGTGCTGTTGCGTGGGCCAGTCAGGAGTCCGTAGACGCCGACCCCCGTGAGGAGCAGCAGGACGATACCGGCGGCGATGAGGGTGACGAGTCGGCGGCGGTTCCGGGTGTCAGTGGATGCAGGGCTCATGCCGAGCAGGTGCGCACCCCGCACCCACGCCGGCGGTCAGATCGCGCGGAGGCGTGGCGGCTCCGCCGTGCCTTCGCGGGCGACGCGGAGTGCGTCGGCGAACCGGACGGTGCCGTCGGTGGTGGCGAGGAAGTTCTCGAACTGCTCGTCGGTCAGTTCGGCGGCGAGGGTGTCGGTGTCGTAGTGGGTCCACCAGTTCGTCAGCTCGCCCCAGGTCTGGATGAACGCCCGGACCGGGTAGCGGACGGGCTGCCCTTCGTCGGTGACGACCGGAAGGGACCGAGGTGGGGTGCGCTTGCCCTTCTTGATCGACTTCGCCTGGGCCACGGCTGCTTCGGCGCGGGCGTGCAGCTCGGCCTCGCGCCGCTCCCGCGCGGTGGTATCGGCGTCGCGGATCGTTTGGTAGATCGGATGCACCGGGTCACCGGCCTCGATCCTTTCCAGTCCGGCGGCGGCCTCGGCGCGCAACGTCTCGGGCTGAGCGGGGTTGTTGGCGATGTCTTCGAGGTAGCCGATCTTCTCCAGCGTCGTGTGTGACGCACCGCCGGGAATCATCGCCGCCGCTTGCTCCCGGGTCTTCCCGAGTGGCCCGCTCGACGGTGGTGCAAAGTTTGCACCACCGTCGTTCCCCGGCTGGTTCTCGCTGCTGAACTGCGTGGCGGACTTCCGGCGGGCGGCGTCTTCGGCCATGACCTGCTTGATCTCGCGGTACAGGCCGGCGGCTTCGAGCTGTGTGTAGGGCTTGTGCAGCATGTTATCGTCCTGCTCGGCGAGGAGCTGCCCGAGCCGGTCAGACAGACCGCTGCGAACCCACACGTTGACGGTGCGCCAGCCGAGCATCTTGATCGCGGCGAGCCGTCGTGCCCCGCACACCAGCACGCCATCGATGGTGATCGTGAGAGGTTGCAGCAGCCCGTCGCGCTCGATGGACGCGGCCAAGGCGTCGATGTCGCCGAGGTCGGCGCGGTGCCGGGTGCCGACGAGGATCGACTCGACGGTGCGGTCGAGCTGGATGCTGCCGATCTGTGGCTCGATCACGACGACTCACCGCCTCCACCACTCGGAGCGGCCAGTGCGAGCGCAAGGATCAGATCGTCGTCGCGGAGCAGCAGGTCGAGCGTTTCGCCCAGCAGCAGCCGGAGCAGGATGCCGCGACCGCTGCTGGTGGCCACGTAAGCCGGGTGCGGGTTCCCGAGCAGCGCCTTCAGCAGCGCGGCCCAGGAGCGGCGCGGCAGGTCGAGCAGTGCCCGCGCGTGCCGATCGCGGCGCAGTGCCTCGTAGGCGGACTGGCGGGTGCCAGCCTTCATCAACGCCCCGCAGACGTGCTCGACAGCGGCACGCGCCGTGTCGGTCGGCCAGTCGAGCAGGCACAGCATCGCGATGGCGTCCTCGGCCGCCGATCCAGCGGACATGCACGCTTGCGCTGACCCGAGACTGTCGCGCGGTTCCGGTTCGAGGTCGCTGGGACGAAGGTCGGTGGTGTGGAACGCGGGATGGTAGTCGGCCAGCGCGGTGTCGCGTTCGGAGAATCGTTCAGGGTCGTGGAACGCCGAGACGTGGGCGCGGCGGGCCTGGTGCACCGAGCAGAGCAGACCTTGAGCGCGTTCCTCGTAGACGCAGGTGATCCGCACGGCGTGGGTGATGATCGCCCACGGATCGTTGGCTTCACGGGTCGAGCGGTACTGCATCGCGTCGAACGCCGCCGTCACCGCTTCCCAGGTGTCGAGCCTGTGTTTCCTCGCGAGCGCGCGGTACTTGTCGGCGGCGAACTCCATCAGGTCGCGGGCCACCGGGTCGTGAACCCAGGCATCCTCGCCGCCCTCGGCGAGGCGATTGAGCAGGGCACGCAGGCCCTCGCCGGTGGTGAAGTCCTCAGCCCCGTCGGCCGTCTGCTCGGTGCTGGTGCTGGTTGGTCTGGTCATGGTGTCGGCACCTCCTGGCAGGCAGGTGCGCACTCGCTCCCACGAGCGCGTCCTGCATGCCGATGCCGTCGCAGCCATGACCTGTCACCACCGTCAACTCATCGAGACCCCGGAGCGGGACACCTGCGAGGCAGGTGCGGTGCTGCACCCGAACGCCGAGATCGGCGGCAACCGCCGGGCGCGATCCCCGAGACGACGAACACCTGCACCGAGCGGGGTGCGGGTGCGGCTTGCCAGCTCGGCCTGGAAGTCGAGACCCCGCCCGGCCGCGTGCGCCGAGTGCCGGGCGATCAAGTCAGTGGGGCGCACCCACTCCACGCCTCGCCCACGAACGAGCGCGTGCCGCTTGTCGTCGCGGGCGACCGGCGCGGCCCGCACCGCCTCCGGCGTACTCATCACTTCGACCGACTCGGGGCGCTCCCGCGGCTCCTCGGGCACCAGCCGTGCGGGATCGGGCCTCGCGGAATCGTTGCGCTGGGGGTTCTCAGTGGTGTTCATGGGATCGTCTCCTCCCGCTCGTCGGCGGTGTCAGTGGTGTCAGTGAGGTGCGCGACGGCGAACCAGCGGCCCACCGTCGACGGATGCACCCCGAGTTCGCGGGCGATCCGCTTGTTCGACCAGCCCGCCTCGCGCAGCTCCCACCCCAGCGCCCGCCGATCCGCCACACCCTCATCGCGACGGTTGGCCTCCATCTCGCCAGGCGGCAGCGCAGGCATCGAATCCGCGGTGTTCGTCGAGAACGAGTCGGCAGTGGCGGGTTCCGCATGGGGGTCGGTGGTGCGGGTGAGAATCACGGTCAGGTGCGTGATGGCCAGCAGCACGACGGGCGGCACCGCGGCGACCGAGGCCGCGAGCATCCTTGGCACGTCGGCGTCCGCGGCGACGACAGCATGAATGGCGTTCGCCGTCACCGACACGAGCGCGCCGCCTACCAGCAGCGCCCACGGATACCAGGCCGAGCGCTGCCCGGCGAGCGCGACGACGGCAACCGTGGCGACGACGATGATGCCGTCCACGATCAGCGGCCACGCCCACGCCTGCCCAGCCCCGATCCCGGAGCGAGCAGCCAGATCGGCCAACGACGTGAACGACAGCCAGAACGCCCCGGCGGCGATGAACACCGTCCCCGCGACCGCCGTCATCGCGGCCCAGCGCCGCCCTCCCGATTCACGCCTCACAGCCCAGCCCTCCCCAAGGCTGCGGACGGTGGGCTCGCCGAGCGACCGAACCACCGACCCGCGCTCTGGCTCCGGCCGCCGGGCGTCACTTCGGATGCGGGCTGGGTGGCTCGGTAGGCGGAGCGCACGGTCTGGGTGATCTCGCGATCACCCAGACCCGCCGACTGTGCCGCAGCACCCAGCGCATCGAGCGCCTCGGCGGGCGAGACGCCGTTCTCTGCGAGGCGGCAGGCAGCCCAGAACAGGCCTCGGTTCCGCTCGCCCTCACCCCGCCCAGCGACCCACGTCGCCAACCGCTCAGCATCCTCATCCATCGAGCCGCTGCTGGCGCGTAGTGGAGCGACGGGGCGCGGGTCGAGGAAGTCCCGCAGACGGGCCGCGTCCACATGACCGACCGAGTGCGCGGCGATGTCCGCGACCTCGTAGCGGCACACACTGCCGTCGATGATTCGCCGGGAGGGAGGAGCGATGATGTAGCCGCCGTCGCCCCGGAAGTCGACGCCCGCGGTGGCTGCCTGCCACGACCGCTGCTCGCGGCCCGGGGTCGCCGGGAAGTACACGTGCGCGCCTCCGGTGGGTGTGCGCACGAGCAGACCCGCGCCATCGACGAGCCCCGCGTCGGTGGCGCGCTGGAACGCCGCGCGGCCGTCGTGGGGGCCGTGGACATCGACATCGACGACGACAACGCCGGATGGAGCGCCGGTCGGGATGCCGATGTTCGCGTTCGGTGTGCGCGACCACCACGCGGCAACCTGTTCCGGGTCGCTGCTCGCATCGAGGAACCCACGGCGGGTCAGCGGACGCTTCCCCTCGACGACGCACGGAAACACGGGCACGCCAGCCGCCGCGAGGCTCCGCGCCGCGAGCCCCAGGCTCGGTGAACGATCCACGCGAATGAGCGCCGCCAGGACATCGAATGCTTCGGGCATCACAGCCTCCGCACTGCCAGCGCTGGCGCCGACGCAGCACGCGGACGATCGGTCTCCACCGAGTTCGCAGCCGTACGGGAGGTGCGCGGACTGGGAGCGTCGCGTTCGAGTCCGGGCGGGGTGCCGTCGCCGACCTGGAGCGTGTCGAGCTGGTCGAGGATCGCCAGCGCGGTCTTCCGCACCCGCTCGCCGGTGGACTGCACCACCTGGACGGGCTCTTGGCCGTCCACGCGGGCGGCCCAGGTCGAGACGTACGGGATCG
Source organism: uncultured Leifsonia sp. (assembly GCF_945957465.1). Taxonomy (GTDB): domain Bacteria; phylum Actinomycetota; class Actinomycetes; order Actinomycetales; family Microbacteriaceae; genus Leifsonia. The sequence continues at coordinate 27,287 of NZ_CAMFLC010000009.1, forward strand.
TGTACCCGGTGGTGTCCATGCCGTGCGCGGCACCGATCATCAGCGCGACGGACTCGGCTTCGACCTCGCGGATGCCGCGATGCTGACGTGCTTCCTCGTCGTCGGGATCGTGCATCAGCACGTGCGCCAGCTCGTGCGCGAGCGTCTTGACCTGCGCAGCAGGGTCCATGTTCTCCCGCACCGCTACCGTGCGCTCCTCATAGTCGGTCATGCCGTTCGCGCCGGAGATCATCCCCTCGTGTGGCACCCGCAGCACCTCGAACCCCGCGCCGCGAATCTGCCCGGCCAGCCCGTCCCACAGCCCCGAGGGTGCTTCGCCTTCCAGCAGCGTCGGAGCGGGCGGAACTGGCAATGGTTCTCCGTCGGTCTGGGAGGCATCCCACACGTAGGCCGGCCGGGCTCCGACCATCCGCGAGCGCACCACCTCGCCGGCCTTCGGCGTCTCCCTCGGCCCGAGCCGCCGCCACGAGCCCGCATCGGCAGGGGTCGCGGTGGCGAACCGGCCCGTCACGGGCGCGAAGATCATGTAGCCCGGCTGGCCCTTCATCACCTGCCGACCGAGCCCCTGCCACTGCCGGTACCCGGCAACCAGGGTGGGGAAGGGTTCGGGCACGCGGCCTGCCTCGAACGCGGCTTCGTGCTGCACCCAGATCAGCATCGTGTTGTTGAACGACCGCGACCGGAACCGCGCCGCGAAGGCGAGCGCCTGGCGCCAGTCGTCACCCGAGACCAGCGACTCGACCGCGCCGGTCAGCTTCTCGTGCAGCTCGTCGAGCTTCGCCTCTCGCGCCGCGCGGGCGTCCTCGTTCGATGCCATGCTCCGGCCTCCTCTTCGGCGGGCCGCGACGCGGCTGCGCGCGGCGGTACACCTGGCAGGTAGGCGCGAACACCCGCGCCCAGACCGTGAGCTGGACATCGTTCACCTCCTTGAGGCAGCCCGAGCCGAGACCGGGACGCAACATTGAGCATGCTCAAAATGCCCCGGAGTCCTGTTCTAACACTGACCGTTGAGCATGCGCAAGCCTTGATTTGTGCATGCTCAACGAGTACGGTTGAGCATGCACAACCACCTTCTGGGTGGACTACATCGATGCCTTGCCCGTTGCGAAGGGAAGGGGGTCACCGTCATGACCGAAGACGAGAGCCAGGCTGCGGCCGAAGACCTCGCCAAACGTCTGCGGCTCCTGATGGATGTCGCCGTCGCCGAGTCCGGCACGGAGCCGACCTACTCGCAGATCGCCGGCTACCTCCAAGAACGAGGCACCAACCTGTCGCGGTCGCGCTGGACGTACATGGTCAACGGCCACCGCTACGTCCAAGACCCCGCCGTCTTCGAAGGGCTCGCGGAGTTCTTCGACGTGGACGCCGCGTTCCTGCTCGGCGAGGACGGTGCTGCCACTCCCGAGAAGGTCTCTGCGCAGCTCGACCTGGTTCGGTCCATGCGTGCCGCGAAGGTGAAGTCCTACGCTGCCCGCACCCTCGGCGATATCTCGCCGAAAGCACTCCACGCCATCACCAAGTTCCTGGACGAGGAAATGACACACATGCCCGAGCACTGACCGGTACCGCACGATGGAGCCGCCACCGGTCCCTGCTCCCTACAGAGAAGGGGCGAACCGTGAAGATCGAACAGACCGTATCGGCGGCCGTCGCGGGCCTTGAGCTCGGCAATACCTTCGCCCTTGACGATCTCCTCCACACCGTCCAAGACCGGCGGCACCGTAGGCTCCGCGTCGTCGAACTCGCAGACCTCGACACCCACGACGGCCTCTGCGCGCTCTGGCTCTCCACCGATGCCGAAGACGTCGTGCTTCACGCCCGCAGCGACTCCGCGCTGCATCGCCAGCAGTTCGTGCTCCACGAGCTCGCCCACATGATCCTTGGCCACGGCGAAGGCGACGGCTGTGCAGTCGGGGAGGTACTGCTGCCCAACATCCCGCCGTACACCAGAGGTCGCCTGCTCAGGCGGCAAGACCTCGACAGCGAAACCGAGATCGCCGCCGAGTCCCTCGCCGACCGGCTCGCCGCCGGCATCCGAGGGTCGGTGTTCGCAGAGTCCAGATACTCGGAGATATTCGGATGATCCAGACGCTCGTCGCAACGCTCATGTGGGCGCTCGTGGCGAGCCTGCTCATCTTCCGACGCAAACGCACCGACCGAAGCATCACCTACGCCGCCCTCACCATCGCCATCGCGATGACGCTCAACGTGGATGCCGCCTACAGCGCCGTCGATCGACTGCTCGGTGGCACCAACCTCGCCACCCTGATCGCGGACGCGCTCCTGATGACCGGGCTGTTCTTCCTCGGCCGCGGCGTCATGAAGACCGGCGAGTACCGGCCCAGGCTCGTCCGAGCCGCCGTCAGCATCCCCGTCCTGCTCGTCGCGCTGCTCGCGATCACCGCATCGTTCCTGCTCATCGACCGCGGCACCACTACCACACGATTTATGATCGACCTCGGCGCACAGCCAGCGGCGGCGGTCTACTCGATCATCAACTTCACCTACTGCCTCGTCATTGTCGTGGCGATGCTCGTCCTCGCCATAAGGCAGTACCGGCACAACACCGGCATCCAGCACCTCCCCGCGGCACTGTTGAGCCTGGGGTCGGCGTTCGGCGTCGCGCTCTGCCTCGCCGTGATCGTCATGGACGTTGCCCACGCCACGGGCCACCTCGACCTCATGCACACTATCCAGTCCGCCTACGATCCGCTCTCCGTCCTGACCTTCGTGTTCCTCTGTGCCGGGTTCGCGATCCAGCCTGCCGTCCGTCGCGCTCAGCACCGCGCCCGGCAGAGGCAGACCGTCGCCCTCACAGCGCAGCTGGAGTCGCTTTGGCACCAGGCGACGCGCGCACGGCCCGGGCTGAGCCAGGCCGACCCCCTCGCCGCCAGTAGCGAAGACCCCGAAGGGCACCTCCACCGAGTGATCGTCGAAATCCGCGACGCGATGATCGACCCTCGCATCACCTTCGACATCAGCACCGACGACCGCGACCTGCTCGAACGCGCCGAGAGCCACCTCGTCGGAAGCGACAGTGCCCTCGCGACGACCTCGCCCGTTCCCTACGTCGAGGAGCGGGAGTCGTGATAGGCCGCATCGCTCTCGGCGCTGGGGCCGCGGCGGCAGCGGTTGCCGGGGTCGGGTGGGCCATCGCGCGGCGGCTCACCGCACCCGTCGGCCCACGAATGTTCGACCTCACCGTTCGAGGCGTCGAGTACACCGACGACGGCGACCTGATCGTGCTCGACCGCACCGACCAGGCCGCCGCGCCAGGCATCTACAATCTCTGGTTCGAGCACGGCGGCTGGGCGCAGCTCGCCACAGATACCGTCGATCGAGGACCCACCCGCGTCGCTCGCAGGATCACGGGCACCACATCGGGTTTCACTCCGAAGACCGGCGATTGCGCCTCCTGGAGCGGCATCTACTACGCCACCCCAGCCGACGCCGGACTCCACACACGCGACATCACCATCACGACCCCCGCAGGACCATGCCCGGCCTGGCGCATCGACGGCGACCTCGCGACCTGGGCCATCCACATCCACGGCCTCGGCAGCACCCGCGCCGGCACCCTCCGCGGCGTCCTCGCCGCAACCGAACTCGGCTACACCTCCCTCGTCGTCAGCTACCGCAACACAGCAGAAGGGCCGCGAGTTGGCACCGGCCGGACGACCTTCGGCTACGCAGAGACGAGCGACGTTGACGAGGCCATCGGGTACGCCGTCCGACGAGGAGCCGAACAGGTCGTGATCTTCGGCTGGTCGATGGGTGCCGCTGTCGCTCTCCAGCTCGCCGACCACCCGCGACATCCGGGACTGATCGCCGCGCTCGTACTCGACTCCCCAGTCCTCAACTGGACCGAAGTCATCAAGTCCAACTGCGCCCGCAGCGGATGGCCTGCAGCAGCCGGGCACCTCGCGATCCCGTGGCTCACCCTCGACCCACTGGCACGCACAGTCGGCCTGCCAGGACGCATCCCACTTCCCACCTTCGACTGGACATCCCGAGCCGTAGAGCTCAACACGCCGACCCTGATCCTCCACGGCACCCGAGACGACTCCGTGCCGATCCGGCTCTCACAAGCACTCCGAGACGCTCGCCCGGACCTCGTTGAGCTTGAGACCTTCGATGCCGGCCACACCCTCTGCTGGAACAGCGATCTGGACCGCTGGCGGAACACGGTGACCGCCTGGCTCAAGGTGCGCATCCCACGCTGATCGGCAGAACGCAGCGGCCACTCTCGAAACCCGTCTCGTTCGGCCACGCCCGGAGAAACCCAACTCAAGCCGTACCTCAGCCGGTATCATCGTGGGTGTTGGCCTGCCTGGGCCATTGAGCGAGGGAGGACCAACGTGGCTGAGCCGTGGCTGTCCGCAGACGACATCGCCGCCCACCTCGGGGTCACCAAAGACACCGTCTACACCTGGATCGCCGAGAAGGCCATGCCCGCCCACAAGGTCGGACGCCTCTGGAAGTTCCAAGCCAGCGAGATAGACGACTGGGTGCGCGCGGGTGCGGCGGCCAGTGACCAAGAGCTCCACGTAGCCCATCCCGGTGTCGGTGGACGCTCCTACGCTCATGACAACGACGAGCACGGGGAGGGGGGAAGATGAACCTGAAAGACGCCCAGCGCTTGGTGAAGTCCAAGCAACGCGTTGCGGACCACGGCGAGGTGTTCACGCCGGCGTGGATGGTCGAGGACATGCTCGACCTCGTTAAGCACGAGTCTGAGCGGATCGACTCCCGCGTACTCGAACCCGCCTGCGGCTCGGGCAACTTCCTCATCCCCGTCCTGGCTCGCAAGCTCGCCACGGTCGAGCTTCGGCACGGCAAGAGCGAGTTCGAGAAGCGCCACTACGCATTGTTCGCGCTCATGTGCACCTACGGTATCGAACTTCTCGCAGACAACGCCGAAGAGTGCCGCCACAATCTCGCCGAGGTGTTCAACACATTCTTGGGTATCGGCAACGATGACCAGTGGGCGCGAGCGGCCCGCGCGGTTCTCGCCGTGAACATCGTCCAGGGCGATGCCTTGACCATGACCGTGCCAAGCGGCCAGCCGATCACCTTTCCTGAGTGGGGCTACCTCGGCAAAGGCAAGTTCCAGAGGCGCGACTTTCGCTACGACGACCTCACTCAGCGCGCCTCGTACGAGGGAACCCTATTCGGCGAGCTCGATGACGAGGACCTGTTCGTCCCCGCGCAGACTTACCCGACGATGACCGTCAGTCAGATCGCCGAGGCCGCCGCGTGACCCTTGCACCTTTCACCCTCCGAGGGCACAACCCGGATGTGTTGACGTGCATCGCGAACCTCTCCAACGATGAGGTCTTCACCCCGCCGGAGTTCGCGAACCAGATGCTCGACACGCTTGCCGCCGCGTGGGCAGACGCCAACGACGGCGCCGACATCTGGACCAACCCCGATGTCACGTTCCTCGATCCTTTCACCAAGTCGGGGGTCTTCCTTCGCGAGATCACTCGCCGCCTCACCGACGGACTGATCCTGACGTTCCCTGACCTCGCCCAGCGCGTCGATCACATCCTCACCCGTCAGGTTTTCGGCATCGGGATCACACAGCTCACTGCACTGCTGGCTCGCCGGAGTGTCTATTGCTCGAAGTTCGCCAACGGCCCGCACTCGATCGCCAGGTCGTTCACGACCGAGGACGGCAACATCTGGTTCGATCGCACGGACCACGCCTGGGGCGGTGGCAAACGCGAGTTTCGGGTTGATCCGCTTACGCGCGAAGAGATCGCCGTCTATACCAACCGCAAGTGCACCTACTGCGGTGCTAGCGAAGGCAGCTACGCACGCGGTGACGACTTGGAAACTCACGCCTACGCATTCATCCATACCGACGACATCAGAGCTCGGATCGCCGAGCTGTTCGGAGACAACATGCAGTTCGACGTCATCATCGGCAACCCGCCCTATCAGTTGGGGGATGGAGGCGGTGGTGGCGGCGCGTCGGCCACGCCCATCTACAATCTCTTCGTCGAGAAGGCACTCGCGCTCGACCCTCGCTATGCCGTGATGATCACCCCGTCGCGATGGTTCTCGGGCGGGAAGGGTCTGGACGATTTCCGGGCTCGGATGCTCGCCGACCACCGCTTTGCGAAACTCATCGACCATCCGCAGCTGTACGACGTCTTTCCTGGCGTGAAGATTCGAGGCGGCGTGTCGTACTGGTTGTGGAGTCGAGACCATGAGGGACCGTGCGAGGTCACCACCAAGATCGGAGACGAGGCTATCGGCGAACCCGCACTTCGGATGCTTGACGCCTATGACGTGCTCGTGCGTCGCAACGAGGGCGTGCGGATTCTGGACAAGGTGAGGGCGAACAGAGTTGACGGAGAGTCGGAGCCTCTCCTCGGCGATGTGGTGTCTGCCAGGAAGCCATTTGGGCTGACGAACCAAAGGGGCAAGGCGACTCCGGTCGGGTTGAATGATCCAGTCCTGGTGTATGGAAACCAGACTGAGTCGTACATGGAGCGATCTGCGATTACGAGCAACGTCGAATGGGTCGACAAGTGGAAGGTCTTATTGGTCAAGGCCCACGGAACGAGTGGCCGCGATGACGTTACGATTCTGGGCGAACCGGTCGTGGCCGGCCCAGGTACCGCGTGTACCGAGACCTACCTCGTGATCGGGGTTGTGGACTCCGAAACAGAGGCTCGGAATCTGGCCATCTACATGCGGACGCGCTTCGTTCGATTCCTCGTCTCGCTTCGCAAGATCACCCAGAACATCACTCGCGACTCCTACCTGTTTGTCCCAAGGCTCTCGATGGATCGAGTCTGGACTGATCGTGACCTCTATGAGCGCTACGACATCGATAGTGAGCAGGTTTCATTCATAGAGTCGTTGATCGCCGAGCGTCCGAGCAACGACGTGCCTGGTTCCGATGAGGACGGCGATGAGTAGAGACATCGATCAGCTTCTCCCGGAGAAGCCCGAGGCACGACTGCGTATCTATGCGTGGTCGCCGAACGATCCACCAGTCGGCTACGCGGGCCTTCTCAAGGTGGGACAGACGACGAAGGCGGATGTGAACGCGCGCATCCGCGAGTCTCAGGGGCAGATGCAACAGGCATACACGCTGCACGTTGATGAGCTCGCCGAACGAGGCGACGGGACGGTGTTTCGCGACTCAGATGTGCGCCAACGGCTGATCGACAAGGGCTTCGAGAACCCGATCTTCGGCTCAGCGCGAGAGTGGATGCGGTGCACCCCAGACGATGTGCGCACGGCGATCACTGAGCTTCGCACAGGCGTGAAGCTCAGTGGAACCCATCATGAGAAGTTTCCGATGCGCCCGGAGCAAGCCAGCGCCGTGGACAAGGCCGAGGGCTACTACGAGTCCATCTGGGCCGAGGACTCTCACGCGGTGCCACGGTTCCTGTGGAACGCCAAGATGCGCTTCGGGAAGACCTTCGCCTCCTACCAACTCGCGAAGCGGCTCGGCGCCAAACGCATCCTCGTGGTCACCTTCAAGCCCGCAGTGGAGGACGCCTGGCAGACCGACCTGGAGTCTCACGCCGACTTCGACGGCTGGCAGTACCTCTCCTCGGCCACCGGGGGCAACCCAGATGAGGCGGACAAGACTCGGCCACTGGTCTACTTCGGTTCGTTCCAGGACCTACTCGGGCGAGATCGGAAGACCGGCCTCATCAAGGCGAAGAACGAGTGGGTCCACACCACCAACTGGGACCTCGTCATCTTCGATGAATACCACTTCGGTGCGTGGCGAGAGTCCGCCAAGGAGCTGTTCGAGGGCGAGGACGAGAAAGTCAAGCAGAAGGAACTGGCCGCGGAGTACAACGACGGCCTCGTGGCTTTCGACGAGGAGCTTGACGAACTCGGCAACGACGAGGACGACTTCCTGCCGATCACCACCCGCGCCTACCTGTACCTGTCGGGCACGCCATTCAAGGCGCTGGCAACCGGTGAGTTTATCGAGGAGCAAATCTTCAACTGGACCTACACCGATGAGCAGCGCGCCAAGGCCGAGTACGCCGTCGCGCAACCGGACGCCTGGAACCCGTACGGGGCACTCCCGGAGATGCGTCTGTTCACGTACCAGATGCCTGACGAGTTGATTGCCGTTGCGAATCAGGGAGAGTTCGACGAGTTCGACCTCAACGAGTTCTTCGAGGCAAAGGGCGCCGGCAAGGACGCCGAGTTCACCCGCAAGACCGACGTGCAGAAGTGGCTCGATCTCGTCCGCGGCGCTCACCTGCCCACCCAGGTCGACGCGATGCGAATGGGCACCCGCCCGCCATTCCCGTACTCCGATGTCCGACTCCTGCCGTACCTTCAGCACTCGTTCTGGTTCCTGCCCAACGTTGCTGCCTGCGAGGCAATGTCGAACCTGCTCGCGGAGAAGCAGAACGTGTTCTGGCACGACTACAAGGTCCTCGTCGTCGCGGGTCCCGGCGCGGGCATCGGGCTGGATGCTCTCCCGCCAGTGCGGGCGGCGATCGGCGACGGCCACGACACGAAGACGATCACCCTGTCGTGCGGCAAGCTCACCACGGGCGTCACCGTCAAGCAGTGGTCCTCGATCCTGATGTTGCGCAACCTCAACTCACCCGAGACCTACTTCCAGGCAGCCTTCCGTGTGCAGTCACCGTGGTCGATCAAGAACCCCGACGGCGACAACCCAAGCGCCGAAGCCGTCCTCAAGCCGGTGTGCTTCGTGTTCGACTTCGCGCCGACCCGCGCGCTGCGTCAGATCGCCGACTACGGCGCGGGCCTCTCACCGGAGACGCCGAACCCCGAGCAAGCCGTAGAGGAACTCGTGAAGTTCCTGCCCGTGTTGGCCTACGACGGGTCGAACATGACCCAGGTCGATGCCGGCGGCATCCTCGATATCGCCATGTCGGGCACCTCCGCGACCCTCCTGGCCCGCAAGTGGGAGTCCGCGATCCTCGTCAACGTCGACAACGAAACCCTGCGCAAGATCATGAACAGCCCCGACGCCCTCAACGCCGTCATGAACATCGAGGGTTTCCGTGCACTCGGCAACGACATCTTCGAGACCGTCGTGAACAAGAGTGACGCCGTGAAGAAGGTGAAGAAGGAGAAGGGCGAGGACATCACTCCGGCGGAGAAGAAGGAGCTGACGGCGGAGGAGAAGGAGTACAAGTCCAAGCGGAAGCAGATTCAGGAGAAGCTGGTCAAGTTCGCCACCCGCATCCCTGCATTCATGTACCTGACCGACTTCCGTGAGAACACTCTTACCGACGTCATCACCAAGCTCGAACCCGGCCTGTTCCGCACCGTCACCGGACTGACCGTCGAGGACTTCCACCTCCTCGTGAATCTCGGCGTCTTTAACGCCACCCATATGAACCAGGCCGTCTTCGCCTTCCGCCGCTACGAGGACTCCTCCTTGTCCTACACCGGCATCGAGTCCCACAAGGGCCTGCGTCGCTACGGCCTCTACGACACCGTCGTCGCCGTCAACGACGAGACCGTAGTCTGACCACCCGTCAGCCCGTATCGAGAGAGCCGCATGTCCTTCCAGACCCGGCGCAGCATCGAGGAGATGCTCACCGCCATCCACAAGCGCGAGTATCTGATGCCAGCTATCCATCGTGAATTTGTCTGAAGCACGGATACCCTGTCGGCTCCTTCCTGCTCTGGAACTTCAAGCCCGAGACCGCGCAGTCGTACACGTTCTACGAGTTCCTGACGAACTACCACGAGCGCGACAACCTTACGCGGACAAGACAACGGTTCCCTCCGGGCAGCAAGACCCTTCAGCCGATTGGTCAGAGGTACCGGCAGATCGACTCGGGTGTGCAGGCCTCCGGCGACGTCTGTGCTGCGTTCGCGCGGAGCTCGGCGACGCTGGTACGGAGCAGGCGGAGATGCTCAAGCTGCTCGTCGATCTCGACCAGTCGCCGGTCGAGGAGGTCTCGAACATGACCGCACGGCGACCCGCCCGCGTCACGTACTTCGAGGATCTCGGCGGTTTGCGCGAGGGTGAGCCCTGCTGCGCGGGCCCGGTCGATGAACTCGAGCCGCTGCACCGCCTCGTCGCCGTAGTTGCGGTACCCGGCCGGGGTACGCTCCGGAGGTTGGAGCAGCCCGCGCTCCTCGTAATACCGCAGCGTGGACGCCCTCGTCTTCGCCTTCCCCGCGAGTTCTCCGATCCGCATCGTCACCTCCGCCACCGACTTGACCTTCAAGCATACTTTAAGGTCCATTCTTTCAGGAGTGGCCGCATGAGTGGCCGGTTCGAACTTGAGGAGGCATCGTGACACAGCACACAGAGGTTGATCTCGTGGTGATCGGGACGGGCGGGGCGGCGATGTCCGCAGCGATCCACGCGCGCCTCGAGGGGGCCAGCGTGGTCGCTATCGAATCGGGAACCCTCGGCGGTACCTGCGTGAACGTGGGTTGTGTGCCGTCCAAGACGCTTCTCGCGGCCGCGCACACCCGGCACTCCGCCCTCACGAACCCGTTCTCAGGCGCCCCCAGCTCTGCTGGGATGGTCGATCTCAGCGCGCTCATCGAGCAGAAGGATGATCTGGTTGGGATGCTCCGCCAGACCAAGTACGCCGACATCGCCGCTGCCTACGGGTTTGACATCCTCCCGGGCACTGCAACGTTCACAGACGCGGGAACCCTGCTCGTGGATGGACGACCGGTGCGCGCGAAGTCGTATCTCGTCGCCACCGGCGCCGAGCCGCACGTGCCGGCAATCCCTGGGCTTGAGCAGGTTGATTACCTCACGTCGACCACAGCGATGGAACTGACGGAACTGCCCGCGTCGCTCGTGGTGATCGGCGGTGGCTTCGTCGGCCTGGAACAGGCGCAGCTGTTCGCCCGGCTCGGAGTAGAGGTCACCGTCATCGGTCGGCTCGCCCCGCACGCCGAACCGGAACTGTCATCCGAGCTCCGCAAGGCCTTCCTGGCCGAGGGGATCAGCGTCATCGGCGACCGCGCAGCCACGATCACCCAGCACGAGGGCCTGGTCCAGGTGACGACCCGCAACGGGAAGGACGCGACCGGTGAACGTGTCCTCGTTGCCACCGGTCGCACCCCGCGCACCGAAGGGCTCAACCTTCCTGCTGCGGGTATCGCGACCGACGAGCGCGGCTTCGTCATCGTAGACGAGCAGCAGCGGACCACGAACCCGGCTGTGTTCGCCGCCGGTGACGTCACTGACGTGCCCCAGTACGTGTACGTCGCCGCGAGGACTGGGAAGATCGCCGCGCACAACGCCCTGGGTCACGACGAGCGAGTCGACTACACCGGGTTGCCGTCTGTGCTGTTCACCTCACCCCAACTGGCCTCCGCCGGGATCACCGAAGCCAGCGCCATCGCCGCCGGATACCGGTGCGCCTGCCGATTCCTACGACTTTCCGACGTGCCCAGGGCCATCGCCAACCACGACACACGCGGCGGCATCAAGGTCGTCGCCGACGCCGACACCGGCAAAGTCCTCGGTATCCACGCCCTCGCCGACACCGCTGGGGAGATGATGCTCGCCGCAACCTACGCCATCACCGCCGGATTCACCGTCACCCAACTCGCCGACACCTGGGCCCCCTACCTCACCATGGCCGAAGGCATCCGCCTCACCGCGAACCTCTTCCGCAACGAACTCCCCACCTCCTGCTGCGCCTGACACAAGAGCCGGGCCCAGCGATGTGGTGATCCAAGTGATATCCGCGACGCCTTCAACACCGGCACCGACCGCGTGATCGACGCCTACGCGGTCAGCGTGGGCTCAGTTGAGGCAGCGGCGCCGAGCACGTCGTCTGGGCCGCTCACACGCGGAGCGCACCGGGACACTCAGCCGCCAGGTAGCAACCACAGCACGCTGCCATCTACGCAGTCGGCTACGAGTTCAGAGGCCGAAGGCACCACCACTGACGAGGATGAAGATGCCCAGGCCGATGAGCACGATCGGGAACAGGATGTGTTCCCAGCGTTCCAGGAGTTCGGCGATCGGTCGGCGGGTGGCGACGAACTTGCCCAGGCCGACGAGGGCGGCGACCAGGGCGAGGAACACGATGCAGTACGCCACCACGGCCGCTGGGCCCACGCTGAGGAAGACCGGGACGTAGACGCCGATGTTGTCCCCGCCGTTGGCGAAGGTCACCCCGGCCACCGTCCACACCCCAACCTTCTTGCCCTCGACCTTTGCCTCATCGTCATCGTCGGCACCGCGGTTGCGCCAGGCTTGCCACGCAGCCCAAAGTCCCAACCCCAGCGGAATGAGTCCGAAGTAGGGGATGACCTCCGGCGGCAGGAACGCTCCCGCCCCGAGCGTCACCAGCACGGAAGCGCCCAGGATGCCAGCGAACCCGAGGTACTGTCCGACCAGGATTCGGGCGGTGGTCCCGCGCCGGCCCGCGCCTCGGGCGAAGAACAAGGAGAGCACGATGATGTCATCGATGTTCGTGGCGATGAATAGGCCGATCGCCTGCAGGACGGAGGACAGGATCATGCGCCCACCGCCGCGTTACAGCCGCCTGGCGACCCAGCGGTTCCGGCAGCCGCGTGCCGTTGATACTCTGCGACCATCATTGTCCGTTCCTGGTGTGGTTTGGGCCTCGGAGGTAAAGCAGTACGCCCAGGGCGACGCCGAAACCGAGGATGACGTCGGCAAGGTTGCCGATGAACAGGTTGCCGTAGGCGAGGAAGTCGGTGACATGACCGCGGCCGAATCCGGGAGGGGCGAACAGCCGGTCCAGGAGGTTGCCGACTGCGCCGCCCCACACCAGGCCGATCGCGACCGCCCACCCGGCCGATGGAGCGCGCGCGGCGGCGATGAGCAGGGCGATGGACGCCGCGGTCGCGATGACGGTGAGCAGCCACGTTGAATCGGACCCTAAGGACATGACGGTGCCGGGGTTGAACGCGAGCTGTAAGCCGAGCCAGTCTCCCAAGAGCGGGATTGCGGTCATCCTCGCTGAGCTGAGCTGAGCGAGGGCGAGTGCCTTGCTGCCTTGGTCGATCAGCACCGCGCCGGCGGCGACGGCGCACGCGAGCAGGAACCAGCGGAGCCGGACGCGCGCCGCCGCCGGGCCGGCAGAACTCGCTTCCACGGCATCCGCTTTTCCCGGGGAGGGAGCGGAGCCGTCAAGGGGATCGGTCATGCCTTCGTGCGCCGCGCCGCGCGGAGCCCGTTGAGGATGACGACGACTTCAGCGACCTCGTGTACAAGCACGACCGCGGCGAGCCCGAGGACTCCGGTGATCGCGAGCGGCAGCAGCGCCACGATGATCGCGATCGACAACACGACGTTCTGGTTGATGATGTTGCGGCCGCGGCGGGCGTGGGCGAGGGCCTGTGGGATGAGGCGCAGGTCGTGGCCGGTGAACGCGACGTCGGCCGACTCGATCGCAGCATCGGCGCCCTTGGCTCCCATAGCGATCCCCACATCCGCGGCCGCCAGCGCGGGAGCGTCGTTGATGCCGTCCCCGATCATGGCAGTGGGCTGAGACTTCGACAACTTCGCGACGGCGGTGGCCTTGTCCTCGGGGCGCAGCTCGGCGCGCACGTCCCTGATGCCGGCCTGGTCGGCCAGCGCTGCGGCGGTGCGGGCGTTGTCGCCGGTGAGCATCGTCACCCCGATCCCGCGGCGGTTCAGCGTGGCGATGACCTCGGGAACCTCTGGGCGCAGTTCGTCACGCACCCCGATCGCCCCGGCCGGCTGGTCGCCTCGGTGCACGATGACGACGGTCATCCCCTCGGACTCCATCGCCCGCACCTGGTCGGCCAGTGATCCGGCATCCAGCCAGCGGGGGCTACCGACGGCGAGACGGGCACTACCGAGCGTGCCGGTGATGCCGCGCCCGGCGGTCTCGGTGACGTCGTGCGCGGTCGGGGCGTCGGGGACGGCCTTCGTGATCGCGGCGGCCAGCGGGTGCGTGCTGTGACCTTCCAGGCTCGCCGCCCACGCCAGCACCTCATTCTCGGTCGCGCCGGTGGTGACGACGCGGGTCACCGTGGGCTCGTTGCGGGTCAGCGTGCCGGTCTTGTCGACGGCGAGGTGGCGGATGCCGCCGAACCGCTCGAACGCGGCCCCGGACTTCACGACCACACCGAACTTCGACGCCGCGCCGATCGCGGAAACAACGGTGACCGGGACGGCGATCGCCAGCGCGCACGGCGAGGCTGCGACCAGCACCACCAGAGCGCGGGTGATCCACAGCTCAGGGTCGCCGCTCAACAGCGACCCAAGCACGCCGACCAGCACGGCGAGGATCATCACGCCGGGCACCAGCGGGCGGGCGATCCGGTCGGCCAGGCGGGCACGGTCGCCCTTCTCGGCCTGCGCCTGCTCGACCAGCTCCACGATGGTGGTGAGCGAGTTGTCGGTGCCGGCGGCGGTGGCCTCGACCTCGAGCACGCCGGTGGTGTTGATTGACCCGGCCGAGACGTCGGTGCCCGGTTCGACCTCGACCGGGATCGATTCACCCGTGATCGCGGACGTGTCCAGGCTGCTTCGCCCGGCCCGCACGGTGCCGTCGGTGGCGATCCGTTCGCCCGGCCGGACCACCAGGACATCCCCGACGCGCAGCTCCTTCGCCTCGACCTCGGCGGTGGCGTCGCCGCGCTTGACGAGTGCGGTGTCGGGCACGAGCTTCAACAGCGCCCGCAACCCTGCGCGGGCGCGGTCCATCGCCTTGTCCTCCAGCGCCTCCGCAATGGAGTACAGGAATGCCAGCGCGGCGGCCTCCTCGACGTAGCCGAGGATCACCGCGCCGGTCGCGCTGATCGTCATCAGCAGCCCGATGCCGAACTTGCCCTTGGTGAACAGCTTGCGCAGCGCGCCCGGCACGAACGTGTAAGCGCCCAGCAGCAGGCCGATCCAGAACAGCACCAGGCCCGCGGTCTCCGCGCCGGTCCACTCGCACACCAGGCCGGCGGCGAACGCGACGCCGGAGGCGATCGGGATCAGAACGCTCGGGCTCCGATACCACGGCCGGTCATCGTCATCATCGTGGTCGTCGAGGTCGACGTGCTCGACCTGCGAACCTGTGACCGCGCTCACGCCCGCACCTCCCCCGCCTGGCAACCCTCGACCCCGCAGTCCGGGTCCATGCACGGCACGCTCTCGTCGACCGCAAGCGTGACATCCACCAGCGCCGTCAGCGCGCGGGCCAGGTGCGGGTCTGCCACCTCGTAGCGGGTCTGTCGGCCCTCGGGCTCGGCCACCACGATCCCGCACCCGCGCAGGCATGTCAGATGGTTCGACACGTTCGAGCGCGACAACCCCAGCTCGCGGGACAGCACCGCCGGGTAGCTCGGCCCGGCCAGCAGGGTCAGCAGAATGCGGGAGCGGGTCGGGTCGGCCATAGCTCGGCCGAGCCGGTTCATCACGTCGAGTCGATCGGAAATAGTCAGCATACGATGACTATACACTGTACGATGTATATTCGGCGCCAGGTGTCCTCACGAGCGGCGAGTCAGTTGACAGCTCCCTACCAGCGAGCGTGGCGAAGTGCTCGAAGATCCGTCGTGGAGAATATGTCCCGTTCCTCGGTGCCGGCGTCCCGCTCGATTAAGGTCGACGACTACTTGGCCGCCGCATGCCTGCTGCCGAACCTTCAGTTGCTGGGTGGGGCCGCCAACATCGAGAAGCAGGATGGACTGCCTGCGGAGTGGATGGACACCGCCTTCCCGAGCGAGAACAAGCGAGCTACGTACCTTGCCGAGGACGACCTCGACGGCCTTCCGCTCGACTTGGCCGACTTCACCTCGTTCTTCGAGCAGCGCAAGCAGCGAGTCCGGGTCCGCCTGCTCGCCGCTCTGGGAACGACACCGGGAGCACCGGAGGACGCCGCTCTCGCGTAGCCCACGTTCACGCGGCGAGCAGTGACAGCGCGGACACAGCCTGGAGGGGTAGCACTCCGTTGCCGAGGGCGGTGATCTGTTGATTCTGCGTCAGGTCGCCGCTATCGGTGACCCATCCAGTCGGCAGGCCCATGAGCCATTCGACGAATGCCGGTGCTGGGCGGGGGCCGTCGGCGTCGTTCAGGAGGGCTGGCGCTTGCGCGGGTCGCCCGGTGATGTGTTCCCAACGAGTGATGGCGTCGGCGTAGCGTCCCCATCGCTGAACAGTCCGTCGATCAGCGACCACAGCGTCTCCGATTCGGCTCTCCTGTTCGATGAGCCACCCGGTCCGTGGAGGGCGAAGTCGATGATCTGGTGCGACAGCGCAATCGTCCCTCGTCTCGCTCGCACCTGGTCGAGAGTCTCTCCACCGCGCGATGAGTCCGTCGCCAGCGGGGTGCGGAACAGTGCGCCGGGCGAGGGCGAAGATGCGGAAGCGTTGGTGAGGAGCGCCGACAAGGGAAGCCGGTAAGCCGATCCATCCTGCATCCAGCCGCAAGTCGGCCAGATCGCCGAGAACGGCGCCGAGAGCCCGAAGAGGTCGAGTTGCGTAGTCTCCCAGATGCCACGGGTCGGGTTCCACGTTGCGAAGGGTTGCGCCGTCGGGGGATGCATCGCCTGGGTTGCGTCGGTCATGGTTATCTCCTTCTGCGGATGGCCGCGTCGCGGGTGAGGACAGCAGCCCGCGGACGTTCTCGATGACGACCCATTCGGGCTGGAGCGCGTCGATGGCTACGGCCATGTGCGCCCAGAGACCCGAGCGCGTACCCGGAGCAAGGCCGGCGCGCTTGCCTACCGTGGAAACGTCTTGGCACGGGAATCCGCCGATGAGGATGTCCACGGGCTCGACCTGACTCCAGTCGATGGCCGTGATGTCGCCAAGATTCGGAGCTTCGGGCCAGTGGTGCGAGAAGACGCGGGCGACGGGCGCGTTGAGTTCGGAGAACCACACGGTCGTGGCGTTGAATACGTGCTCGACGGCGAGGTCGAGGCCGCCGTAGCCGCTGAACAGCGACCCGATCCTGAGTCGTGGTTCGCCGCTGATGTCGAGGTCGTGCATAAAGTCTGCTCCGGTGAAGGTCGTCCCCGGCATCCGTGCCTCGTTGAGCACTGATGCCGAGCTGGCCAACTGTCAGGTGCACAACTCCGGCACGCCCGCAGCTCGTCGAGCCACGCGAGCGACACCGCCCGACGCCCCCATCTCCGGCCTTCGCTCTGACCGCCATCCGAGGTCACACGCGTCTTGCAGATCGAGGTAGCCGGGCATTACCGCGGCAGAGGTCACCGGGTGAGGGTGCTCACCTGCCCGGCAGGAGCGGAGGTGAGCATGACGGTTTCGATGCGCGTGATGTCGGCAGGTGACGGCTATAAGTACCTGCTCAAGACCGTCGCGGCAGCCGACGGCAACAGGCCGCTCTCGACGCCACTCACTCGCTACTACATGGAAGTAGGCACCCCGCCCGGCCGCTGGGTCGGCGCGGGCGTAGCGGCCCTCGGCAAGGGCGAGATTCAGTTGGGCGACCGAGTATCAGAACACCAACTCCAGCTACTGATGGGGACTGGCCATGATCCGATCACCGACCAGCCGCTCGGTCGTTCCTTCCCGACCTACAGGAGCCAGGCGGAGCGGATCGAGGCGCGCATCGCCGACCTCGAACCGACGATGACGCCTGGCGCCAAGGGCGAGGCCGTCGCGCAGATCGTTGCCGAGGAGACTGCCCGGAGCACACGACGCGCGGTAGCTGGCTTCGACTTCACCTTCTCGATCCCGAAGTCCGCGTCAGTGTTGTGGGCGGTCGCAGACGCCGGGGTCCAAGCGCTGATCGCGGAGGCGCATCATCGAGCGGTTGCGGAGGTGGCTGCGTTCATGGAACGCGAGGTTGCAGCCACCCGCACGGGCGCAACCGCCGGAGATGGCGCGGTTGCGCAGGTCGATGTCACCGGACTCATCGCGACCGCATTCGATCACTTCGACTCCCGCGCCGGCGACCCCCACCTCCACACGCACGTCGTCATCAGCAACAAGGCCAAGACCGTCCTCGACGGGAAGTGGCGCTCGCTTGACGGCAGACCGATGCACGCCGCCGTCGTGGCGCTCTCCGAACTACACGAAGCCGTGTTCGCCGACCACATGACGCGCACCTTCGGCCTCTCCTGGGAAGCGCGCGAGATGGGCCGTGACCGGAACCCAGCATGGGCGATCACGGGAGTCCCAGAAGAACTGGTCACAGAGTTCTCTACCCGCGCCCGCCACATCGACGCCGAGAAGAACCGGCTCATCGACGAGTACGTCGCTCAACACGGACGCCAACCATCGAACGCAACAATCCTCAAACTGCGAGCCCAAGCCACACTCGCGACCCGCCCAGAGAAGCAGGTCCGATCCTTGGCTGACCTGACCGCCGAGTGGCGGGACCGCGCCACGAAGACGCTCGGCCGGGACGCGACGACGTGGGCACGCGAGGTCACCGACAACGACAAGCCGCTCCTGCTGCGCGCCGATGACGTGCCGCTCGACGTGATTGGCGAGTTGGGGCGTTCGGTCGTCGAGGTGGTCGGTGAGAAGCGCTCGACCTGGCGGCGATGGAATCTCATGGCCGAGGCATCCCGGCAGACGATGGGCTGGCGCTTCGCCACCATGCAAGACCGGGAAGCCATCGTCGCGATGACCGCCGACGCCGCCGAACTCGTCTCGCTCCGGCTGACTCCGCCTGAACTCGCAGCCTCTCCGGTCGTGTTCCGCCGGCCCGACGGCAGCTCGGTGTTCCGACCGAAGAGCTCGACCGTGTTCACCTCCGAGACCCAGCTCGCGGCCGAGGACAGACTCCTCGAACGAGCGGCGAACTTGGCCGGTCCGACAGTGCCTCTCGCAACCGTTGAGACGATCACGCGCAGTCCTGACGCAGACGGCCGGATGCTCGGCGACGACCAAGCCGACGCCCTGACCCGCATCGCGGTATCAGGACGCCTCCTCGATGTTCTCGTCGGCCCCGCCGGGGCGGGCAAGACCACCGCCATGAACGCACTCCGCCGCGCCTGGGAGGCCGAGCATGGCTCCGGGTCCGTCGTCGGGCTGGCGCCGTCAGCGGTCGCAGCCCAGGTCCTCGCCGACGATCTCGGGATCGCGACGGAGAACACGGCGAAGTGGTGGCAGAACCACCTCCTCCACGGCACCACCTTCGAGGCGGGCCAACTCGTCATCATCGACGAAGCCTCCCTCGCCGGCACCCTGTCCCTGGACCGCATCACCCACCTCGCCCAGAACGCGGGCGCGAAGGTACTCCTGGTCGGCGACTACGCCCAACTGCAATCCGTAGACGCCGGCGGCGCGTTCGCGATGATCGCCAGAGACAGAGCCGACACCCCCGAACTTGTCGACGTTCACCGCTTCACCCACGCCTGGGAGAAGACCGCCTCACTCGAACTACGCCAGGGACGAACCCAAGCCATCGACACCTACCTCGTCCATGAGCGCATCACAGATGGCGACGGCGAGGCCATGACAGAGGCCGCCTACAACGCCTGGCGCGCCGACCGCGACGCGGGACTGGTGTCTGTGATGATCGCCGAGACCCATGAAGACGTGACCGCACTGAACCGGCGCGCCCGCGCCGACCTGATCCTCAACAAGACGCTGAACCCCGACCGCGAAGTCGAACTGCGCGACGGCACCGCCGCAGGCGTCGGCGACACCATCATCACGCGACTCAACAACCGGAGCCTGCGCACCCTGGCCGGGCGGGACTGGGTGCGCAACGGCGACATCTGGACCGTAACCGCCGTCGGTGACGACGGGACCATCACCATCGCACGCGACTACGGGACCGGCACCTCGATCCGCGACGACGGAACCATCAGGGCTGGCAGGCGCGCGCGCAGGTTCGGCGGCGGCATCGTCCTCCCCGCTGCGTATGTGGCTGAGCATGTCGATCTCGGCTAGCCGAGGTTCTGTAAACGCACCTACCTCTCACACGAGTAGGAAGGTGGGCCGGAACATGGGTCACAACGAGCAGCAGAGACAGGCCACGGAGCCGTTGCGGGCGGTGGTGTACGTGAGGATCAGTGACGACCCCGAGGGTACGGAGCGGGGTGTGGATCGGCAAGAGGCGGACTGTCGCGCTTACGCTGCCGCTCACGGGTGGGAGGTCAGCGCGGTGTTCCGCGAGAATGACACGTCGGCGTTCAAGCAGCGCACGATTACGTTGCCGTCTGGTGAGCGGGTGCGGCGGGTGGTCCGCCCGCAGTTCCGCGCGATGGATCCGCATCGACACCATAGTGCCAAGTCAGGTGCACTCCCGGGATGCGTTCCATTGGTGAAACCGAGCTGCTGCGAGACAACCTACGTCGATGATTTGTACAGCCGCAGCTGACCCGATGCCGCTCGTGGTCGAGCACGTCGGATCGATTCAGAACGACTTATACTTGGCCAGAACCCGCAGTCTTGTTAGGAGCCAGATGTCCCCAGTCCGCCCTGCGTTCCCAATCACGTGGGAACAGGAACTGACCGGCTACTCATGGGAGTTGCAGACAACCGGTGGATCGGACGCAGCCGTTTTTCGGTTGACGTCTCCAGACGGAGACGTCCTCTTTGTTAAGACGGAACCAGTCAGATGTTTGGGCGAACTCCCGGGTGAGGCGGCGCGCCTGAGATGGCTGACGACAACGGGAGTGCCCTGTGCCCGCGTGCTCGACGAAATCACTTCTACAGGGCGGCATTGGTTGTTGCTCGACGACGTTCCCGGCAACGACCTGTCCTCCGCTCCGATTGAACCTGCGGCAAAGGCCCGGATCGCGGCTAAGGCGTTGCGCCGGCTGCACACTCTGATGACGGACAGCTGCCCTTTCGACCACCGTGTCTCTCACCGCATCGAGCAGGCCCGTGCCCGTTGGGAGGCGGGCCTAGTCGACACTAATGATTTCGACGATGAACACCGTGACCGCGACCCAAGCGAACTGCTCGCGATGCTTCAAGGGCTTCGTCCCGTTCATGAAGATCTCGTTGTTACGCATGGGGATGCATGCCTGTCCAACTTGATTGTGGACGAGGACCGCTTCTCTGGCTTCATCGACTGCGGGCGGTTGGGAGTTGCCGACCGTCACCAGGACCTCGCGCTAGCAACGCGGGACATAGCCGAGCAACTCGGCCAATCATGGGTGCCCTTATTCCTCGACCAGTATGGGATCGAGGACCTCGACCCGGCACGGACACGGTTCTACCGGCTCATGGACGAGTTCTTCTGAGGGTTCGCTGCAAAAACAAGCCGATCCAGACGCGGCTACTTCTGCTCGCGCACGGGGCACCTTACTTCGCGTAGTAGTGGATCAGCGGCGTCGAGAGCCAGCGCGGTCGGCGTCTGCGGCCGCGAACGAGTACAGAAGGTACTTGTAGCCGTCGCCGGCGCTCATCATCCGCATCGAGACCGTCATGCGCAGTAGGTGAGCGAACATCGCGCGCTGCTTTGCCGTCATTGCGGAAGATCTTGAGCGCACGCGACGGGTACAAGTACCTACTGCCCATCGTCGCGGCCGTCGACGATGACAGGTCGTTGTCGACTGCTCTGGCGTGCTGCTACGCGGAGGCGGGGACGCCGCCCCCCGCCGCTGGTCTCGCCCACAATCTACGCCCCGCGTATCCGGTGACATCAGTAGGCTGGAACTGCGCACAGGCCAACATTCACAGGTGAGTGCGTTTACCGAACCTCGGCTACGCAGTCACCGCCTACCGCGCCCAAGGCGTCACGACCGACACCGCGCACGTGCTGGTCGAACCGACCTCGACGAGGGAGACCTTCTACGTCGCGATGACCCGAGGCCGGCACTCGAACCACGCCTACGTGACTCTCGACCGCGCCGACGACCACGCGCAGCCACACCCCGGCGACGACCCGCATGCCACTGCGCGAAGCGTGCTCTACGGCATTCTGCAGCACAGAGCGGCCGAACTCTCGGCGCACGAGACCATCGTGGCCGAGCAGGAGCAGTGGGGCTCCATCGCGCAGCTCGCCGCCGAGTACGAGACCATCGTCGCCGCTGCCCAGCACGACCGTTGGGCCGCTCTCGTCCGCGGCTCCGGGCTTACCGCGGAACAGGCCGAGAGCGCCGTCGAGTCCGATGCGTTCGGCCCGCTCGCGGCTGAACTCCGCCGTGCCGAAGCCAACCATCACAATGTCGATGCGCTCCTCCCGCGCCTCGTGGCCGCGCGCGGATTCGGCGACGCCGACGACATCGCCGCCGTTCTCCACTACCGGGTCGAGCGGGCGACCGCGCGTCCCGCAGGCTCCGGCAGGACACGCAAGCCAGCGCGACTCATCGCCGGCCTCATCCCGCAGGCGCATGGCATCATCGACGCCGAGATGCGAGCAGCCCTTGACGAGCGAGAAGCGCTGATCGAGGCCCGTGCCGACGCCGTACTCGAAGCTGCGCTGACCGAGAGTGCACCGTGGACGAACGCCCTTGGAGCGCCTCCCGCCGACCGACGACGAGCCACAGCGTGGCGCAAGGCCGCACGCGTGATCGCCGCATACCGCGACCGCTACCGCGTCACCGACGACGCACCCCTCGGCACCCCGCCCGAGTCCGCCGCGCAGAAGATCGACGCCGCCCGAGCACGAACTGCCCTCGATCGAGTTCGTGGCTTCATCGCTGAGGTGAGCGAAGTACCGCAGCATTCACAGGGACGCTATGGCGCCGAGCGCTCACTCTGAAGCGCGCCGACTGCCGTAGTCAACACGCATCCGGGAGAAGCACCTCTTCGATCACCCCTGCGCTTGCAGACGTACGTACACGAAGGGTAGGCACGTACCTTGCGCGGTGATCTTCACCAGTGATGGGATCGGAGTCATCCCACTCGTGGACGACCACGCGCAGGGTATTGGTGAGCCTCCCGATGAGCAGCGCAAGTGGGAACGGGCACCGTAGCAGGAGGTGCACCTCGGCGTTGGAGTTGTCGTTCGACAGGGCACGAATGTGCGCGGCAACGTCGGCGGCGATCAGGCCTGCATCAGAGGGGTCGAGTAGCGTGCCGCTCGCACTTGTGAGATGACGCCAAGCCGCGAGAAACGGTTCGTGGGCTTCGATGTACCGAACGAAGGCGGTGTCGCTGCGTTGCGGCAGGAGATCGACATAGACGGCTACGGAGGGCCGGCCGGCTGTGATCGCCGAAGGACTTCGCCCCTCTCCTGCGACTTGTACTTGTGGTTGGGCGATGAACCGCGCTTCACCATCGCTCGCCCAAGTGGCGCCCTGTTGGTCAATCACGTCCATGTGTCCGATACGAGACGATGGCAGGGCAGCCCCGACTGCGAAGGCCACGGAGAGATGAGCCCCTCCAGCGACACGTAGGCGATGTGCCCCAGAACGGGTCACTGCATCGGGGAGGAGACCGATGGTGTCCTTGAGGTCTTGGAGTCCGCCGACGCTCGGAAGCCGCTCATGAACAGAGGGTCGGAGCCGGATGTCCAGTTCGTCGCCGGTCCGGTCATAGACCTGTGGCGTGTTTCGAGTCTGGAGGCTCAGATGGAACGTTTGGTCGGTTACCTCGATTCGCTCGCGAAGAGACGCGATTCGGTGCCAGACGAAACCACGGATCAATGCGAGCAGACCGTTGCGTTCAGCGGGCTGCTGATCTACACCGCTCAAGGTGCCGGGACGAAGTTCCAGAAGACGGTCGGGAGCGTTGTAATCTGTTCCGCCGTCTTCTGTCTTCACCGAGTTGGTGATGCCGAGTGCAAACACTTCGTGGTCGGCATGTAGGTCGAGGAGTTGGGGTGCTTCCAGCGTCTTCACAACTCTGCTGTTCACCACGTCTGGTGTTGTCACGAGAACGCCGCCGGAGATGCCGGCCGCTATCGCTTGCTTGAGTCGCGCCTCGGTATCGCCTGGTGGCAGATCGTCTCGGTCCCGCCAGACAGGGATGCCGGCGGCGCGGAAGAGCCAGGCGAGTTCCGCAGCAACATCCGTGCCATCGTTCTGGCGGTAGGAGATGAAGATAGGGTCTGCGGGATCAGGAGTGGCGGAATCGGATGTCATGGCGTCTCCTTGTGTTCGTCGGGTATGGAGGCGGCGCGCTTCGCCGCGTCACTGGCATAGGGGCTGTCTCTAGCAGGCGCAGGAGGCAGCCTCTCGGGTACCACCGCCCAGATTCGGTCCCGTTGGATGAGCCAGGTTGCAGCGAGCACTCGTGCCGATGAATCGAACCCAGCGACTATGGCGACGAACCGATCAAACCCCAGGTCGGGGTCGCGCAGATGGCGCATGTAGGACTGGAGATCGACCTCGCTCGGGAAGAGTGTTCCGGTCGGGTGGGTATGCCATTCGCCTATCCACTGGCTATGGTCCTCCAACCAGGCTGAGTCCGCGAGATGCCGGGCGTGGTCGAGGTCTCGCATAAAGGTGCGTTCGCCGCGGGTGGCGTTGGGTCCGGGTCCGCCGGCGTGTCGGATGCCGATCCCATCAGTCGCGTCGTATCCGAGCAGGATGCCGCCAGTCTCGAACCCATCGATGGATCGCGAAGCTTCGCGCGCGATTGAGCTGAGCGCGACGTCAGTGATCGTCACCGGAGGTACATCTCTTCGACCGGTCATCCTGGCGAGCAGGTCGGGCACGACGTGCGGGGTCTGGGGATGGACGACCACCGAACGTCGCCGGCTTGGCTGAGGTCGAACGGGGCTGCGAGGTCACCTGCTGGTCGGAGACCAATGATGGCGTGTTCGCCGGGAACCTGCTGGGTGTGGTCACCGTGAAGCGATTCCAGCAACGTCGCGATGGCTACTTTCGCAGCGAACGTGCCGACGTATCGGAGATCAGGCGGCACAGCTGTCATTGGCTGATGGACGCGCCCGGTGCCGTAATCCAACTCCTGATCCGCCTCGGCGTCCATCGCACCCTGGTCTGCAAGCTGCTGCCGTAGACAGAGGAGACATCCGAACCGGGGAGTGGGACGCAGCCGGATGACCTCTCCAATCGAGCCATTGTCGAGCACGCACGCCAAGATCGCCGCCTTTCGCGCGCGCCTGGAGAGGTGGCTGACGACGCGTCTGGGAGCAATACCGTCTGCGGCACAGAGCACCAGATCGACGCGGTCGACGATGGGCCGGATGTAATGCGCCTCGGTAACCACGTCACGCCTGTGAGCCACCACTGTCTGCTGCGGCCAGTGCTGGGCGAGGTGGTCCTTCATAGCCGCTACCTTGAATCGCCCGACGCTTTCGGGTCCGAGAGCGTGGCGGAGCATGTTGTGCCAGAGGAATCGGTCCGGGTCGACAAGCTCCACACGTCCGACTCCGTATCCTGCGAGCGCCTCTGCTGCTGCGCTCCCGATGCTGCCGCAGCCCACAACCATGACGCTATTGGCGGCGAGCTGCTCGATCGGCCACTTGCCGGTCAACTGCGCCAGGCCAACAACGTGTGGCTCGATCTCGATAGGGAGCGGTTCCACACCGTCGCGTCGGACAGCCCATCCCGCAAACTCCGGAGCCCCGGCCTCCACCAGCTCTGGTGGAAGGTCGGGGTCGTGAGTGACAACCACGCCAAGGTTGTTGCCGGGGTCGGAGACGCCTGGCACCAACTTCCGAAAATCCTTGAACCCGATAGAGATATCGGGGCGTCTGGACAAGAAGAGATGGTGAAGATGGGCGTCGTTAGAGACCACTCTGATCCACTGAGCTGCATGCTGGGCGTCGCCCGAACGAAGCGCGGCGTACTCGCGCGGAACTTCGGCTGGAAGACGGATGTCTTTGCCGGTTTCCACGGTCTGGACGACGTACATATCGTCTGCGGGAACGCGGCGGAGCACCAGCGATCCGCGCGAGAGGTCGGAGCCTGCGATCTTGGTGACCGCGTCTCGGGGCATCACGATGTAGGGATTACGGGGAGACATCCGCGCCCCCAACCTCGTCCGGGTCCGGTGTTTCAGCTACTCGCTGAATCGCTCGATCAATCAGGTGGTCGTGCGATGGGTCAGAGACGATTCCATTGACCGACATTGCATCGATGATCCCAGCCTTCATGAGGGCGTACTCGATTCGCCACCCCGATGCCTTCGCCAGGAGCTCGGTGAGACTGGCCTCGGGCTGCCAGCCGCCATCACTCTGAAGCAGGCAGAGCGAGCCTCCCGGAGCTACATGCCATGCGGACTGTGTCTGCTCCCAGATCGACGGCTCCGGGTCGATGGAGTAGATCGTCGGCGGAACCATCGGGTGCGCTGCGGAGTAGACGACGAGCACCCTCAGTTCCTGGTTGCCAAGCAGCTCATCGAGAGCTTCGGGCCTCGGCCGCTCGAAGGGCCAGCGGGGGAGGACACCGATCCATCCGCCGTGCGTCAAGCCGTCATCCGCGGGCCTCTGGAATTCGAGCAACGGCGCGAAAGCCAGGACCTCATCTTGGTCGCGCGCCAGCCGCGCGGGTTCGCACTCAGTCCAGAGCACGGGGCTGAGCGCCGTGGTGCCCGCGTCGTGATCCGGTCCTGTTGCGCGAGTCATCCCTGCGGAGTGTCCTTCACCGGCCGGGGCGCCGCGGGCACGACCGCAGGCGCCGGGATGCCAGTGGAGGCAGGAGGCTTCGGGAAATCATCCCCAAAGACCTCGCCCCAGTGCTTGATCGCAGCCGCAGAGTCGTTGTTCGCCTGCGCCTGGAACGCCTTGATGGCGTTGTCTCGGGCGGACCGTAGGGCGTCGGCGAACGCGTCGTAGTCGATGTCGGGCTGAATCGGTCCGCAGAGTCCAGCGGGATCGGCGACTTCGTTCCCGCCCTCGATGTGGTAGCAGGCACTGACGAAGAACTGCTTGATCGCAGCGGGCTGGTTGACGTCCGTCGGCAGGAAGTCGAGCGCGAGGACCTCCATGACGAGAGACTTGATCTTGGTGTCTTGCGCGGCAGCCCACCACTTGAGCATCCGAACAGTGCCGGCGAAGTTGTTCCACTGCGCGTGTCGATCCGCCACTTCGGCGATCAGGAACTCTGGGTCACAAGCGACCCAGTCTTCCGAAAGTGCTTCCGGAATAAGGAGCCGCCCATCGCGGCGCAGTGCAGGCATGGCATCAACCGTGAACGCGTCAGGATCGTCGGGGTCATCCAGGAAGCACTTGACGGCATGGTTGCGCCACCGGGCCAGCCGGACGGCGTGGTCGTAGGTGCCGTTCGTCGCCCCGAGCAGCGCGTTGACACGCCCGCGCGTGTAATCGAGAGCATCCGCGGCGGAACTTCCCGGAGTTCCCCACTCAGGATGCTCCTCCTGATCGAAGACGACGATCACATCGACGTCATGGATCGGGTCCTTGTGTGTCCCTCGCGCGAGCGATCCGGACGCGATGACTTCCTTCACGTCGACCTCGGCCCTGAAGGCACCCTTGAAGAGATCGCGTCGAGTGCGGGCTTCGCGGACTTGCGTGATGTCGGCGTTCACGACGTCCTGAAAGGTCTTGAAGGCGTCAGTCACGCTCATAGTCGTTCTCCTGATTGGTTCGTCTGGTCGATCACCGTAGCCACTGCCACCGACATTGCTGTGCGGTGCGGAGCGCGGCACGGTGCCTACTTCTTCGTACTGCCCCTGCCGGTGCTCTCGTTAGTCGTGGTCTTCGGGTGACGCTTCACCGTGGACTGCTTCACGAACCGGCCCGTGACCGCGCTGCGTCCTCGCTTGCCTGCCATGTTCCTCACCTCCTCTGTAGTTCGCGCTCGATGGCGTGTCTCCAGGTTGGAGCACGTCACGACTGTATCAGCAAAGCGGCATCAGGCGTGTTGAGACACGCCGTGTCGTATCAGCAACGAGTCAATGACGCGCTAGGCTTGCCCTCATGGAACGGAGACGGACAGTGGCGGCTAGCACGGCGAGTCCAGCATGACAGGGACCTCCGACACCGCCCCGGGCATGGAGCGGCTCGACCTCACACAATTAGGTGCGATGCTTCGCGAACGTCGCGGGAAGCTGTCGCTTCGTCAAGCGGCTGCCGAGGCTGGCGTCAGCTTTAGCACCTTCACTCGCATCGAGGCAGGCGCTCAGCCGGACCTGACCTCGTTCACCCTTCTGTGCGCGTGGCTCGGCGTGTCGCCCGGGCAGTTCTTCATGTCGACGGCGTTGCGCGAGGTGGCGCCAATCGATGAGGCGATCGCGCATCTTGCTTCCGATCCGCGCCTTGAACCGGATGCTGCATCCAAGATCGCGGAAATGCTGCGCAGCATGTACGACGTCCTGGCCAAGGCGCCGGTGCAGCGCCAGGTGGTTGCTTGCCACCTCCGCGCCGCTTCGATGCTCCGGCCCGGGGTGCCCGAACGGCTCAACTCACTCTTGGGTGAGATGCACAGCAAGTTGGCCGCGCGCGTTTCGGCTGGGGAGCTGTGACGCTACGTCGCGGGTTCAAGGCAGAGGCCGAACGCGAGGCCGCGCGGGTTCGGAAGGAACTTGGACTCGCCTCGCACGATCGCCTTGATCCGCGCGATCTCGCCAAACACCTGAATGTGTCGATCGTTGATGCCGCAGACTTGGTGGACATCAGCGAGCTTGAAGAGCTGGAGCGACTGCAAGCGTTCGCCTTCTCCGCCGCGACCTTCGAGATCGAGGATCGCCGGATCGTTGTCGTTAGCCCGCTCCGGACTCCGGGTCGGCAGAACAGCGATATTGCGCACGAACTGGCGCACATCATGCTGAAACACGACCTTGCTGAAATTCGTGAACTCAACGGGATGCCCTTCCGGACCTGCAAACCAGAGGAAGAGGAGGAGGCCACGGCCTTCGGGGGCACACTTCTTCTCCCGCGCCCACTGCTTCTCAGTGCAGCGCGTCGACGAACGCCCGTTGACCAAATTGCCAGCCAGTACGACGTGACGGTCGAGATGGCGCGCTTCCGTTACAACACCACCGGTGTCGCCAAGCAGGCTGTGTCCCGATAGGCGGGTCGAGAACGGTCCGCGGTTGGTTGCCGCTGTGAATCTCGGCGACCGATCGCTTGACCAGGATCAGGACGGTTCTTGTGCGCGACCAACGACTCGATATCGCCGGTGTCGGTGACCAGCCTCGCGAGGCCATCCTGAAGGAGGCGGTGTGGCCCAGCACTCGTGGCGCTGGTCACGGGTCCTGGTACAGCTCCGACGGCGCGCCCGAGTTCGTGCGCGCGCCGGGCGACGGTCATTGATCCAGAGCGAGCGCCGGCCTCAACCACGAGGGTCGCTGCGGAGAGTGCAGCCATAACCCGCGCCCGAGCAATGAAGCGGTGGCGCGTCGGCACTGCGCCAGGTGGAACCTCGCTGAGCACGAGGCCGAGGTCGGCCACCCGCTCAAGCAGTTCACGGTGACCCATCGGGTACATGCGGTCAACGCCGTTCGCCATGACCGCGATCGTGTCGCCACCGGATGCCAGGGCCGCTCGATGGGCAGCACCTTCGATGCCGTACGCACCGCCGGCCACGATGATCCGCTCAGCGCTGGCGAGGTCGGAGGCAAGCTGCCCGGCCACATGCTCGCCGTAAGAGGTCGAAGCCCTCGCGCCGGTGATCGTGACGAGATCGTTGAGCGGTCGCGCGAGGAACGATGCCGTGCCACGAGTCCAGAGGACGTACGGCCGTCGGTCGCCAAGATCGTCGAGCGCGGAAGGCCATTCTTCGTCGCCGGGAATTAGCGTGCCGATACCGGCGCGCTCGGCTCCGACGAGGTTCTGTTCAAGTGTCCGAGCATCTGAGCGCTCGAACTGGGCACGCCACACCTGAGCGTCAACGGGGCTGAGGCCCGGCACCACCTCATCACCCTCGGCGAGTCGGAGCAACTCAAGCGCACCGAGCTCACCCAGGAGGCGACCGGTCACGGCATCGTCCGGTTCAACGAGCATCGACAGCACCATGCGCGCCGTGCGCTCGTCCTGGACTACCTGGCTCAGGTTCGTCATCGTCGGGTCCTCTCACTCCTACACAGAGAGGTGCGCGCGGCGACGCGACGGCGAGGGTTCCATGAACGCCGCCCCCGGCGTACAGTGGATGGTGAGGCAGGTTCTCCTCATATTGCGGGTCCTCCGGGACGGCCTTCGGGCACTCACACACGTTCTGCCTCCTCGACGGAGTAACACGTGTGACGAGAGGCCCGACATGTTCCGCCTTATCTGGACGCTCAGCGTTCGCACCCGCGACTACCTGCTCCGCTACATGCCGAGCAACCGACTGCTCGCTGCCATCCGCACACGTCGCGGACTCAAGTGGGGGATACCCGCGATGCTGGTCGCGCTTCCGTACATCCTGATCGCCAGCATCTGCTCTGGCTCGGCAGCCGACGGCGGCCCGGGCTGGCTGCACCTCATCGTGCTGTGGGCATGCTGGAACGCGCTCAAGTTCATCATCATGGGACCCGTGAGCGTCGCTCTGCTCATCCGTGCGCGCCTGCACGAGGCTGCGGTCCGTCGTCACCAGCGCCATGACTCGCGCGTCGAGGCGAGCCTGCATGAGCCAGCCCTTCGTGTTTAGGCTCAACCGCCCACGGCAGTGGATGCCGTGATGCGAGAACCACAGCGCCCGCCAGGCCGGATCACGACGCCGTGCGAAGCGAGCGCTCGTCGGACAGCCTGAGGCCCCGCGCCAACCTTCGCCCCGACCTCTACCAGCGTCAACCCGCTGAGGTAGAGGTCGGCCGCTTCGTGGATGCGGGAAGGGTCGAACCGCCCGCGGCGGATTGTCACCTCCCGCCGGGTGAGGTGAGTGGCGACCGTGCGGCGGTTCACGCCGAACACGGATGCCAGCTCCACGAGCGTTGCGCCCTCGCGGTACTGCGCCACCAGATCGTCGACCTGCTCCGTGCGAAGGAGGGTTTGAACCATCCCAAGTGATCGCACCACTCGCCCCCTTGAGTCGGAAACGGTAGGCTCAGAGGAGCGCTGGTCGTGGTCGTAGAAGCCCCGTGACCTGCGCAAAGACAAGGTTTTCAGGTGTGGGCAGGGGTTCTCAAACTCTCTACGGAGGTCCACTCTGTGATGAGTCGCGAGAACTCATGTTAAGCAGCCCCTGGCCATCGGCCGGGGGTTTTACCTTGCGGCGTGTGCTCGTCGCGTGTCGGGTTCGTACCGTTGATCGTGATCCTGGTCGGGGCGGTGCGTCGAAGCTGAAGCAGTTGGGTGTCGCGCGTAGCCGCTCCGACTCGCGACGAGCCCGCTAGCGCCGCTACTCGCTCGGATTCGCCTGGTTCCTTCGTCGTTCATTCCACCCGGCGGTTGGGATGGCGTCCTCCACCGTGGCGGATGTCATGAACCCTGCGGCGAGTCCGATGAACTGGCCGTAGCAGGTGTCGCAGAGCACCCGGGTGGCGGTGCGGTTGCCGTCATCGTCGAGCCGTTTCCGGCATCGGTCGCAGCGCGCGGTCATGGTCTCGGGAGACCAGCTTCGACGGCCCAGCTGATGTCGACGGAGTGGGTGGGCGGCAGTTCGGTGGAGTCGGGTCGGATCGATGCGTTCATCGGTGTCACCTTTCCAGTGCGAGGTCGAGG
Organism: uncultured Leifsonia sp.; assembly: GCF_945957465.1. Taxonomy (GTDB): domain Bacteria; phylum Actinomycetota; class Actinomycetes; order Actinomycetales; family Microbacteriaceae; genus Leifsonia. Next base: position 58,612 of record NZ_CAMFLC010000009.1, read on the forward strand.
TCGGAGCAGAACGTCTCGTCGGTGCGGGTGTCCGTCGCCTTCTTCGGGAAGACGGCGGGCACGTTGTCGGGGCGGACGCAGACGACGAGCGGTGGAACCGTGGTGTCGTCGCTGAGGATGCCGGCTGTCCACGCCGACGCGCACAGGTCTCGTGCGCCGGCGGCGCGGTCGGTCGGGGTTGCCGGCTGTGTCGTCCCGTCGGGTCCGGTCTGCTCGTCGGGGATGCCGACCTGGGTGTACCGCGAGTCGGTGCTGTCCGCGCTGTAGCAGTAGGTGGATCGGGTCTGCTGCACGTGCGGCGCGAGCGTCACCCAGGCGAGGCTGCCGGCGCCGAGGAGGACGGCGGTGCCTGCGGCCGCGGCGATCATGCGGCCGCGCTTCTTCTGCCGGCGGGTATAGCCGGTCAGCCGGTCGTCGAGGAGGCCGGTGATCCGGGCGTCAGACCCGGGAGGAAGCGTCGGTGTGTCGATCATGGTGTCCTCAGCTCCTCGGTCCCAGCTCGCTCTGCAGGCGAAGCCGCACCCGGGAGAGGCGATTGCGCACGGAACCGTGCTTGAGGCCGAGTTGGGCTGCGGCCTCCTTGTAGGTGAGTTCCTCGATCACGCAGAGGCGGAAGATGTCCCGGTCCACTGCGGGCAGTTGCCTGATGACGTCGCGGACGAGACGCATCGCCTCGTCGAGCGCGGCGAGGTCCTCCGCGGACGGCGTGCTGGAGGCGGGTTCGACGTCGTCGAGGTGGTCGGTGCTGCGTCGTTCGTTGGCGCGCAACCGGTTGCGGCTGAGGTTCTTGACGGTGACGACCAGCCACGGGAGAGCGGAGATGCCGTAGATGACGACGTCGTGGCGTTTGGTCCACAGGGTGAGGAACGCGTCGGCGGTCATCTCTTCCGCGTCAGGCCGGGACCGGAGCACACCGAACGCGTTCCAGTAGACGGTGCCGGCGTGCCGGGTGTACAGGACGGTCAGGGCGTCGCGGTCACCGCGGCGGAGGCGCTCGACCGCAGGGCGGTCGTCGGAGACCGACTCGCCCGTCGTGTCGTCGGTAAGCGCCTGCACGATCTCCCCCTGGTGAAATGGTCCCTCACACTCATCATGTCCGGTTCGGCCGAAGTGTCTCACCGATGTCCGGCCGATCACGCGACGCGGTGAAGGTCCCGCCACAACCGCGTGTGAACCACTCGCGGTTAACGCTTGTCGGTATGTCCGGCGGGTGCCGCATCCCGCAACCGGTCGAGGCTGTGAATGTGCGCTCGGACGAATGCGTCTCAAAACAGTCCGATGCCCCCGCGTGTCGTGACACGGCGCTTGCTTGAGCGGACCTCGGACCTCTTGAATCGTGCTCAGGCGGTCGCCAGGAGAAGAAGCATCCACGATTGGGGGAGTCACATGCGAAGGTTCGCGGGCGTCGGGGGAGGGCTCGGCGTCCTCGGGCTGTCGGCGGTGATGACGGTGCTGGGCGGCGGAACCGCGAACGCCGCCGACGGGTCGGCGACACCTCCGGCGGCCGCCGCGGGGGAGAGCTGCTGGTACGCGGTCGACACGGGTGAGAGCCTGTGCGTGAAGACGGGGGAGGACCTGGTGGCCGCGGTCGCCGAACAGAAGGGTGTCCGCCTGGTCATTCCGGACCCGGAGACCGTCTCCGGGGTGGAGGTGGATGCCCGCCGAGACGCGGCGCTGGTGCCGGCCGGGATTCAGACGACGGTCGCCTTGTCCACGATCTACGACGACAACGGCTACGGCGGAGGGTCGTACACGATGTCGACGTCGTCGGGCAGCTGTGCCACCTCCGCGTACGGGTTCACCGACATCGGCCCGCTCGGCTGGTACGGGCGGGTCTCCTCGTTCACGAGCTACGGCACCTGCAAGACGGCGCTGTTCACCGGAACGAACTACTCCGGATCGTCCACCGGCTACGTCACCAGCCAGACGTCGATGGGGTCGCTGAACGACCTCGCCAAGTCCTGGCGGGTCTCCGGCTGACAGGGCCGCTGGACCGCGGCAGCCCACCAGGGGGGATATGGCTGCCGCCGAAGCCGCACCCGGCTTGGGCGACACACCCGCCGGGTGCGGCTTCACTTCTGAAGAGGCACTCCGCTACGGCGGCGATACGCTCCCGAATACGCACGATCGCTTAGGATTCCACCAGCCGTATCCACGACCGCCGGGGGTTTCCGCCATGACCGACCTGCCACGCCGTCATCAGCGTGCGCGCGGCCCGGCGCCGGTTCGGCATGGCCGGCTGCCGCGTCGGCGTCTCGGCGTGTCGGTCGTCAAGCTGCTGGCCGGGGTGGTGGCGGTCGCGCTGGTGAGCAGCGTCTCCCTCGCGGCGTACGCGGTGTGGGATGTCGCCCGGTCCGTGAAGCACGGGGTGCATCTGGCGGCGTTGCCCGGTCATACCGCGGTTCCGCAGGACATCCCGAATGTCGGCGCGATCGACGGCGGAGTGAACCTGCTGCTGGCGGGGACCGACAGCCGCAGCAACCTGGGCGGCGTCTACAACTCGGCGGCCGAGCAGGATGCCAGCTCCGGTGCAGGCAACAACGACGTCACGATGCTGCTGCACATCGCCCAGGACCACAAGAGCATGATGGTCGTGAGCTTCCCGCGCGACCTGATGGTGCGGATCCCGACCTGTCCGGCGCCGGACGGCAACGGGACGGTGAGCGGATCGTCGTACGCGCAGTTCAACACGGCGCTCTCGCGCGGCGGCCTGGCCTGCGTGGTGCTCACGGTCGAAAAGCTCACGGGCGTCACCATCCCGTTCGGGGCCGTCATCAACTTCAACGGCGTGAGCGCGATGTCGACGGCGGTCGGCGGCGTGACGGTCTGCCTCGCCTCCCCGGTGACCGACCGATACACCAATCCGGCGCTGGACCTGCCCGCGGGAGAGAACACGCTGGTCGGCGATGAGGCCCTGTCGTTCCTGCGCAGTCGCCACGGCGTCGGCGACGGCAGCGACCTGGGGCGCATCTCGAACCAGCAGGTCTTCCTGTCGGCGCTCGCTCGCAAGATCGTCGGCGGAGGGGTGCTGTCCAACCCCGTGCAGCTCTACGCTCTCGCCAAGGCGGCCGTGCAGAACATCACCCCGTCGGACTCGCTGACGAACCCGACGACCCTGGTTCAGATCGCGCTCGCGCTCAAAGACACCGGACTCCAGAACATGGTGTTCCTGCAGTACCCGGCGGTCGGGGACCCGGACAACCCCAACCGGGTGATCCCGGACGAGGAGGCGGCGTCCGCGGTGAACGACGCGCTGGTCAACGACCAGCCCGTCGCGCTCACGGGATCGACCGGCCGCGCCGCAGAGGACCCGTCCGCGACCGCGACTCCGACGCCGACCCCCTCGACGCCGCCAGCGGACAGCACGACCCCGGCGCCCGGTGACACGGGTGCGGCGGCGCCCGCGCCGACAGCGACCTCCGGAACCGTGGAGCTGCCGTCCACGGTGACCGGCCAGACGGCGGCGCAGCAGACGTGCACCAAGGGCAACAACTGATCGACCACGCTCAGTCGGGCGGTGTCACGAGGAAGTGCCAGCCCAGCCACCACCAGAACAGCAGGATGGTGAACCGCGCGGCGCGGTCGGCCATCACACGGTCCAGAAGGGTGCTGAGCGGGACGATCCGGTCGGGCCGGAGCCGCGACTGGACGACGAGTGCGGCCATGAGCAGACCGCAGACGACGAAGCCGCCGATCGTCACCCACCTCACGGTCGCCGCCCCCTTCGGAGCAGCGTGTAGCCACCGAGGAGCCAGCACGCGACCAGCAGCGCACGTGCGGGCGGCCAGGCGAGCACCGGATCGATGAGGTCGGAGAGCGCCGGGAACGCGGCCTCGCTCCCCGTGAGGTCGCGGCCGAGGAAGAAGACACCGATCTCCCAGAGGCATCCGGCCACGATCACGATCGACCAGGCGATCGCCGTACGCCGGATCACCGGGGTGAGCGGTCCGCGCGGGCCGCTGCCGCGGTCCGCCCAGGCGACGGGCAGCAGGAGGACGCCCAGGCCGACGACGATCGCGGTGTCCGCCGGGCTGTACAGGCGCGTGAAACCGAGCGTCAGAGCGGCCACCGCGATGAGGGTGCCCGCGATGACCCGCCGCGAGAGGGTGTCCCGATCAGCGGGCATCCGCAGCGGGATGCGCAGCCAGCCGAGGGCGTCGAAGATCAGGACGCCGGCACCGGCCGCATAGATCGCCGCGTCGGCGGGGGCGCCCCGGACGACGTGGAACACGGCCGTGATGATCAGGACCGCCGTCCAGCCCGCGCGCATGATCACGGTCGCCGACATCCACCGGCGGCCCGACGACGGTATCGAGCGCTGCCCCTCATCCACGCGCCATACGCTACGCCCGGTCTGCGGCGGACGCTTGCGCGCGACGCCGCCGGGTCGTTGAATGAGTCCATGGCCGGGGAGAAGATGACGTCGTTGCAGGTGCGCGTCCTCGTCATCGCCATCCTGGCCAGCTTCGTCGCGTTCCTCGACGGTGCGGTGATCAACGTCGCGCTGCCGGCGATCGACAGGGAACTCGGCGGAGGGCTGCCTCTCCAGCAGTGGGTGGTCGACGCCTATCTGGTCACGCTGGGTTCTCTGATCCTGATCGCCGGCTCGCTGTCCGACGTCTTCGGCCGCAAGCGGATCCTCTACGTCGGGTTGTTCGGCTTCGCCATCACGTCGTTGCTCTGCGCGTTCGCGCCGAACGGCGTCTTCCTCGTCTTGTCGCGCGCCCTGCAGGGCGTGGCGGGCGCTCTGCTCGTACCGAGCTCGCTGGCCATCATCATCTCCCGTTTCGAGGGCGCTGCACAGGCCAAGGCGATCGGGCGTTGGACGGCGTGGACCGGCATCGCGATGATCGCGGGGCCGGTCGTCGGCGGCTTCTTCGTCGACGCGCTGTCGTGGCGGTGGGTGTTCGTGATCAACGTGGTGCCGATCGCGGTGACCCTCGTGCTGATGCTGACCCTCGGTGAAACCGACACGGGGACGGGCGGCCGCGTGGATGTCATCGGCGCGGTGCTCGGCTCGCTCGGACTCGCCGGCACGGTGTTCGCACTCATCGAGCAGGGTTCGTACGGCTGGGGGAGCCCGCGCGTGTGGATCCCCTTCGTCGTCGGCGTGCTCTCCCTCATCGGGTTCTTCATCGCAGAGACACGGGTGAAGCAGCCGATGCTGCCACTCGGACTGTTCTCGGTGCACAACTTCTGGGTCGGCAACCTCGCCACCGCCTTCGTCTACGGTGCACTGTCGTTCGGCCCGCTGATGGTGACGCTGTTCCTCCAGCAGGTCGCCGGGTTCTCGGCATTCGTCGCCGGCTTCGTGTTCATCCCGTCGACGCTGTGCATGCTGCTTCTCTCGAGCTTCTTCGGCGGATTGGCGGGCAAGTACGGACCGCGCTTCTTCATGGCGTTCGGGCCGATCCTCGGATCGCTGGGCTTCCTCTGGCTGTTGATGCTGGGGACGAACGTGAGCTACTGGCTGGAACTGCTGCCCGCGGTGCTCCTCTTCGGCGTCGGTCTGTCGATGACCGTCGCGCCGCTCACGAGCGCGATCCTCGGCTCCATCCACCCCGGCCAGGCGGGCATCGGGTCTGCGGTGAACAACGCCGTCGCGCGTATCGCGGGTCTGCTGACCGTCGCGATGGCGGGGATCGTGATCGGTCAGAAGCTCGATGTCGACGGGATGCACCGTGCGATGCTCGCCACAGCGGGTCTCCTGATCATCGGTGGCGTGGTCTCGGCCATCGGCATCCGCAACCACGAACCGGCGGCCGAGCCGATTCAGACGGCGGTCGACTGACCCACCAGCGCGAGCATCACGACGTCGATGATCGCGCAGGTCATGATGAGCTGCATCAGCAGCCGGGTCGGGCTCCGGCGCAGCAGCAGCACGACGCCCAGGACGGCGGCGGCGAGGCCGGCGAAGAGTCCGACGAGCAGCAGCGGGCGTACCGGCAGACCCGGGCCGAAGGTGATCAGGGCTGTCGCCACTGCCAGGCACGTGAAGGCCAGCAGCCCGCTGGCGCGTGCGCCGAGGCGATGCGGCAGGCCGTTGATCCCCGTCCTGGCATCGTCGGCGAGGTCGGGCAGGACGTTGGTGACGTGGGCGGCGACGCCGAGCAGGGCGCCGGCGGCGAGCACCCAGGGCGCCGGCCACGCGGGAGTCTCCTGGCCGAGCGTGACGATCGCGGGCAGCAGCCCGAAGCTCACGGCGAACGGCACGAACGAGAAGACGGTCGCTTTGAGTCCGAGGTTGTACGCCCAACCGCCCGCGAGGGCGATTGTGTGCGCGAGGAGCGCCGCCACACCGAGGAGTGCCGTGCTCAGCAGGGCGAGTCCAAGGGCGACGAATGCCGAAGCGCGCACCGCCGCGGCCGGGATGTCGCCGCGAGCGGCCGGCTTGTCGGCGCGAGCGACCTCGCTGTCGCGTGCGGCGTCGAGCCAGTCGTTCGACCAGCCGATCGAGAGCTGGCCGAGCAGGATGGCGAACGCGAGCAGGGCGAGCCGTCCGGGTGGATAACCGAGGCCGACTCCGAGGACCGTCGCCACCGCCGTGACGACGAGGGTCGGTCCCGGGTGACTGGCGAGCAGCAACGCGATCGGCTTGGACGCCATGCCGCCATCGTAGGCGGTGGCGGGTGATGGCGCAGGCTACACACTCTCGGTGCGCGAGCGGGTCTCGGTCGGGTGCCGGCCGTCGGCGACCCGCTCGGAGGAAGCGCTGAGGGAGAAGCGGGTACGATCGGTCGATGCAGCGCCACAGATGGATGACGGCCGTGGCTCTGGTGATGCTCGTCTCGACGCTCGCAGGCTGCGCGGCCGGTGGCTCGACGAGCCTGTCGGCCCATGCGCGGACGCACCGTTCGCCGGTGCCGTCCCCTGCGCCCGCGGCGACCGACCCGCCGGCGGCGTACGCCGACGAGCGGCTGGGCAACATGACGCTGCGCCAGAAGGTCGCCGGTCTGTTCATGCTGCACGCCCCGGGGACCGATCCCGCCGCGTTGCGGCAGTTCGTCGATCGGCACGGGCTCGGGGGAGTGATCCTCATGGGCGACAACGTGCCCGCCACGCCCGAGGCGCTCGCGTCCGAGACGGCCGCTCTCCGCTCGTCCGACCCCGACCTCCCCCCGCTCATCGGCATCGACGAGGAGGGCGGTGACGTCACGCGACTGCCGTGGGACGGGCTTCCGGGCGCCGAAGCACTGCGATCGCAGCCGCCGGACGTCACGCAACGCGTGTTCGCCCAACGAGCCGCGCTCCTCAAGGCGGTGGGCGTGAATCTCAACTTCGGCACGGTCGCCGACGTCACCGCGGACCCGAACTCGTTCATCGCCGATCGCGTCCTCGGCACCGACCCGGCCTCTGCGGCCGCCCGCGTCGCAGCCTCCGTCACCGGCGAGCGGGGGACCGTGCTCAGCACCCTCAAGCATTTTCCGGGGCACGGGGAGACCGACGCGGATTCCCACCACACGGTGCCGAACGCTCCCGTCGACCACGACCGCTGGGCCGCGCAGGACGCCCCCTCCTTCCGCGCCGGCATCGCGGCGGGCGCGGAGGTCGTCATGTTCGGCCACCTCGCCTACACCGGTGTCGACGCTGCCCCGGCGTCGCTGTCACCGGTGTGGCATCGCATCCTCGCCGACGAGCTGGGCTTCCACGGGGTCACGATCACGGACGACCTGCGGATGCTGCAGGACACCGGCCTCCCGCAATACGCCGACGCCGCCGCGAATGCGGTGGCCGCGATCGCAGCGGGCAACACGATGATCCTCCTGGTCCAGGGGGCGGACACCGACCCCGACGTCCTCATCGATGCCGTCGTCGCAGCGGTGCAGGACGGGCGCATCGCGCCGTCTCGGATCGACTCCGATGCTCGCGCACTGCTCGAGCTGAGGCACTCCATCGCCGTCCGAGGGTGACGCGTCAACTTTTTTTCGCTCATCCGGAATACCGTGGCGATACATGCAGTTGCATGGATCTGACAGCGTCCGACAGCGCAAGCTTCAGCAAGGAGAACCGAATGACCATCGACATCCCCGGATACAAGGCCGGCACCTGGACCATCGACCCCGCGCACAGCGAGGTGGGTTTCAGCATCCGTCATCTCATGATCAGCAAGGTCAAGGGCGTCTTCGAGAACTTCGACGCCACCTTCGTCACCGCCGAGAACCCGCTCGAGTCCACTGTCTCGGCCAAGGCCCACGTCGCTTCGATCAACACCAAGAACAGCGATCGTGACGCGCACCTGCGCACCGGCGACTTCTTCCTGGCCGAGGAGTTCCCGACGATCGACTTCGTCTCCACCGGCGTCCGCCACGAGGACGGCGAGTTCCTGGTCGACGGCGAGCTCACCATCAAGGGCGTGACCAAGCCCGTCACCTTCGAGTTCGACTTCGGCGGCTTCGGCCAGGACCCGTACGGCAACTACAAGGCCGGCGCGACCGCCAAGACCAAGGTGAACCGTGAGGACTTCGGCCTCACGTACAACGCGGCCCTCGAGACCGGCGGCATGCTGCTGGGCGACGACGTCACCATCACCGTCGAGCTCCAGGCCGTCCTCAACCAGGCCTGAGTCGCTCCCGAAGGGCACGTTGTTGTCGCATTCGCTCGCGATGAGTGACAACGACGTGCCCTTCGTCGTCGCCGGAGTCAGCGGAAGTCACGGGACACCGTTCGGATGGTGGTCTCCAACGGCTCCAGCCGATCCGCGAGCACATTCACCACACCTTCCTCGCTGCGCTCCAGGATGCCGCGCACGATCATCGCGGGAGCCTGCCTGGCCACCCGGCGGTAGCGGTTCCACACCCCGACCGGGCAGATCACGTTCACGAGCCCCGTCTCGTCCTCCAGGTTGAGGAAGGTCACGCCGGCCGCTGTCGCCGGCCGCTGGCGGTGCGTCACCACGCCGCCGACCTCGATGCGGCGCCCCGACTCGGCCACGGCGAGCGTGTCCGCCGCCCGCACGCCGCGCGCGTCGAGCGCCGGGCGCAGGAAGCGGATCGGATGGTCGTCGGTCGAGATCCCGGTGGCCCACAGATCGCTCGCCAGCTGCTCGGCAGGGGAGAGCAGCGGCAGCAGCGGAGGCTGCACGGTGATGGCGGTGCCCGCGAGGTACTCCGGGCGCTCCTGGGCGGCGTTCCCCGCCTCCCAGATCGCCTGACGCGGGCTCAGGCCGAAGCCCTCGAACGCGCCGGCCGCGGCGAGCGCCTCCAGCTGCGCCGTCGTGAGGCCGACCCGCCGCGCAAGGTCGCCGAGGTCGCGGAAAGGGCCGGATGTCTCGCGCTCGGCCACGATGCGCCCGGCGAGGGTCTCGCCGATGGAGGTCACTCCCGCCAGTCCCAGCCGCACCGCATGGCCTGCGTCTCTGCGGTGAGCGGAGAAGTCGAGCGGCACCCGCCGGTCGAAGTCGCCGACCGGTGGCTGGTCGGGCTCGAGGCACGGGTCCGTACCGGTCGGGCCGGGTCGTGCCCCGTCGATCGCCTCCAGCAGCGGGAACACCCCGGAGAGCTGGATGTCGGGCCTGCGCACCACCACCCCGTGCCGCCGCGCGTCGGCGGTGAGCGTGCGCGGCGAGTAGAACCCCATCGGCTGGGCCCGCAGCAGCGCTGCGAGGAAAGCGCCGGGGTAGTGCAGCTTCATCCACGAGCTCACATAGACCAGCAGGGCGAAGCTGATCGCGTGGCTTTCGGCGAAACCGAAGTTGGCGAACGCCTCGATCTTCGCGTAGATCGCGTCTGCGTCGTCTCCGACGATCCCGTTGTGCGCCATCCCCTCGTAAAGCTTCGCCCGCAGCGCGCCGATCTTCTCGACCCCGCGCTTGGAGCCCATCGCCCGGCGGAGCAGATCGGCGTCCTCCGCGGTGCAGTCGCCCACGGCGACGGCCATCTGCATGAGCTGCTCCTGGAACAGCGGGACCCCCAGCGTCCGCTCGAGCACCGGCACCAGCGCGGGATGCAGGTAAGTCACCTCCTCCTGCCCGAGCTTGCGGCGGATGTACGGGTGCACGGCGCCGCCCTGGATGGGGCCGGGCCGGATCAGGGCGATCTCGATGACCAGGTCGTAGAAGCTGCGCGGCTGCAGCCGCGGCAGGGTGCCGATCTGCGCACGGCTCTCCACCTGGAACACCCCGATCGAGTCGGCCCGGCACAGCATGTCGTAGACGCCCTGCTCTTCTTTCGGGATGCTGTCGAGCGTCCACCGCTCGCCGAGCGACGCCTCGATCGTGCGCATCGCGTAGTCGAGCGCCGAGAGCATCCCGAGCCCGAGCAGGTCGAACTTCACCAGCCCCATCCAGGCGCAGTCGTCTTTGTCCCACTGCAGCACCGTGCGGCCCTCCATGCGGGCGTGCTCGATCGGGCAGACCTCGCCGACGGGCCGGTCGGTGAGCACCATACCGCCCGAGTGGATGCCGAGGTGCCGTGGGAACTTCAGCACCTGCTGGGCGAGGTCGACGACGGCCTCGGGGATGTCGTGGTCGTCGGTCGTCGCGACGCGGCTCCAGGAGTCGATCTGCTTGCTCCAGGCGTCCTGCTGCCCGGTGGAGTGACCGAGCGCCTTCGCCATGTCGCGCACTGCGTTCTTGGGGCGGTAGGTGATGACGTTGGCGACCTGGGCGGCGTTGTGCCTGCCGTACTTGGCGTAGACGTACTGGATGACCTCCTCGCGGCGGTCGGAGTCGAAGTCGACGTCGATGTCGGGCTCCTCCTCGCGCATCGAGGACAGGAACCGCTCGAACGGCAGGTCGTACTTGATCGAGTCGACGGCGGTGATCCCGAGCAGGTAGACGACCGCCGAGTTGGCCGCCGAGCCGCGACCCTGGCAGAGGATGCCGCGCTCGCGGGCGAAGCGCACGATGTCGTGGACGATGAGGAAGTAGCCGGGGAAGTCCTTCGCTTCGATCACGTCGAGCTCGCGTTCGATCCGCTCCCGCTTCACCGGGTCGCGGTCGAGGTCGGGGTAGCGTTCGGCTGCGCCCCGCCAGGTGAGCTCCCGCAGCCAGCTCATCGGCGTGTGGCCGGCCGGCACCTCCTGCTTGGGCAGCCGCGGCCGGGCGCTGCGCAGCCGGAAGGCGAGGTCGTCGGCGATGTCGGCCGTGCGCTCCACGGCCCCCGGGTACCGGGCGAACCGGGCGGCCATCTCGCGGCCGCTGCGCAGGTGCGCGGCGGCGGAGGCAGGCAGCCAGCCGTCCATCTCGTCGAGGCTCCGGCGGGCGCGCACCGCAGAGACCGCCGTGGCGAGCGGGTACTGTGCGGGTGTCGCGTAGTGGACGTTGTTGGTGGCGACGACGGGCAGCCCCAGCCGGCCGGCGATACGGGCGAGGACGTCGTTGTCGGTGGTGTCGCGGGGGGCGCCCTGGTCGATCAGTTCCACGAGCACGTTGTCGTGGCCGAACAGGTCGGCGAGCCGGGCGACCTCTCGTTCGGCGGCGCGTTCGCCGTGCTCGGCCAGCGCGAGGCGCACGTCGCCCTTGCGGCAGCCCGTGAGCACCATCCACTCGCCGCCCGACTGCTCGGCGAGGTCGGGGAGGCTGTACTGCGGCCGGCCCTTCTCTTCGCCGGCGAGCTGCCCCGCCGTGATGGCGGATGCCAGCCGGTGGTACCCGGACTGCTGACGGGCGAGCAGCACGAGGTGGCTGCCCTCGGGGTCGGGCTCGCCGTTCTGCGGCCTGCTGAGCGACAGGGAGAGTTCGGCGCCGAACACGGTCTTCACGCGGTCGTAGGCCTCCGCGGCCTCCGCGAGCCGCACGACGCCGTAGAAGCCGTCGTGATCGGTGAGGGCGAGGCCGTGCAGCCGCAGGCGTGTCGCCTCCTCCAGCAACTCCTCCGGAGCGCTGGCTCCGTCGAGGAAGCTGAAGGTGCTGTGCGCGTGCAACTCGGCGTAGGCGACATGGCCGGTGTCGGGTTCGTCCGGCATCGGTTGCGGCACGTATTTCTGCCGCTTGCGCGACGACGGCCGTTCCGGCTGCTCCTGCTCTCCCGTGCGCCGGCCGCTCAGCCGTCGCTCGAACTCGGCCCACGGAATCGGCGGATTGTTCCACCCCATCAGTCGTCCCTCCATCCCGCTGGCACCCGCGCACAGGGGACGCGACACGCCGCCATCCTGTGGGGATCGCGGCGTGTCGCGTCCCCGCTGCGGCGGGATGGGCGGCGCGCGCTAGTCATAGCGGGCCTCCGCGAACCAGGCCGTGCCGGTGAGGGAGAGCAGCCAGGCGGTGCCGTCGGCGTCCACGAGCTGGAAGCGGTGCATCGCGCGGGCGAGCGTCGCGTCCCACCAGCGCTCCCGCACCGGCCACGGTCCCGCCCAGGAGTCGACGGGACGAGCATCGCGCGCTGCTCCGGTGGGCGAGAAACTCACGATCGGGGCGGTGAGATCACCGCGGTCGGTGACCTCCACCGGCTCGCCGGAATCCGACAGCACCGCCACCGGCCGCGGCACCTCGAACACCGTGGAGGGCGCGGGCGCAGGCAGCGAACCCGGCCACGGGCGGTCGGTGCGGGCCACGCCGACCGGCCGGTCGCCCCACGGCACGAGCACCTGCCGGTCGGACAGCGCCCGGCCGCCGCCGATGGTCGCGGTGACCACGGCGTCGTGGCCGAGCATGCCCTGCACCCGGGTGAGCCCGTGGTGGATGCGCTCGTCCGCGCCGCCGCCCCACAGGCCGTCCTCGTGGTGGCCGATGTCGTCGACCGCTTGCGGCGCGACCGTCACCCGGCTGATCGGCGACGCCAGGCCGGACTCGACCGATCCGGCGCCCTGCAGCTGCCAGCGCACCCGGTCGACGACATCCGACGCCGAGAACAGCCGTGGATGGAGCCAGGTGCGGTCGCTGACCCTGCCGCTCTCGTCGGTCACCTCGATACGCACCGAGGTGCAGACCAGCCCGGCCTTGGTGAGGCCGGCCACGAACTGCTCCGCGGTGGCGCGGAAGGCGAAGGTCACCTGGTCGACCCGGTCGAGAGGAGGCTCGAACTCGATCGCCTTGTCGAGCACCCGGGGCGGCACGCGCGGGACCACCGCGGCACCGTCCATCCCGCTCGCCAGGTCGTGGGCGTGCTCGCCGCGCTCCCCGAACCGCTCCCGCACGTCGACCCGGTCGAGGCGGGCGAGGTCGCCGAGCGTGCGCAGGCCCAGCCGGCGCAGCAGCGGCGTCAGCTCGACGAGCCCCAGCTGGGCGACGGGCAGAGGAGCCAGGAACGCGGGGGAGCCTCCGGGAGGGACGATGCGCACCCGGGCCGTTCCCGTTGAGCGCGCGGCCTGCTCTGCCGCGAAGGGGCCGTCGGCGATGCCGGCCCGCACGTCGCCGAGCGCCGGCCCGGCGACGCCCTCCAGGTGCTCCAGGCGTCGCAGCAGCTCGGCCGCCGCGGCCTCTTCGCCCCCGTAGTACCGGGCGGGGCCGCGCGCCCGCAGCACGCAGGTGCCCGGGCGCACCGCCTGCACGCCGGGTGTGATCTCCTCGATCGCGGCCAGGACCGGCTCGAAAGCCCGCGCATCGAGCACCGGGTCGTAGAGGACGACCTCCAGCTGCGGGCAACGTGACTGCGCTTCGCGCACCCGCAGCCCGCGCTTGACGCCGTCGGCCCTGGCCTCGGCGGAGCAGGCGAACACCATCCCCTTCTCGACCAGAGCCAGCGGGGCCTCCGCGGGCAGTTCGAGTCGTTGCCGGGCGGCGATCACCGGCCAGTCAGGGCACCAGAGCACGATCGCGCGGGTGACCTGGCGCATCGTGGGAGACATGCCTAACTCACCGCCTCCAGGCGTGTGGGGCCGGAGGCGCGGAACGTCTCGTCGAGCGCGGGCAGCCAGAGCTCGGCACGCCGGCGGGGGCCTGCACCGCCACGCGGTGCGGCCTCCACGGTCACCCGGCGGGACGAGAGGTAGCCGGCGCCGGCGCCCAGGCCGTCCCAGCCGCTGCGGACGACCGAGAGCGCTGCTTCGGGCTGCGGCCAGTCGCCGGCCACGAGGAGGGTCGACTCCCGCTGGCGCAGACGGGCGCTCAGCCGGGCCACATCGCCGTTCGCGGGCCGCTCAGGCGGGGCGACGGCGACGACGCCGAGCACGTCGGCCATCGCCGCGGTGACCGTCAGCCACTGCGGCCCGGGGTGGGGCACCAGTACGAGCCGTTCCAGATCGATGCCGAACCGCCCTGCCGCCTCCGCCCCGAAGTCGGGCATCCCGACGACGCCGCACCAGGCTCCCGCGGCGCTCGGGCCGGCGAGCATGGCCATCAGCAGCGTGGTGGAGCCGTGCACCGTGTAGGCGGCGCCGGCCTTGAGCGCTCCGCCGGGCAGCAGCGGGGCGAGGGCGGGATGCGTCTCCAGCCGGCGCGTGTCGAGCTTCGTCGCCTGCATCTGGCGGATGCGCGTCTGCAGCTCGTGCACCTGCGCGCGGTCGGCCCCCGGGCCGGTGACGGCCGGGTCGACGATGGTGCGCGCAACTGCCAGGGACATACTCTTATTTTCGAACACATGTTCGAATACCGCAAATGTATTTGAGTATCCGGGCGTGTGCCCGGAGGGTTCCCGCGAACCGTCCCGGCGGTGCGCGGAAAGGCTACGCCGGCTCGGTCACGAAGTCGATCAACCGCTCGACACGACCGAGCAGCTCCGGCTCCAGATCGGCGTACGTCCGCACGCGGCCGAGGATGAGCTTCCACGCGCGCGCGATATCGGCCTGGGTCTCATGGGGGAGGCCCAGCGCCGCGCAGATCCCGTGCTTCCACGGCACCGAGCGGGGGATCGACGGCCAGGCCTCCAGGCCCACCCTGGCGGGCTTCACGGCCTGCCAGACGTCGATGTAGGGATGCCCGACCACCAGCACGTGGGCGCCGAACGGACCGCGCGCCACCTGCTCGGCGATCCGGCTCTCCTTCGAGCCGGGCACGAGGTGGTCCACCAGCACGCCGATGCGCCGCCCGCGGTCGGGTGCGAACTCGCGCACGATCGCATCCAGGTCGTCCACGCCCTCCAGATACTCCACCACGACGCCCTCGAGCCGGAGGTCGTCGCCCCAGACCCGCTCGACGAGCTCGGCATCATGCCGGCCCTCGACGAAGATCCTGCTGGCCCGGGCGACGCGAGCCTTCTGCTCTCCGACGGCGAACGACCCGGAGGCGGTGCGCCCGCGACCGGCAGGAGCGCGGCTCGGCACGACCAACCGCACCGGCTTGCCGTCGATCAGGAAGGAGGCGCCCAGCGGGAACACGCGCTTCGCCCCGAAGTAGTCCTCGAGTTCCACCGTCTGCGCCTCGAGGCGGACGATCGCGCCGCAGAAGCCCGTGGCGGCCTCCTCGACGACCAGGTCGCGAACCGCTTCCACGTTCGGCACGGCCGTGCGGCCCGCGTTCTTCCAGTCGGTCGCCAGCACATCGGATCCGTAGCGGTCGTCTTCCATCACGAGGAGAGAGGGTAAGCGATCGGCGCTCGACCGTGCGGGAGGCTCCCCGTCCGCGACGCGGATGTCCGGCTCCGTCCGTCGATCAGTCGAAGATGCGAACCAGGCGCCAGCTGCGGTCGCCTGCGTCGTGGCGCACGTCGAACACGTGCGCGACGCCGCGCTCGCTGGTCGCCTGGAACCGCCAGCCGCCGATCTCCCGGGGCAGGCTGCCGACCCCGTAACGGTGCTCGCCGAACGGACGCCACCAGGCGCAGGTCTCGGACCACACGGTCGGGGTGTCGCTCACCCGGTAGCGGGTCGAGCGCCACACGAGGCGGACCGGGACGCCCTCCTCCGTCGTCCACACGGCGACCGCTTCGTCGATGTCGGTCATCAGCGTGCTCCCTTCCAGTCGAACGTATGTTCGAATACGAGTGTACGTCCGGCGACCGACGTCCGCACTGCCATACCGACGTCCGCACCTGCCATACTGGGGCGCATGACCGACTTCGGGGATCCGTCCGGCGCATCGCTGCGCCTCAGCAACGACGAGAGGGAGCGCGCCGTGGCCGCCCTCCAGTCGCACGCCGCTCAGGGGCGGCTGAGCGACGGCGAGCTGCAGTCGCGCGTCACCGCCGCGCGCTCTGCGGTGACCCGTGGCGATCTCGCACCGCTGTTCGCCGATCTGCCCGGTGTGCTCGATCTCGACGACGTCGCGACGGGAGCCGCGCCGGGAGCCGCACCGGGCGCCGCAGCGTCGGAACCGGCCTCGTCCGCCTGGCAGGCGTCCGGTCCGGGCCAGAGCCCCTACGGCCAGCGCCCGTACGACACGCCGCCCCCGTCGAGCGACCACGGGCGTCCGGTCAACCGCTGGGGTCTGCTGGTGGTGTCGATCATGCCCTTCGTCGCCGTCATCCTGTTCTTCGTGACGGGTCTCGCGTGGGGCTACCAGTACAGCTGGCTCTGGTTCCTGCTCATCCCGCTCGCGGGCGCGATCGTCTACGGTGTCGACGGCGGCGACCGCAGAAGGCGCTGACGCCGCAGCAGTTCCCGTCAGCCGACCGTCGCGCCGAAGAGCAGCCCGAGGAGGTAGGTGGCGGCGGCCGCACCGTAGCCGATCGCCAGCTGGCGCAGCGCCCTCTTGAGCGGGGAGGCGCCCGACAGCAGGCCGACCACCGCGCCCGTCCCGAGCAGCACCAGCCCCACGAGGACGGCGGAGACGATGATCGCGGCCGTCCCGGTCAGCCCGAACAGGAACGGGAGGATCGGGATGAGCGCTCCCGAAGCGAAGAAGCAGAAGCTCGACACCGCCGCGCTCCAGCCGTTGCCGACGGCCTCGTGCTCGTCGGCGGTGGCGCTCTGGACGGCCACCGGGGACGTGTAGGCGCCCAGGGTCGACAGCACCTCTCTGGCGTGCTCCTGCGCCTCGGTCTCGTCCATTCCGCGCGCGCGATAGACGAGCGTCAGCTCATTGGCGTCCACGTCGAGGTGCGACAGCGCGGAGCTGGTGGCCGGGTTCGGGCTGGAGGCCTCCAGCAGCTCGCGCTGCGACCGCACCGAAACGTACTCGCCCGCTCCCATCGACAGGGCGCCCGCGAGCAGACCCGAGATGCCGGTGAGCAGTACGACGTGCGTCGGAACCCCGCTCGCGCTCACGCCGAGGACCAGCGCGAGGTTGCTGACGAGACCGTCGTTCGCGCCGAACACGGCGGCGCGGAACGTGCCGGAGAGGCGCTGCCGCCCGCGGGCGGCGAGCGCTCGGACGACCTCCTCGTGCACCTGCTCGTCCGCTGCCATCCGGGGTGTGGCGTCGGCGTCGTCGGCGTACGGCGACCGGGCCTCCGCGCGCTGGGCGAGGGCGAGGACGAACACCGAGCCGAACCGGCGCGCCAGGAAACCGAGCATGCGGGTGCGGACGTCCCCGCGGAGCGGCCGGCCGACCTGGTCTCCGAGCAGGGTGAGCCAGTGCTGTTCGTGGCGGCCCTCCGCTTCGGCGAGGGCGAGCAGGATCTCGCGCTCCTCGCCGTGGCGGCGGCCGGCCAGATCGCGGTAGACCGCCGCCTCCGCGCGTTCGTCGGCCAGGTAGCGGCGCCAGCGCTTGATATCGGCCGGGGAGGGGGTTCGTTCCGTGGGGGTCATCGGTTGACGAGTCTAGTTGCGGCGTCGAAGCGCCGCCCCCAGAGCCGGGCCAGCTCGCGCACCTCGGGCGGGCCTTCGATGGTGAACGGCGCGTCGACCGCCGCGAGACCGAAGAGCGCCCATTCCGGCGAGTCCGCCGTGATCCTGACGCGCGTGCGCTGGGGATCCTCGGGGGCGGCCTCCGCCCAGCGGCCGATGGCCTGCTCGACGTCGCCGAGCGACGCTTCGATGACGGCCTCGACGATCAGCGAGTCGGTCGTGCCGGCCAGGGAGGCCGTGACATACTCCGCGGCGTGGTCATCCGGTCGAGCCGGAAGCTGCGCCAGTCGTGGCGCTCGAGGTCGTAGGCCACCAGATACCAGCGGCGCCCGACCGAGACCAGGCGATGGGGCTCGACGGCGCGCTCCGAGGCCGCCCCGTCGCGGCGGGTGTACGAGAACGCAAGCCGCTCCTCGTCCCGGCAGGCCTGGGCGACGACCGTGAGCGCGTCCGCGTCGACGACGGGCGCCGGGCGCAGGTCGGCCGCGAGGGTCGCCACACGCAGTGCATCCACGCGCCGCTTCAGCCGCGGCGGCATCACCTGAACCACCTTGGCGAGCGCCCGGACCGACGCGTCGGCGACGCCGGCGATACCGCTCTGTGCCGCCGTGCGCAGGCCGACGGCGAGCGCCACCGCCTCGTCGTCGTCGACGACGAGCGGCGGCAGCGATGCGCCGGCGGCGAGCTGGTACCCGCCGGCCACGCCCCGGGTCGCATCCACCGGATAGCCGAGCTCCCGCAGCCGCTCGACGTCTCTGCGGAGGGTGCGAGGCGACACCTGCGGCCGGTCGGCGAGTTCTTGGCCCGGCCAGTACCGATGCGTCTGCAGGAGTGAGAGCAGCTGGAGTGTGCGGGAGCCTGTGCAGGCCATGCGTCCAGTCTGGCGCCTCAAGCGGTCGGGATGTGGCCGCTATCCGAATCGCGTGGCGGGGGATCGGCGAGGAGCAGCGCCGGTGCGCCCCGGCGCGAGAGCGTCAGCACCGCCTCCGCGACATGCTCGTCGCTCTCGAGCTGTTGCTCGATCGCGTAGAGATCGTCCGCGACGTCGGACTCCCTGTCGTCGCCCACGAGGTCGACGGCGGCGACCAGGAAGACGCGCCCGGGACCCACGTATTCCAGGTGCAGATAGGTGACTTTCTCGACGTCGGGATGACGCAGGATCGCGGCGAGCGCCGCTTGCGTCACCCGGTCAGGCGTCTGCTCACCGAGCAGGAACCGGCGGTTGCGGTCGATCAGCACGATGGCGACGACCGCCAGCAGCACCCCGACCAGGATGGAGCCGAGGGCGTCGAAGATCGCGTTTCCGGTCAGCTCGTGGAGCAGCACCCCGAGGAAAGCGATGACGAGTCCGATCAGGGCGGCGGCATCCTCGGCGAAGACGGCCCGCAGCGTGGGGTTGGACGTCCGGAACACATGCTCGAGAGTGCCGGTGTCGCGTGCGGCGGCCATCGAGCGAGCCTGCCGGAACGACTGCGCGAACGAGATCCCTTCGAACACGAAGGCCACGGCGAGCACGACGTAGTTGACGAGGTAGTCCGTCTCCGGTTCGCGCGCGCCGAGCTGACCGACCCCGTGCAGGATCGACACCACGGCGCCGGCCGTGAACAGCCCGACGGCCGCGAAGAGCGACCACACGTAGGTCTCCCTGCCGTACCCGCTCGGGTGCGAGGCGTCGCTGGGGCGTGCGGCCTGACGCTCCGCCCGCAGCAGGAACACCTCGTTGCCGGAGTCGGCCCAGGAGTGCGCGGCTTCCGCCACCATCGACGCCGATCCGGTGATCGTGGCGGCGATGGTCTTGGCGATGGCGATGACGAGGTTCGCGCCGAAGGCGAGGATCACGGTGGAGAGACTCTCCGAGGACCGCTTGCGGGACGCCATGCAGCCACCCTACGACGGGCTGCGATCCCGGACAGGGCATCGTGGACGACGAAGGCCCCGATCTTTCGATCGGGGCCTTCGTCTGTTCGGTGTCCGAGGGGGGACTTGAACCCCCACGCCCTATACGGGCACTAGCACCTCAAGCTAGCGCGTCTGCCATTTCCGCCACCCGGACAGGTGATTGCCGGCCGCCGTGGTTCCGGCTGCCGAAGAAAGACATTAGCACGAAACGTCGCGCCGGTTTCACATCGTCGCGCAGCCCGGGCGTGGCGGAACGGCCCCCGGTAGCGTTGAGCCATGACCGACGCTCCCGACACCCCCGAAGCGGCCGTCTCCGACACGGCCGGACTCGATGAGACCGCGATCATCGCGCGGGACCTCATCCGGTTCGACACCACGAACTACGGCGAAGGCCGCTCCAACGGCGAGACCGACGCGGCCGAGTATGTCGAGGCACGCCTGAGCGCGCTGGGCCTGGCGCCCCGCATGTTCGAGTCCGATCCGGGACGCACGAGTGTGGTCGCACGGGTGGAGGGACGCGACCGCAGCAAGCCCGCCCTCGTCGTGCACGGTCACCTCGACGTGGTGCCCGCCGATCCGCGCAACTGGACGGTCGACCCGTTCGGGGGCGTCATCCGCGACGGGCTGCTCTGGGGCCGCGGCGCGGTCGACATGAAGAACATGGACGCGATGATCGTGACCGCGGTGGGCGACATCCTGACCGCGGGGGACCAGCCGGAGCGTGACCTCGTTCTCGGCTTCTTCGCCGACGAGGAGGACGGCGGCCGTCGCGGCTCGCACTTCCTGGTCGACACGCAGCCCGAGCTCTTCGCGGGGGCGACCGAGGCGATCAGCGAAGTGGGAGGTTACTCCATCGACCTCGCGGGTCGCCGCGCCTACCTGCTGCAGACCGGCGAGAAGTCCCTCGTCTGGATCAAGCTCATCGCGCGCGGCCGGGCGGCGCACGGATCCCGGCTCATCCGCGAGAACGCGCTCACGAGGCTCGCGGAGGCCGTGGTCGCCATCGGCCGACGCGAGTGGCCCGTCCAGCTCACCGACACCACGAGCCGCCTCATCGCGGAGCTCGCGCGGCTCCTCGAGGTGGATCCCGAGCGGGTCGGCCCCGACGAGATCGTCCTGCGCACGGGCACGGCAGCGGGGTTCATCCTCGCGACCCTGCGTGCGACCAGCAATCCCACGGTGCTGGAGGCGGGCTACAAGCACAATGTGATCCCCGACACGGCGGAGGCGCTGGTCGACATCCGCACGCTGCCGGGCGACGAGGACCGGGTGCTCGCCGAGGTGCGCGAACTGGTGGGCGACGATGTCGAGATCGAGATCATGCACCGCGACATCGGCCTGGAAGCCTCCTTCGGCGGAGAGCTCGTCGATGCGATCGCCGGCACCCTCGAGCGCCACGACCCGGGCGCACCCGTCCTGCCGTACCTGCTCTCGGGCGGCACCGACAACAAGGCGCTCAGCCGGCTCGGGATCACCGGCTACGGCTTCGCGCCGCTGCGCCTGCCGAGCGATCTCGACTTCCCCGGTATGTTCCACGGCGTCGACGAGCGCGTGCCTCTCGACGCGCTAGTGTTCGGCAGGACCGTTCTGCGCGACCTCCTGCGCAGCTACTGAAAGAGCACATGGACTTCATCAACGCCGTCATCCTCGGGCTCGTCCAGGGACTGACCGAGTTCCTGCCGATCTCCTCCAGCGCGCACATCCGCATCGTGGGCGAGCTGCTGGGCACCGGAGCCGATCCGGGCGCGCGGTTCACCGCGATCATCCAGCTGGGCACGGAGGCCGCTGTGCTGCTGTACTTCTGGAGGGACATCACCCGCATCGTGTCGCGCTGGTTCCAGTCGCTGTTCGGCCGGGTGCCGCGCAACGATCCCGACGCCAGGATGGGGTGGCTGGTCATCCTCGGCAGCATCCCGATCGTGGTCCTGGGGCTCCTGTTCCAGGACGCGATCGAGACGACCTTCCGGTCGCTGTGGATCGTCGCGACGACGCTCATCGTGTTCGGCGTGCTGCTGGGCATCGCGGACCGGGTGGGCGCCAAGACGCGCCGGTTGCGGGAGCTCACCTGGGGCCACGGCATCGTCTTCGGGTTCGCCCAGGCGCTCGCGCTGATCCCGGGCGTCTCCCGTTCCGGCGGCACGATCACGGCCGGGCTGTTCATGGGCTACCAGCGCCGGGCGGCCGCGCGGTACTCGTTCCTGCTGGCACTGCCCGCTGTGTTCGGCAGTGGCTTCTACCAGCTCTACAAGGCGGTCAAGGAGCCGTGCACGTCGGCACTGGCGTCCGCCGGGACGTGCACGCCCGAGGTCTTCGGACCGGCCGAGACGGCTGTGGCGACAGTGGTCGCGTTCGTGGTGGGCCTGCTCGTGATCGCGTTCTTCATGGGGTACATCTCCCGGCGGAGCTTCCTGCCGTTCGTGATCTACCGCATCGCGCTCGGCGTGCTGCTGATGATCCTGCTCGCCACCGGCGTGCTCGCGGCCTGAGGCTCGTCGTGCCGCCCGCGTCGACACGTCGCCGCGGGTGAATTCCTGCGCGGAATCAGCCGCGCCGTGGGTCGTCGCCCGCGTGACCGTCGCGGCCGTCGCCGCGCCGGCGCAGGTAGCGCTCGAATTCCTGCGCGATCGCCTCGCCGCTGGCCTCGGGGGAGTCGACCGTGTCGCGTGCCTGCTCGAGCTGTTGGATGTAGGCGGCCATCTCCTCGTCGTCGGAGGCGAGCGCGTCGATGCCGGCCTCCCAAGCGGCGGCCTCTTCGACGAGCGAACCGCGGGGGATCGTCACGTCGACGAGCTCCTCGAGCTTGTCGATCAGGGCGAGGACCGCTTTGGGGCTGGGCGCGTTGTGCACGTAGTGCGGCACGGACGCCCAGATCGAGATCGTCGGGATTCCCACGTCCTCCGCGCCCTCGGCGAGCGCGCTCAGGATGCCCACCGGACCCTCGTAGGTCGATCGCTCGATGCCGAGCTCGGCACGCACGGCCGCCGACTCGCTCGACGCGAACACCGAGATCGGCCGGGTGTGCGGCACGTCCGCGAGCATCGCGCCGAGGAAGACGATCACCCCGATGTCCTCCGCGAGCGCCGCATCCATGATCTCGGCCGTGAAGCTGCGCCAGCTGCGAGACGGCTCGGTGCCGAGCAGCAGGAAGATGTTGCCCGCGTTGTCGCCCGTGACGTCGAGCTCGGCATCGCCCGCGAGCGCATCGCCGACGCGCCCGGGACGCGCCGGACCCATCATCACAGCCGACGGCCAGATCAGCCGTCGCCGCCCGTCGTCGTCGGCGACGACGGGGCGGTTGAACTGGAAGTCGAAGTACAGCTCGGGATCCACTTCGGCGATCGGAACGACGTCGAGTTGCTCCTTCAGCGTCTTCACGGCGCCGCTGGCGGCCTCGCCTGCGTCGTTCCACCCTTCGAAGGCCACCACCAGGATGCGGCCGCCGAGGATGTTCTTCGCGTCAGTCACGTGGCTTACTCGTCCTCTCGTCGGCGACCGGGCGGGCGCCATCCATCCAGGATAGGCCCGACCCCGTCGCGATAGACTTGCCGGTCGTGACCGAATCGACCACTTCTGCGATGCCGGCCGCCGTCTTCTGGGACATGGACGGCACCCTCGTCGACACCGAACCGTACTGGATGGCCTCCGAGCAGGAGCTCGTCGGCTCGTTCGGAGGCACCTGGACCCACGACGACGGGCTCCTGCTCGTCGGTCTGGGACTGTGGAACTCGGCCGAGATCCTCCAGTCGCGGGGCGTCGAGCTCTCAGCAGACGAGATCGTGCACTGGCTGACCGAGCGGGTCCGCGAGAGGCTCGTGACGCAGGGCGTGCCGTGGCGCCCGGGCGCGCGCGAGTTGCTGCAGTCGCTGCGGGAGCGCGGGGTCCGCACCGCCCTGGTGACCATGTCGGTACGCAGCATGGCCGAGCAGATCGTCTCCGCCATCCCGTTCGACGCATTCGACGTGATCGTGAGCGGAGACGAGGTCGGCGAGCCCAAGCCGCATCCCGAGCCCTACCTCCGCGCCGCCGAGCTGCTGGGCGTCGAACCGGTCGACGCCGTCGCCATCGAGGACTCGCTGGTCGGGCTGTCGTCGGCCGTGGCCTCCGGCGCCACGACCATCGGCGTCCCGCACATCGTCCCGCTGCCGGAGTCGGATGAGCACACGCTGTGGGAGTCGCTCGCCGGCCGCACGGCCGACGACGTCGCGGCCGTCGCGGCAGCGCGGGAGGGGGCGCGATGAGCGCCGATCGTCGCAGTTCCGGTCCCTTCCGTGTCGGCGACCGGGTGCAGCTCACCGGGCCCAAGGGCCGGATGAACACCATCACCCTGGAGCCGGGCAAGCTGTTCCACAGTCATCGGGGCGTGCTCGCGCACGACGCCATCATCGGATTGCCCGACGGCTCCGTGGTGACCAACAATGCGGGCGTCGAGCACTTGGCGCTGCGCCCGCTCCTCAACGACTTCGTGATGTCGATGCCGCGCGGCGCGGCGATCGTGTACCCGAAGGACGCCGCGCAGATCCTGGCGCTGGCCGACATCTTCCCCGGGGCGACAGTCGTGGAGGCCGGCGTCGGCTCCGGCGCTCTGTCGCTGTGGCTGCTGCGGGCCATCGGGCCGGAAGGCCGGCTGCTCTCGTTCGAGCGCCGGGACGAGTTCGCCGACGTCGCGCGGGCGAACGCCGCGACCTTCCTCGGCTCCGACCCCGAGAACTGGACGGTGACCGTCGGCGACCTCCAAGACGCCCTCCCGGCCGCGGTCGAGCCCGCCAGCGTCGATCGCGTCGTGCTCGACATGCTCGCGCCGTGGGAGACCCTCGACGTGGTGACCGATGCCCTCAAGCCCGGCGGCGTCGTGCTCTGCTACGTCGCCACGGTGACACAGCTCTCCCGGGTCGCCGAGGCGATCCGCGCCACCGGCCACTACACGCACCCGCAGTCGAGCGAGACGATGGTGCGCGGCTGGCACGTGGAAGGGCTGGCCGTGCGCCCGGATCACCGCATGATCGCGCACACGGGCTTCCTCATCACCGCCAGACGGCTGGCTCCCGGCACCGTGCTTCCCGAGCTCAAGCGGCGCCCGTCCAAGAGCGACTACGACGACGCCGACGTCGAGGCCTGGACGCCCGGCGCGCTGGGCGAGCGGCAGTCCAGCCCGAAGAGCCTGCGCAAGCGCATGCGGGAGGCTTCGGCCAGCGCCGAGCTGGCTCGCGGAGCCGAGTCGGGGGCCGGCTCCGACACCGGGAGCGCTGCAGGTGACGAGCGCGACCCGTACGTCGACTAGCATGAATGAGGTCGTGAGGCGTGTGCCTCCGAGCCTCCCCACCGATCGCACCGAAAGAGGACCCGTGCGCAGAATCACCGCACTCGGAAGATCGTCCGCTGCCCTCCTCGCCGTCGGCATCGCCGCGGTGGCGCTCACCGGATGCTCGTCCAACCCGAACGCCGACTGCAGCAGCGCCCTGAAGAGCGGCCAGGCGTCGGATCTGGTCAGCGCGACCGGCCCGATCGGCAAGGAGCCGAAGATCAGCGTGCCGACTCCGGTCGACACCACGACCTCGCAGCGCACGATCCTGACCGAAGGCACCGGCGAGCCGGTGATCAACGGTCAGATGATCGAGATCCAGTACACCCTCCTCGACGGCCAGTCGGGTCAGGTGGGCGAGAAGGGCAACTACGGCGGCGAAGCGACGCCGATCACCATCGGCAACTCCAACGCCGCGATCAGCAAGGGCCTGCTCTGCGCACCGGTCGGCTCGCGCGTGGCCGTCGCCATCTCGCCCAAGGATGCCGGCGGCGCCGGGTCCGGCAACACGACCATCCTGGTCGCCGACATCGTGGGCGCCTACCTGCCCGCGGCCGACGGCGCGGTGCGCCCGTCCACCTCCGGTTTCCCCACGGTCGTGCTCGCGCCGACCGGTCAGCCCGGCATCACGATCCCGTCGTCGGGAGGCGCACCCAAGCAGGTGCGCAGCGAGGTGCTCAAGCAGGGCGGCGGCGCCACCGTCAAGAAGGACTCGCAGGTCGTGCTGCACTACACCGCGGTCGGCTGGGAGAACAAGAACGTCGTCATGAGCAGCTGGCAGAGCAAGTCGCCCGACATCGTCGTGATGAACACCGGGCAGAGCGCGCTCAACCAGGCGCTGCCGCGGGACGTGCTCAAGCCGCTGATCGGCCAGCAGGTCGGCTCCCAGCTCGTCATCGAGGCTCCGGCGAGCGGCAACGTCCCGGCGTCGGCATGGGTGGTCGACATCCTCGGTATCCGCTGAGCGCGGACTAGGATGGTCGGGTGCCCCGATCCTCGTCTTCGCCGTCGCGCGTCCCGGTCGAGGAGCGTCTCTTCAGCCTTGTGCTGGCGCTGCTCGCGACCGAGAACGGCCTGACCAAGAGCGAGATCCTGTCGACGGTGCAGGGCTACCGTCAGCGCTACGAGGCCCACGGCGACAACAGCAGCCTCGAACGGCAGTTCGAGCGCGACAAAGACGACATCCGCGAGCTCGGCGTGCCACTGGAGACCGTGGAGTCGCCCGAAGCAGCCGGCAACAACCAGCTGCTGCGGTACCGCATTCCGAAAGGCGCCTACGACCTCCCGCAAGACGTGGTGTTCTCGCCCGAGGAGATCACGCTGCTGGGCCTGGCTGCCACCGTCTGGCGGGAGGGATCGCTGTCCGGCGAGTCCCGGCGCGCACTGATGAAGCTGCGCTCGCTCGGTGTGGAGGCCGATGATCCCGTCGTCGGCTACGCGCCGCGACTGCGGGCGCGGGAGAGCGCGTTCGACCCGCTCAGCCAGGCGCTGGAGCGCCACGCGATCGTCCAGTTCCCGTACCTGAAGCCGGGAGAGAGCGCGTCACGCGTGCGCACGGTCGCCCCGCTCGCGCTCGTCCAGCACCAGGGCCGCTGGCATCTCCAGGGCATCGATCAGGACGCGGGCGGATCACGGACGTTCCTGCTCTCACGCATGGTCGGCCCGGTCAAGGTGACCAATCGCACCTTCCAGCCCGAGGGCCGCGATTTCGCCGAACACGCCCTCGAAGAGCTGGAGCGGATCTGGACGGCGAACGTCGCCGAGATCGAGGTCACCGCCGGCACGGACGCCGCCACGCGTCTGCGCAAGCGCTACGGCGACGCGGTCCCGTCGGCGGGAGACGGCGAAGCGTTCCGGCTCACCGTGAACTTCTCCGACATCAACATCCTCGCCGACCAGCTCGCGGCCTTCGGTCCCGAAGTGCTGGTCGTGTCGCCTCCCGAGCTGCGCGACAAGGTCGTCGAACGCCTGCTGACCGTCGCACGTGCCCACGAGGAACCGCAGGAGGACACCCGTGGCTGAGCGCAAGCGTCCCATGCAGGCGCAGGACAAGCTGGCGTTCCTGCTCGCCCTCGTGCCCTACCTCATGGACCGCGACCGGGTGAGCGTGGCCGAGGCGGCGGAGCACTTCGGCGTGGACGAAGAGAGCATGCGAGACGCCGTGCGGCTGATCGCCGTGTCCGGAATCCCCGGGGAGACCAATGCCTATCAGCCGGGCGACCTGTTCGACATCTCCTGGGACGACTTCGAGGAGAACGACCGGATCGTCCTCACGCATCAGGTCGCGATCGACGACTCCCCGCGGTTCTCGGCTCGGGAGGCCGCGGCACTGATCGCCGGCCTCCAGTACCTGACGGCTCTGCCCGAGAACGCCGACCGCGACGTGATCGGCTCGCTCATGGCGAAGCTCGCTCGCGGCGCCTCCGCGGCTCCGAGCCAGGTCGCGGTGGCGCGCTCGGAGTCGGACGAAGCGCTCGCGACCATCCGGGATGCCGTGATCGCAGGGACCCAGCTCGAGTTCGACTACCTCAACTCGCGCGGAGAGCGTGAGCGGCGCCGGGTCGATCCGCTGCGCGTCGAGTCGGCCGACCAGGACTGGTACCTGCGGGGCTGGGACCACCTTCGTACCGCCATCCGGACGTTCCGACTGGATCGCATCGACGACCTCGTCGCAACGGAGGACCCGATCACGTACCGGCCGGGCGACCTCCGCCTCCCCGAGACGCTCTTCGAGGGCACGCCGGAGGACCAGCTCGTCACGATCGAGGTCTCGGCGTCGGCGATCCCGCTGATCGAGGACTACATCCCGGAGGGCGCCGCGCGTCAGGAGCGGGGCGGCCTGGTCCGCACCAGCGTTCGCGTCGCCCATTTCCACGGTCTCAAGCGCCTCGTCGCGGGCCTGGCGGGCGTGCTGACCGTTCTCGATCCTCCGGAGGCCCGGACGATCGTCGCCGAATGGGCGCGTGCCGGCGCCGACCGCTACCGCTAGGCTCCTTGCATGCCCTGGTGGTCGTGGGTTCTCATCTGGACCGTTCTCGTGCTCGGTCTCGTCGGCATGCTCGCGTACTTCGGATGGTCGCTGTTCCGCAAGGTGATGGCGGCCGCACGGGAGGCCGGGGCGCTGCTCGAGAAGACGGCGATCCTCAGCGAACGCTCGGATGACATGCGGTACACTGAGTTTCACAGCGCGATCTTTGATGACCCGGATGAGCTTCGCGCCCGACGCGAGCAGGACGTGGCCGATCGACGTGTCGCACGGCAAGCTCGCAGAGATAAGCGAGTCCGGCGCGCTAAAATACTCGTCAAAGCGGACGCGCTCCGCTTCAGCGACTTAGGCAAAAGGACGTAAATCATGCTCGGCGGCCTCACCGGATGGCACCTGCTCATCATTCTCGCGGTCATCCTCCTTCTCTTCGGGGCGCCCAAGCTGCCCGGCCTCGCACGGAGCATCGGTCAGTCGATGCGCATCTTCAAGGGCGAGGTCGACGAGATGAAGAAGGACGGCAAGGGCGCCCCCTCCGACGACGCCGCGGCCTCTCCGGCTTCCGACTCGACCGATTCCAAGCCGAAGTCGTAATCGCGTGGCCTCCACCAAGCGAGGCAAGAACCGCGATGGCCGGATGTCCCTGGCCGAGCACTTCATCGAGCTTCGCAAGCGTCTTTTTCGCGCCGCGCTCGGGCTTCTGGCCGGTGCGATCGCGGGCTGGTTCCTCGCCGAACCCGTGATGAACGCTCTTCGCGGTCCCATCTCCGAGATCGCGAAGCAGCAGGGCCGCGAGGCGATGCTCAATTACGGCAGCATCACCGGGGCGTTCGACCTCAAGATGCAGGTGGCGATCACCATCGGGGTCGTCGTGTCGAGCCCCATCTGGCTGTGGCAGATCTGGGCTTTCTTCGTCCCGGCACTCACGCGCAAGGAGCTCAAGTACGCGTTCGGGTTCTTCTTCACCGCGGTCCCCCTCTTCATCGCGGGCGGGATCGCGGGTTGGCTCGTCGTTCCGCACATGGTCGCCCTCCTGACGAGCTTCGCTCCCACAGAGGACGCCGCCATCATCGACGCGAAGACCTACATCGACTTCGTGACCAAGCTCGTGATCGCGATCGGCGTCGCTTTCGTCCTCCCCGTCTTCCTCGTCCTGCTCAACTTCGTCGGCGTGCTGAGCGCCAAGTCGATCATCGGCTCCTGGCGCTGGGCCATCATCGCGATCGCGCTGTTCACCGCGATCGCGACGCCCGCGGCCGACGTGATGTCGATGTTCCTCCTGGCCGTGCCGATGGTGGTGCTCTACTTCGCCGCCTACGCGGTCGCCTGGCTGCACGATCGCCGCGTCGCGAAGGCCGCGATGAAGCTGGAGGCCGAGCTCGCATAGGCTGGTCGGGTGACCGACCAGCAGCTCTCTCCGGCCGAACGGTTCGCCGCCTCCCGGCAACGAGCCAAACAGCCGCTTCTCGAGACGTTTCGAGCGGGGCTGCGCTTCGACCTCGACCCGTTCCAGCGCGAAGCGTGCGCGAGCCTCGAGAACGGCCGCAGCGTCCTGGTCGCGGCGCCGACCGGCGCGGGCAAGACGATCGTGGCCGAGTTCGCCGTGTTCCTCGCCATGCGCGAGGGCGACGCGAAGGTCTTCTACACCACGCCGATGAAGGCGCTCAGCAACCAGAAGTACCAGGAGTTCGTGGCGGCCTGCGGTGCCGATTCCGTGGGCCTGCTCACCGGCGACACGAACATCAACTCGCACGCCCGGATCGTCGTGATGACGACTGAGGTCCTGCGCAACATGCTCTATGCGGATTCGGATCTGCTCGTCGACCTCGCGTACGTGGTGATGGACGAGGTGCATTACCTGGCCGACCGTTTCCGCGGCGCCGTGTGGGAGGAGGTCATCATCCACCTGCCCGCGGCGGTCCGTATGGTCTCCCTCAGCGCCACGGTGTCGAACGCGGAGGAGTTCGGCGACTGGCTGCAGGCGGTGCGCGGCGACACCGACGTCGTCGTCTCGGAGGAGCGGCCCGTCCCGCTGGAGCAGCACATCCTCATGCGCTCCAAGCTCATCGACCTGTTCGACTCGTCCGGCCTCGCCGCCACCAACCGGGTGAACCCGGAGCTCGTGCAGATGGCGCGCTACGGAGGCCGCGTGCTCAGCAGTCGCCAGATGCGCGATGTCGGGCGCTACCACTCACGCGGCGGCCGGCCGGACACGTTCCGGATGAACCGGGCGGATCTCGTCCGGCTGCTCGGCGAGCACAACCTGCTGCCGGCCATCTTCTTCATCTTCAGCCGGAACGGCTGCGATGCGGCCGTTCGACAGACGCTGCGGGAAGGCATCCGACTCACCGAGGCACGTGAGCGCGAGGAGATCCGTGCCATCGTCGAAGAACGTTGCCGCACGCTGCTCGACGAAGACCTCGCCGTCCTGGGCTACTGGGAATGGCTGGAGGGCCTCGAGCGCGGCGTGGCCGCCCACCACGCCGGCCTCCTGCCTGCCTTCAAGGAGGTCGTGGAAGAGCTGTTCCGCCGCAAGCTGGTGAAGGTCGTGTTCGCGACGGAGACGCTCGCGCTCGGCATCAACATGCCCGCCCGCACCGTGGTGCTCGAGAAGCTCGAGAAGTTCAACGGGGAGTCCCGGGTTCCGATAACTCCGGGGGAGTACACCCAGCTCACCGGCCGCGCGGGTCGGCGCGGAATCGACGTCGAGGGTCACTCCGTCATCCAGTGGGAGGACGGGCTCGACCCGCAGTCGGTGGCCTCGCTCGCCTCGCGGCGCAGCTACCCGCTGAACTCGAGCTTCCGGCCCACCTACAACATGGCCGTCAACCTGGTCGATCAGTTCGGGCGGCAGCGCACGCGCGAGATCCTGGAATCGTCCTTTGCGCAGTTCCAGGCCGACCGCGCCGTGGTCGATCTGGCCCGCAAGGTCAAACAACAGGAGGAGTCGCTCGCCGGCTACGAGAAGGCGATGACCTGCCATCTGGGCGACTTCCGCGAGTACTCCCGCATTCGGCGCGAGCTCACCGATCTGGAGAAGAAGGGTCAGCGCAGCGAGAACGCCTCGCGGTCGGATCGAGACAAGCGGCAACGCCAGCTCGCGGCGCTCCGCAAGCGCCTGCGGGAACACCCGTGCCACCGCTGCCCCGATCGGGAGCAGCACGCTCGCTGGGCCGAGCGGTGGTGGAAGCTCAAACGCGACACCGACCGGCTCAGCGCGCAGATCCAGTCGCGCACCGGTGCGGTGGCGAAGGTCTTCGACCGCGTCTCCGACGTACTCCTGGAGTTGGAGTACCTGACGGAGGCCGACGGCGAGACGACGCTGACCGTGCACGGCCGCACGCTCAAGCGGATCTACGGTGAACGCGACCTCCTGGTGGCCGAGTGCCTGCGCCGGGGCGTGTGGAAGGACCTCGACGCGGCGAGTCTCGCCGCGATGGCGTGCTCGCTGGTGTTCGAGCCGCGCCGCGACGAAGGGCTGGCGCACGACAGGAATCTGCCGCGCGGCGCCTTCCGACCGGCACTCGACCGCACGACCGACCTCTGGGCCCGACTCGACGATCTGGAACGGGACAACCGACTTCCGGGCAGCGATCCTATCTCGACGGCGCTCGCGCTGGCGATGTACCAGTGGGCTCGCGGGGCGACGCTCGACGTCGTGCTGCGGGAGGCCGACATGGCGGCGGGTGACTTCGTGCGGTGGGCCAAGCAGACGATCGACCTCCTGGACCAGCTCTCGCTGGTCGCGCAGGGCAACGTGGGCCGCACCGCCCGGCAGGCACTGGAATCGATCCGCCGCGGCATCGTCGCCTACTCCGCCGTTGCCTGAACGGGCTGGAAGAGGACGCGGCGGTCATCCTGAGCAGGGCGCAGAGCGGCATGCCTTAGGCTCTCCCTTCGTGACCCGATCGCTGCGCGCACCCCTGGCGCGTGCCCCGCTGCCGTTGTGGCTCGCAGTGCTGATGGCCCTGGCAGCCGGGCCCGTGCTCGATGCCGGCTTCCCCGACCGGGACTGGTGGCCGCTCACGTTCGTGGGGATCGCGATGGTGTTGCTCGCCCAGCGCGGCCGGCGTGCGGGGTCGGCCTTCCTCGTCGGCTGGCTGGCCGGAGAGTCGTTCTATCTCGTGCACGTGTCGTGGACCGCTCTCTATCTGGGACCGGTTCCCTGGGTGGCGCTGTCGACGCTCGAGGCGCTGTTCTGGGGTGTGGGCGGCATCCTGATCTCGCTGGCGTATCGGTGGGTTCCGCGTGCGTGGCCGGGGATCGCCGGCCGGCTGGGGCTCGTGCCCGTGGTCGTCGCCGGTCTCTGGGTTCTGCGCGAGTACGTCACGGGCACGTGGCCCTATGGCGGGTTCTCATGGGGCCGGGTCGCCGAGTCGCAATCGCTGAGCCCGTTCGCGCCGCTCACGGCCTGGCTCGGAATCTCCGGAGTGAGCTTCGTGATGGTCTGGCTGGTCGCCCTGATCGTCGAGTCCGCCTTCGCGATCGATGTGCGGCCGGCCCTCCGGGCCGCGCTCGCCGGCGCGGCCGTGGCGCTCGTACTCGGCGTGCCCGCTTGGCCGGCCACGACGCACGGGACCACCCGGATCGCTGCTGTGCAGGGCAACGGTCCTGCCGGCTTCTTCGACCCGGCCAACCAGCCGTATGCCGTGCTGAACGCGCAGGTCGAGGCGACCAGGGCCATTCCGCTGCGGCAGGTCACCGGCCGCCACAAGGTCGACATGGTCGTCTGGCCCGAAGGCGCCGTCCTGCCCGACCCGACACGAGACCCGGCCAGCGCCGCCGCTCTCGACACCCTCGCGCGGAGGTTCGGCGCCCCGTTCATCGTCGGCACGATCACGTACCGCGACGGCAAGTACTACAACACGTCGTTGCAGTGGGAGGCCGGCAAGGGCGCCGTCGACTACTACGACAAGAAGCATCCCGTGCCGTTCGGCGAGTATGTGCCCGACCGCTCGTTCTGGCGGCCGTTCGCCCCGTCGCTGATCGACCTCATCGATCGCGACTACACTCCGGGAACGCGCGACAACGTGTTCGACGTCAACGGTGTGCGGGCCGGCATCTCGATCTGCTTCGACATCGTCGACGACCAGCTGCTCACCGACATGATGCAGGGCGGGGCGCAGGTCATCCTCGCCCAGACCAACAACGCCGACTTCGGCGAGACCGACGAGAACCAGCAGCAGCTGGCCATCGCACGGTTGCGGGCGATCGAGTCGGGACGTGCACTGGTGAACATCTCGACCGTCGGGAGCAGTCAGATCATCGCTCCGGACGGCCGCACGATCTCCATGATCCCGCCGTTCCGCCCGGGCCACCTGGTGGCGGACGTGCCGATCGGCACGACGACCACGCCCGCGACGCTGCTCAGCCGGGGAATCGAGTTCCTGGTCGCCGGCCTCGGGCTCTTCGGGTTGATGGTGGCAGCGTTCGCGCGGCGACTGCCGGATCCTCACACGGTAAAGCCCCTCTCACGGCGTGGGTGAGAGGGGCTGAGTCGGCGAGCGGCGTCAGGCGGTGTGCTTGTGCTCGCTCGCGCCGCGCCGCGCGCGCAGGTACTGCAGGCGCTCCTCGAGGAGTTCCTCGAGCTCGGCGCGGGTGCGCCGCTCCAGGAGCATGTCCCAGTGGCTGCGCGGCGCCTTGACGTCGGAGTGATCGATCTCGACGGGCTTGTCGTCGATCAGCAACCGGGCCTCGTGGCCGCAGTGCTTGCACTCCCAGGCATCGGGGGCCTCGGCTTCGGCCGAGAAGACCATTTCGGTCTCCTTGCCGCAGCTCGGGCACAGGTAGGTGTAACGGGTACGCGGAGAGTAGACGACGCCTTCTTCACTTTGTAAGCTCTGGGCGCCAAGCCTCATTCCGCGCAAACTGCGATCTGCCATCGTGTGGTCTCCTCTTCGCGCGAATCCTCACTTTTATAAACCAACAAGCTGGGGATTATCTTTCCGCGAGGCCCATCACTCTCAGTGGGCTCACAGCGTCACGGCCGACTCTTCGCCTCAGTCGCGGGAGTGGACCAGGTCGCTCAGCAGGTCGCACCGGTTCGTGACGATGCCGTCGACGCCGACTGCGAGCAGGCGGCTCATCGCGGCGACATCGTCGACCGTCCAGACGTGCACCTCCGCGCCGGCGCCGTGAATCGCACGGACCGTGCGCGGTGTGACGAGGCGCAGCGGACCGCGCCGTTCGGGGATCTGCACCGCGACGAACGGACGGAGCGCACGGGCGGTCAGCGGCCGGATGCCCAGCTTGGCGCCGATGAGGGCCGGCACGAACTCGGAAACCGACGGCGACACAGCCACGCCGGGCAGGGCTGCTGCTGCCGCGGCCCTGCGCGATGCAGAGAAGCTCGTGAGGAGCACCCGATCGGTGGCCCGTGCGTCCAGAATGGCGGCCGCAGTCGGCGCCGCCGCCCGCTCGTCCTTGATGTCGATGTTGAATCGGGCGTCGGGGAACGCATCGAGCGCCTCCGCCAGAGACGGAAGGCTCTGCCCGTGCTCGAGGGGGATGCGCCGCAGCTCGGCCATCGTCAACTGCTCGACCCGGAGGTCGCGGCCGGCGATACGCGTCAGATCCGGGTCGTGGCTGATCACGGCGACACCGTCGGCGGACGCGTGGACGTCGGTCTCGAGGTGGGTGGCACCGGCGTTCAGCGCCGTGAGGAAGGCGAGGAGTGTGTTCTCCGGTGCGTCGATCGCGAGTCCCCGATGCGCGATGATGCGCGGCGGCGCTCCGTCCAGGAACGTCACGCGAGCACGGTCACGCCGGGGGAGCGGGCGGCGTCGAGGCGGGTACGACCCCGGGCGCGCCGGGGCCGGCGGCAGGTGCGTCCTTCGGACCGAATGCCTGTCCGATGCCCTTGAGCGCCTCCGTCAGCTCGCTCGGGATCACCCAGAGCTTGTTCGCGGAGCCCTCGGCGAGCTTCGGCAGGGTCTGAAGGTACTGATACGCCAGCAGCAGATTGTCGGGGTTGCCCTCGTGGATCGCGCCGAACACCGTGGTGATCGCCTTCGCCTCGCCCTCCGCGCGGAGCACGGCCGCCTTCGCGTCACCCTCCGCCTTGAGGATCGCGGCCTGACGCAGACCCTCCGCGTTGAGGATCTCGGACTGCTTCGTGCCCTCGGCCGTCAGGATCAGCGCGCGCCGGTCGCGTTCGGCGCGCATCTGCTTCTCCATCGAGTCCTGGATGGACACCGGCGGGTCGATCGCCTTCAGCTCGACGCGGGACACGCGGATTCCCCACTTGCCGGTGGCTTCGTCGAGTACGAGTCGCAACTGGCCGTTGATGTTGTCGCGACTGGTCAGTGCCGCTTCGAGGTTGAGGCCGCCGACCACGTTGCGGAGGGTCGTCGTGGTCAGCTGCTCGACCGCGCCGAGGTAGTTGGCGATCTCGTACGTCGCGGCGCGAGCGTCCGTGACCTGGAAGTACACCACCGTGTCGATGGAGACCACGAGGTTGTCCTCGGTGATCACCGGCTGCGGCGGGAAGGAGACGACCTGCTCGCGCAGATCGATGAGCGGACGGACCTTGTCGATGAAGGGCACGACCACATTCAGGCCCGGGGTGAGCGTCTTGTGATAGCGGCCCAGCCGCTCCACCACACCCGCCCGCGCCTGCGGGATGATCCGGATGGCGCGGAACAGCGTGACCAGGACGAAGATCGCGATCACCAGGATGATGATCGAGACGACGATGGTCACGACGAGCTGGGTGACATCGGTCACGGGATGCTCCTCTCGGTGCGGCCGTCGGCCCCCGCCGACACAGGTGACGGGGCGACGACGGCTGTCGCGCCCTCGATGCTCAGAACGATCACGTGTTCGCCCGGGACGAGCTCCAGCGGGCCGCCCGGCGTCGTCGACAGGCGCGCGGTCCAGGTCTCCCCGACAGCGAGCTTGACGAGGCCTGCCGTGCGCGAGACGTTCGACACGACGACGCCCGACATCCCGATCAGCGCGTCCACGTTGCTCTTGGTGGGGTCGCCGCCCCGCTTGAGGCGATGGAGCAGGGGAGGTCGGATGAAGAAGACCAGAACGACGGACAAGGCGGCGGCGATCACCAGCTGGAGCCACCACGGAGCTCCGAGCAGACCTGCCACCAGCCCGCCGACGCTGCCGATCGCGATCATGAGGAAGACGAAGTCGAGCGTCAGCATCTCGATGATGATGAAGATCAAGATGAGGACCAGCCAGGCGATCCAGGCGAACGATGTGATGTCCATCAGCGGCCCCCTCCCAGCATTCGCTATGTCACTAACTTAATACGACGCTAGCATCAGCGGGCTCGGCCGCAGCGAACCCACTTGGTAGTCTCAGAAAGCCGTGTCGTCCAACGCTCGAGGAGTATCCGTGTCCAACCCGTCCGCGTCCGCCAGCCCGCTCGAACCCGGCAGCCTCGAGGGCAAGCGCGCCCTCGTCACCGGTTCGTCGCGCGGGATCGGAGCCGACACCGTGCAGTACCTCGCCGACGCCGGCGCCTCCGTCGCGATCAACTACCGGAACAAGGAGGCGCGCGCCGTCAAGCTGGCCGACGCGATCCGCGAGAAGGGCGGCACCGCGATCACCGTCGGCGCCGACCTCACCGATCGCACCTCCGTCGAGGCGCTGCTCCGAACGGTCGCCGACGCCTGGGGCGGCCTCGACATCCTGGTGCTCAACGCCTCGGGAGGCATGGAGTCGGGCATGGCGGAGGACTACGCGATGCAGCTCAACCGCGACGCCCAGGTCGACGTGCTCAACGCTGCTCTGCCGCTGATGGGGCCGGGCTCGCGTGTGGTGTTCGTCACCAGCCACCAGGCGCACTTCATCCGCACGACGCCCACCATGCCCGAGTACGAAGCGGTCGCCCTGAGCAAGCGCGCGGGCGAGGACGCCCTGCGCGCCCTGCTTCCCGGCCTCGCCGAGAAGGGGATCGAGTTCGTCGTCGTCTCCGGCGACATGATCGAGGGAACGATCACGGCGACACTGCTCAACCGGCTGAACCCCGGCGCGATCGACGCGCGCAAGGAGGCCGCCGGGCGGCTCTACAACGTCGGCGAGTTCGCAGCCGAGGTGGCGGCCGCCGTCGTCGACGCCGTCCCGGCCGACCACACCCGCCTGGTCGGTGACGTGTCGAGCTTCGAGCCGGTCTCCGAATGAGGCCGGCCGACCTCGAACTCCTCGTCGGGGTCTCCCGGCCCACCGTGCACCCGGGAGGCGGCCGCGCGGTCGTGGCGGTGACGCATCCCTCGCTGACGGCCGACGCGTCGGTCGGCCAGCTCTGGAACATCCCGCTCTCCGGGCACGCGGCTCCGCGCCGCCTCACCCGCGGCTTCCGCGACACCGCGCCGCGCTTCTCTCCGGACGGGCGGCTGATCGCCTTCCTCCGGTCCCTTCCGAAGTCGGCACCGCAGCTGTACGTGGTCGACGCTGCGGGAGGCGAGCCGGTCGCAGTCACAGATCGCACGCTCGGAGTCACCGAGTTGGCGTGGGCGCCGGACGGCCGCTCGCTCGCGTTCGTGAGCCGCGAGCCCGAGCAGGGCCGTTACGGCACCGTCGAGGGCATCGATGCCGGCGCGGAGCGCCCGCGTCGCATCGACACCGTGAAATATCAGCAGAACGGCCTCGGCTACATCACCGATCGCCGCGCTCACGTGTACGTCGTGGCGGCCCCGGACGTCTGGGCCGAGCCGGCGATCGTCCCGGTCGCCGAGCCGGACGGCACCACGGCCCCTGCGCCGACGTCGGCCACGCCGCGGGCACTCACCTCGGGGGAGTGGGACGACACGACCATCGCGTTCTCGCCGGACGGCACCACCGTGGCGTTCGTGTCGGCCCGACACGAGACGCGCGACGACGACCTCCGTTCGAGCGTGTTCACCGTACCGATCGACGGCAGCGGCGATCCTGTCGACGTGACGGGAGAGCACGGCAGTTTCTCGATCGTCGCCGTCGGGTACGGGCTCAACGGTGCGCTCTACTTCAGTGCACAGGACGTGGGGGAGAGCGGCCGCGACTTCGTGGCCAGGAACACTGCGCTCTACACCATCGAGCGTCCCGGATCCACGCCACGGAGACTGACGGACCCCGAGACCGTCGACCTCACCGAGTCGGACATCGTCGCCTACCGCGATGACAGCGTGCTCGTGACCGACCGGCGCCGCGGTGCGCTGGTGCTGACGGAGGTCCAGGCCGACGGCACCTCACGACGGCTCACCGACGACGTCACCGTCGTGAACGGCGTCGGAACCGCGGGCGAGACGATCGTCGCGAGCATCGCGAACGCCGGCACGACGGGCGATGTCGCCGTCGTCGGCGGCGACGGCGTTCGCACGCTGACCGACTTCTCGCGCGAACTGCGCGAGCGCGGCGTCATCGCCCCGCGCGAACTCACGATCGAGGGGCGCGACGGCTACCCGATCCATGGCTGGGTCGTCGCGCCGGAGGGCGTGGGCCCGCACCCGGTCCTGCTGAACATCCACGGCGGACCGTTCGCCGCGTACACGGCGGCGCTGTTCGACGAGGCGCAGGTGTACGCCGCCGCCGGCTACGCGGTCGTGCTGTGCAACCCGCGCGGGTCCGCCGGCTACGGGCAGGAGCACGGACGCACCATCCGTCAGCGGATGGGCACGGTCGACCTCGACGACGTCCTCGACTACCTCGACGGCGCGTGCGCGGCGGTGCCGGGTCTCGACGCCGAGCGCGTGGGTGTGATGGGAGGATCGTACGGCGGCTATCTCACCGCCTGGACGATCGCCCACGATCACCGGTTCGCGGCGGCAATCGTCGAGCGCGGCTTCCTCGACCCGGCGGCGTTCATGGGCACGAGCGACATCGGGAGCTTCTTCAGCGACGAGTACACCGGAACCGATCCGGCCGCCATCGCGGCGCAGAGCCCGCAGGCGGTCGTCGACCGGGTGTCCACTCCGACCCTCGTCATGCACTCCGCCAACGACCTGCGCTGCCCGCTGGGTCAGGCCGAGCGCTACTACGCAGCGCTGAAGCGCAACGGCGTCGAGGCCGAGCTCGTCATCTTCCCGGGCGAAGACCACGAGCTCAGCCGCTCCGGTCGTCCCCGGCATCGTCGGGAGCGCTTCGAGATCATCCTCGATTGGTGGCAGCGCCACCTCCCGGTGGCGGGCGGCAGTCGCTAGGCGGCGGCGGTCGCGGGGCCGGTCGTCTTGAGCGCGTCGCGGCCGAAGGTGAACGCGCGGACGATTCCGATGATGCCGAGGACGATCAGCGAGATCGCGGCGAACAGGATGAGGAAGACCGCGGAGGACGCCGGAAGGAACAGCACCACGAGACCGGCGAGGATGCTCAGGATGCCATAGGCGATCGCCCAGCCGGAGGCGACGCCGCGCCCCGCGTCGACGAGTGCCATCACTCCCTCGATGATCCAGCCGACGCCGATGAACGCGAGCGCGAAGATGACCAGCACCGTGGCGGCCGTGGAGACGTTCTTCAGTGCCACCACCCCGGCGATCACGAGGAGGACGCCGAGGACGATGCTGAGCGTCCGGATGCCGCCTCCGATCCCGCGGCTGAAGATCCCCATGCCGATGCGCATGATTCCCGCGATCAGGAAGTAGATGCCCAGGAAGACGGCGAGCACCTCGATCGTCTTCGCCGGCCAGAAGAGCAGCACGATCCCGAGGACGACGGCCACGGCGCCGCTGATGCCGATGACGGCACGGATCCCGTTGATGGCGGAACGCGTCATCCCGGAAGCGTCGAGGGAGAGGTCGTGAACAGCGGATCGGAGCGGATCGGTGGAGGACATCGCACACACCCTTTCAGAGGACGCGGCCGCGGTGTTCCCGGGCCGTGGTGCCGACTTTACTGATAATGCGCTGTGAACATCGCAGCGGTGATCGGCGTTTCCCGGCCACGGGGGAGGGGTGCCGAGTCGGGGGCACCTGCTTAGATCGAGGTGGAGACCGAACGGACGGAGCAGGTATGACCACGGCCACCACGACGAACACCCCAGCCGACAGTGCGTACGCGGCGGACGCCCACGACGTCATCCGCGTACGGGGCGCGCGTGAGAACAACCTCAAGGACGTGAGCGTCGACCTCCCGAAGCGTCGCCTGACGGTGTTCACCGGCGTTTCCGGCTCGGGCAAGAGCTCCCTGGTGTTCGGGACGATCGCCGCCGAATCGCAGCGGCTGATCAACGAGACCTACAGCGCGTTCGTGCAGGGTTTCATGCCGTCCCTGGCCCGCCCGGACGTCGACGTGCTCGAGGGCCTCACGACGGCGATCCTGGTCGACCAGGAGCGGATGGGTGCCAACGCACGCTCGACCGTCGGAACCGTCACCGACGCGAACGCGTTGCTGCGCATCCTGTTCAGCCGACTCGGGCGACCGCACATCGGCTCGCCGCAGGCGTTCTCGTTCAACATCCCGACGGTGCGGGGCTCCGGCGCGATCACGATCGAGGGCAAGGAAGGCTCGACCGTACGGCGCACCTTCGAGCAGACGGGCGGGATGTGCCCCCACTGCGAGGGGATGGGCACGGCGTCCGAGATCGACTTGACCCAGCTCTACGACGACGCGAAGTCGCTGAGCGGGGGCGCCATCACCGTTCCCGGGTACACGGCCGACGGCTGGTCGGTGCGCATGTTCAGCGAGTCGGGATTCTTCGACCCCGACAAGCCGATCCGCGACTACTCGGCGACGGAGCTGCATGATTTCCTCTACAAGGAGCCGCTGAAGGTCAAGATCAACGGCATCAACCTCACGTACGAGGGCCTCGTGCCGCGCGTGCAGAAGTCGATGCTGTCCAAGGACGTCGACGCGATGCAGCCGCACATCCGTGCGTTCGTGGAGCGCGCTGTCACCTTCGCCCCCTGCCCGGAATGTCACGGTACCCGGCTCAACGAGGGCGCACGCTCGTCGCTGATCGAGGGCGTCAGCATCGCCGACGTCTGCGCCATGCAGTTGAGCGACCTCGCCGAATGGGTGCGCCGGCTGCGCGAGCCGAGCGTGGCCCCGCTTCTCGCCAACCTCCAGGGCACCCTCGACTCGTTCGTCGACATCGGCCTCGGCTACCTCTCGCTGGACCGTCCCTCCGGAACACTGTCGGGCGGCGAAGCGCAGCGGACGAAGATGATCCGCCACCTCGGATCGTCGCTGACCGACATCACCTACGTCTTCGACGAGCCGTCCGTCGGGCTGCACCCGCACGACATTCAGCGGATGAACCGGCTCCTGGTGCAGTTGCGCGACAAGGGCAACACCGTACTCGTGGTCGAGCACAAGCCCGAGATGATTGCGATCGCCGACCACGTAGTCGACCTGGGGCCGCGGGCGGGCGCGGCCGGGGGAGAGATCGTCTATGAGGGGACGATCGACGGGTTGCGGGGAAGCGGCACACTCACCGGACGGCATCTGGACGACCGCTCATCCGTCAAGGAGTCGGTGCGGTCGCGGACCGGCGTTCTGGAGGTGCGCGGCGCGCGCGACCACAACCTGCGCGAGGTGGACGTGGACATCCCGCTCGGCGTCCTGGTGGTCGTGACGGGTGTCGCGGGATCGGGCAAGAGCTCGCTCATCCATGGTTCGGTCTCACCGCGCGACGAGGTCGTGTCCGTCGATCAGGCGGCCATCCGCGGTTCGCGTCGCAGCAACCCGGCGACCTATACCGGGTTGCTCGAGCCGATCCGCAAGGCGTTCGCGAAGGCGAACGGAGTGAAACCCGCTCTCTTCAGCGCGAACTCGGAGGGCGCCTGCCCGAACTGCAACGGCGCCGGCGTCATCTACACGGATCTGGGCGTGATGGCCGGTGTCTCCACGGTCTGCGAGGTCTGCGAGGGCCGGCGATTCGACGCATCCGTGCTGGGGTACACGTTCGGGGGACGGGACATCAGTGAGGTGCTCGCGCTGTCGGTCGATGAGGCGGAGTCGTTCTTCTCGACCGGCGACGGCCGCCTCCCGGCCGCCCACGCCATCCTGCGGCGCCTCGCCGATGTCGGCCTCGGCTACCTCACCATCGGCCAGCCGCTGACGACGCTGTCGGGCGGCGAGCGTCAGCGGCTGAAGCTGGCGACGCACATGGCCGAGAAGGGCGGCGTGTATGTGCTCGACGAGCCGACGACGGGCCTCCATCTGGCCGATGTGGCGCAGCTGCTCACGCTCCTCGACCGCCTGGTCGACGCCGGCAAGTCGGTCATCGTCATCGAGCACCACCAGGCGGTGATGGCCCACGCCGACTGGATCATCGATCTCGGCCCCGGCGCAGGGCACGACGGCGGTCGCGTCGTGTTCGAGGGGACGCCCGCGGAACTCGTCGCCGCACGGTCGACTCTCACGGGCCAGCACCTGGCCCAGTACGTCGACGCCTGAGCCGCCCGGGCCCCGGTCGATCTTCGTGGGGCGTGGCCGGGTCGTCAGCGCGCGAGGGCGCTCCCGGTGAGCTCATGGCGTGAGTACGTGTAGACGAAGCAGTAATAGGTGCGCCCTCCGGAGGCCCAGGCCGTCGCGGAATCCGGGTAGCGCTCATCGATCTGGACGTCTTCGTTCCACACCGCTACCCAGTCCCAGTCGAGGTGCTGCTGGCACAGGTCGCCGATCTGTGTCTGCAGGGCGTCCGTACCGGGGAAGGCGGCGCCCGGCGGCTGCGGGAGTTCACCGGTCCACAGCACCTGGGCGAGATGCGGCGACGCGCAGTCGACGACCGGATACGAGTCCGCCGATTGCGACGGATAGGTCTGCAGGCAGTCACCCGAGGTGAGCGAACCGATCGGCCGCGAGGGCGCTGTCGCCGCAGGGGTCGTGTCCGCTCGTGCGGGCAGGCCGCGGGGGGTGGCTGTCGGGGCAGCCGGGGCAGCCGGGGGAGTGCGGAGCTGATCCCCTTGGGCGGGCGCTGTCGTCGTATGCGCGGAGTCGGTGGAGGCCCCCAGCGCGATGGCCGCAGCGCCCGTGAGAGCGATGAGCACCACCACCGTGGTCGCCACGAAGACGATCCAGCCACGCCGGGACAACCCGTCGGAGGACGTGCTATGCGGCCGGCTGTTACTCACCGATTCATCCTACGAGTGCGCGCACGCCGCTCTCGCGTGGACTGCGATCGTCGTGCAGGCGGGTGCACCGGCTCGGCGCGGGGGCTATGGTGGGGCGTCGACGCGCGATCACGGATCGATTCGGGGGACCAGGATGAAGCTTCTGTTGACATCGGGCGGCGTGACCAACGAGAGCATCCGCGACGCTCTGGTGGGCCTGCTCGGCAAACCCATCGGCGACAGCGATGCGCTCTTCATCCCGACCGCGCAATGGGGTCAGCCCGCCTGCAATCCGCAGACCGTGTGGAAGTCGACCGCAGACCGGTGGGGCGACGACGCGAGCCTCGTCGGTCTGGGATGGAGGTCGGTGGGTGTGCTGGAACTCACGGCACTGCCGAGCATCGCCGAGGAGCGCTGGACGGGGTGGGTTCGCGCAGCCGACGCGCTGCTGGTCGACGGGGGAGAGGCGCGGTATCTGCTGACCTGGCTGCTGCAGTCGAAGCTGGCGGAGCTCATGTCGGAGCTGCGCGACACCGTCTGGGTGGGCGTCAGCGCCGGCAGCATGGTGCTGACCCCGCGCGTCGGCCGTGAATTCCTCGACTGGCAGCCGGATGGCCCCGACGACGGACTGGGACTAATCGACTTCTCGATCTTCCCGCACCTGGACTACCCCGGATGGTCGGGG
Organism: uncultured Leifsonia sp.; assembly: GCF_945957465.1. Lineage (GTDB taxonomy): Bacteria > Actinomycetota > Actinomycetes > Actinomycetales > Microbacteriaceae > Leifsonia. The sequence goes on from NZ_CAMFLC010000009.1 coordinate 102,000, forward strand.
AACACGGAGGCTGCTGCCCGACGTTGGGCGCAGCAGATTCCAGGCCCGGCGTATGCGATCGACGACCAGACCGCGATCGCCGTCGCCGATGGAGTCGTCGAGGTGATCAGCGAGGGCCACTGGGAACGGCTCAGCGGGTGACGGGACCCGCGCGCGAGGGCGGTTCGTGCGCGACTCAGGCCTTCGACGACTCCAAGTCGAACAGCAGGAAGGCCAGGAACCGTCCGCTGGGCCGCTCGGCGAACTCCTCGGGGAACAGCTCGTAGGCGGCCGCCGACGGCGCAGGCTCCCGTCCCGGGCCGCCGATATACTTCATCCATGCCACCTGTCGAGCCCGGGGGAGACGTGCGTCTCCAGGTCGGCGGTCTCACCCGCTCCGAGCTGAAAGCGGCACTGGAGGCCGGCGGCATTCTGCTGAACGCGCACGCGCAGACGCTGCTCGAACACCCGGTCTTCGAGCTACGGGACGCCGAGGAGGTCGAAGTCGTCGAACGCTCGGCCGGCGATCTCGGCCTGAGCGCGGGAGGGACGTTGCCCGACATCTTCGGAGCGGCCCGCGCGAAGGGACTCGCTCTGTGTCCGCCCGACACGGGACCGTACCTCCGGCTCGCGCTGACGTCACAGGCCAACGCACCCGATTCGGTGCTGTCGGCCGGACGGTCGCCGACGGGCGCGCTGAATGTCGCCGCGGCGACGCTGAGCGACTATGTGGAGTTTCCGAAGGGCTTCTATCTGCGCGTGGTCGATCACCAACTGTGGCTGCGCGGTTACCGGTGCGACGATGAGTACCGCTTCTCGGCGGGAGATCGATTCGCGTTCCGGGTCGCGGCCCGGGCCGATGGCGGCTCGCTGGCGGATAGCGCCTGATACGACTAGTCGTGGGCGAGCGGCACTGAGCAGTTCGGCTCTGGTGAGCGCTCGTGAGGCAGACTCCTCAGGTGTCTTTCACGAGGTGGATCTGCTTCGCGAGTGCCAGTGCCGTGCTGCGGTCGGCCTCGTCGGCGACGAAGACGCGACCGATGAGCAGCGCGGCCGCGTGGGGCACGTCGATGCGAGTCATGACAGGCAACAACGGACGCTGATAATGCACATTATGTCAGTTCCTAGTCTGCGTATTGCATCAGATGAATCACCACGGTCCCCCGGGCGACATGGTGCTGCGAGACGTCTGGCGAGGGCTCTGACCTGCGCAGATGCCTCTCCGTACACGATGTCGAGCAGCGGTAAGGCGCCCGGGGCTGTGCGTGGACGCGTTTGAGCCGGTTACGCAGACAGGCTCTGTTGCAAAAATCGTGAAGCTTGAGCATGCTTGGCGGAGATTGGACGGACGGAACGATGACGGATTTCAAGTGGCGCCATTTCCAGGGTGATGTGATCCTGTGGGCGGTGCGCTGGTATTGTCGCTATCCGATCAGCTATCGCGACCTTGAGGAAATGCTGGCGGAACGCGGCATTTCGGTCGACCATACGACGATCTATCGCTGGGTCCAGTGCTACGCCCCGGAGATGGAGAAGCGGCTGCGCTGGTTCTGGCGGCGTGGCTTTGATCCGAGCTGGCGCCTGGATGAAACCTACGTCAAGGTGCGGGGCAAGTGGACCTACCTGTACCGGGCAGTCGACAAGCGGGGCGACACGATCGATTTCTACCTGTCGCCGACCCGCAGCGCCAAGGCAGCGAAGCGGTTCCTGGGCAAGGCCCTGCGAGGCCTGAAGCACTGGGAAAAGCCTGCCACGCTCAATACCGACAAAGCGCCGAGCTATGGTGCAGCGATCACCGAATTGAAGCGCGAAGGAAAGCTGGACCGGGAGACGGCCCACCGGCAGGTGAAGTATCTCAATAACGTGATCGAGGCCGATCACGGAAAGCTCAAGATACTGATCAAGCCGGTGCGCGGTTTCAAATCGATCCCCACGGCCTATGCCACGATCAAGGGATTCGAAGTCATGCGAGCCCTGCGCAAAGGACAGGCTCGCCCCTGGTGCCTGCAGCCCGGCATCAGGGGCGAGGTGCGCCTTGTGGAGAGAGCTTTTGGCATTGGGCCCTCGGCGCTGACGGAGGCCATGGGCATGCTCAACCACCATTTCGCAGCAGCCGCCTGATCGGCGCAGAGCGACAGCCTACCTCTGACTGCCGCCAATCTTTGCAACAGAGCCACCCAGTGGACATAAGCCTGTTCGGTTCGTAAGCTATAATGCAAGTAGCGTATGCGCTCACGCAACTGGTCCAGAACCTTGACCGAACGCA
>NZ_CAMFLC010000010.1 GCF_945957465.1 uncultured Leifsonia sp.
CCCTCGCGCACGTGCTCCTCGTGGAGACGGCGCGCGAGCTGGAGGAGGTTGTTGGTCGCGTTCGGGTCGTTCGCGTCGGTCGCTCCGGCGACGAACCCGGCAGCGGCTCCGCCCGCAGCGGCCGCGGGCGCCGCGGCAGCCTGCTGGCGCGCAGCCTCCGCCTCGCGCTGTGCGGCGGCGAGGCGCTGCTTGAGGTCCTCGTTCTCCTGCTGGAGGCGCTGCGCTTCGCCGTTGTCGGCGGCCGGGGCCGCCGAGGCCGCGGGGGCGGCGCCGCCGCTGCGCTGCAGTTCTGCGATGCGCGAGTCGGCCGCGACGAGGCGCTGCTTGAGCTCCTCGTTCTCCTGATTCAGCCGACGCAGTTCGACGACGACCTCGTCGAGGAAGTCGTCGACCTCGTCCTGGTCGTAGCCCTCACGGAACTTCGTCGGTTGGAACCGCTTGTTGACTACATCTTCCGGAGTCAGCGCCATGGCAAGCCACCTTAGATCATGAAAAAGACGAACATTGAGTGCGTTCAGCCAACGCTAGCAAAGTGCACTGCGAGAGCGCACTCCGCCGCACCCGTGATGCATTGGCCCCGACCACACTACAACGGGTGCACGTCCGGTCCCGACACCGACGCTCGGCCGCGATCACGGCGAATCTTCGGGTTCAGGTGAAACTCAGGGTCACGTACAAGCCGATGATCACGACGAGCATGGTGAGGCTCCAGCCGAAGTCGATGGCCACCGGGCCCATCGAGAGCGGCGGGATGATCCGCCGGAAGAAGCGGATCGGCGGGTCGGTGACCACATACGTGGACTCGGCCAGCACCAGCCCGAAGCCGCGGGGCCGCCATTGCCGCGCGAACGTACGCACCAGGTCGAGGACGAATCGTGCCCAGAGCACGAAGAAGTAGATCAGGAGGACGTAGTAAAGGACGTTCGCGATGATCGAGACGACAAGCACGTCTCCAGTATGAACGACCGAGAATGCACGAAAGCGCACCGTCCGGACGGACAGTGCGCTTTCGGGCGGAGGCGGTCAGGCCTGCGCGAAGAAGGAGGCGTCGACGTCGGCGTCCTGGCCGCCGTGCTCACCCGAGACCACGACGTGGGAGGGGGACAGCAGAAACACCTTGGGAGTCACCCGCTCGATCTTGCCGTACAGCCCCTGGGAGAGGCCGCTCGCGAAGTCGATCAGGCGGCGGGCGTCGCTCTCGCTCATCTGCGAGAGGTTGATGATCACCGGGATGCCTTCGCGGAAGGATTCGGCGATCGCCTGCGCATCGCGGTACTGACGGGGGTGGACTGTGAGGATCTCGTTCATTTCCTGTACCGAAACATTCCGTGCGGTGGACGATTTGCGCAGCGGCGTGACCGGAGCGCGTCCGGCCACGGGGGCGACCGGAGCGGGGTGCGGAACGGGCTGGACCGGCGCGGGCGAGGGAGCCTCGCGACGCGGCTGGTGCTGCGCCTGCTCCTGAGGCTGCTCGTCGAACTCGAGCTCCTCGTCGGCGAGGCCCAGGTAGACCATCGTCTTCTTCAGCGGGTTGGCCATGCGCTTCCTCCGTGTAGACCGGTGCGCCGACGCCTCGCACGCACGTTATGAACCTTCTCCCTTTCGAGATTAACGAAGGGTCGGCCGATTCCCGGTAATGGCGGTGCCGATCCGAAGGTGTGTCGCGCCCGCGGCGATGGCCTCGCGGTAGTCCTGGGACATCCCTGCCGAAATGGCGCTCGCCCCGGGGGCGATGCGCTGGACGCGCTCGCTCGCCCGGCGCACGCGCTCGAACGCGCGGGCGGGCTCCTCGTCGAGCGGCGCGACCGCCATGACGCCGAGCAGCCGCAGCCCCGGCGTCTCGAGGACCCGCTCGACCAGCGGCTCGAGGTCGCGGTCGGCGACCCCGCCCCGTGCCGGGTCGTCCGTGAGGTTGAGCTGCACGAAGGCGTCGATCTCCGCCTCGTCGGAGGCGAGCGCATCGACGAGCGAAGACCGATCGAGCGAGTGGATCACCCGCGCGTAGCGACGAACCTGCCGCGCCTTCTTGCTCTGCAGCTGGCCGACGAAGTGCCAGCGCAGGTTGAGGTCGGCGAGCTCCGCCGCCTTCTCCTGGGCTTCCTGGTGACGGTTCTCCCCCACATCCTCGACGCCGAGCGCGGCCAGCTCGCGCACGAGGGACGCGGGATGGAACTTCGTCACGACGATCGTCGTCAGCTCCTCCGGCGCGCGCCCGGCGGCCCTGGCGGCATCGGCGATGCCGCCACGGACCGCGGCCAGGCGCTCGGCGAGCGGGCTACTTGAGGAAGTCGGGGATGTCGAGGTCGTCATTCTCGTCGTCGAACGCCGGGTCCTTCTGGGCCGTCTCGGTGACCGGGGTCTCACCGGTCGCGTGCCACTGCGTGGCGGGCGCGTCGACCTCGCCTGCCTCCACCGTCGCCGAGGAAGCCGCTGCCGCCTCGTCCGACCCGGTCTCGACGAACGTCGAGCGACGCGTGTCGGCCACCGCCTGCACCGACTTCGGCTCCCCGCCGTCGAAGCCCGCCGCGATGACCGTGACGCGCACCTCGTCGCCGAGGGTGTCGTCGATGACCGCACCGAAGATGATGTTGGCTTCCGGGTGCACGGCCTCCTGAACCAGACGGGCGGCGTCGTTGATCTCGAAGATGCCGAGGTTCGAGCCGCCCTGGATGGAGAGCAGCACCCCGTGGGCGCCGTCGATGGAGGCCTCGAGCAGAGGCGAGGCCACCGCCAGCTCCGCGGCCTTGATGGCACGGTCGGCGCCGCGAGACGAGCCGATGCCCATGAGCGCGGAGCCGGCGCCCTGCATCACGGACTTGACGTCGGCGAAGTCGAGGTTGATCAGGCCGGGGGTCGTGATGAGGTCGGTGATGCCCTGCACACCGGCGAGGAGCACCTGGTCGGCGGTGGAGAACGCCTCCAGCATGCTGATGCCGCGGTCGCTGATCTCCAGCAGCCGGTCGTTCGGGACCACGATGAGGGTGTCGACCTCTTCTTTGAGGCGCTGGACGCCGGACTCGGCCTGCTGCTGGCGGCGCTTGCCCTCGAACGAGAACGGCTTGGTGACCACACCGATGGTCAGGGCGCCGATCGATTTGGCGATGCGTGCCACGACCGGCGCGCCGCCCGTGCCGGTGCCGCCGCCCTCCCCCGCGGTGACGAAGACCATGTCGGCGCCGGCGAGCGCTTCTTCGATCTCCTCGGCGTGGTCTTCCGCCGCGCGGCGGCCGACCTCGGGGTCTGCTCCCGCGCCGAGTCCGCGCGTGATCTCACGGCCCACGTCGAGCTTCACGTCGGCGTCGCTCATGAGCAGCGCCTGCGCGTCCGTGTTGATGGCGATGAACTCGACGCCGCGCAGGCCGAGCTCGATCATGCGGTTGACGGCGTTGACGCCGCCGCCGCCGATGCCGACGACCTTGATCACGGCGAGGTAGTTCTGGTTTGCTGTCACTTCCGGCCTCCACGGGAACCTTCAACCTCTAGTCGAGGCTTAAAGTTATGCTGAGTATGCAATTCTCGATTCGACGGTAGAGGCGCATGGCTCCCAGCCGCCGCAGCTTCCAGGCGTGTCGGCAAAGTGGCCTCCAACCCGGTCATCCCGTCGTCACGCTGTGGGGCGACGAGACGTCGTAACGGTGTGCGTCCGGAGCGCCCTTGAGCAGAGCCGCGAGGTCGGCGGCCTTCAGCGCCGAGTCCTCCGCGCTCCCCCAGACGACCGTCGCCGTGCGGCCGCGCAGCGTGAACGACACGTCGTCCTTGGTCTTCGCCGAGATGGTGTCGATCTGTGCGCGCACGTCGGAGGGCAGCGACGCCAACACGGCGGCCGCCGCGGCGAACCCGGAGTCCGCGTTCGCGTCCGCCGCCGCACCGGTGGCCGAGATGAGCGGGAAGTCGGCCGGCCGCGCGGCGCTCGAGGAGATCGGCACCTTGGCCTCGTCGACCAGCACGAACGCCGAACCCTGCTGCACGACCCCGATCGGCTGGCGCTCGACGATGCGCACCACCAGCGTGTCGGGCGGATGACTCTCGAGCGTGTAACTGCGGATCAGCGGGAAGCCCGCGAGGTCGCTGGAGATCTCGGCCTGATCGAGCAGGACGAGCGGCGTGCCCACCTGGTCTCCGAGCTTCTTCGCGATCGTGGCGGCATCGAGGCGGGAGGCTCCCACGACCTCCACGTGGCGCAGGGCGAGCAGCGGCGAGAGCCCGACCGCCACGACCCCGAGCACCAGGGCGACGACCACGCCGGCGGCACTCAGCCAGATCATCCTGCGGTGCCGCGAACGCTTCGTGAACCGGCGCACCTCGCCGCGTTCGACGCGCTTGCGCTCGGCGCGGGCCGCTCGCAGCGCGCGCGAGATCTCGCGGTTGCTCGGCACACGGCCGACCGCCGGGTCGGCCGACGCTCGCGGCCGCGTCCACGGCCTGCGTGTCGCGATGCGCTCCGGCGTGTCGACTCCACCGGGCGCCTCGGCCGTCGTCGTCCCCGACGCAGCGGGCCCCTGGCCTCCCACGATCGGGATGGGCTCGGTGACCGTTCCGACGGCTGCCGGGCGTTCTCCGACAGCACCGCGCTCGGGCGTTGCCGGCGCCGGTTCGTCCGGCGCACCGGCCCGAGGCGCGGCGGACCGGTCGAAACCCTGGGGACGCTTCACCTGCCGTTACTCCCGAACGCGGCGGAGCGACTCGAGCAGCTGTGGCACGATGCGGTACACATCGCCGCAGCCGAGCGTGATGACGAAATCTCCTTCGCGAGCGATCGTCGCCGTGTGGTCCGCGGCCGCCTGCCAGTCGGCGATGAAGGCGACGTGCTCGGGATGCTCGAAGCGGTCGGCGACGAGGGCGCCGGTCACTCCGGGCTCCGGGTCCTCGCGCGCGCCGTACACATCCAGCACGACGGTCTCGTCGGCGTAGGTCTCGAGCGTCTCGGCGAACTCCCGCGCGAAGAGCCGGGTGCGGCTGTAGAGGTGCGGCTGGTGCACGGCGATGATGCGGCCCTCGCCCACGACCGTCCGCGCGGCGGCAAGGGCCGCGGCGACCTCGGTCGGGTGGTGCGCATAGTCGTCGTAGACGCTCACGCCGCCCACGGTGCCGTGCAGCTCGAACCGGCGCTCGGTGCCCCCGAACTCCGCGATGGCCGACAGGGTCGCCTCGGGGTCGAAGCCCAGACCGGTGAGGACCGCGAACGCGCCGGCCGCGTTGATGGCGTTGTGGCGGCCGGGCACGCGCAGCCGGGCGGTGTACTCCCGGCCGCGGAAGCTGAGGGCGAACGCGACGGGGCCGTCCGTGACGATCGAGTGGACGCGCACGTCCGCGCCGTCGGCCTCGCCGAACGTGACGACGCGCTTGTCGGGTGCGACCTCCTGCAGCCGGCGGTGGACGTGTGTCGCGCCGGCGTCGTCCGACGACACGACGACGAACTCGTCCGCCTCTCGGGCGAATGTCACGAAAGCGTCTTCGAACGCCTCCAGCGAGCCGTAGTGATCGAGGTGGTCCGGGTCGACGTTGGTGATCAGGGCGACGGCCGTGTCGTAGAGCAGGAAGGAGCCGTCGGATTCGTCGGCCTCCACGACGAACAGCTCGCCGCTGCCCGCCTGCGAGCTCTTGCCCAGGGAGGCGATGACGCCGCCGTTGACGAAGCTCGGGTCTTCGCCGAGACCGAGCAGACCGGTGATGATCATGCCCGTCGACGTGGTCTTGCCGTGGGCGCCGGCGACCGCGACGAGCCGCTTGCGGTTGATCAGCCACGCGAGAGCCTGCGACCGGTGCAGCACCGGGATGCCCTTCTCGAGCGCCAGCCGATACTCCGGGTTGTCCTGCCAGAGCGCACCGGTCACCACCAAGGTGTCGGCGTCGCCCACGTTCGCGGCGTCGTGGCCGATCGCGATCGTGGCGCCCAGGGCGCGCAGCGCATCGACGTTCGCCGAATGCCGGACGTCCGATCCGGTCACCCGGTGGCCCGACTCGAGGAACAGCCGCGCGATGCCGCTCATGCCCGACCCGCCGATCCCCACGAAATGCAGGCTGCCCAGGTCGTCGGGAATGGTGGCGTCGAGGTCGGGTTTGATCGTCACAGGTGCTGCTTTCGGTCCGCGATTCGGGTTGAACAGAGTACAGGCTACGCGGCCAACCTCGGTATTCGGCCCAGGGCACTCCGGATCAGCCCAGGGCACTCCGGATCAGCGCGACCATCCGGTCCGAGCCGTCGCGGACGCCGGTGCTCGCTGCGCGGCGCCCCATCTCCTCGACCGCGGGACGCTCGGCCAGCAGCGGAAGCAGGCGGGCGTCGACCCACGACGGGAGGAACACGGCGTCGTCGACCAGGATGCCGCCTCCCGCCTCGACCACGCCCGCCGCGTTGAAGCGCTGCTCGCCGTTTCCGATCGGGAACGGCACGTACACCGCGGGGATGCCGAGAGCGGCGAACTCGCACACGGTCGCGGCGCCCGCCCGGGCGACCGCGAAGTCGGTGAGGGCGAAGGCGAGGTCCATGCGGTCGCAGTAGTCCAGGAGCCGATAGTGCTCGATGCCGGGGTCGGTCAGCTCCCCTCGACCGCCCTGGATGTGCAGCACCTGCCAGCCGGCCGCGGTCACCTCCTCCGCGCGATCGGCGATCGTCTGATTGAGGCGCCGGGCGCCGAGCGATCCACCCGTGACGAGGAGCGTGGGCCGGTCTGCCGCGAAGCCGAACTCCGCGAGGGCCTCCGGGCGCGCGGCGGCGCGATCGAGCTCCTCGATCTCCGGGCGCAACGGCATCCCCACGAAGCGCGCGTGCGGAAGCCGGGTCCCCTCGAACGCCACCCCGACCCACGGCGTCGAGCGCGCACCGAGGCGGTTCGCGAGTCCCGGCCGCGCGTTCGCCTCGTGCAGGGCGTACGGCACCTTCGCGCTCCGCGCCGCCGAGTACGCGGGTGCCGCGGCGTATCCGCCGAAACCGACGACGATGTCGATGCCGCGGTCGCGGATGAGGTGCGTCACCGAGCGCACCGCGTGCCGGTACTGGCCGGGGAAGCGCAGGGCGGCGCCGTTCGGGCGGCGCGGGAACGGCAGCTTCGCGATCGTCGCGAGCTCGTAGCCGCGCGCCGGCACCAATCGGGCCTCCAGGCCCTCCTTCGTGCCCAGCACGACGACCTCCGCCCCGGGGTCGTCGCGGCGCAACCGGTCGGCGACCGCGAGCAGCGGGTTGACGTGGCCGGCGGTCCCCCCGCCGGCCAGCAGATAGCGGCTCACGCCGTGGCGCCCGTGCCGGCAGCGGAACCTTTGACACGACGGGCGTCTCGGGCGTTCTGGCGGGCGAATGACAACACGATGCCGATTGCGATCATGGAACTGATCATCGCAGTACCTCCCGCAGAGATCAGTGGGAGCGGAACTCCGAGCACCGGGATGACGCCCAGCACGACGGAGATGTTGACGAACGCCTGGAAGATCAGCCACACCATGATCGCGGCCGTCGTGACCCGCGGGAACGTGTCGGTGGACGAGTGGATGATCCGCAGGAAGACGATCGCGAGCAGGACGAACAGCAGGAGGACCACGATCGCGCCGATCAGGCCGAGCTCCTCCCCGATGATCGCGAAGATGAAGTCGGTGTCGGCGGCGGGCAGCCACGACCACTTCGAGTGGGAGTTTCCGAGCCCCACCCCGAAGACGCCTCCGGAGGCCAGCGCGTAGAAGCCGTTGTCGATCTGCCAGTTGACATCGGGGTTGGCGGCGCTGGTGCCGCCGAACAGCGCGGCGATGCGTCCCATTCTGCTCGCGCTCGACATGGCCACGAACACGGCGACCACCGCAACTCCGGCCAGCCCGGCGACGAGGTAGCGCAGCCGGACGCCCGCGAAGAACAGTCCGCCGAGCACGAACGCCGCCATCACGACGGTCGTGCCGAGGTCGCCGCCGAGCACCACCAGGCCGATGGCGCCGCCCGCGATCGGCAGGACCGGCAGGGCGACGTGACGCCAATCGTCGAGCAGGTCCTGCTTGCGGGCCAGCACGACCCCGAGCCAGACCACGAGCGCCAGCTTGATGGCCTCCGACGGCTGACCGACGAAGCCGCCGATCCGGATCCAGTTGCGGTTGCCGCCGATCTCCACGCCGAGCGGTGTCAGCAGCACCAGCAGCTGCAGGAAGCACGCCGCCCCGAGGATGAACCAGATCGATCGCTTCCAGAACCGCAGCGGGATGCGCGAGACCAGGAACATCAGCGGGAGGCCGACCAGCGTGTACGCGCCCTGCGACCAGAACCGGGAGAAGAAGTTGTCGGTGTCGTTGTGCGACTCGACGGACGACGAGGAGAGCACCATCACGAGCCCGAACACCACCATGAACAGGGTGATGCCGAGCAGGAGATAGTAGTCGGCCGACTCGCTGTTCATGGCGCGGCCCAGCGATATCCGCGCCGCAAGGGGGCCGCGGAGCTCGCGCTCGGAGTCGGACCCGTCAGGCGCCGGACGGAGTCGAGGCGGAGTCGTCGTCATCCGCCTCACCTCCAAAAAACTCGTTGACGGCCGCCTGGAAGAGGCGCCCGCGTTCTGCATAGTCGGCGAACTGGTCCATCGACGCCGCCGCCGGTGCGAGCAGCACGGTGTCGCCCTCGCGGGCGAGACCGCCGGCCAGCCGCACCGCCGTCGGCATGACCCCTTCAGTCTCGTCGGCGTCCACCTCCAGCACCGGGAGCCCGGGGGCGTGTCGCTCGAATGCCGCGAGCAGCTCGGCCCGGTCGACCCCGATCAGCACGGCACCGCGCAGCCGCCCGGCGTGGGCGGCGACGAGCTGTCCGACGTCGACGCCCTTGAGGAGGCCGCCGACGACCCACACGACGGACGTGTACGCACGCAACGAGGCGTCCGCCGCGTGCGGGTTGGTCGCCTTGGAGTCGTCGACCCAGCTGACGCCCGCCTCCACCCGCACCAGCTCGATCCGGTGGGCATCGAGTCGGAATGCGGTGAGCACGTCCCGGATGACCTGCGGCTCCACGCCGTACGACCGGGCGAGCGCGCTGGCGGCGAGGATGTTCGCGACGACGTGCGGCGCGGCGAGGCCCGCCTCCGCCAGCTCGTCGAGCGTGGTCAGCTCGATGGCGCTGTTGCGCCGGTCTTCGAGGAAGGCGCGGTCGCACAGGATGCCGTCGACGATGCCGAAATCGCTCGGCCCGGGCACGTCGAGACCGAACCCGATCGCGCGGGCCCCCTCGACCACGTCGGCTTCCTCGACCATGCGCAGCGTGGTGCTGTCTGCGCGGTTGTACACGCATGCGACCTGGGTGTTCTCGTAGACCTTGGCCTTGGCCGCGATGTAGGCCTCGAGCGAGCCGTGCCAGTCGAGGTGGTCGTCCGCGATGTTGAGGCACGCAGCGGAGTACGGCGAGAGCTCGCCTCCGCGATTGCGGTTCACCCAGTGCAGCTGGTAGCTCGAGAGCTCGACGACCAGGACGTCGAAGCCCTGAGGATCGCGGATGGCGTCGAGCACGGGCACGCCGATGTTGCCGCACGGGGCGACGCGCGAGCCGCCGGCGAGCAGCATCGTGGCCGTCAGCTGCACGGTGGTGGTCTTGCCGTTCGTGCCGGTCACGCAGATCCAGTCGGCCGGGCTGCCGTCGGGGCCGGTGACCTTGTCGCGCAGGCGCCACGCGAGCTCGATATCGCCCCAGACCGTGACACCCTGCGATGCCGCCCAGAGGAGCAGCGGGTGGTCCCAGTGGAAGCCCGGGGAGACCACGACGAGCTCCGGCTCGAACTCGACCAGCCTCTCGGGCGGAGCGCTCAGGTCGGCCTGCTCGAGCAGTTCCGCGCCGATGACCTCCAAGAGCATGGCGCGCTCCTGGTCCGCTCGCGCGGCGACGACGAGCACGTCGGCACCGAGCTCGGCCAGTGTGTCCGCGACCGAGAAGCCGGTCACGCCGAGGCCGAACACGGCGACGCGCAGGCCTCGCCAGTCGTGGTGCCAGCTGGTGAGAGCCGCCAGGCGCTCGTCGGACGACGTCACGTCGCCAGCCATTCGAGGTAGAAGGAGCCGACACCCGCGGCCACGAGCAGGCCGCCGATGATCCAGAAGCGCACGACGACCGTGATCTCGGCCCACCCCTTCAGCTCGAAGTGATGGTGGATCGGACTCATCAGGAAGATGCGTCTGCCGTGGGTGATCTTGAAGTACGCACGCTGCACGATGACCGACCCGGCCTCGATCACGAACAGGCCGCCGATGAGCACGAGCAGGAGCTCGGTGCGGCTGAGGATCGCCAGGGCCGCCACCGCGCCGCCGAGGGCGAGCGAGCCGGTGTCGCCGAGGAAGATCTGCGCGGGCGAGGTGTTCCACCAGAGGAAGCCCACCACGGCGCCGACGATCGCCGTCGCGACGATCGCGAGGTCGAACGGATCGCGCACGTCGTAGCACTTGGCGATGTTCTCGGGGTTCAGCGTCGGGCTGGCGCACGACTGGATGGACTGCCAGAACCCGATGATGATGTAGGCGCCGATCGCCAGGATGCTCGCGCCGGAGGCGAGCCCGTCGAGGCCGTCGGTGACGTTCACGCCGTTGGAGGTGGCCGCCACGATGAAGTTGATCCAGATCAGGTACAGCCCGTAGCCGACGAGGACGCCGATCACACCGAACTTGGTGATCGACCCGAAGTCGATGGGCAGGTCGCGGATGAACGAGACGCTCATCGTCGCCGGCGTGTACCCGCGTCCGTCGGGGAAGCGGATGGCGAGGAACGCCCAGACCGTCGCGACCACGACCTGACCGGCGACCTTGGCCCATCCGGTGAGCCCGAGGCTGCGCTCGCGGCGGGTCTTGAGGAAGTCGTCCACGAACCCGACGACACCGAGACCGACCATGAGGAAGAGCACGAGCAGCGCCGAGACGCTCGTCTCGTCGCCGGTGAGCAGAAGCGCCGTGAAGTAGCCGAACAGGGTCCCCAGGATGACGACGATGCCGCCCATGGTGGCGGTCCCCCGCTTGGCGTGGTGGCTCTGCGGGCCGTCGTCACGGATGAACTGGCCCCACTGGAGGCGCTTGAAGAGCCGGATGAACAGCGGCGTGAGGAACAGCGTGAACGCCATCGACAGCGCACCGGAGGTCAGAAGGGCTCTCACGAGAAGAATTCTCCCAGTCGATCGCCGAGGAACCGCAGCCCCGCGGAGTTGGACGACTTGACGAGCACGGTGTCGCCGGCGCGCAGCGTCGAGGACAGGTGGCCGAACGCCTCGTCCTGGGTCTCGAAGAACAGCGACTCGCCGTCCCACGACCCCTCGTTGATGGCGGTGATGTGCATGCGCCGGGCGGCAGGGCCGACGATCACGAGCTGGTCGATCCCGAGACGGACGGCGAGCAGGCCGATCCGGTCGTGCTCCTCGCCCGAGAACTCGCCCAGCTCGCTCATCTCGCCCAGGACGGCGACGGTCCGCTCCCCCGGCTCGGCGATCTGCGCCAGCGTCTTGATGGCCGCGGCCATCGAGTCGGGGCTGGCGTTGTACGCGTCGTTGATGATGGTGACGCCGCGTGCGCCGCCCAGGACCTCCATGCGCCACCGCTCGGCGCGCTGCACCGTCTGCAGGGCTCCCACGATGGTGTCGATGTCGACGCCCAGCGTGTGCGCCGCGGCCGCAGCGGCCAACGCGTTCATCACGTGGTGCTCGCCGAGGACCTGGAACTGCACAGTCCGGCTCTCGCCCGCGCGCCCAGCGCCACCGGCGTCGCCCATGCCGTCGAGCGCGGGAAGGTGCAGCGTGAACGCCGTGCCGCGCGCAGTGGACCGCACGTCGGTGGCGCGCACCGCCGCCCGGTCGTCGAGGCCGAACCACAACACCCGCGCCGCGGTCTTGTCGGCCATCGACGCGACCCGTGGGTCGTCGAGGTTCAACACCGCGACATCGGACTCGAGCAGATCGCTGACCATTTCGGTCTTGGCCGCGAGCGTCTTCTCGATACCGCCGAACTCGCCGGCGTGCGCGAGGCCCACCTTGAGGACGATCCCGATGTCGGGACGGGCCATGCGCACCAGGCGCGCGATCTCGCCGATGCCGCTCGCGCCCATCTCGGCGACCAGGTACTGGGTCTCCTCGGTCACCTCGAGCATGGTCACCGGCGCGCCCACCTCGTTGTTGAACGAGGCGCGCGGCGCGATGGTCGGGCCGAGCTGTTCGAGGATGGCGCGCAGCAGGTTCTTGGTCGTCGTCTTGCCGTTGGAACCGGTGACGCCGACGATCTTGAGGGTGCCGAGTGCCCGGACGCGCGCGATCACCTCGGTCGCCAGATCGCCGAGGGCGACGACGGTGTCGGGAACCAGGAGCTGGGCCACCGGCAGGTCGAGCGCGTGATCGACGACCAGGAGGGCCGCGCCCGCCTCGACCGCCTGCGGGGCGAAGAGGTGGCCGTCTGTCACCTCCCCGGGCTTTGCGAAGAAGATCGCGCCGGGCACGACCTCCCGCGAATCGGTGGTGGAGAGGCCGTCCACGACGGTCTCGGGCGTGGCGGCCGTGCCGTCCGGGAGCACGGCTCCGTCGAGCAGCAGCGTGCCGCGGGTCGCGTCGGCGATCTCGGCCAGCGTGAGCGCGATCATCAGAGCCACCCGGCCTCTCGGAGGGCCAGGCGCGCGTCGTCACGTGCCGAGTACGGCAGGCGCCGGCCGGCGACCTCTTGGTAGTCCTCGTGCCCGGGGCCGGCGTACAGCACGACGTCGCCCTCGCCGGCGAGCGAGAGCGCCGCGCGGAAGGCGGCGCGCGGATCGGCCACCTCAGAGAGCTCGGCGTCCGGCACGGCGGCGCGCGCGCCGTCGAGGAGGGCGGCGCGGATGGCCGCGGGGTCCTCCGAGCGCGGGTGGAAGTCGGTGATGACCACCGCGTCGGCGCCGCGTGCGGCGATCGCGCCCATCTCGGCGCGCTTCGTGGTGTCACGGTCGCCGTCCGCCCCGAAGACCATGACGATGCGGCCCTCGGTCACGCGCCGGAGCGCGTCGAGCAACGACCGGAAGGCGTCGGGCGTGTGCCCGTAGTCGATGAAGACGACGGGCCCGTGGTCGCCGGAGATCCGCTCGGTGCGGCCGGGCACGTAGGCGTCGATCCCGCCGTCGCGGTCGAGGGCCGCGCCGATGGCGTCGAGGTCGTAACCGGACTCCACGAGCATCACGATCGCGAGCGCCGCGTTGGCGGCGTTGTAGGCGCCGAGGAGCGGAACCTTGGTCTCGAGCCGGCGGCCGTCCGGGCCGGCGAGCTCGAAGACGGTCTCGGCGAGGGTCTCCTGCACGACCGTGAGCGTCCAGTCGGCGTCGACGCCCGGCACGCTCGCGAGCGTCGTGACCGGGATGCGCGACTGCTCGACGAGGGCGCGGCCCCAGTCGGAGTCGACCGTGACGACACCGCGACGCGCGCGGTCGGGCTGGAACAGCTCCAGCTTGGCCGCGAAGTAGTCGTCCATCGCCGCGTAGTCGTCCAGGTGGTCATGGCTGAGGTTGGTGAAGCCGACGACGTCGAACTCGATGCCGTCGACGCGATGGCGGGTCAGAGCCTGCGCGGACACCTCCAAGGCGACGGCGCGCACACCCTCCTCGCGCATACGGGCGAGCAACGCGTGCAACTCGCTGGCCTCCGGAGTGGTCAGCTTGCTCGTGATCGCCTGCTCGCCGATGCGGCGCTCCGCGGTCGACGACAGCCCGGCGACGACGCCGAGCTGGCCGAGGATCGCATACAGCAGGTACACGACGGTGGTCTTGCCGTTGGTGCCGGTGACGCCGAACAGCGTCGCCGCGTTCTCGTCGGTGCGGTAGATCCAGGCGGCGACGGCACCGAGGGCCGCCCGCGGGTCGGACGTGACGATCACGGGCAGTCCCGAACCGGCGGCGAGTCGCGCGCCGGCCTCGTCGGTGAGGACCGCGACGGCCCCGGCCTCGGCCGCGGCGGCTGCGAAGCTCGCGCCGTGCGCGTTCTTGCCGGGCACGCCGACGTAGAGATCGCCCGGCTCGACCGCCGAGCTCGCCAGGGCGGCGCCGGTGACCTCGACCGCATCGAGGTCACCTCGCACGTCCAGCCCGAACTCCGCGACCAGCTGGGCGAGCGGGCGGGCGACGGGATGCTCGGGGCGCAGAGAGGAGGGCGCCGGTCCTGTCACGGGGCTCACTTTCAGTAGACGGGTAGTGCTCAGTAGGCCGCGTTCTTAGAAATACGGCGGGTAGTCGGCCGGGCTCGACGTCGAGGGCTTCACCCGGTAGCTCTTCAGCACCTGACTCATGATCGTGTGGAACAGCGGAGCGGCGGCTGCCGACGAAGTAATGGTAGTCGGGAACCCGAGGTTGACCGAAACGACGTACTGCGGATCGTCCACCGGGGCGACGCCCATGACCGACACGTAGTACGACGGGAGGTACCCGCCCTTGCCGTCCGGCTGCTGGGCCGTACCGGTCTTCGCCGCGACGTTGTAGCCCGGGATCTGCAGCTGCTTCCAGAGCTCGCCCTTGGTGGTCACCGACTCCAGCATCTGGAGGGTCGTGTCGGCCGCAGCAGCCGAGACGACCTTCACGGGCGCAGGCTTCGGGACGTCGGTGAGCGTGCCGTCCGCCTGCTTGCAGCCCTCGACCATCGTGAGCGGGATGCGGGTGCCGCCGTTCGCGAGCGTCTGATAGGCGCTGATCATCTGCAACTGGGTCGCCGCGACGCCCTGCCCGAACATGGTCGCGTACTTGGTCTGGTCGTCCCACGTGCTCACCGGGTTCAGAATGCCCGACGAATCGTTCGGGTACGGGAGGCCGGTCTTCTCGCCGATTCCGAACTTCTTCATGTAGTCGTAGCGCGTCTGATCGCTGAGCGCTCTCCCGAGCTGTGACATCCCCGTGTTCGACGACTCCATCAGCACCCCCGTGAGGGTCAGCCGCTCGGGCGCGTGATAGCCCGCGTCGTGGAGGTCGGCGCCGTTGCCCGACTTCCATTCGTACGGCGCGATCACCTGGCTCGCCGGCGTCGCCTTGCCCTGGTCGAGCAGCATCGCGGCCGTGAGCGCTTTGAACGTCGACCCGGGCTCGCGCGGGTCGGTCAGGGGCTGCAGGCGCCAGAACGACGGATCGGTCGCGTCGATGTTGTTCGGGTCCAGCGCGGGCCACTGCGCGATGGCCTTGATCTTGCCGGTCTTCGCCTCTGCCACGGTGACGTAGCCGAACTTCGACCCGGTGGCGGCGACCTGCTGAGCGAGTGTCTGCTCGGCGAACCATTGCAGGTCGCTGTCGATGGTGAGCTCGAGCGTGCCTCCGTCTTTGGCCTTGCGCTGCACCACGGTGCTGCCCGGGATGGCGACGCCGTCGGCGCCGCGCTGGTAGGTCTCGAGGCCGTTCTGACCGGCGAGACAGCCGTTCTCGCTCTTCTCCAGGCCGCCGTTGCCGGCCTGCGACACGTAGCCGATCAGGTTGCCGGCCACGGCCCCGTTCGGATAGCTCCGGGCCTGCGTCTTGCTGAAGGTGAGCCACGGGTACGGGAGCTTGTCGAGCTTGTCGAACACCGTCACGTCCATGCCCGACTTGATCAGCACGTACTGCGACTTGGGATTCTCCTTGAGCGCCGCGTCGAACAGCGCGACGACCGCATCGCCGCCCTGTCCGGTGATGGCGCCGATCTTCGCCGCGGCCTCCACCATCTTGTCGCGACCGCCGGCGATCGCGTCGGACGGGGACGCCTGCGCCGTGTAGGTGTAGATGGTGGTGGCCAGCACCGTGCCGCTCGCGTCGACGATGTCGCCGCGGTTGCCGTAGAGGACCGTCGAGTCCTCTTTGGCGTTCACCGACGCCCGCTGCAGGTCGTCGGCGCGCACCACCTGGATGTCGACGAGCTTGCCGCCGAGGATGGCGACGAACCCGGCCACGGCGAGAACGGTCAGCGCCGTGCGTCGCCGCAGCATCTTCCTGTTGAGCATGGAGAGCCCGTCCCGTCCGCTGTCCGACTCAGTGCGTCACCGGTGTCGGCAACGCTCCCTGCAACGGTACGGACGGCTTCGCGGGAGTCGTGGATGCCGCTCCCGCGCTTGCGGAACTCCCAGCTTGGGCGGTCGCCCCCTGCCCGCCGGCCGTCCCGGGCCCGGCGACCAGCGGGACGCCGGCGAGCTGCGCGTTCGGGACGAGGTTGCCCTGACCTCCGGTCACGGTGCCGGCGGCGCCGTTCGCCGCGACCGGCGCGCCGAGGACCGCGCCGTCGGAGAGCCGGAGGTAGGCCGGGTTGCTGTTGCTGACCATGCCGAGGGCGTTCGCATTGGCGGCGAGGTTCTGCGGGGAGGTCAGCCGGTTGAGGTCTTCCGACGCGGCCTGGTAACTGCGCTGGAGTTCGGTCTGCCTGCTCTGCAGGGAGCTCAGCTGATAGGCCCCCTGCGAGACCCCGATGCTCAGGAGCAGCTGGGCCACCACGATGACCAGCAGCGCCGACACCGCGGTGATCGCGTACAGCGTGCGGGGCCGGGCCCGGCGCTGGCTGCGGGTGGCGACGACCTCGAGGTGCGTACGACGCTCGCGTTCGGGCCGCTGCGGCCTGTCGAGCGCCGGCTCCTCCAGCCGGGGCGCAGTCGCGGCCGTGGAGGCCGGGACGTGCCAGGCCAGGGTCGGACGTCGACGGACCCCCGCTCCCATCGGGTTGCTGCTCACGAGCCCCTCCTCACTCGTTCGGCCGCGCGCAAGCGCACGGGTGTCGCCCTCGGATTGCGGGCCTTCTCGTCGTCGTCGGCCAGTTCCGCTCCGCGGATCAGCAGCTTCAGCTCCGGCCGGTGCTCCGGCAGTTCGACGGGCAACCCCGCCGGCGCGCTCGAACGCGACCGGCGCTGGAGCTCGCGCTTGACGATGCGGTCCTCCAGCGACTGGTACGACTCCACGACGATGCGGCCGCCCACCTCCAGCGCGTCGATCGCCGCCGGGATCGCACGCTCCAGCACGGCGAGCTCCTGATTCACTTCGATGCGCAGCGCCTGGAACACGCGCTTGGCCGGGTGCCCCTGCCGTTGCACTGCGGCCGGCGTCGCCTTCTGGAGGATCTCCACCAGCCGTCCCGAGCGCACGATCGGGGCGACCTCCCGCTCCTCGACGATGCGACGCGCATAGCGGGCGGCCAGCTTCTCTTCGCCGTAGTCGCGGAAGATACGGCGCAGGTCGGCCTCGGAGTACGTCGCGAGCACCACCTCGGCGGTCAGTTCGCTCGTGCCGTCCATGCGCATGTCGAGCGGCGCGTCCTTCGAGTACGAGAAGCCCCGCTCCACCCGGTCGAGCTGCAGGGACGACACGCCGAGATCGAACAGGACACCGTCGACACGGTCGATTCCGAGCCCGTCCAGTGCCTCGCGGATCCCGTCGTACACGGTGTGGACCAGATGGACCCGGTCGCCGAACCGCTCCAGCCGGGCGCCGGCGATCGCCAGCGCGTCAGGGTCGCGGTCGAGGCCGACGAGCACAGCGTCCGGGTAGCGCTCCAGGACGCCGGCCGAGTGGCCTCCCATCCCGAGGGTGGCGTCGACGAAGACCGCCCCCGGCCTGGTCAGCGCGGGCCCGAGGAGCTCGATGCAGCGCTCCAGCAGAACGGGGGTGTGGATGTCGTCCGTCATGTCCGCACCCGGGAGGATCGTGCCCCTGGAGCCGGATCCCCATCCATTCCGACCTGCCACCGGGGAAGTGGTGTCAGGGCGTATGGCTGGGAGTCCGATGCCAGGCGCTAGAACAGTCCCGGGATCACCTCCTCCTCCGTGTTCGCGAATGCCGCCTCCTGCTCGGCGAGGTAGGTCTCCCACGCCTCCGCGTCCCAGATCTCGGCGCGGCTGCCCGCCCCGATCACGACGAGGTCTCGGTCGAGTCCGGCGTACGACCGCAACGGGGTGGGGATGGTGACCCGGTTCTGCTTGTCCGGAACCTCTGCGCTCGCCCCCGAGAGGAACACGCGCAGGTAGTCCCTGGCCTGCTTGCTGGTCACCGGCGCCTGCCGGATCTTCTCGTGGAGGGACTCGAACTCCCGCTGCGAGAAGACGTAGACGCAGTGCTCCTGACCGCGGGTCAGCACCAGGCCCGAGGCGAGCTCATCCCGGAATTTGGCCGGCAGGATGATGCGCCCCTTCTCGTCCAGTTTCGGGGCATAGGTGCCGAGGAACATCGGTCCCACCCCCCACTCTCCCGGCCACGGTTGCGGTGTGCCTCCACTTTACTCCACTCTCATCCACAATTTCAGCGCAATTCGCCGAATTGCCCCGTTTAGGGGTGATAGATACCTGAGAAGACGCGGGATACACCGGTGGAGGAAAATGGAGGACCTGCGCGGTCACGGGGAGCGCCTAACGCACAAAAAAGGGCCGATCCGAAGATCGGCCCTGAAGAAGGGGTGCGCCGGGGAGCGCGGTGGAGGGGCTAGCCCTGCCCGTCCTGCCGCTTGTCCCAGCGGTCGTTCATGCGGTCCATGAAACCGGGCTGGCCGCGCGACGGTTTGCCGGACGTGCCGGAGGCCGCGGCGGCGTCCGGATCGATCGCCACCCGCTTGCCCGGGGCGATCGCCAGCAACACGCCGGCGAACATCACCACGAAGCCCAGGATGCCGATGATCGGCAACTGCACGAAGACCCCCGTCACCAGGACGGCGATGCCGACGACGGCGACGAGAACGCCGAGGACGATCGAGCGATACGCGGGTCGCGCCCGCTTGCCCCCGACCTTGGCGACGAAGTCTGCGTCGTTCTGATAGAGACTGCGTTCCATCTCTTCGAGGAGGCGCTGCTCATGTTCTGAAAGCGGCATCCGGATCCCCCTCTTTCTTGCGGGTTCTAGGCGTTGTGTGGCCGATTGTAGCCGCACCACTCTGACTAGGCTATACGTGTGTCCGAAAGCATCCGATTCGTCGACCTCATCCAGTCAAGAATCGATGGATTCTTCGATGCGCGTGCATCCATTCTCGTCTCCATCGCCGATGAACTCGCCCCGATCGCGGCTTTTTCGAGGGATTTTCTCAGCGGCGGCAAGCGCTTCCGCGCCCTCTTCTGCTTCTGGGGCTGGCAGGCGGTGCGCAGCATGGGCGACGAGGCCGACAACGGCCCGGTGACGGCGGGCGGTCCCCTGGACGCGGTCGTGTCCGTCGCGTCGGCGCTCGAGCTCTTCCACGCCGCCGCCCTGGTGCACGACGACCTCATCGACAACTCGGACACCCGCCGCGGCAAACCATCGGCTCACCGCCGCTTCGAGCACCTCCACGAAGAGGAGGGGTGGCAGGGCTCCGGCGCCTCGTTCGGCACGGGGGCGGCGACGCTGCTGGGCGACTACCTCCTCATACTGAGCGACGAGCTGTTCGACGAGGGGCTCACCCAGACGGTGAGCGCGTCGGCCCGGCGCTCGGCGCGCGCCGAGTTCAACCGGATGCGCCTGGATGTCACCGCGGGCCAGTACCTCGACATCTTCGAGGAGATCGGGTGGGCGGGGCGCCCCGACGCCGATCAGCTCGCCCGCGCCGAGCGCGTCATCGTGTACAAGTCGGCCAAATACTCCATCGAGTCGCCTCTGCTGATCGGCGCCAGCCTCGCGGGCGCGACCGTCGGGCAGCTGGACGCGCTCCGCCGGTTCGGCCTACCGCTCGGCATCGCGTACCAGCTCCGCGACGATCTCCTCGGCGTCTTCGGCGACGCCGAGGTCACCGGCAAGCCCAGCGGCGACGACCTGCGCGAGGGAAAGCGAACGGTCCTGATCGCCCTGACCCGGGAGGCCGTGCCGGCCGGTGCGCGCGCTACGCTCGACGAACTGCTCGGGGACCCGGACCTGACACCCCAGCAGATCGAGACGCTCCAGATGACGATCCGCCAGTCCGGGGCCGTCGAGAAGGTGGAGCGAATGATCGCCGACAACGTCGCGCTCGCGATCGAAGCCCTCGACGGCGCACCGCTGGGCGCGGGGGCACGAGCCCAGCTCCGCGACCTCGCGGTGACGGTCACCCGGCGCTCGTACTGACGGGCGGCAGCGGTCCGGCCAGAAAGGGCGCGACGGGAGCGGATGTGACGCGAACCGGTCAGGCCAGCGCCTGAGCGACCCTCCGCACCTCGGCCTTGCGACCGGCGCGCAGCGCCTCGATCGGCGTGGCGCCGAGGCTCTCGTCTTCGGCGAGGAGCCAATCGACCGCCTCCTCGTCGTCGAATCCGTTGTCCGCCAGCACGATGAGCGTGCCCCGCAGCTCGCTGAGGGGCTCACCGTCGCGCAAGAAGACGGCCGGGACTTTGAGGACGCCGTCGACGCGCTTCGCCGCGAGATGACGGTCCTCGATGAGCCGGCGCACCCGGCTGACGCCGAGTCCCAGCTGCTCCACAAGGTCGGGGATGGTGAGCCACTCGGTGGCCTGGACCTGCTCGTTCACAAGGACAAGCGTGCCACGACCGCGCGTCGAGCACGAGCGCGACCGAATGTTACGGTCATGTTAACTGTTGTCACACCCGCCTCATTGGTTGACTCCTTACTCAAGGTGTGCCAGCGTGGGAAACGGCTTTGTCACTCACGAAAGGCTCGACCATGTCTGCGATCGAGAGCACGAAGCGCCGGCGCGGCCCGCGCGGCCGCACGCACGGCATGCTGGGCACGGTCCCGATCGCCCTGGCCGGCTCGATCGCCGTCACCCTCAACCTGCTCACCCCCGCTCACGCCACGGGCCCCCTCGAGAGCGAACGCGCTCCCGAGAAGAGCGACGCCACCGGCCCCAACGGCATGACCAGGGGGTCCGGCACGACCAGCGGGGCCGGCACGACCAGCGGGGCCGACACGATCCGCGCTGCGTTCGGGGAGGCCCCGGACACGACGTCCTCGTCGGCGACCGCGACCGCGGCGGTTCCGGCGACCTACCGCGTGCAGACCGGGGACACCGTGTCCACGATCGCCGCCCGCTTCGGCCTCTCGACCGCAGGGGTGCTCGCACGGAACGGCCTCAGCTGGAAGAGCCTGATCTTCCCCGGCCAGGTGCTCGCCCTCGGCGGCGCGGCGGCATCGGCGCCGGTCGCGGCCCCGCAGCCCGCTCCCGCTCCCGCTCCGTCCCCCGGTCCGGCCGGGACGTCGTACACGGTCGTCCGCGGCGACACCATCAGCGGGATCGCCGCCCGGTTCGGTCTGCGCACGGCGGCGGTGCTCAGCGCGAACGGGCTCAGCGGTGCGAGCGTCATCTACCCCGGCCAGCGCATCGCCATCCCGGGCGTCGCCAGCGCTGCGGCCACCACCCCGAGACCGGTCGCGGCGCCCGCCCCGGTCGTCAGTGCTCCCGCCCCGGCCCCGCAGATCCAGCCGGGACAGGTGGTGGCCCTCACCGAGGAGATGCGCGCGAATGCCTCCCTCATCGTCCGGATCGGGCGGCAGGAGGGCGTACCCGCCCAGGGCATCGTGGTGGCCCTGGCCGCGGCTGCCCAGGAGTCCGGGCTGCGGAACGTCCGCTACGGCGACCGCGACTCGCTCGGGCTCTTCCAGCAGCGGCCGAGCACCGGCTGGGGCACGCCCGACCAGGTGCTGGATCCGACCCGCGCGACGCTCGCGTTCTATGGCGGCGCGAACAACCCGAACACGGGCAGGACCCGGGGACTCCTCGACATCCCGAACTGGTCGGCGATGAGCGTCACCCAGGCCGCCCAGGCCGTCCAGCTCTCGGCCTTCCCCGACGCGTACGCCAAGTGGGAGACCTCCGCACGCGCATGGCTCGCGCAACTCGGGTGAGCCGAAGATCACAGCCGGGTCACGGCCCCGCAGAACACCGGTGTTTTGCAGGGTTCACGCACCCGCCGTTCCCTAGACTCGATCCGTGACCACGAGCCAGACCGACCCGATGATCGGCCGTCTCATCGACGGCCGCTATCAGGTGCGCTCGCGAATCGCCCGCGGCGGCATGGCGACCGTCTACCTCGCGACCGATCTGCGCCTCGAGCGCCGGGTCGCGATCAAGGTCATGCACGGTCACCTCGCCGACGACAACACCTTCAAGAGCCGCTTCGTGCAAGAGGCCCGCTCGGCGGCCCGGCTGGCTCACCCGAACGTCGTCAACGTCTTCGACCAGGGCCAGGACTCCGACATGGCGTACCTCGTCATGGAGTACCTCCCGGGCATCACCCTGCGCGACCTGCTCAAGGATTACGGCAAGCTCACCCCCGAGCAGACGATCGACATCATGGAGGCCGTGCTCAGCGGGCTGGCGGCTGCGCACAAGGCCGGCATCGTCCACCGCGACCTCAAGCCCGAGAACGTGCTGCTCGCCGACGACGGCCGTATCAAGATCGGCGACTTCGGTCTCGCACGCGCGGCCAGCGCGAACACCGCGACGGGTCAGGCCCTCCTCGGCACGATCGCCTACCTCTCCCCCGAGCTCGTCACCCGCGGCGTCGCCGACGCCCGCAGCGACATCTACGCGCTCGGCATCATGATGTACGAGATGCTGACCGGGGCGCAGCCGTTCCACGGCGAGCAGCCCATGCAGATCGCATACCAGCACGCCAATGACCCGGTTCCCGCGCCCAGCAGCGTGAACCCGGCCGTTCCGCCGGAACTGGACGAGCTCGTCCTGTGGGCCACAGAGAAGGACCCCGACCGCCGACCCACCGATGCACGCGAGATGCTCGACCGCCTGATCGAGGCGGAGAAGTCGATCCGTGGCGACGCGGTGCTCCAACCGACCATGGTGCTCCCGCCCGCTTTCGCCGCGGACGAGGGCGACACCCAGATCATCAACCCGGCCATCCGCCAGCAGGTCGCCTCGAGCACGCCCACGGCCACCGACACCCTGACCAGGGCAGCCCGTCGTCGGCGCAGCAAAGGCTGGTGGCTGTTCGCCCTCGTGCTGGTGCTTGCTGCGGTCGCGGGCGGCACGGGCTGGTACTTCGGCTCGGGTCCGGGTTCGCTCGTCACCGTACCGAATGTGGTCTCGCAGACGCCGGCGGCGGCGACAACAGCGCTCACGAACCTCGGCTTCAAGACGGCACAGGCTCAGGAGTACAGCGTCAGCGTCCCCGCCGGCCAGGTGTCGAGCACCGATCCGAAAGCGGGAGCCGCAGCGGGCCGCGGAAGCACCGTCACCCTGCGGATCTCGCAGGGCCCGAAGCCCGTCACCATCCCGGCGCTCGCCGGTCAGAGCCTGGACGCCGCCAAGTCGGCGATCACGGGCGTGGGCGCGAAAGTCGGGACGACCGTCCAGCAGTTCGACGGCAAGGTGCCCGCCAACACTGTGATCTCGGCCACCCGCGCCTCCGACGGCTCCGACATCTCCGCGGGCGGCGGCTACTTCGAGGCCGCAGCAGTCAACCTCGTGGTCTCGGTCGGTCCTGTTCCCGACGTCGCGGGCCTGTCCGTGAGCGCTGCGCAGGCCGCGCTGCAGAAGGTCGGCCTCGACGCGACGGCGGGACCGCAGAGCTACAGCGACACCGTCGACAAGGGCGACGTGATCTCGGCGCAGCCTCAGCACGACGGGGCGGTGAAGCCCGGCGACACGCTGGCGCTCGAGGTCTCCAAGGGCCCGGAGCCGGTGCCGGTGCCGGACGTCGTCGGCCAGACCTGGGACAAGGCCAAGAAGGCTCTGACCGACGCGGGCTTCCAGCTCAAGTACAGCGCAGCCGCCGACCTCCTCCCCGGAGCCTTCGTGGTCTCCAAGGTCTCGCCCGCCGCCGGCATACAGGCGCCCAAGGGCTCCACCGTCACGGTCAACTTCGCCGGCTTCTGACGCCTCACCCTGCTCCCAGACTGCCGACTGCTCTCAGACTGCCGACTGCTCTCAGACTGCCGAAGGGCACGTCGTGTTCGCTTCTCGCGCGGAAAAGCGACAACGACGTGCCCTTCGGAGGGTCGTCTCGCACGGGTCAGCCCTGGCTGAGCTCCTCAGCCACGAGGAACGCCAGTTCGAGCGACTGCATGTGGTTCAGGCGCGGGTCGCACAGCGACTCGTAGCGTGTCGCCAGCGTCTCCTCGTCGATGTGCTCCGAGCCGCCGAGGCACTCGGTGACGTCGTCGCCGGTGAGCTCCACGTGGATGCCGCCCGGGTGCGTGCCCGCCGCACGGTGCGCCTCGAAGAAGCCCTTGACCTCGTCCACGACGTCGTCGAAACGGCGCGTCTTGTAGCCATTCGGCGTCGTCAGCCCGTTGCCGTGCATCGGGTCGGTCACCCACAGCGGGTTGGCGTCCGAGCGCTTGACGGCCTCCAGCAGCGGAGGCAGGGCGTCGCGGATCGTGCCCGCGCCCATGCGCGTGATGAACGTGAGCCGGCCGGGCTCGCGCTCGGGGTCGAGCGCGTCGATCAGGCGGCGCATGTCGTCGGGCGTCGTCGACGGGCCGAGCTTGACGCCGATCGGGTTGCG
Source organism: uncultured Leifsonia sp. (assembly GCF_945957465.1). Classification (GTDB taxonomy): domain Bacteria; phylum Actinomycetota; class Actinomycetes; order Actinomycetales; family Microbacteriaceae; genus Leifsonia. The sequence goes on from NZ_CAMFLC010000010.1 coordinate 24,280, forward strand.
GACGCGCGACAGGAAGTCGACGTGAGCGCCGTCGAGGTCGCGGGTGCGCTCCCCGATCCAGACGAAGTGCGCGGAGGTGTTGTACGGCGTCCCCGTGCGCGAGTCGATGCGGGTCATCGGACGCTCGTAGTCCATGAGCAGCGCCTCGTGGCTGGAGTAGAACTCCACGCGGGTGAGTTCGTCGAAGTCCGCTCCCGCGGCCTCCATGAACTTGATGGCCCGATCGATCTCGCGCGCGAGACCCTCATAGCGCTGGTTGGCCGGGTTGGCCGCGAAGCCCCTGTTCCAGCTGTGCACCTCGCGCAGGTCGGCGAAGCCACCCTGGGTGAACGCGCGGATCAGGTTCAGGGTGGAGGCCGCGGTGTGGTAACCCTGGACGAGCCGGCGCGGGTCCGCGGTGCGCGACTCCGGGGTGAAGTCGTAGCCGTTGACGATGTCGCCTCGGTAGGCCGGCAGCGTCACGCCGCCGCGCGTCTCGGTGTCGCTCGAGCGCGGCTTGGCGAACTGGCCCGCCATGCGGCCCATCTTGATGACCGGCACCGACGCGCCGTACGTGAGCACGACCGCCATCTGCAGCACCGTCTTGACGCGGTTGCGGATCTGGTCTGCGGTCGCGCCGGCGAAAGTCTCGGCGCAGTCGCCGCCCTGGAGCAGGAAGGCGTTGCCCTGTGCGGCTCGGGCGAGCCGGGACCGCAGCTGGTCGACCTCACCGGCGAACACCAGCGGAGGCAGCGCGGCGATCTCGGCCGACGCTGCGGCAGCCGCCTCCGGGTCGGGCCACGTGGGCTGCTGCTTGATCGGAAGCGTGCGCCAATACTCCAGGCCCTCGATCACGGAGTCGTCAGCTTTCACGACGGGATCTGTGGTCTGCAGCACTGTTCTGTTCCGCTCGGTCGGGTGGAAATGGGGATAACCGAGCCTATCGCGCCCGACGGGGGTCGTGCGCAGCGCGAACGGATTGTGACGCCGGTCAGGCGAGCGCCGCGCGCTTCTCCTTCACCGTGCTGGCGTACACGTCCACGTACTCCTGCGCACCGAGCGCGTGCAGTGCGTACATGATCTCGTCGGTGACCGAGCGCAGGATGAAGCGGTCGCCCTCCATGCCTTCGAAGCGCGAGAAGTCGAGCGGCTCACCGATGATGATGCCGATGCGGCCGATGCGGGGCAGGCGCTTGCCGATCGGCATGATCTCCGCCGTGTCCACCATGGCGACGGGGACGACAGGCACCCCCGCCTCCAGGATCATCCGGGCGACGCCGGTGCGCCCACGGTACAGCTTGCCGTCCGGGCTGCGAGTGCCCTCCGGGTAGATCCCGAGGATCTCGCCGCGCGCCAGCACGGCCAGGCCGGTGTTGAGGGACGCCTCGGACGCCTTGCCGCCCGATCGGTCGATCGGCAGCTGCCCCGTGGCGTTCATGAACGCCTTGGTCGCCCAGCCCTTCAGTCCGCGCCGCGTGAAGTAGTCGCTCTTGGCGAGGAACGAGACGTGCCGGTCGACGACGAGCGGCAAGAAGATCGAGTCGATGAACGAGAGGTGGTTGCTCGCCAGGATCACGGCGCCGTCCGCCGGCACGTTCTCGATCCCCACGACCCAGGGGCGGAAGATTCCGCGCAGGATCGGACCCGCGATCAGGTTCTTCATCAGCCAGTAGAACATCGAACGAAAGCCTACTGCCCCGCGCGTCGCGACGGGAGGTGCGGCGCGACGGCGCACCGACCGTCGGCGCGCTCCCTCAGAGCGAGGCGTGCAGGCGGGCGAGGTCCGCCGCGCCGACCACGCCCGCGTCGTTCACGAGCTCGGCGATCTTGAACTCGGGCTCGGGGTGGAAGCCCCGCGCGGGCAGGTTCTCGAGGTAGGCCAGCCGGATCGGCTCCAGCAGCAGCTCGCCCGCCTGCGCCACACCGCCGCCGAAGACGAAGAGCTGCGGGTCCAGGATCGCACCGAGGCTCGCGCAGGCCTGGCCGAGCCAGTCGCCGAGCTGCCGGAGGGCGGCGAGCGCCCCCGGGTCGCCCGCCATGATGAGCGCGGAGATGTCCGAACCGGTCAGCGAGCCGTTGCGGCTGCGCACGTCGGCGAGCACCTGGCCGATTCCTCCCGCGTCGGCCAGCTCGTTCGCCATGCGCTGCAGCGCGCGCCCGGAGCCGTACTGCTCGATACAGCCGTGCGCACCGCAGCCGCAGGGCAGGCCGCCCGGAACGACGCGCATGTGGCCGATCTCGGCCCCGGCGCCGAAACCTCCACGGAACAGCCGGTCGTTGCTCACGATGGCGCCGCCGACCCCGGTGCCGATGGTCAGGATGACCATGTCGCTCACCAGGCGCCCGGCCCCGTAGCGGAACTCGGCCCAACCGGCTGCGTTCGCGTCGTTCTCGATGATGACCGGGAGGTCGATCCGCTTCTCGAGCTTCTCGCGGAACGGCTCGTGCCTCCAGTTGATGTTGGGGGCGTAGTAGACGATCGACTGCGCGGCGTCGATGAACCCGGCCGCGGCCACACCGGCCCCCGCGATCTCCTCCGGACCGTCGGAGAGGCGTTCGATCATCGCGACGACGGCGTTCTCGATCTCCGCCGGACGGCTGGCGTCAGTGGGCACGCGGTCTTCGCGCACGATGGTGCCGAACTCGTCGACGACCGCCCCGGCGATCTTGGTCCCGCCGATGTCGATTCCGATGGCGTGCACGGGCGAGCCCCTTCCGGGTAGGCGCTTCTCAGGCGGTGGGTGGGAGGCGCGGGACGAGCCGGTCGGAGGAGACTCTCTGCCGCACCATCTAGAGTGTAATCAACCACTGCGAGCCGAAGCCATTCGGCCCGATGACCCGCCCGCCCGGTATCGAGGGAGCTACCGTGAACCAGTTCGAAATCCCCGCACTCGTCCCCGCCGACCCGGAGGCCAACGCGACGGACCTGCTCGTGCAGCGGGTCGCAGCCTCTCCGGACGCCGCGCTGTTCAGCCGGCCGGACGGCGACGGCTGGAGGGACGTGACGGCCGCTGAGTTCCTCCGCCAGGTCATCGCTCTGGCGAAGGGCCTCGTCGCCGCGGGCATCCAGCCCGGCGACAAGATCGGCCTGATGTGCAAGACCCGGTACGAATGGACGCTGATCGATTTCGCGACCTGGTTCGCGGGCGCGGTGCTCGTGCCGATCTACGAGACCTCCTCCCCCGCTCAGGTGCAGTGGAACATGTCCGACTCCGGCGCGATCGCCGTGATCCTCGAAGATGCGGAGATGTTCTCGCGGTTCGACGAGGTGCACCCCGACCTCCCCCTCATCCAGAACGTGTGGCAGCTCCACCTCGGCGATCTCGAGAAGCTCGCCAACGCGGGCGCCGACGTGCCCGACGACGAGATCGAACGGCGCAGGAACCTCGCGCGCGGCGAGGACATCGGCACCCTGATCTACACCTCCGGCTCCACGGGACGCCCCAAGGGCTGCGTGATCACCCACTCCAACTTCGTGGAGCTGTCGCGGAACGCGACCGAGGCCCTCGACGAAGTCCTGCAGGGCGCCTCCACGCTGCTGTTCATCACGACGGCGCACGTGTTCGCGCGTTTCATCGCCGTGCTGTGCGTCAACGCCGGGGTGAAGGTGGGCCACCAAGCCGACACCAAGCAGCTGCTCCCCGCGCTCGCGAGCTTCAAGCCGACCTTCCTGCTCGCGGTGCCGCGCGTGTTCGAGAAGGTCTACAACTCCGCCGAGCAGAAGGCCGAGGCCGGCGGCCGCGGCAAGATCTTCCGAGCAGCGGCCGACGTCGCCGTCGAGCACTCGAAGGCCGTTGAGGCCGGATCGGTGCCCTTCGGCCTCAAGCTCAAGTTCGCCCTGTACGACCGGCTGGTGTTCTCCAAGCTGCGCGCGGCCATGGGCGGCCGCGTGAAGTACGCGGTCTCGGGCTCCGCCCCGCTCGGCTCGCACCTCGGCCACTTCTTCCACAGCCTCGGCATCAAGATCCTGGAGGGCTACGGCCTCACCGAGACCACGGCGCCCGCGACGGTCAACCGACCGGACATGTTCAAGATCGGCACCGTCGGTCCGGTCCTCCCCGGCGTCGCCGTGCGCCTCGTCGAGGACGGCGAGATCGAGGTCAAGGGCGTCAACGTCTTCAAGGAGTACTGGAAGAATCCCGAGGCGACGGCCGCCGCCTTCGACGACGGCTGGTTCCGCACCGGCGACCTGGGCAGCCTGGACGACGACGGCTACCTGACGATCACGGGGCGCAAGAAGGAGATCATCGTCACCGCCGGCGGCAAGAACGTCTCGCCCGCTGTGCTGGAGGACCCGATCCGCGCGAACCCGCTCGTCGGGCAGGTGATCGTGGTCGGTGACCAGAAGCCGTTCATCGCCGCGCTGGTCACACTCGACACCGAGATGCTGCCGACCTGGCTCGCGAACAACGGCGAGGACAAGGACATGACCCTCGCGGAGGCCTCCGTCAACCCGGCGGTGAACGCCGAGATCCAGCGCGCGATCGACGCCGCCAACCAGGGCGTGTCGCGCGCGGAGAGCATCCGCAAGTTCGTCATCCTGGCCACCGAGCTCACCGAGGCGAGCGGACACCTCACGCCCAAGCTCAGCATCAAGCGCAACGTCATCCTCTCCGACTTCGCCGACGTCATCGACGGCGTCTACAGCGGCAACCCCAGCACCCAGGGCATCTCCCTCGCCCACTAACCCCGACATTCGTCACGAATGTCGACTTTCGTGCCACGAATGTCGACATTCGTGACGAATCTTCGAAGGCGCTCGTAGAAGGCCGCGCGATCCTGGAAGAGGTCGCGAGCGGTGACCCGTACGACGTGCCATCCCTCGGCTTCCAGGAGGTCTCGACGCTCGATGTCGGTGTGCCACTGACGTTGGTCGACACGGTGCCCGTCGCCCTCGTACTCGAACGCCAGGCGCCGGTGCGGGATGCTCAGGTCCGGGTGCAGCACCAGCCTCCCCTGTCGCACCGTCACCGGATGATTGACGTCGAGACCGGTGAAGCCGTACTCCTCCAACAGCAACCGGAGCAGGGACTCGGGACGCGAATCAGCGCCCTGACGTATCCGCGGAAGTGCCCACACCCGCTTACGGGATCCCTTCGTGCGGTGCAACGCGCCGGCCGCGCCCATGAGGTCCTGGAGGCCCGCCACGGCCTCTCGCCTGCGAGAGCCGACGAGGTGATCACCCGCAGCGACCAGGTCTTCACGGTCGAGAACCCCCGACAACTGACACCACACGTTCGCCGGCGAACAGACGGGTAGGCCATCGATGACTCGACCGTCGATGCTCCCGAGGCTGTGCCCGCGCACGCCGCGACCGCGGGGCGGTGTGCGCGGGAATTCTACGGAGACGTGCAAGGGTCCTTCCGCCAGCCGCGCGGGGAGCGGTATGCCGAGAAGCGCGGCACCGGTCTGGTGGCTGAAGTACGCGCCATCGGACATGAGCGGAAGGTAGGCCAAGCACAAGTCCCGCAAACCTTGCGGCACAGTCGGCAGGTGCACGGAGTGAAACGGACTGTGAGATGGAATTCGCATCCCCTCATCGTGGCGAGGTGCACACTCGCAGCGTCGCGTGCCGCCGCATCTGTGGACAACGCGCCCCAGCCCCGCACTGTGCGGACGCGCGATTCGTCACGAATGTCGACATTCGTGGCACGAAAGTCGACATTCGTGACGAATGTCGCGGTTAGAGTTCGTCGCGCCAGGAGTGGGTGGGGGCGTAGCCCAGGATGCGGCGGGCCTTGTCGATCGAGAGGAGGGTGTCGTTGTTGTCGAGGTCGTCGCGCTTCAGCGGGACGCCGGGGAAGACCTCGGCGATCAACTCGGCGTTGGGACGACTCATCACGGTGTCGGCCGCGGCGATGATGAACCGGTCGAAGCCGGTGGTGTCCCACTCCAGTGCCCGCATGATCGCCTGGGCGCCGTCGCGGGCGTCGATGTAGCCCCACAGGTTCCACTTGCGCGCGCGTGCATCCGCGTCGTACGACGGGAAGGCCGCATAGTCCGACGGCTCCATCACGTTCGAGAACCGCAGCGCGACGATCTTCAGCGCCGGGTCCCAGCGCACCAGTTCGATCGCCATCTGCTCCTCGAGGTGCTTGACCAGGGAGTACGTCGACTCCGGACGCGCCGGGTAGTCCTCGTCGACCGGGATGTACGGCGGCGGCACGTCGAACGGGAGGCCGAGCACGGTCTCGCTCGACGCGTACACGACGTTGCGGATGCCGGCGCGACGCGCGGCCTGGAACACGTTGTAGGTGACCCGGATGTTGTTGTGGAACGTCGCGACGTCACTCAGGATGCCGGGCGCCGGGATCGCCGCCAGGTGCACGATCGCGTCGAAGCCGTCGTGGAGGTCGTTGACGCCGAGGATGGCGTCCAGCGTCTGGCCGAAATCGGTGAGGTCGACCCGGACGAAGCCGGCGCCGCGCTCTCCCGTCGCATCCAGATTGACGACGGTGTGGCCCGCCGCACGTAGTTCACGCACGACGGTGCGTCCGAGCTTTCCCGATCCTCCGGTGACTGCGATGTCCATGGGATCGAGTCTAGACGGACGCTAGAACCAGTCGCTCTCGCGCACCTGACGCATCGCTTCGCGCCGGGTCTCCTTGTCGAGGCGGTCGAGGTACAACCGGCCGTCGAGGTGGTCGGTCTCGTGCTGGAGCGCCTGGGCCATGACCCCGGTGCCCGACAGCTCGATCTCGTTGCCCTCGAGGTCGATGCCGCGCACCCGCGCGAACGGGTAGCGGGCGGTCTTGAACCACAGGCCGGGCACCGACAGGCAGCCTTCGTCGACGAGTTCGGGCTCGCCCGACACCTCCACCAGCTCGGGGTTGATGATGTAGCCGATCTCGCCGTCCACGTTGTAGCTGAACGCCCGCAGGCCGACCCCGATCTGCGGGGCGGCGACGCCGGCGCGGCCGGGCGGCACGACGCTGTCGATCAGGTCCTCGACGAGGCCCCTGACGCCGTCGTCGATCTCGCGGACCGGTTCGGACGGAGTCTTGAGGACGGGGTCGCCGAACAGGCGGATCTGGCGTTCGGTCACGGGGATCTCCTCGGGCGCGCGCAGGGCGCGATCACTGCGGACGGGTGGTTCAGGCGCGCTCGGCCGGCAGGCCCTCGACCACGAGTGCGGCGAGGGCGCGAGCCGAGAGCTTGGTCAGCGGCTTGAGGTCCTTCCAGGACACCACCGAGCCGGCGGCCAGCTGCGGGTCGTACGGGATGCGGACGATCTCGCGCACCCGCGAACGGAAGTGCGACTCGATCTCCTCGAGCTTGACCAGGTTCGTGGCGTGGGTGGCGGTATTGAGGGCGACCACCGCATTCCGTACGAGGTCCGTGTAGCCGTTGGCCTCGAGCCAGGTGAGCGTCTCGGAGGCGAGACGCGCCTCGTCGACGCTGCCGCCGGACACGATCACCAGCGAGTCGGCCCGCTGGAGCGTCGCGCGCATCACCGAGTGGACGATGCCCGTTCCGCAGTCGGTCAGCACGATGGAGTAGAACCGGGCCGACAGATCCGCGACGACGTTGTAATCGTTCTCGTCGAAAGCCTCCGACAGCAGCGGATCGGTGTCGGATGCCAGGATGTCGAGCCGGGTCTCGTCGCGTGAGACGAGCGCTGAGAAGTCGGTGAAGCCGCCGATGCTCGCCGCCTTGTGGACGACGTCGCGCACGGTCGCCCTGGTCTGCTTGGGGACGCGCTCCGAGAGCGTACCGCGGTCGGGGTTGGCATCGATCGCGATGATGCGGTCTTCGCGCGCATCGGCCAGCGCCATCCCGAGCAGGGTGGTGACGGTCGTCTTGCCGACCCCGCCTTTGCGCGTCAGCACGGGGACGAATCGCGTGCCGCCCTCGAACTGCTTCTGGATGCGGTGGTCGAGCTCCTTGCGCGCACGCACCTTCGCGGAGTCGCCGAGGTTCACCGTGCGGAACGTGACGTTGTACACGAACCGCTGCCACGGGCCCTCCGGCCCCGGCCGCGTCTTGCGGTTGACCTCCAGCAAGCGGTCGGCGGTCAGCATGGCGGCCGGCTCGGGCTGCGGCGAGTGCTCGCCGCGCAGCCGGTCCCGACGCGACTGGCCGAACGCCTCGGCGTGCCCTTCGGCGCCGGGCGGCGGAACAGAACCGCTCGCGGCCGGGTCCGACTCCGTCGACGTCGGAGAAGCCGCGAGCCGCGATGCGACGATGGCGACGGACGTGGTCGTCGGGTCGGTCGGCGACTCCACGAAGCCCGGATTCACGGGGACGTCGTCGATCGCGACCGCGGCCTCGTCCTCCGGGATCTCTTGGGGCGGGGACGGCGGCAGGTCGACGGCGATGCTCAGCGTCGTGTCGACCTCGAGCGGCGACGGTCGGAAGCTGGGCTTCTCGTTCGCCGCCTCGAGGTCGCCGCGTTGCGGCTCCTCCGGCTTGTCGGCCACGGTGGTCACTCCTTCTGCCGCTCGACGCGAGACGACTGCGACAGTTTATCGGGCGGGGTCAGGCCGGTGTGATGACGACCAGGAGGTCGCCCGCGTCCACCTGCTGGGTCTTCGGGATCGCGAGGCGCTCGATGGTTCCGGCGACGGGGGCGGTGATGGCCGCCTCCATCTTCATCGCCTCGATCGACGCGACCGACTGCCCGGCCGCCACGACATCGCCCGGCACGACGTGGAGGGTGACCACGCCCGAGAACGGAGCGGCGACCTGGCCCGGCTTGGCCGTATCGGCCTTCTCGGCCGCCTTGGCCTCCACGACGATGCTGCGGTCGCGCACGAACACCGGGCGCAGCTGACCGTTCAGCGTGGTCATGACGGTGCGCATGCCCTTCTCGTCCGCCTCGCCGATGGCTTCCAGGCCGATGTAGAGCCGTACGCCCTTGCTGAACTCGATGACGTGCTCCTCGCCGGCGCCGAGGCCGTAGAGGTAGTCGACCGAGTCGACGACCGAGAGGTCGCCGAACAGCTCGCGCATCTGCTCGTAGATGCGGGTCGGAGCGGGGAACAGCAGGCGGTTGAGCGCCGCCCGGCGTGCGGTGCTGGAGCCCTCCAGCGCTTCGGCGTCGGCAGGCGAAATGTCTTCGACACCGACCTTGACGGTCTTGCCCGCCAGCACCTTCGTCCGGAACGGCTCCGGCCAGCCGCCGGGCAGCTCGCCCAGCTCGCCCGCCATGAACCCGACCACGGAGTCGGGGATGTCGTAGTTCTGCGGGTTCTCGGCGAAGTCGTCCGGGTCGGCGTGCACGGCCGCGAGATGGAGCGCGAGGTCGCCGACGACCTTGGACGACGGTGTGACCTTGGGGATGCGGCCCAGGATCCGGTTGGCGGCGGCGTACATGTCCTCCACCAGCTCGAAGTCCTCCGCGAGTCCCAGCGCCTTGGCCTGCTGCCGCAGGTTGGACAGCTGGCCGCCCGGGATCTCGTGCTTGTACACGCGGCCCGTGGGGCCGGGCAGGCCCGACTCGAACGGCCGATAGACCTGGCGCACAGCCTCCCAGTAGGGCTCGAGGTCTTCGACGGCCGACAGGGAGATGCCGGTGTCGCGCTCGGTGTGCGCGAGTGCGGCGACGAGCGCGGAGGCACTCGGCTGGCTGGTCGTGCCCGCCATCGGCGCGCTGGCCACGTCGACCGCGTCGGCACCGGCGCGCGAGGCCGCGAGCAGGGTCGCGAGCTGGCCGCCCGGGGTGTCGTGGGTGTGCACGTGCACCGGGAGGTCGAAGCGCTCGCGGAACGCCGCGACCAGCTTCTCCGCGGCGGCGGGACGCAGCAGTCCGGCCATGTCTTTGATCGCGAGGATGTGAGCGCCCGATTCCACGATCTGCTCAGCCAGGCGGAGGTAGTAGTCGAGCGTGTAGAGGTCTTCCGCCGGGTCGAGCAGGTCGGCGGTGTAGCAGACGGCGACCTCCGCCACGCCGGTACCGGTCGCGAGCACCGACTCGATCGCGGGTCGCATCTGCGAGACGTCGTTGAGGGCGTCGAAGATGCGGAAGATGTCGACGCCGGTGCTGGCCGCCTCGCGCACGAAGGCGTCGGTCACCTGCGTCGGATAGGGCGTGTAGCCCACCGTGTTGCGGCCGCGCAGAAGCATCTGGATGTTGATGTTGGGAAGCGCCTCGCGCAGGGCGGCGAGCCGCTCCCACGGGTCCTCGCCGAGGAAGCGCAGCGCGACGTCGTAGGTCGCACCTCCCCACGCCTCGACCGAGAGCAGCTCGGGGGTCAGCCGTGCGACGTACGGGGCGACCGCGAGCAGGTCCTTGGTGCGGACACGCGTCGCCAGCAGCGACTGGTGCGCGTCACGGAAGGTGGTCTCGGTGACCGCGAGCGCGGTCTGGGCGCGCAGCGCGTCGGCGAAGCCCTTCGGCCCGAGTTCGAGCAGCCGCTGCCGCGAGCCGGAGGGCGCAGGCACGTTCAGGTCGACGCGCGGGAGCTTCTCGACGGGGTTCGCGACCTCCGGCCGGGGTCCATTGGGCTGGTTGACCGTGACGTCGGCGAGCCAGTTGAGCACCTTGGTGCCGCGGTCCTTGGACGTGCGGCCCTTGAACAGCCCGGGACGTTCCTCGATGAAGGAGGTGGAGACGTTGCCCGCGATGAAGTCCGGGTCCTCCATGACCGCCTGCAGGAACGGGATGTTCGTGGCGACGCCGCGCACGCGGAACTCGGCCAGCGCGCGCCGGGCCCGCAGCACGGCGGCCGGGAAATCACGCCCGCGCGTGATGAGCTTGGCGAGCATCGAGTCGAAGTGCGGGCTGATCTGCGCACCCGGGTTGATCGTGCCGCCGTCGAGGCGGATTCCGGCGCCGCCCGGCGACCGGTACGTGGTGATCTTGCCGGTGTCGGGGCGGAAGTTCGCCGTCGGGTCCTCGGTGGTGATGCGGCACTGGAGGGCGGCGCCGCGCATCTGGATGCTGTCCTGGCCGAGCCCGAGGTCGGCGAGCGTCTCGCCGGCGGCGATGCGGATCTGCGACTGCACCAGGTCGACGTCGGTGATCTCCTCCGTGACCGTGTGCTCGACCTGGATGCGCGGGTTCATCTCGATGAACACGTGCTGGCCGGCGCGCTCGCCCGCGGTGTCGAGGAGGAACTCGACGGTGCCGGCGTTCTCGTAGCCGATGGACTTGGCGAAGGCGATGGCGTCGCGGTAGAGCGACTGCCGGATCTCCTCCGAGAGGTTCGGGGCCGGTGCGATCTCGACGACCTTCTGGTGGCGGCGCTGCACCGAACAGTCGCGCTCGAACAGGTGGATGGTGTCGCCCGTGCCGTCGGCGAGGATCTGCACCTCGATGTGGCGCGGGCGCAGCACGGCCTGCTCCAGGAACATGGTCGGGTCGCCGAACGCGCTGTCGGCCTCGCGCATGGCCTCTTCGAGCGATGCGCGCAGCTCCTCCTTGCGGGCGACCCGGCGCATGCCGCGGCCGCCGCCGCCGGCGACCGCCTTGGCGAAGATCGGGAAGCCGATCTCGTCGGCGCCCGCGAGCAGCTCTTCGATGTCGCGCGACGGCGGGGTCGACTTGAGCACGGGGACCCCCGCGGCGATCGCGTGCTCCTTGGCCGTCACCTTGTTGCCGGCCATCTCGAGCACCTCGGCACGCGGGCCGATGAACGCGATGCCCGCGGCGCGCGCGGCGTCGGCGAGCTCGGGATTCTCGGAGAGGAAGCCGTAGCCCGGGTAGATCGCGTCGGCGCCGGATTCTTTGGCGACGCGGATGATCTCCTGCACGTCGAGGTAGGCGCGCACCGGGTGCCCCGGTTCGCCGATCTGGTAAGCCTCGTCCGCCTTCAGCCGGTGCATCGAGTTGCGGTCTTCGTAGGGGAAGACCGCAACCGTGGCGGCGCCCAGCTCATAGGCGGCGCGAAAGGCTCTGATGGCGATTTCACCGCGGTTGGCAACGAGGATCTTACGGAACATGGGAACCTTTCGAGCAGGGGTCGGCACCACACAGCAAACGGTTAGGTACTCCAAGACTAGTGAAGGTAACGTGGCTGTCGTGCACGTACTCAGCGTTAGTTCCCTCAAGGGCGGTGTCGGAAAGACCACGGTGACGCTCGGTCTGGCCTCGGCGGCGTTCGCGAAGGGGCTCCGGACGCTCGTCGTCGACCTCGATCCACAGTCCGATGTCTCGACCGGCATGGACATCCAGGTCGCCGGCCACCTCAATGTCGCCGACGTGCTCGCCTCCCCCAAAGAGAAGATCGTCCGCGCGGCGATCGCGCCTTCGGGGTGGACCAAGGGCCGCGCCGGCAAGGTCGACGTCATGATCGGGAGCCCGTCCGCCATCAACTTCGACGGTCCGCACCCGAGCATCCGCGACATCTGGAAGCTCGAGGAGGCCCTGGCCAACGTCGAGCACGACTACGAGCTGGTCCTGATCGACTGCGCCCCGTCGCTCAACGCGCTCACCCGCACGGCCTGGGCGGCGAGCGACCGCGTCGCCGTGGTGACCGAGCCCGGGCTCTTCTCGGTGGCTGCGGCCGACCGCGCACTGCGTGCGATCGAGGAGATCCGCCGCGGACTGTCACCGCGCCTCCAGCCGCTCGGCATCATCGTGAACCGGGCGCGCGTGCAGTCGCTCGAGCACCAGTTCCGCATCAAGGAGCTGCGCGACATGTTCGGCCCGCTCGTGCTCGCACCGCAGCTGCCGGAGCGCACATCGCTGCAGCAGGCGCAGGGCGCCGCGAAGCCGCTGCACGTCTGGCCGGGTGAAAGTGCGCAGGAGATGGCGCACAACTTCGACCTCCTGCTCGAGCGGGTCCTCCGCACCGCCAAGATCGGCGAGTACGCGGTCGCCGGCTCCTGAGCACGATCGCGACGACGCTCGAATTCTGCGAGAAACCGTCGAGTACACGGAGATTCCGCGGACTCGACGGTTGAGGTCTATGCCGATTGAGTTCTGTGCCGATTGAGGTCTGAGCCGGTTGAGAACGGGTCGCTCAGGAGGCCCTGGACTTGGCGGCTCGGCGCGCAGCGAGCTCGTCGAGATCGTCGCCCTGGGTGTCGAGCTCGACGAGGGAGGACTCCACCTCGCGCAGCACCTTGCCGACCGCGATGCCGAAAACGCCCTGACCGCGGCTGACGAGGTCGATGACCTCGTCGTTGGAGGTGCACAGGTAGACGCTCGCGCCGTCGCTCATGAGCGTGGTCTGGGCGAGGTCGTTCACACCCGCTTCGCGCAGCTGGTTGACCGCAGTACGGATCTGCTGCAGCGAGATTCCGGTGTCGAGAAGGCGCTTGACGAGCTTGAGGACGAGGATGTCGCGGAAGCCGTAAAGACGTTGCGAACCGGAGCCGGCAGCGCCGCGCACCGTGGGCTCGACGAGACCGGTGCGCGCCCAGTAGTCCAGCTGGCGATACGAGATGCCGGCGGCACGCGCCGCGACAGCACCGCGGTAGCCGTTGGCGTCGTCCATCTCGGGCAGGCCGTCGGTGAACAGCAGGCCCAGGTCGTACCGGGCGGCGCCGCTGTCACGACTCAGTTCGCTCATGGTGCTTGCCTCTCGCCCTGGGCTATGGATCAGCGGCTCGGGATGAGCCGCTTCATCAACGGTACCCATCCCCCGGTCGCCGGGCAACGACATCCGGCAATCGTCGTCGGCGTGTCGGAGCTCAGGGACGCAGACGCTCGAGCGCGGACCGGATGATACTGCCCCGCACCACGTCGAGCTGGCCGGCGATCTCGCGCGCCAGCTCGGCGGTCTGCGGGCGTGAGGTGACGTCGTTGCGTCGCGCGAGCGGCACGAGAGCCGTCTCGATCAGTCCGATCTCGCGCTCCGCCGCCGCGCGGAATCCGCGGAGGTGCCGCGGCCCGATCCCGGTTCGGGAGAGCTCGGCCAGGGCGCGCAGCACGGTCAGCGCCTCCTCGCCATAGACATCGGCCGGCACGATGAGCGACGCGCTCACGGCCTCCTGAAGCAGTTCAGAGCTCGCTCCGGCCTCGCGCAGCAGCTCATCGCGCTGGAACCGTCGCCCGGCCGGCAGCATCGACGCCGCGGCCCCGACCGAGGATGCGCCGGGAATGGGCGGGTCGCCACCCGCATCCACCTCGGCGAGATACTTCTTGATGACCTTGAGCGGCAGGTAGTGGTCGCGCTGCATCGCGAGCACGGTGTGCAGCCGCTCGACATCGGCCGGCGAGAACTTGCGATACCCCGCCGCCGTGCGCGAGGGGGTGATCAGCCCGCGCTCCTCGAGGAACCGCAGCTTGGACGACGACAGATCCGGGAACTCCGGAGTGAGCCGTGCGAGGACCTGGCCGATCGAGAGCAGTGCGGGCGAGGCGGCCTGGGCTCTCGCTGCTTGCCGCGCCACGGAGGGCGGCCCTAACCGTTCGCCGCTGCGGCGAGGTCTTGGCGCGAGGCGTAGAACGTGAGGCGGAACTTGCCGATCTGGACCTCGGACGAGTCGCTGAGCAGTGCGCTCTCGATGCGCACGCCGTCGTAGTAGGTGCCGTTGAGCGACCCCAGGTCGCGCACCTCGAAGGCCGTGCCGCGCCGCGTGAACTCGGCGTGCCGACGCGAGACCGTCACATCGTCGAGGAAGATGTCGGCGTTCGGGTGGCGTCCGGCGCTCGTCACATCGGCGTCGAGCAGGAATCGCGCACCCGTGTTCGGCCCGCGCCGCACGATCAGCAGAGCCGAGCCGGACGGCAGGGCGGCGATCGCCTCCTGCTCCTCCGGGCTGACCTCTCCGTCGACCGGGAACATCTTGGAGACGAACTCCTCGCCGAAGCGCGCGGTCGTGTCCTCGTTCCCCGTCGCAGAATTGCGCAGGGGGTTCGCGGCGTCGCGACCGTCGTCGTCCCCGGCCGGGAATCGTTCAGCGGGATAGTTCTCGTCAGGCACCGTCAACCTCCTCGTGATCAAGCCTATCGGAATGTTGCCCGCTGTCATCGGCCGGAAGGCGGATGACCCGGGCGGTCTCGCGAATGTAGACGATTCCGGCCCACCAATAGAGGAACGCTCCCCACAGAGCGAAGGCCCAGCCCAGCGGCAACGAGTAGGGCGCGAGCGGGTCGAACGCCTCGCCCAGCATGAGCAGGGGAAGCGCCCAGAACAGGCAGAACGTGGCGACCTTGCCCAGGTGGTGCACCGGGAGCGGGCCGAAGCCGTGATTCGCGAGGATGACGCCGAGCACCGCCAGCATGACGTCGCGCGCGACGATGACCGCCACCAACCACCAGGGGATGACCTCCCGCCAGGCGAGGCCGACGAGTGCGGCGAAGATGTACAGGCGGTCGGCCGCCGGGTCGAGGAGCTGGCCGAGACGCGAGACCTGGTGCAGTTTCCTGGCGAGCCAGCCGTCGAGGAAGTCCGTGATGCTCGAGACGATGAGCACGCCGAGCGCGAGCGCGTCCTCCCCCACGATCACGAGCCACAGGAACACCGGCACGAGCGCGAGCCGGAAGAAGCTGAGAGCGTTCGGGACCGTCCACACGCGCGAGCTCACCGTGCCGACACCATCCACGTTTCCACTCTAGTGACCGCCTGGGATGCTCCGCGCGGGGGCGGCGCTCCGCGCGGGCAGCCGCGTCGCGGAGGACCCGCGCGCCTAGGATGTGGGCGTGGAGCCCTTCATCGTCTGTCTCTGGATCCTCGCCGGCGTGTGCGCGATCACCTGGGTGCTGTCCCTGATCACCGGTGAGCACTCCTGGGTCGACCGCATCTGGTCGGTCGTGCCGGTCGCCTACGTCTGGGTCTTCGCGGGCGCCGCCGGGCTCCAGGACGCGCGCCTCGACCTGATGGCCGGCCTCGTCACACTGTGGGGCGCACGCCTCACCTTCAACTTCGCGCGCAAGGGCGGCTACGCGCCGGGCGGGGAGGACTACCGCTGGGAGGTGCTGCGCGGGCGGATGAGCCGCGGCGCGTTCGCGGTGTTCAACCTGTTCTTCATCGTGATCTATCAGAACGTGCTGTTGCTGCTGATCACCCTGCCGGCCTGGACCGCCTACCTGCACCCGACGCCGCTGAACCCGCTCGACCTCGTCTGCACCGTGCTCTTCCTGCTCTTCCTCGCGGGCGAGACGATCGCCGACCAGCAGCAGTGGGACTTCCACCAGTGGAAGAAGCGGGAGATCACCGCGGGGAGGCAGCCGAGCCCGCGCTTCCTGCAGACCGGCCTGTTCCGGTTCTCGCGGCATCCGAACTTCTTCTTCGAACAGGCCCAGTGGTGGGTCGTCTTCCTCTTCGGTTGCGCCGCCGCGGGCTCGATCCTGCAGTGGGCGGTCATCGGCCCGCTGCTGCTGACCGGGCTCTTCGTCGGCTCGACGGTGTTCACCGAGAGCATCTCGCGTTCGCGCTACCCCGAGTACGCGGACTACCAGCGGCGCACGTCGCCCGTCGTGCCGTGGTTCCCTCGGCGCGGAGACGAGACGGTCACGGCGCGGTCGTGACCGCGCGCGCCGGGCGCGGGAAGGCCTCACGCATGTGGTCGGAGTCGAGGTAGCCGGCCACGCCGATCAGGATGAGGCTGAACACGATCTGCTCCGTGACCATCCAGAGCGGGTACAGCCCGGGGATGGCGGCGATCACGAGGGTGACGACCGGGAAGATCTTCGAAAAGAGCCGCAGGCGCGAGTACGCCCAGTAGTAGCCCTTCCTGGCGCGCCAGGCGAAGTAGAACAGCGTCACGGTCATGCCGAGCACGACCACGGACCGCATCCAGACCGCGAACGGCACCGAAACGCCGTCGAACGTCAAGACGACGGCGACGACCACCGCGGTCGTGCCGATCAGGAGTTCGGCGACCAGCAGCCACGCGATGACCACGAACGCACGCCGTGTCCGCGGGTGGTCGCGCCCCTCCTCTGGAACGGTGTAACCGGCGTGGCGTCCGCCCGCGATCCGGTCGAGCCGTCGGAGCAGGGATTCCATGCATTCACCGTAACGCGACGCGGCTGGGAGATGCTTCCACCTTTCGATGGATCGTGCGCGTACGGTGGAGTCATGTCCTGCATCCGCTTCAACACCCCCGCCCAGCGTCAGGCCATGCGCGACCACCGACCGGCGATGCTCACCGCGGAGGAGGCCGCCGCGCTGCACCCGGCGCCGGAGTTCACGGAGAGCAAGCTGCGGAGGCTCCGGCTGCTCGCGGCCGACCCGAACCCCAAGATCCGGGAGGCCGTGGCGTCCGGCTACAACACCCCGGAGGACCTCTTCGCCGCGCTCGCGAACGACCCGGACGAGGGCGTGCGCGGGTGCGTGGCCAAGAACGAGGCGACGCCGTGCGACATCCTGCGCTCGCTCGCGGACGACCGCTCCGAGACGGTCCGCGGCTGGGTCGCCGTCAACTACTCCGTTCCGGCGGACGTGATGGCGAAGCTGGCGAAGGACCGCAGCCGCACGGTGCGCAGCCTCGTGAAGTGGAAGGCGCAGCTGGCCGACGAGGAGGGCGCGGCGCAGCGGTCGCCGGCCGAGCCGGCGCTCCGCCCATGACGGGCGTCCGCGTCGACGCCTGGGCCTGGGCCGTGCGCCTCTACAAGACCCGGTCGGCGGCGTCGGACGCGTGCAAGGCCGGCCACCTCAAGGTCAACGGCGACCGGGCGAAGCCCTCGCAGCAGGTGAAGGTCGGCGACGAGGTGCGCGCCTACGTGGGCGGATCCGAGAAGATCTACATCGCACGCAGACTCATCGTGAAGCGCGTCGGGGCCGCGATCGCCGCCGAGTGCTTCGAGGACCGCACTCCGCCGCCGCCTCCGAAGACCGAAGCGCCCTCCGACATCACGCGCGAGCGCGGGGCGGGTCGGCCCACCAAACGCGACCGCCGTCTGCTCGACCAGCTCAGGGGCCGCTGATGGCGGTGGCGCGGGTCGGCATCTCCGGCTGGACGTACGCGCCCTGGCGCGGCGTGTTCTATCCGAAGGGACTGCCGCATCGCGCCGAGCTGGAGTACGCGTCGTCCACGCTCGACTCGATCGAGATCAACGGCAGTTTCTATGCACTGCAGAAGCCCTCCAGCTATCGCACGTGGGCGCAGAGCACTCCGGACAGCTTCGTGTTCGCGGTCAAGGGCGGCCGGTACATCACCCACATCCTGCGGCTGCGGAACGCCCGGGCGGCGCTGGCGAACTTCTTCGCCTCCGGCGTCCTCGCACTCGGCCCCAAGCTCGGTCCGTTCCTCTGGCAGCTGCCACCGACGCTGCCCCTCGACCCGGAGGCCCTGGACGGGTTCCTGACGATGCTCCCTGCGACCGCGACGGCCGCACGGGCGCTGGCGGCCGAGACGACGCTCGAGGAGGACCGCACCGACCTGACGTCCGGCGGCGAGCGTCCGCTGCGTCACGCGGTGGAGGCGCGGCATCCGAGCTTCGCCGATCCCGAGTTCGCACGGATCGCGCGCGCGCACGGCGTCGCCGTCGTGCTCGCCGACACCGCGGGCCGGTACCCGGTGATCCGCGAGGTCACGGCCGACTTCGTCTACGTGCGCCTCCACGGCGACGAAGAGCTCTACGCGAGCGGGTACACCGACGAGGCGCTCGACCGCTGGGCCGCCGAGCTGCAGGGGCGGCTCGATTCCGGCCTGGACGTCTACGCCTACTTCGACAACGACATGAAGGTGCGCGCACCGTACGACGCGATGGCGCTCCGCGAACGGCTGCGCTGACCGCCGGCCCTTCGGCGGAGGTCAGTCCTGCAGCACCGACATCACGTTGCCGGCCGGGTCGCGGAACCACGCGATGTCCGGTCCGCGATTCACCGCTTTGCCGCGCGCGATGCCTTTCTCGTCGGTCGGGAAGGTGTCGTCGTCGTAGATCTTCGTCACGACTCCCTTGGCGTTGAGTTCGTCGACGGCGGCGTCGATGTCCGCCACGACGAGGTTGAGGATGGTGAAGCTCGCAGGCCGGTGATCCGGCTTCGGGTAGACGAACACGTGACTGCCGGCGGGGAGGGCGATGTCGAGGTTGCCCATCGGGCCGTCCGTCACGTCGAGGCCGAGCGCGTCACGATAGAAGGCGCGCGCTGCGTCGATGTCGTTCACGCTGAATCCGCTGAAGATCTCGAGAGTGTTGACCATGGCGTCCACTCTGCTCCGGCAGGAGCCGGGCGTCTAGACGAAGCGGACGGCCTCCTGCAGCCGGGGCCGCAGCTCGAAGGCGCGGTCGACGCTCTCGCGGCCGGCGGCGTTCGCGCCGTCGCGCAGCACTGTGGGCAGCAGCGAGCGCCGCACGACCAGCGATCCCGCGAGGCGGCCGCGCTGGACGATGTCGAAGGGGACGGCGAGCGCGTCGTCGGGGACCACGACGATGAGGCCGGTGAACCGGACGCCGGCCTGGCGGCCGAAGCTCTTGGCCGCGGCGTGCAGCTCTCGGAAGGGCTCCTCGTCGCGGCCGATGCCTGAACCCGTGAGTTCACCCTTCGCGAGCTTGACCTCGCCGCCCCAGTCGGCCGAGCGCACGGCGAACAGCCCGGCGGGGCCGAGCACGATGTGGTCGAGCTTGGCGTCGGTCGCCGGGTGGACCGCCACGTCGTTCCAGATGGTGAAACCGATGCCGAGTCCGGAGACCGCCCGCGCGGTGGCTTCCTCGGCGAGCGCCTCCGCCAGCAGCATCCGGATCTCCCGCGGCGCGGAGCGGACCAGCGCGGGGTCGTACGGGTCGGCGTCGGAGCCGCGTCCCATCCACTCGCGCATGAGTGTGAGGAAGCGCTCGCGCGCGCGACCGCCGGGGTGGCCGTAGCTGCGCGCCCGCACGGTGGCCCCGCGCGACGACGTGCGCGTGGGGTGCACGGTCGCGCTGAACCCCGCTCCCCCGGATTCGCCCGCCACCGCATCGACCACGAGACTCTCGCCGCGGTCGTAGCGTGCGCGGTCATCCGGATCGCCGACCAGCTCCCAGGCGGTCTGCACCGCCTGGAACGCGGCGGCGGTCCCCCCGGTGTCGGGGTGCGTGGCCCGGGCGAGCCGACGGTAGGCGCGGCGCAGTTCCTCCTGGCTGACGGTCGCACTGACGCCGAGGACCTCGTAGGGACTCGGTGCGGCGGGACTGTCGCTCATGGGTCACGACATTAGCGGGTGGATCCGCGAATTCCCTTGAATTTCGTCGAGGGCGGATCCGATTGAGGACGGAATGTGACCGCTATCCCTCCTACGCTGGAATCACCGGAACGGAAAACCGAAAGGGCAGCAATCATGACCATCAGCGACTGGCGCATCGAGCTCATCGTCCTCCCCGTCACCGACGTCGACCGCGCGAAGGCGTTCTACGTCGACGCGCTCGGCTGGAACGCCGACTTCGACCACCGCGTCTCCCCCACGCTGCGCTTCGTGCAGGTGACGCCTCCCGGGTCGGCCTGCTCCATCGCTTTCGGGGAGGGCCTGACCGACATGGTCCCCGGCACGATGAAGGGTCTGCAGATCGTCATCCCGGACGCCGACGAAGCGCTGGCCCATCTGCGCGAGAACGGCGTCGACGCGGTGGGCGTCGACGAGCAGTCCTGGGGTCGGTTCGTCTACTACAGCGACCCGGACGGCAACGGCTGGAGCCTGCAGGAGCTGCCGGCGCGGTCCGCCGAGGCGGGCGCGTGACCGGGTCGGCTCAGCCCGACTCGGCTCAGCTCAACGCGTAGGCGATCAGCAGGAGGGTGACGACGAACCCGCACGCGTAGTTGATCCAGAGGAAGCGCCGCCAGCCCCGGTTGGCGGCGCTCGCGCGTTCGTCGGGAAGCGACCAGAACGGCGCGGCGGCCAGGAGGTACGGCACGGCCAGGAGCGCTGCCAGCGGGCCGGGCCACGCCGTCCCGAGCATCGCCAGCCCGGCCGCCGCCCAGGCGGCCATCGCGAAACGCGTCGTGCGCGCGGCGCCGAGCACGGTGGCGACGGAGGCGATGCCCGCCTCGCGGTCCGGGACGATGTCCTGCACCGCGCCGAACGCGTGACTGCCCACACCCCACAGGAAGAACGCGAGCAGCAGCAACAACAGACCGGGCGTGAAGACGGCTCCGGCCAGCACGAGACCGTAGACCGCGGGGCTTACGAAGTGGACGCTCGAGGTGGCCGAGTCCAGGAACGGCACCTCCTTGAAGCGGAGTCCCTTGACCGAGTACGCCAGGAGCGCGAAGAGGCTGACGGCCAGCACGAGCCACGACGCGGGAGACCCGACGATCACCAGGAACACCAGGAACGGCAGGTTGGTCACCGCGGCCGCGATGAGCGTTCTCCGGTGCACTCGGCGGTCGAGCAGGGCGCCCTCTGCTCCCCCCTTGCGCGGGTTGCGGAGGTCGGACTCGTAGTCGAAGACGTCGTTGATGCCGTAGAGCGCGAGGTTGTACGGAACGAGGAAGTAGAGCGTCCCGATCACGAGGACGGCGTCGACGCGTCCGACCGTGAGCAGGTAGGCGGCGGCGAACGGGAAAGCGGTGTTGATCCAGCTGAGCGGCCGGGAGGCGACGAACAGCTGGCGCAGAAGCGAAGGCTCGACGGTCGTGGTCATGCCGGCCTCCGCCGGAGCAGGATCCAGAGGCCGCCGACGAGCACCAGGCCGGCGACCGGATAGGCGAGATCCTCCACCGGTACCAGGCCGATGCGTGCGCCCGTCAGCGTGTGCGGAGCGTACGTCATCAGACCCGCGGCGATCATCGCGTTGTCGAAGACGATCGTGAGCCCGACCAGGACCGCGCCCGTCACCACAGCCGGCGCCCACCAGCGACGCAGCAGGCGCCTGCGGTCGGGCGCGCGCACGAGGGCGACGGCGAGGACGGCGCCGGCGAGACCGAGGAAGACGAGGTCGATGAGGAGATAGGTCATCGGCGCCTCCCGTCGTGGCCGACGAGCTCGCTCGGCTCGCGGCGGCGCGCCGTCACCCGGTCGAGGACGGCGCGGCCGCCGAACAGCAGGATGAGCGTGAGGTAGCACAGGAAGGCCAGGAACACCGGCTCCTCGAGCGGGAGCTCGGGGGCGAGCTCGATGCCGGTCATGAAGGGAGACCTCCCGCGCGCGAAGACACCGGCGACGATGCCCACGGCGTCCCAGGCGAGGAAGAAGGCCAGCGCGACGACCAGCACGACCGCAGCGCGGCGGGCATCTCGCCAGAAGACCAGCCGGAACCGGCTGTCCAGCAGCACCAGCGCACCGGAGGCCGCCAGCAGGCAGACGAGGTAGGCGAGACTCACCGGACCCGCTCCGCACGGGCGACGGGTGCCGGCGGCTCGGCCAGCCGCTCGGCCGAGACGTCGCCGCGCAGACGCTTGACGACGAGCTCGGCGCTGATCAGGCACATGGGCAGCCCGATGCCGGGGATGGTGGACGACCCGGCGTAGAGCAGGCCGTCGACACGGCGCGAGGCGTTGCCCGGCCGGAAGAAGGCGCTCTGCCGCAGCGTGTGCGCCAGGCCGAGGGCGCCCCCGCGCCAGGCATTGTAGTGCTGGGCGAAGTCGTCGGGTCCGACCGTGCGACGTACCACGACGCGGTCGGCGAGGTCGGGGATGCCCGCCCAGGCGGCGATCTGGCCGATCGCGGCGTCGGCGGTGCGCTCGACGACGCGGTCGCCCGCGCCGTCCACACCGCCCGCGCCGATCGACACGTCGGCCGCCACCGGGACGAGGACGAAGAGGTTCTCGTGACCGGCCGGTGCGACGTTCGGATCGGTCGCACTCGGCATGCAGACGTAGAGCGAGGCCGGATCGGGGACTCCGGGGTGCGAGCCGAACACTCTCGCGAAGCCGGACTCCCAGTCGGACGTGAAGAACAGGTTGTGGTGCGCGAGCTGCGGCAGTCCGCCGCGGACGCCCAGCATGGCGAGCACGGCGCCGGGGCCGGGATCGCGGCGGCGCCAGGCGCGCTCCGGGTGAGTGCGCAGCGCGGGCGGCAGCAGCTCTGTCTCGGTGTGGTGCAGGTCGGCCGCGGAGACGACGAGGTCGGCCTCCGTCACCTGCCTGCGGCCCCCGGCGTCCACCCATTCGACGCCGGAGACCCGCGGCCTCCGTCCGGCGCCGGTCTGAATGGCGACGGCACGCGCCCCGGTCACCAGGTTCGCCCCCGCGCCCTCGGCGAGCGCCGCGATGCGCGCGATCAGCTCGGCGAACCCGCCCATCGGGTAACGCACGCCGTCGTCGAGGTCGAGGTGGCTCATCAGGTGGTACATGCTCGGCGCGCGTCCCGGGGACGTGCCGAGGAAGACAGCGGGATAGCCCAGGAGCTGACGCAACCGGGTGTCCTCCACGAAGCCCGCCGCATACCGGTCGAGCGGTTCGAGGAGCAGCCGGGCGAGCCGCCCGAGCCGACGGAGCACGGCCCCGTTCAGGAGCGGCCGCGGCGATGCGTAGGTCGCGTACAGGAAGCGGTCGACGGCGAGGCGATACGTCTCGGACGCGCCCGCCAGATACCGGTCGAGGGCGGCGCCCGCCCCGGGCTCCACGCTCTCGAACAGCGCACGATTCGCCGCGCCGTCGGCCCGCACATCGAGCGTCGTCGCGCTTCCCTCCGCGAACAGCCGGTATCCCGGGTCCAGGGTCACCAGGTCGAGTTGCTCGGCGGCGCTGGTTCCGAGGAGCCGGAAGAAGTGGTCGAAGACCTCCGGCATCAGATACCAGGAGGGGCCGGTGTCGAATCGGAAACCGCCGGCCTCCCACACCCCGGCGCGCCCGCCGAGGACATCCTGTTGCTCGAGGACGGTCACGTGATGGCCGTCGTGAGCCAGCAGGGCGGCGGTGGCCAGGCCGGAGATGCCGCCGCCGATGACGACGGCGCGGCGCGGCGCGGGCGCACGGTCCGTCATCGCAGCGCCCCCGCCGCCGCGCGGAGAAGCACGGCCAGCTTGGTGCGGGTGGGCACACTCACCCGATGGGCGATCAGGTCGGACGCCGGCGTGATGCGGATGCGGTCGCTCAGCTCGGCGAACAGGCCGTGGGCGGCCGTGATCGCGCGGCGGCAGTTGTCCGGCAGCTCCGGGATGACATCCGCGGCCGCGCCCAGGTCGCAGTCGATGTCGACCACCAGGGCGAGCTTCTGCCGCTCGGTCAGCTGCGTGGGGTCGATGCCGGGGAAGTAGCTGCGGCCGAGTTCGGCGTAGTCGACGGCGAGGTCGCGCAGGAAGTTGATCTTCTGGAACGCGGAGCCGAGCCGCCGCGCACCCGCCTCCAGGCGTCGTCTCGTCGGCTCGGGCACCGGGCTGTCGTGGAGGAACACGGCGAGGCACATCAGGCCGACGACTTCCGCCGACCCGTAGATGTAGGCGCTCAGCTCGTCGGCGCTGAAGTCGACGGGGTCGAGGTCGCGACGCATCGACGCGAAGAACGGACGCGTCAGTTCCGGCCCGAAGCCCGCCGCGCGGGCGGTGCGCGCGAAGGCGTGGACCACGACGTTGGCGCTGTATCCGGTGCGCATCGCACGCTCGGTGTCGTCCTCGAGCGCGTCGAGGACCGCCGCGATCTCGTCGGGGGCGAGCCCGGCCTCGGCCGCCGCTCCGTCCACGATCTCGTCCGCCACCCGGACCAGGGCGTAGATGTCTTCCACCCCCGGGCGGACCGAGGGCGCCAGCAGGCGCGTCGCCATCCCGAACGACGTCGAGTACTCGTGGATGATCGTCGCGGCGCTGCGATGGGCGGCCTCTCCGTAGAGCGTGAGGTCGGTCGGCGGGGTCGAGGCTCCCGCGGGCGCCGGTGCGGTGCGGGTCATGACGCGCGCCCGATGCATCCGCGAGCGAGCCGGGCGAGGGTCGCGGCCAGCTCGGCGGGGACCAGCGGCGAGTCGAGCGAGGCGATCGCAGTGGCGACCTGTTCGGCGAGCAGTCGCTCGACGAACGCCCGGGCGCCGCATCGCTCCAGCGTCGCGGCGGCCTGCGCCGCCTCGGCTGCCGTCAGGTCCGGCCGCCCCAGAACAGCTTCGATGCCGGGCCAGTCGCCCGTGCCGCGCGCGAAGGCGATGAGGGAGGTCTGCTTGCCCTGTCGGAGGTCGCTGCTGGCGCTCTTGCCGGTCACGTCCTCTTCGCCGAACACGCCGAGAAGGTCGTCGCCCAGCTGGAACGCCGTGCCCACGAGTCGCCCGAAGTCCGCCAGGAGGCCGACGAGTTCGTCTCCCGCCCCGGCGAGCGCGGCACCCGCCGCGAGCGGAGCGGCCACGGTGTAGACCGCGGTCTTCTCCTCGGTCATGGCGAGGACGTCGTCGATGCCGCCGTCGGACAGCGCGGTGGCGAGGCCGACGTCGGCCAGCTCGCCGGCCGCCGTCACGAACACCGCCCGGTCGAGCAGGTCGAGGATCAGCGAGCGAGCCGGCTCCGGCGCCGACAGGCGCGCGACGCGCTGGGCTGCGGCATGGAGCAGGAGGTCGCCCGCCAGGATCGCCGCGGACTGGCCCCAGAGCAGAGCATGGGGCGCCGTGGCACCGCGGGCGAGCGCGTCGGCGCTGAACTCCCCCGCCACGTTCGGACGACCGCGGCGCACCGTGTCGCCGTCGATCACATCATCGTGGAAGAGGAACGCGGTGTGCAGGAGCTCGAACGCCAGGGCGGTCTGGACCGCGTCGGAGCGCCGGCCGGCTCCGCCGAGCCCGTGGTAGGCGGTCAGGACGAGCCGCGGACGCAGTCGCTTGCCGCCGTGAGCGGACTCCGCCACGCTCTGCCAGAGCCGGCGGTACGCCCCTCCGTGCGCGGCCGCCTCGTCCTCGCGCCCGGCGAGGAAGGCCGAGAACTCGTGCTCGACGAGCAGCAGGTCCGCTTCGACCGCGTCGGCGATCGTCTCCGTCGGGCTGCTGACGTCCGCGACTTCCGGATGGAGCTGGGTCATCAGACCCTCCCTTACCTAGCCAGGTTAGAAAATAACCTAGCACGCTTCTTACATCCGGCAATAGGATGTCCGCATGAGTTCCAAGGACGAGGCGCGTCGCATCTCGGGGGCGCTGATCGACCCGCGCGTCATCGATCCGCGGCAGGAGCTCGTGCGCCACGACAACCTCACCGATGACGAACTCCAGCAGATCATCGGCGTCCTCGATGCCGTGCGGCATTGGCGTGAGGCGGAGCAGCGGCTGAACCTCGAGTCCCGCACCGCCCTCCAACTCAACGAGACCGACATGAAGGCACTCCGCTATGTCATCGCGTCGATGAATGCGGACGTCGCGGTGACCGCGGGCGCACTCAGCGAACACCTCCACGTGTCGACCGCCTCGGTCACCAAGCTGCTGGACCGGCTGGAGCGCGCCGGGCACATCGTCCGGCGCCCGCACCCGACCGACCGGAGGGCCGTGACCGTCGGGATCACCCCCGAGACGCACCAGCAGGTGCGCCGCACCATGGGGATGCAGCACGCCCGCCGTTTCGAGGTGGCGCGCAGTCTGACAACCGATGAGCGGAAGGTCGTCACCCGGTTCCTCGACGACCTCACCGCGACGACGCTGGTCAGCGCTCCTCCGGAGTGACCCCGGCGCGGCGCCGCGACGCGGCACGCTCGGCCTCCAGGACGATCCGATTCGCCATGCCCTCGAAGATCACCCCGTGGAACGGCAGCACCGCCAGCCAGTACAACCGCCCGGGCAGACCGTGCGGGAAGAACACGGCCCGCTGCCGGTAGCGGCTGCCGCCGTCCACCGGCCGGACGCCGAGTTCGAGCCATGCGCGACCCGGCACGCGCATCTCGGCGCGCAGCCGTACCTCGGAGCCGCGCTCGAGATGCTCCACTCGCCACCAGTCGAGGGCGTCCCCGGTCTGGAGCCGGTCGGCGTGACGGCGTCCCCGGCGCAGCCCGACGCCGCCCACCAGCTTGTCGGCCCAGCCGCGCAGCGCCCACGCGAGCGGGAACGAGTACCAGCCGCGCTCCCCGCCGATCCCCTCGATCACCCGCCAGACGTCGTCCGCGCCGGCCCGGCTCGTCCGTTCCCGGACGTCGGTGTAGACCGTGTGCCCCGACCAGTCCGGATCGCTGGGCAGGGGGTCGCTGGGGGCGCCCGACACGGAGGCGTCCCTCCAGCTCGTCTCGACGGCGCCGTCACGGAGCCGCGCGAGCGCGAGCCGGACAGCGGCCCGGTAGCCGGTGAGGCCGCCCTCCGGCGGCGGGATCAGCGCATCGATGTCGCTCTCGCGCGCCACGCAGTCGTATTGCAGCGATTCGATGATGGGCACGGCGAGCGCGCGCGGGATCGGCGTGACGAGGTTGACCCACTGCGACGCCAGCCACGGCGTGAACACCGGGAGCGCAGCGATCGGACGCTGCCGCAAGCCGGCCTCCAGCGCGTACCCGTTCATCATCTGCCCGTAGCGCAGGATGTCCGGGCCGCCGATGTCGAACGCGCGCGAGACCTCCGCGGGGAGGTCGAGCGCCCCGATCAGATAGTGCAGGACATCGCGCACGGCGATCGGCTGGATGCGGTTGCGCACCCAACGCGGGGCCGGCATGTACGGCAGCACATCGGTCAGCTGGCGGATCATCTCGAACGACGCGGATCCCGACCCGATGACGACGCCCGCCTGCAGGACGATCGTCGGCACGCCGGAGCCGAGCAGGATCCGACCGACCGCGACGCGCGAACGCAGATGACGCGAGAGCGGACCATCCGGGTGCAGAGCACCCAGATAGACGATCCTGCGCACGCCGGCGGCAGCCGAGGCGTCGGCGACGTTCTGCGCCGCCCGCGCCTCGTCGGCGTCGAAGTCTCCCGTCGCCCGCATGGAGTGCACCAGGTAGTAGACCGCGTCCATGCCGCTCACGGCCCGCTCCACCGCCGCCCGGTCGCCGAGGTCGCCTTCGACCACCTCCACGTCGTCGCGCCACGGCACATCCGTGAGCTTGACGGGCGAACGCACCAGCACGCGCACCCGGTGGCCGCGCTCCAGCAGGCGCGGCACCAGGCGACCTCCGATGTATCCGGTCGCACCGGTCACGAGTACACGCATCGCCGTCACACGCCCGAACATACCCCTCGCCGCGATACGTGCATCCCCGGGTGGTCCGGTACGGTTCTCGCATGGGCAAGCTTGTTTACGGCGGGACGACAGAGATCGGCTTCGAGGATCGCGTCCTCGCCCACCTGCAGATCGTCGTCGGCCTCAAGCTGCGCCGCAAGGAAGGCTTCTTCTTCTCCTGGCGCGACGAGCAGAGCGTCGGCGACGGCCGGAGCGCCATCTGGATCGACCCCGCCATCCCGTTGCTGTTCCGCTACAGCGGCGGCCGTCCGCCGAAGATCAACAAAGCGTGGCTCGAGCAACTCACCCTGTCCTCCAACAGCGCCCAGGGTCTGCAGCTGACCGAGGAGATCGGCGCTCTCGGCGCGGACGAGGTCAACGCGGACGCTCCCCCCGGCCGCTGAAAACCACGAACTCGCTGAGAGAAGCTCAGCGAACCTTGATCGGCAGCACGGCCCCCGCTTAGCCTGTGCGGGTCCCGGCATTGCCGCGACGTCGAACCAAGGGAGGCCCTCATGGCTCCAGCAGACGACGAACCCGTCGCCGCCCCGGTGGCGCCCGCAGAGGCTCCCGTCGCAGAGCCGGTCAGCGCACCGGCGGACGCCGAGGCGGGCGCGGACGAAGCCGCGCCCGGAGACCGGGCGGGCGATATCCCGTTCGAGCAGGCGGTCGCTGAACACGAGAACCCCGAGCTCGCCTGAGCCCGGGGTCCCCGTTCGTCCCGCGGTCGCTCAGCGGAGGTACTCGAGCAGCTCCGGGCTGCGCAGTCGCTTGAGGCTGCGCGTCTCCAGCTGGCGCACGCGCTCGCGGGTGATGCCGTACACCTCGCCGACCTCGTCGAGCGTCATCGGCTTATGACCGTCGAGGCCGAAGCGCATGCGCACGACCTTGGCATCGCGCGGCGGCAGGTCGCGCAGGCGCTCTTCCAGGTCACGGTGCCGGAACTCGACCTCCACCGACTCGGACGGCCCGGGAGCGTCGCCGTCCTCGATGAGGTCGCCGAGCTCCGCGCCCTCGTTCTCGCCGACGGGCACGGCCAGCGACACGGTCTCGGAGTCGCTCATCTGCAGCTTGTGGACCTCGGCCGGGGTCAGGTTGGCGGCCTCCGCCATCTCCTCCAGCGTCGGTGTGCGGCCGAGCTCTCCGCCGAGGTCGCGGCGGATGCGGTCGAGCTTGTCGATCTTCTCCACGGTGTGGACCGGGATGCGGATCAGGCGGGCGGTGTCGGCGATCCCACGCAGGATCGACTGCCGGATCCACCAGGTGGCGTACGTGGAGAACTTGTTGCCGGTGCGGTAGTCGAACTTCTCGACAGCGCGGACCAGGCCGAGGTTGCCCTCCTGGATCAGGTCCATGACGGCCAGGCCACGGCCCGCGTAACGCTTGGCGATGCTGACGACGAGGCGGAGGTTCGCCTCGATGAAGCGCTCGAACGCGCGCTTGCCGTCGTCGGCCAGGTATTGCAGTTCTCTCTTCTCGCGCGGGGTCAGTCCCGCACGGGTGGTCAGGCGTTCGCCGGCGAGCACGCCGACCTCGATCCGCTTGGCCAGGGCGACCTCCTCGTCGGCGGTCAGCAGGCGGGTCCGCCCGATCGAATTGAGGTAATCGCGTACCGGGTCATTTGTCACTTCGAGCGTCGTCATCGTGTCATCCCATCCCATCGTCCACAGAGTTCTTCTGCCTCGATCCGTGCTCAAGCGTAGGCAGGTCGACGACGCCCCCAACAAGGGGTTGACAGGCGCGAAATGCTTCGCTAGGCGTGTCGTTGCGGCCACGCAAATGTTCGGAAGTCAAGGCCCTGCTCTGCGCAGGGGACTGCTCGTACAGTTCGCGAGGTGAGCGCGTATTCATCGGATTCCCAGCAAGACACCGGATTGAAGACGATCCGGACGACCATCCCCGCTCGGCTCGACCGGCTCCCGTGGTCGCGCTTCCACTGGCTCGTCGTGATCGGTCTCGGCACCGTGTGGATCCTAGACGGCCTCGAGGTGACGATCGTCGGCGCCATCGCCGGCCGCCTGACCGAGCCGGACTCCGGACTCGGGCTCTCGACCGGCGAGGTGGGCCTGGCTGCCGCGATCTACGTGGCAGGAGCCTGCACCGGGTCGCTGGTGTTCGGGTACCTGACCGATCGCTTCGGCCGCAAGAAGCTCTTCATCGTCACGCTCGGCCTCTACCTGGTGGCGACCGTGCTCACGGCGTTCTCGTTCGCCCCGTGGATGTTCTTCCTGTTCCGGTTCTTCACCGGCGCCGGCATCGGCGGCGAGTACGCCGCCATCAACTCGGCGATCGACGAGCTCATCCCCGCACGCCGTCGCGGCGTCGTCGATCTCGCCATCAACGGCTCGTACTGGCTCGGCACCGCCTTCGGAGCAGTGCTGACCGTGTTCCTGCTCAACACCGCCCTCTTCCCCGCCGACATCGGCTGGCGCATCGCATTCGGGCTCGGCGCCGTGCTCGGCCTGGTCATCCTGCTCGTGCGCAGGAACGTGCCGGAGTCGCCGCGCTGGATGTTCATCCACGGCCGCGACGAGGCCGCCGATAAGGAAGTCGCCGACATCGAGCACGACATCGAGGAGGAGAAGGGTTCCGCGCTCGAGGCGGTGCCGGACGACAAGGCGATCGAGATCCGTCAGCGCCGCTCGACGGGCTTCGGCGAGATCATCCGGGTCGGGTTCAGGACGTATCCGAAGCGGTCGGTGCTCGGCCTGTCGCTCTTCATCGGCCAGGCCTTCCTCTACAACGCCGTGTTCTTCACGTTCTCGCTGGTGCTGACCAAGCTGCTCCACGTGCCCTCCGACGTGGCGCCGTGGGCGCTGCTGCCGATCGCGATCGGCAACTTCCTCGGCCCGTTCCTGCTCGGCCGGCTGTTCGACTCCGTCGGCCGGCGGTTCATGATCACGCTGTCGTACATCGGCTCCGGCGTCCTGCTGATCGGCACGGGCATCCTGTTCGACACCGGCGTCCTCGACGCGGTGTGGCTGACCGTGTGCTGGATGGTCGTGTTCTTCTTCGCCTCGGCGGGGGCGAGCGCGGCATACCTCACGGTGAGCGAGATCTTCCCCATGGAGACCCGGGCCATGGCGATCGCGTTCTTCTACGCCGTCGGCACGGCGGCGGGCGGGATCGTCGGGCCGATCCTGTTCGGCAACCTGATCGGCGGCGGCGTGCACGCGGTCGTCCTCGGCTACTACCTCGGCGCCGGTCTGATGATCGCCGCCGGACTCGTGGAGCTGTTCCTCGGCGTCGACGCGGAGAACAAGTCGCTGGAGGACATCGCCGCTCCGCTGTCGGCGGGCACGCCGGCGCAGTCAGCTCGCGAGTAGCTCCAGCAACGCCGGCTCCGGCACCCGGCCGCCGGAGAGGTCGATGACCTCGCCCTGGCGGTAGCGGTCGAAGATCCGCGGGTCGATGTAGCTGTTCCGCGCGATGGCCGGCGTGTTGCCCAGGGCGTCCGCCGCCTCGTTCACAGCGGCGGAGATGCGCTTCCTGCGCTGGGAGTCCGAACCGCCGACACCCAGTTCGGCGAGCGCCTGCGCAGCGACGATCGTGCCGTGCAGGGTCCGGAAGTCCTTCGCCGTGAACTCGCCGCGCGTCTGCCTCCGGATGTACTCGTTGAGCGAGGCGGGCCGGATCGTTTGCCAGGTGCCGTCCTTCCAGGAGAGCAGCCGGGAGCGCGGGCCGCGCAGAGCCTGGAGCTCGGTGAGCAGCTCGGCGAGGTCGGGGTCGGTGATCGTGCTCGTCCACTTCTGCGCCGACTTGGCCGGGAACGTGAGCGTGATGTCGTCCCCCTCGATGCGGGCGTGCCGGCACAGCAGCGTGGTGAGCCCGCGGCTGCCGTTGGCGTGCAGATACTCCTCGCTGCCGATGCGAACGCTCCCGAGGTCGATGATGCGGAAGGCGGCGGCGAGGATGCGGTCGCGGCCGAAGCCCTCCTCGCGCAGGTCCATCGTCACTTTGCGCCGCGCAGTCGGCAGCGTCTCGGCCAGCTGGGCCGCCCGCTCGAACTTGAGCCGGTCCTGATGGAGCCGCCACGAGTCGTGGTAGCGGTACTGCCGACGGCCGGCGGCGTCGGTGCCGACGGCCTGGATGTGACCGCGCGCGTCCGGGGAGATCCAGACGTCCTTCCACGCGGGCGGGATGACGAGCGACCGGATGCGCTCGAGCTCGCGCTCGTCGACGATCCGATTGCCCGCCTCGTCCTCGTAGACGGGGCCCTTCGCCGAGTCACGGCGGGCATAGCCCGGCCCGGAGGGGTCGCTGCGGCGCAGGCGGGTCACGCGGGCTTCTTGGCCTTCTTCGCCGGCGTCTTCTTCGCAGGCTCCTTCGCCGCGGCGGAGCGCTTGGCGGGAGCCTTCTTCTCCGCCCCCGCGGCCGCCCCTCCCCTGCTGCGCTCGACGCTGCGCTGCAGCGCCTCCATCAGGTCGATCACCTCACCGCCGCCGGCCTTCTTCTCCTGCTCCTCGCCGAAGGTCGCGGCCGTGTCGATGCTCTCACCCTGCTCGAGCTTGGCGTCGATGAGCTTGCGGAGCTCCTCCTGGTATTCGTCGGAGAACTTCTCCGGCTCGAAATCGCCGGCGAAGCTCTCCATGAGGGCGGCGGAGAGCGACAGCTCCCGCTCAGTGATGCGCGGCGTGGTCTCCAGGGCCGGGAAGTCGGCCTCGCGGATCTCGTCGTGCCACAGCATGGTCTGCAACACGAGGACATTGCCGCGCACGCGGAGCGCGCCGAGGCGCGTCTTCTGGCGCAGCGCGAAGTTGACGATCGCGGTGCGGTCCTCGTCCTCCAGCGTCTTGCGCAGCAGCGCGTACGCCTTCAGCGACTTGGAATCCGGCTCCAGGTAGTAGCTGCGATCGAACCAGAGCGGGTCGAGCTGGTCGTTGGGCACGAACTCGACGACATCGATCTCCCTGCTGCGCTCGGCCGGGAGCGACTCCAGGTCCTCCGGCGTCAGGATGACGGTCCGTTCACCGTCGTCGTACGCCTTGGCGATGTGCTCATAGGGGATGGTCTTGCCGTCGATCTCGCAGACGCGCTTGTAGCGGATGCGTCCGCCGTCGGCGTCGTGCACCTGATGCAGCGCGACGTCGTGATCCTCCGTGGCGCTGTAGACCTTCACGGGCACGTTGACCAGCCCGAAGGTGATAGCACCCGTCCAAATGGCCCTCATGCACCCATCGTGTCCGCGGAATCGCGGTTTATCAACAGTCGATCGCGCATCCTGCCCCGGAGACGGAGCTCGGCGTACGGTGATCCCATGGCAGCGGAGGACACGGAGACGGTCTCGCTCGACGGGCACCGGCTCACGCTCACGAACCTCGACAAGGTCCTGTACCCCGAGACCGGCACCACCAAGGCGGACGTCATCGGCTACTACAACGCGATCGCCGACGTGATGGTGCCGCACACGCGCGACCGGATCGCGACCCGCAAGCGGTGGGTGCACGGTGTCGGGACGCCGGATCATCCCGGCGAGGTGTTCTTCGAGAAGAACCTCAACGCGGCCTCCACCCCGTCGTGGGTGAAGACGCGCACGATCACGCACAAGACCAGCGCGAACACCTACCCGCTCGTGAACGACCGGGCGACGCTCGTCTGGCTCGCGCAACTCGCCTCGCTCGAGCTGCACGTTCCGCAGTGGAGGGTCGGACGCGGCGACGCGCGACAGAACCCCGATCGCCTCGTGCTCGACCTCGATCCGGGCGAGGGCGCGACCCTCCTCGACTGCGCGGAGGTGGCCAGGCTGGCGCGGGCGATCCTGCGCGACATGGGGCTGGATCCGCTGCCGGTCACCAGCGGGTCGAAAGGCATCCACCTCTACGCGCCCCTGGACGGCTCGCAGACCAGCGACCAGGTCTCCGCCGTCGCGCACGAGCTGGCGCGGGCACTGGAGGCCGACCACCCCGACCTCGTCGTCAGCGACATGAAGAAGGCGCTGCGCGCGGGCAAGGTGCTGGTCGACTGGAGCCAGAACAACGGCAACAAGACGACCATCGCCCCCTACTCGCTGCGCGGCCGGTTCCGGCCGACGGTGGCCGCGCCGCGCACCTGGCGCGAGCTGGCCTCCCCCGACCTCCGCCACCTCGAGTACACCGAGGTGCTCGATCGGGTGAAGCGCCGCGGCGATCCGCTCGCGTCGCTGTCGGCTGGTCGCGCCGCCGCCGAGCAGACCGACCGCCTGACGACCTACCGCTCCAAGCGCGACGCCGAGAAGACCCCCGAGCCGGTGCCCTCGGTGAGCCCCGACGCCGCGGACGGCCGCTCGTTCGTCATCCAGGAGCACCACGCCGGGCGGCTGCACTGGGACTTCCGGCTCCAGCACGACGGCGTCCTGGTCAGCTGGGCGCTCCCGAAGGGGCCGCCGACCGATCCCAAGCAGAACCATCTCGCGGTGCACGTGGAGGATCACCCACTGGAGTACGGCACGTTCGCGGGCGATATCCCGCACGGGGAGTACGGGGCCGGCCACGTGGACATCTGGGACCACGGCGAGTACGAGCTCGAGAAGTGGCGCGACGACGAGGTCATCGCGACGCTCCACGGCCAGAAGGACGGCGGCCTCGGCGGGGTGCCCCGGAAGTTCGCCCTGATCGCGACCGCGCAGGGCGGCGACGAGAAGAACTGGCTCATCCACCTCATGAAGGAGACCGGCGAGCACCCGTCCGCTCCGGAGGGGCCGGCGGCGGAGACGGGCGCGCGGAAGAAGGCCGCGAAGGCGAAGAAGGGCGCACCGAAGACGGCAACGGCGAAGACCCCAACGGCGAAGACGGCGCATCGCTCCATCGACAGCCCGCCGATCTCGCCGATGCTCGCCACCCTGGGCTCGCGCCAGGACATCCACGACGAGGCCGAGTGGGCGTTCGAGATGAAATGGGACGGCATCCGGGCGATCGCCGTGGTACAGGATGGCGCCCTCCGGCTGACGACGCGCAACGGGAACGACGTCACGCGCACCTACCCCGAGCTGGCCGGCCTCGCCGAACTCGCCGACGGCCACGACCTCGTCGTCGACGGCGAGATCGTGACCCTCACCCGGCAGGGCCGGCCCGACTTCGGCCTGCTGCAGACCCGGATGGGGCTCACCCGGCCGGCCGAGGTGGAGGCGGCAGCGAAACGCGCCCCCGCACACTACTTCGTCTTCGACATCCTCGAACTCGACGGCACGGACCTGCGGCGCGAGCCGTACGACGAGCGCCGCGCCGCCCTGGAGGACGTGCTCACGCCGGCCAAGGACGATCCCGTGCAGGTGCCGCCCGCCTTCGCCGGCGATGTCGACCACGCCATCGCCTCCTCGAAGGAGCTCGGCCTCGAAGGCGTGATGGCCAAGCAGCGCGACGGCACCTACGCCACCGGCCGGCGCTCCCGCACCTGGATCAAGATCAAGCACCACCTGAGCCAGGAGGTCGTCATCGGCGGCTGGACGCCCGGGAACGGCCGGCGGGCGAACGGCATCGGCGCCCTGCTGCTCGGCATCCCCGACGGCGACCGGCTGCGCTACGTCGGCAAGGTCGGCACCGGCTTCACCGACGCGATGCTCGACGACCTCGCGGCGAAACTGTCCGCGCACCCGCGCAAGACCCCGCCACTGGACGGCGTGCCGTCGCTGGACGCGCGCGGAGCGCACTGGGTGCGACCGGAGTACGTCGGCGAGGTCGAATTCGCCGAGTGGACGGGCACCGACCGCCTGCGGCAGCCGTCGTGGCGCGGTCTGCGGCCCGACAAGTCCGCCGACGAGGTCGTGCGGGAGTCGTAAGCGCGGGACTCAGCGTCCGCGGGGCGAGTAGACCGCCAGAGCTCCGGGGAGGATCCGCAGATCGAGGCCCTCGCCCGGCGTCTCCGTCGACGCCTCGCCGTCGTGCGCGTAGCCCGGGTCCACGTGGCCGGCCCGCACCGACAGCGCGTCGCCGGTGAACGCGTCGATGACGGGAGGCCCTTGCAGGAACGGGAGGCGGGCGACGAAGGCATCGGTGCGGCCGCCGAACGCCAGCGCGACGGCTCCCCGCGTCTTCGGTCGACGGCCCGCCGAGAGGATGCGCACGTCGAGCAGGCCGTCATCCAGCCGCCGGCGCTCGATGGGAGCGACCGACACCGGGTAGTACCGGTCCACGCCGACGAAGACCGACCAGATCGACCGGCGGCGGCCGTCGATCTCTACCTCGATCGGGCTGGTGGAGCGCACCACCCGGATGGCGGCGATGACCGCCGCGACCGGCTTGCCCCAGCGGTCCTCGTACTTCTCGCGCTCGGCGACGAATGCCGGGTAGAGCCCCACCGATGCGGTGTTGAGGACGGTTCGGGTCACCGCGTCTCCCCCGCCCGCCGGGAAGCGCAGCTCGGCGACGTCGACGCGGCGGCCCTCGCCCGCCTCGAACGCAGCGAGCGCGGCCTCCGTGGACGCGATGGCCGCCGCCTTGGCGAAGTGGTTGAACGTGCCGCCCGGCAGCACCAGCAACGGCAGCCCGGCGAGCCGGGCCTCGTGCGCCATCGCCGAGACCGTGCCGTCGCCGCCGGAGACGCCGAGCACGCGAGGAGGCTCCGTCGAGCCGAGCTGCTCCTGCACGAGCGCGGCGATGTCGTCGCCCTCCTGCAGCTCGTGCACACGCGCGTCGGGGAGACGCTCCGCCAGCGCCGGACGCGGGTCCGGCCTCCCGAGCCCGGCCCCCGAGCCGGGGTTGACCACGATGAACGCCCCGGCGCCGCGTGGCAGCACGGGCAGCTCGACGGATTCGGCCGTCGGTGCAGGAGCGGCCGAGCGTCGCGCTACGCTCAGCGCTCTCGTGGCCGCCTTCAGCACCACTGCCGCACCCGCGCCGATCGCTGCGCCGCCGACCACGTCGGAGAACCAGTGAGCGCCGGTGTGGAGGCGCGAGTAGGCGACTCCGGCCGCCAGCGGCGCGAGAGCGGCTCCCGCCGACGGCGACTCCGACATGGCGCCGGCGGCGAACGCCACGGCGCTCGCGGTGTGGCCGGACGGGAACGACGGCGACGTCGGAGAGCGGTCGAGCCGGCGGGAGAGCGGGATGCTGGTCAGCACGGGACGCTGCCCGCCGACCAGCGACTTGCCGACCACATTCGCCACCAGGCTCGCGAGACCGAGCGACGCCACACCGCGCAGCGCCGCCTTCGGCTTGCCGAGTGCGACGAGCACCGCCGCGGCGGCGAACCAGAGCTTGCCGTGGTCGGCTGCGCCGCTCAGCAGCCGCCAGAAGGCGTCGACGCTGGAGCCGGTGCGCCGCCGGTCGATGCGCCGGGCCACCGCCTCATCGGCGCGGACGACCCGACGCGGGAGCGAGAACCGGGGCGAACGGCGGCGGGACGCAGACATGCCCTTACCGTACCCGCGCCGTGCGGCGCAGACCTCCGTCGGGCGGTAGGATCGTCGTCGTGAGCACGCACACCATCGCCGAGCCCCGCACCGCCCCCGCCGACGAGGTCGTCATCGACGACGAGCACGGCGGCCTCGTCCGCAGCCTGAGCGCCATCCTGCCGCCGCTGGTGGGCAATGCGCTGGCGACGCTGGTCGTGCTGGCGGGTCTGGTCATCGGCATCATCAGCCTGGTGACGACCTGGACCGGCAACGCCGACGCGTTCCTCCCGTTCTTCCAGGTGACGGTCGCCGTCACCGTGGTCTCGCTCAACGCGCTCTACGCCCGGCGGACGTTCAGCTACGTGATCACGCTGATCGGCGCCATCCTGTGGCTCTGGGTCTCGGTCACACCGTTCGTTCCGTTCTGGCAGGTCGTGCTGCAGGCCGTCACGGTGACCATCATGATCCTCGGAGTCGTGTTCTCGCTGGCGGCGGTCTCGCTCAGCAAGAAGCCGCGCTTCTGAGCACCGAGCACACCCCGGGCACCAAGGAGCCCGACGATACGCGGCTGGCGCACGCGCGGCACTTCGTCGATCTCAGCCCCCTGCGGGAGTCGCCCGCGTTCGCCCGGTTGTGGGCCGGAGGAGCCATCTCCGGCATCGGGGGCCAGATGACGGTCGTGGCCGTCGGCCTCCACATCTACGACCTCACCCGTTCGACCCTCGCGGTCTCGCTCGTGGCGCTCTTCGCACTCGTTCCGATGATCGTGTTCGGCTTGTACGGCGGCGTCCTCGCCGACGCGTTCGACCGGCGCACGGTGGCCCTCGTCACCGCGATCGTGGCCTGGGCCTCCACCGCCGGAATCGCCCTGTTCGCCTGGATGCACGTCCAGGTCGTCTGGCCGCTGTACGTGCTCACCACGATCAACGCGGTCGCGACCGTCATGATCGGAGCGACCCGGCAGGCGATCACGCCACGCCTGTTGCCGGCCCGCCTCCTGCCTGCGGCGAGCGCCCTCGGCGGCATCAGCATGGGCGTTATGGTCACCGTCGGCCCGGCACTTGCAGGCCTTCTGGTCGCGAGCGTCGGGATCCCGTGGACCTACACGGTCGACGTGATCCTGTTCACCGCGGCGTTCCTCGGGATCTTCACGCTGCCATCCATCGTTCCGGAGGGCGAGCGGCAGAGCGCCGGGCTCTCGTCGGTCCTGCAGGGACTGCGCTTCCTGAAGACCGCACCGAACCTCTCGATGACGTTCGTGCTCGACCTCATCGCGATGACCTTCGGTCAGCCGCGGGCGCTCTTCCCCGCCGTCGGGGCGCTGCTGATCGGCGGCGGACCGGTCACGGTCGGCATCCTGACGGCGGCGGGGGCGGTCGGCACGCTGGTCTCGAGCGTGTTCTCCGGCCGGCTCGGACACGTGCGCTGGCAGGGTCGCGCCGTCGAGCGGGCGATCCTGGTCTACGGTGCGGCCGTCCTGGGCTTCGGCATCGTGCTGGCCGTCGTCGCGTTCAGCGGTACGGCCGGCGGCGGCGGGTCGTTCGCCGAGGCGAACCTCCCCGCCCTGATCGCCGCGACGATCCTGCTCGCGGCCTCGGGTGCGGCGGACAATGTGAGCTCGATCTTCCGCATGACCATCCTGCAGGCGTCGGCGCCCGACGTGATGCGCGGCCGCCTCCAGGGTGTGTTCACCGTCGTCGTCACGGGAGGCCCGCGGCTCGGCGACCTCTACATCGGCGTGCTGGCGCTCACCGGTGCGCTCTGGTTCCCGCCGCTGCTGGGCGGACTCCTGATCGTGGTGCTGGTCGCCACGGTCGTGCGCGTCCAACGCGGCTTCCGTCGCTACGACGCGCTCGCGCCCACCCCCTGAGGGGCGACCGAGGGGCGGCCGAGGGGCGCCGAAACGCCCCTAAAACCGCGGTTTGAGGGCGTTTGCACGCCCCTCGGCCGCCCTTCAGCGGGTGCGGATGCGGCGCGCGAGCCGCGGGTAGTCGATGACGATGCCATCCTCGTCGACGCCGAGGTCGGCGGTGAAGCCGCTGCCGACGCTCCGATAGCGCACGATGGCGCGCCCGGCCTCCGGATCGAACGGATGCTCGGCGCTGTACGCCTGCCGGCTCGCGACGACCTCCAGCGACGGCAGGTCCACCCACGCCATCGTCAGCTCGGTCTCCTCCAGCCCCTCCAAAGCGCCCAGCCGCAGGATCGGCATGGTGTTCGTGACCGGGCACAGGGCCAGATCGCAGTCCAGTGCGCCATCGAGGTCCGACGGCTTCGCGACGCCGGGCTCCGCCATCGGCGCGTCGTGGTAACGGGTCTCGCCGTGCGCGTAGGACTCGCTGGTCCAGCGTCCGTGCGCGTCTCGGTGCAGCACCAGCCATCGCGTGAAGCCCCGCCCGGCCACTGAGATCGAGAGGCGCTCCGTCACCCAGCCGGAGGTGGTCTCGAGCTCCCAGCTCACGACGTAATCGGTCGTGCGCGATGTGCCGAGAGCGTCCAGCCGGTCGGGTGCGAGCGTGACGACCGCCGCTTCCAACCGCTCCGGGTCCTCGTCGCCGACCCACTCCACATGCCGCACCGCACCGCGCATCGCTTACGCCTCCGTCCACTGGAGCGGCGTGACTCCGCCCGAGCAGCACGATACGCTCACGCCATGCAGACAGCGACAGCGATCTGGATCATCCTGGCCGCTCTCAGCACCGCGGTCGTCGGCGGCGTCTACCTCGGCTTCAGCGTGCTGGTCATGCCGGCCCTCGACGGCGACGCACGGCCGACCGGCGTCATGAAGCGCATCAACGCACTCGCACCCCGGTCGCCGTTCATGCTGGCGTTCACCGTGTCTGCGCTCAGCTGCGGGACGAGCATCGTCCTGGTGCTGCTGGACCTGATCACGGGTGCCGTAGCCGCGTGGGCGGCGGTGATCGGCGTGGCCGGCGCGGTGCTCGGTCTCGCCGGGTTCGTCATCACCGCCGCGATCAACGTGCCGCTCAACAACCGCCTGGCGGAGGCCGCAGCGAACGACGAGGCGGCGTTCGCGGCGTTCCAGAGGCCGTGGCGCCGGGCCAACAGCACCCGGGGCGCCGCATCGCTCGCGGGCGCGGCCGCCCTGCTGACCTCGCTGCTGAGCTGACGGCGGTCGCGCCGCTCAGGCGGCGATGGTCCGCGCAGGCAGAGGCATCGGCGCCGCGGGCCCGTCGTACCGCGACGACGGGCGCAGGATCTTGCCGTCGGCGGCCTGCTCCACGATGTGCGCCGTCCAGCCGACGACGCGGGCCACGGCGAACGTCGGTGTGAACAACGAGCGCGGGATGCCGCACAGCTCCATGACGACTCCGGCGTAGAACTCGACGTTGGTGTGCAATCCGCGGCCGGGCTTCAACTCGGCCAGCAGCTGTTGCACGCGCGCCTCCACCTGGACTGCGAAGGCCACCCGGTCGCCGCCGAACCCCTGCGCGACGTCGCGGAGCATCCGCGACCGCGGGTCCTCCGTGCGGTAGACGGCGTGGCCGAAGCCCATCACGCGACCGCCCGAGCGCACTGTCTCGGTGATCCATTCGTCGATTCGATCCGGGGTGCCGATGGCGTCGAGCGTGTCGAGCGCGCGGCTCGGCGCTCCGCCGTGCAGCGGCCCGGACAGCGCTCCGAGCGCGCCGTCGACGGCCGCGGCGACGTCGGCGCCGGTGGAAGCGATGACGCGCGCCGTGAACGTGGAGGCGTTGAAGCCGTGGTCGATGGCCGCGGTGAGATATGCGCTCAGAGCGTGCTCGTGCGCGGCGTCCGGAACCCGGCCGGTGACCAGGCGCAGGTAGTCGGCCACGTGGCCGAGGTCGTCGCGGGCCTCCGGAGGAACGGCTCCCGTCGCGTACGCGTGCAGCGCCGCCACGAGCGCCGGCGTGACGGCGGCGACCCGGATCGCGTCCCCGATGCGCGCGTCGTCGTCCTCGTCGTAGACGGGTCGTATCCCGTCGTGCGCGGCGACGGCGGCGAGCGCCATGCGGAGGCCGGCGAGTGCGTCGCCTGCCGCGGTGAGCCGCGCGATCGACGGGAGCAGCTCGGCGACCTCGGCGGGGATGCGCCGCGCGGCGGCGATGCGCGCGCGGAACGCTGCGAGCTGGTCGGGCGTCGGGAGGTCCCCGAACAGCAGCAGGTACCAGGCGTCCTCGAACGTGCGTTCGCGGGCGAGATCGATCGCCGAGTACTGCCGGTAGTGGTAGAACCCCTCCTGCCCTCGGACGTCGCCCAGTGCAGTGTGCGCGGCGACGACGTTCGTCAGCCCACGCGGGACGTCGATCAGGGTGTCGTTCATGCGGTCCATGGCAGTAGTGTGAACGTGGATTCTTCGAACGTCAATGTTGATCGGATCAATATGGCCCGCCCTGTCGAACGCAACGACCTCCCCCGGCTCACCGCCGAGCAGACGGCCGAGCGCCTCGGCGTCAAACTCGAGACGCTGTATGCGTACGTCGCACGCGGCCTCCTCGATCGCACGCGCACGGCGAGCGGGTCCACGTTCGACGCGCTGGAGGTCGAGGCGTTCGCCGCGGCCCGGCGTCGCAAGGCGCCGCCGTCGCCCGCGCGGACCGAAGGGCGACCATTGATGGTGATCGAGACCGATTTCGCGCTCATCGACGACGGCGCGCTGTTCTACCGTGGCCGCCCCGCCGCCGAGCTGGCGCTCGAGCCGTTCGAGGCGGTGGCGCGCTGGGCGCTCACCCGCCGCTGGGAACCGTCCGCGCACTTCGCAGCGGGACCGGGGCTGGAGGCCGCCCGCCGGGTCGCGGAGGCGCTCCCGCCCGGCGCAGGCGACCGCGATCGGCAGCTGGTCGCCGTGACGGCGCTGGCCGCGGCAGACCCGCTGCGCACCTCGCTCGAGCCGCAGGCCGTCGCGGGGGCCGCGGAACGGCTCATCGCCGGGATGGTCGCCGTGCTGCCGGCGCGGGCGCCCGCCGTCGGTACGAGTCTCGCCGCGGAGCTCTGGTCGCGGCTGTCCGCGAAGCCTGCCACGCCGCAGCTGCTGCGGACCCTGAATGCCGCCCTGGTGCTGCTCCTGGACCACGACCTCGCCGTCTCCACACTCGCTGCGCGGGCAGCGGCGTCGGCGCGCGCCACGCCGTACGCGGTGGTGGTGGCCGGGCTGGGAGCGCTCGACTCCCCGCTGCACGGCAACGCCAGCCGCGCGGCCCAGCGGATGCTCGCACGCGTCGCCGCGGGCGAGGAGCCAGCCCGCGTCGTCGCCGACGCCGTGGTCGACGGGCGCGGCCCGGTCCCCGGGTTCGGTCAGCCGCTCTACCCGCACGGAGACCCGCGCGCGCGGATCGTGCTGTGCATGCTCGCCGACGACCCGGCGGCCGCCGGTGTGGTGGACGCCGTGGAGGCGCTGGCGGCTCTCCTCCACGACCGCACGGGCACCTCTCCGAACTCGGACCTCGCCCTCGCCGCCCTGTCGCTCGCCGGCGGGATGGCGGACGACGCCGGCGAGGTGATCTTCGCCACGGCGCGCACCGCCGGGTGGGTCGTGCACGCCCTCGCCGAGTACCGCGAGCGCCCCCTGCGCCTGCGTCCCGTCGGCCGCTACACTCCGGCCCCGACGTGATGCAGGCCGCTCAACGTCGCAGAGCCGTGCGAGCGAGCGTGTTGCCGAGGAACTGGGAGAGCTGCACCCCGACGACGATCGTGAGGACGGCGAGCCCGAGGACGCCGCCGAGACCCTAGGCGTTCTGCGGCTGCGGTGCGGCCTGCAGGATGCGGACCATGTTGCCCGACGGGTCCCGGAACGCGCAGTCGCGCGGCCCCCACGGCTGATCCTTCGGCTCCTGGAGGACCTCGGCGCCGCTCGCGCGGACGCGCTCGAAGACCGCGTCGAGGTCGTCCTCGGTGCGGAACACGACGTTGGTGAGCACCCCCTTCGCGACGAGCTCCTGGATGGCATCGCCGTCGGCCTGCGACCGTCCGGCGTACGGATCGGAGAGCACGATCTCGGTGCCCTGACGGCCGGCGACGCCGAGCGTGATCCAGTGGTGACCGCCCGACGCGACGTCGTTGAGCACGTCCAGGCCGAGCGCATCGCGATAGAAGGCGAGCGACTCTTCCGGGTCGGTGACGGTGATGTGCGAGTACTGAAGCGAAATGGTCATGCTGTCACTCTAGGAACGTCGTGCACCCGGCGCTTCTCCATTCCTGCTCGACTCGCATCCGCTCATCAACCCGGAAGGGGTCTGGAGCGGACGGGCCGGGTGCGCTGCTTGGCGATGCAGTTCGGCATCGCCATGACGGCGCGGTGCTCCCGTGTGCGGTAGCGCGTCGGCGACTCCCCCA
Source organism: uncultured Leifsonia sp. (assembly GCF_945957465.1). GTDB lineage: Bacteria > Actinomycetota > Actinomycetes > Actinomycetales > Microbacteriaceae > Leifsonia. The sequence goes on from NZ_CAMFLC010000010.1 coordinate 67,674, forward strand.
CGACCTCGGCGAATTTGGAGCTGAACGACCCGAGGGACGTACACCCGACCGCCATGCAGGCTTCCGTGACGGTCATCCCCTCGCGCAGCAGCGACATCGCGCGCTCGATCCGCCGGGTCATCAGGTAGCTGTAGGGCGACTCGCCGTACACCGCGCGGAACCGGCGCGAGAAGTGCGACGGCGACATGAAGGCGGACGCCGCCATCGTCGGCACGTCGAGCGGCTCGGCGTACTGGCGATCGATCAGATCGCGCGCTCGTCGCAGGATGACGAGCTCCTCCAGTTCCTCCGGTGACACGCTCCCACGGTAGCTCGCGCGGAGGGCGCCCACCAGTCGCCCGCCCAGGGGTCAGCTCGGCTCGACCAAGCGGATGAACGCGCTCAGTTCGCCGACCCCGGCGGGCGTGGTCGGCAAGAACTCCGTGAGTTCCGGTGAGTGGACGAGGTACGCCGCCCACTTCGCCCGGGAGATCGCGACATTGAGCCGGTTCGTGGACAGCAGGAACGACATGCCCCGCGGGACATCGGCCGCGGAGGACGCCGCGAGGCTGACGATCGCGATCGCCGCCTCCTGGCCCTGGAACTTGTCGACCGTGCCGACGCGCACCTCCGGGAATCCGGCCGCGTCGAGCGCCTCCCGCACCGCGGCAAGCTGGGCGTTGTAGGGCGTGACGACGATCACATCGGCCGCCGCGAGGGGCGTGTCGTCGCGGCCGGCCGCCGGATCGGTCCAGGAGCGACCGATCGATTCGCGAACGATGCCGACCACGGCTTCGGCCTCCTCGGGTGACGCCGTCGCGTTGCCGACGTGCGCGACGGGCACGGGATGCAGCCCAGGGACGACGCCGGCGAGCTCGCGCTCGCCCGCGGCCGGATGCGCGCGCAGCCGCCCTTCGTACGACAGCGTGGAGACGGCGCGGGCGAGCGCCGGGTGGAGGCGACGGCTCTCGGCGAGGAAGTAGCCGAATTCCGCGGGAAGCACATCATGGCCGTCGCTCACCCAGCCGAGAGCCGAGCCGTCGACCGGCTCGGGATGGCTGCCCTGACTCACCTGCGGCAGCTGCTGCGGGTCGCCGAGCAGCAGCAGGTTGCGGGCCGCCACCGCGACGGCGATGGTCGACGCCAGCGAGAACTGCCCGGCCTCGTCCACGACAAGCAGGTCGAGGCTCTCGCGCGGCACACGACCCGGGTTGGCGAAGTCCCAGGCCGTACCGCCCAGCACGAACCCGCTCGCCTCGTGCTCGGCGGCGAACTCGAGCTGGCCGTTGCGCCGCAACGGGGTGAACCGCGGCGACTCGGCCGAGCCGCCCGGCACCTTGCCCACGAGCGCCGGGTCCAGACCGGTCGCGACGACCCGGTCGAGCAGGTTCTCGACGACCGCGTGCGACTGCGCCACGACACCGACACGCCAGCCGTGATCGGCGACCAGGCGGGCGATCACGTGCGCACCGAGATAGGACTTGCCCGTTCCCGGAGGGCCTTGCACGGCCAGGTACGACGCGTCGAGGTCGAGCAGGCCGGCCGTCACGGCGTCGATCCGACCGCTGCCGTCGGCCGGCCCCTCCGAAGCGAGAGCACCGGAACGGGTGCGCGGTGGCGTGCGCCGCAGCAGGTCGACCGCGGCGTTCACCGGCCAGCGATCGGTTTGCAGTGCGGTGAGCAGGGCCGTCCCCCACTCCCGGATGGCCTCCGCGAGCGGGCGCGTCGAGGGCGGCGGCGCCGGAGTGAGCGCCGTGGGCAGGTGGTCGTAGGCGGGGACATCCTCGGGAAGAGTCTCGCGTACCAGCACGGAGCCGTCATCGGTGACGTCGATCACAGCGACGCTGCGCACCGTGCGAGCGCCCGGCTGCGCCCGCAGCAGCCGGAACGGTCCCGGGTACTCGTACAGCAGGAACGGCCCCGAGCTCTCGCTGACCCGCACGGAGCTGCCCGCGCCCCACTGGCCGGAGAGCAGCAGTTCTCGGCGCTCGACCCGCTGACCCTCGTCGAGGTACCAGTCGCGCACCACGCGCGCCGACTCCACCACGAGCACGTCCCTGGTGTCCGCCCACTCCTCCACGGGCTGGATCAGTCGCGAGAAATGGCTCTGCCAGAAGCTCTTCTGCTCGCGGCGGTGGAAGTCGATCGCCGCCGCCGCGAGGGCGACGGCCTCCCGGTCGGTGCTGCGATGCGGATCGAGCGGGTCGCCCGCGAACGCCAACAGCCCCACCCGGAGCGGAGAGGCCTCGGGAGCGACCTCGGGCTCCTCCTGCGGGGCGGCGCCGATCGGGACGCCGTTCTCGGCGGCCCTGGCGAGCAGCCAGTCGCGCAGCCGCAGGGTCGAGACGCAGTCGTAGCGGTTGTAGTCGCCGAGCGCGTCGAGCAGGGGCTGCGCTTCGTCGAGTCGGCCGAGTGCGATGAGATCGCGGGCGTTCGCGTACTCCGTGATCGAGTCGGCGCCGTTCGTGACCTCGCTCTGGCGCAGCTCGGAGCCCATGTAGAGCGGCTCGAGCTTCTTGATCGAGTAGGAGCGCGATCCCACCCGTACCGATTTGCGGACCAGAGGGTAGAGGTCGACCATCACGTTGTCGCGGAGCAGGGCGTCCACCTCCTCTTCGCCGACGCCGTGCCGTGCGGCGAGCGACAGCAGGTGGGTCTGCTCGTAGGCGGCGTAGTGGTAGATGTGCATCGCGGGGAAGACCGCGCGCCGCTCCCGCACGAACGCGAGGAACCGCTCGAGCGCGACGCGCTCCTCGGCGAAGTCGTGCGCCCAGAACGCCGTGAACCGGGCGTCCTGGTCGACCATCCCGAACAGGTAGTCGAGGTTCCAGCGCTCCCCCGCCCCCTCGGTGTACAACGGGTCGCCTTCGAAGTCGAAGAAGATGTCGCCGGGGTCCGGCTCCGGCAGCACGGCGAGCACCGGCGCGTTGAAGACCCGGATCGGCGGGGGCGCGCCCTCCACGGCCTCCAGCTGCAGACGCGCCTGTTCGCGCAGCCCGCTCAGGGTGCCGTCCGGAATGCCCTCGACCGGGCCGTCGGAGGCCGCCAATGCGTCGATGGTGGTGATGCCTGCTGCGATCAGGCGCTCCCGCTGCGTCACCCGCATGCCGGCCACGAGCAGGACGTCGCGCGCGGCCTGCACCTCGGCATCGCACGTGTCGCAGCGCCCGCACACGGCGAAGCGCGGGTCGCCCCAGGCGACAGGGCCCGCGTCGGCGACGTGTTCGGCGATGATCGCCAGGAGGCGCTCGCGCCGCTTGCGATAGACGGGCTCGATCTCGGAGAGCCGGTGCTCGCTCACCGACCCGTCGCCGAGCAGCAGCTCGACGACGCCGTCGACCCGCACTCCCGTTCGCCGGAGCTGCTCGGCGTAGGCGGCGAGCTGCAGGAGGGCGGTCACACGCGCGCTGCGAGCGAGCTTGGAGTCTTGGACACGGTAGCTGCCGTCCGGAAGGCGGACCACGAAATCGGCGAACCCGACGAACGAGCCGTCGAAGAAAGTCGCCTGGAACACGACCGCGCTCGCGCGCTCGAAGGCGCGGGCCGTCGCGGCGACCGCGCCGGACAGCGAGTCGGCCGTCAGCGACTCCGGCCGCTCGATCTCGGCCACCCCGTCGCCGAAGCGGTCCCGGTAGCGCTCCAGGATGTGGTGCTCGTGTTCGTCGCCCAGGCGGGAGGACCGCACGTACATCGGATCGTCGACCTCGTCGGTCTTCTCGATCCGCCCCAGCTTCACATCGAGAGAGCGGAGGAAGGCGAACTCGCACTTCGACGCCTCGGTCAGGTCGCTGGCGCTGGTGACGATCACCCCGTCGAGTAGGAACACACGGCAACGCTATCGGCGCCCGCCGACATCCGAGGGCCGCGGCCCTCCAGACGCGGCGTCAGCCCTTGGCCGCCGCCTTCACGGCGCGCTTGTGCTCGCGCACCCGGGTGAGCGAGTCGGCGTCCACGATGTCGGCCACGGAGCGGTACCCGTCCAGGCCGTAGTCGCCGGCGGCCTCCCGCCAGCCGGGGACGCTCAGCCCCTTCTGCTTGCCCAGCAGTGCGAGGAAGATCGTGGCCTTCTGCTCGCCGAAGCCCGGCAGGGCCTTCAGACGGCGGAGCACCTCGGCGCCGTCCGGGTCGCCCTGCGTCCAGATCGCGGCGGTGTCCCCTCCCCACTCGTCGACGATGGCCGAGGCCAACGACTGCAGCCGGCCCGCCATCGATCCGGGGAACCGGTGCACGGACGGCGTCTGCTTCATCACCTCGACGAGTCTCTCGGGCTCCAGCGCGGCGATGCCGGCCGGATCGAGGGAGCCGAGCCTGTCGCGCAACTTGGCCGGGCCGGCGAAGGCCGTCTCCATCGCGATCTGCTGGTCGAGCAGCATCCCGACCAGCAGAGCGAACGGGGACTGGTCGAGGAGGGCGTCCGCTTCGGCGTCGCCGGTGATCGAAAGGGGCATTCCTTCATGCTGCCATCCGCATCACAGCAGGAGCAACAGCACCCCCGCAATGGCCGACAGCACCGCGAGCAGAAGCGCGACGCCGAGGAGCACGGCGTGGACCACGAGGAACGGGGTCGCCCGGCCCGCGGCGTCCCTGGCGCGATCGTCAGCGCGTACGCGGGAGAAGAACCGCGGCCAGGCGAACACGTTGAACACGGCATTGGCGAAGAGGACGACGGCGGCGAAAACGGTCATGATGCTTCCAGCGTAGGCGGAACCGCGCGTCCGAACCTCTCGGCGATCAGGCCGACCAGGGCGCGCGCCGCCGCTCCAGGTCGCGGATGGACGATGACGCTCAGGTGCCACTCGACGGCCGGCGTCAACGGCCGGATCACAGCCCCCGGCGCCGGCAGGACGGTGAGGGCCGGCAGCGCCGCCACGCCGAGCCCCGCGGCGACGAACCGCGGGATCTCGCCGAGGTCGGACACCTCTGTCGCGATCTGCCGCGACAGCCCGGCGGCCGCCAGCGCGCGGTCGAGGGTGACGCGGTTGCCGAACCCCTCCCGCGCGTCCACCCAGCGCTCCGCGGCGAGCGCCTGCAATGCGACCGGGCCGTCCCCGGCGGCGAGAGGGTGCCCCTTCGGCAGCACCGCCACGAAGGGCGTCTCGGCCAGCGGCAGCTCGAGCACGCCGACCGCGGGGTCCGGGAGACCCAGGAACGCGACGTCGAGCCGCCCCTGCCGCACATCGTCGGCGAGGCCGGTCGAGCCGCTCGGCGACGGGCCCAGGCGCAGGTCGACGCCCGGATGACGCCTCCGGAACTCGCCCATGATGCCGGGGAGGTCGATGGAGGTCAGATTCGTGAAGATGCCCACGCGGACGGCGCCGCGCAATGGGCCCTCCCCGACCACGAGATCCCGTAGCCGCTCGATCGACTGCAGGCCGGTGCGCGCCTCGGCGAGCGCCGCCTCGCCGATCCCGGTGAGCCGGACCCCGTGCGCGTCGCGTTCGAACAGGCGGCCGCCGAGCTCGCGTTCCAATGCCGCGACTCCTGCCGACACGGTGGATTGGGCCGCGAAGAGACGGGTCGCGGCCCGAGTGAAGTTGCGCTCTTCAGCGACGGCGACGAAGTACTCCAGCTGTCTGCTGTCCATCCGGTCATCGTAACCGACAATCGTTCTTATCGATCGCCAGCATCATCAACATTCGTTGGACACGATGGCGGTTGACGCGCATCATCGGAACATGTCCACGACAGCTCCCGTCTCCTCGTCCGCCCGCGCCCGATCGCCCTGGCGACTCCGGCACGGCGCCGGCTTCTGGGTGATCGCCGCCGCCTTCCTCGCGGTCATGGCGTTCTCGACCATCCCCACGCCGCTCTACTCCCTGTACCAGCTCCGCGACGGGTTCCCGACCTGGGTGATCACCGTCGTCTTCGCGGCCTACGCCATCGGCGTCATCGCGAGCCTGTTCCTGATCGGCCACCTGAGCGACTGGGCGGGACGGCGCCGGATGGTGCTGGTGGCGATCCTGCTGGAGATCCTCGCCGCGGCGCTGTTCCTGGTCTGGAACGATGTCAGCGGCCTTCTCGTGGCACGCCTGATCTCCGGGGTGGGAGTCGGTGCGCTCACGGCGAGCGCGACCGCCCACCTGAGCGAACTGCGCTCAGTCGCGCGGCCGGACGAGGGACCCCGCCTGGCCGGAACGGTCTCGACCGTGATCAACACCGGAGGCCTCGCGCTCGGCCCGCTGATCGGCGGCCTCTTCGCCCAGTTCCTGCCTGCGCCGCTGCTGCTGCCGTACGCCGTGTTCCTGGTCGTGCTCGCCGTGGCCGCCGTCGCGGTCGCGCTGGTGCCCGAGACCGTCGAGCGCGCCGAGGAGCGGCCCCCGTACAGGCCGCAGCGCATCTCGCTTCCCGCTGCGTCGCGCGGCGCGTTCTCGGCCGCCGCGATCGCCGCCTTCGCCGGCTTCGCGGTGTTTGGGCTGTTCACCTCGCTGGCTCCGAGCGTTCTCTCCGGCACCTTCCACGTCGCCTCGCACCTCGTGGCCGGGGCGGTGCCCTTCTCGGTCTTCGCCGCGTCCGCCGTGTCGCAGATCGTCTTCGCGCCGCTGCGCACCCGCACGCAGCTCGTCCTCGGGATCGTGCTGGTGGCCGTCGGGCTCGGCGGGCTCGCGGCCGGCGTGCTCGGCGGGTCGCTGGCCGCGTTCGTCCTCGCCGGCGTCGTCGCCGGAGCCGGCGTCGGGCTGCTCTTCCGCGCCGCCATCCTGGTCGCCGGATCGCTCGCGGCCGCCGATCGCCGCGGCGAGGTGCTGGCCGCGATCTTCCTCGTCGCCTACATCGGCCTGGCGTTGCCGGTGCTGCTCGTCGGCGTCGCCCTCATCCTCTGGCCGCTGGTGCCGGTGCTCGTCGGCTTCGTCATCATCGTCGCGGCACTGGCCGTGATCGCCGGCCTCCGGATGCTGCGCACTGCATGACCTCCGGTGGTGGGCCCGGGCGCCGAAGGGCTCCTCAGCGCCGCTCTCCCGCGCCCGCCGGCGAATGGGTCAGGAGGCCCGAAGCAGCTGGACGCGCAGCGAGTCGACGCGTGTCGCGATGGCGTCGTCGGCGGCCCAGCGCTGGGCCAGTCGCGACAGGATGGCGTCGAGCTCGTCGGTGGTCAGCCCGCTCGACAGGGTGAGCCGCACCACCAGTTCTTCGGCGACGAGCCGACAGCTCGGATCTCCGGCCGCCAGGTCGACGTCCAGCACGCCGAGCTCCGAACCGACGGACGCACGGAACGCCTCGGCGACCACCGGGTCGCGGTCACTCGGCAGCCACGGCACGCCCTGAGCGAGCGCCCACACGGCCGGGCGGCGGAGGACGAACTCGGTCTCGGAGGTCGGGTCGAGCACGAGGAGCTCGGTCGCCTCCGATGCGGCTGCGAGCGCCGCGCGCGGCCCGGCGGCCGGAACCGGCCGGGCAGCCGGGTTCCACGCCTGCATGGCCGTCACGGACGAGAAGACCGGCAGGACGCGGCGACCATCGGGAGCGGCGACGGTGACGATCGACAGCTCCTGCGTCTTGTCGACCGCGAGTCCCGCGTCGCTCGTGCCCTCCTCCCCGAGCTCGGCGACCAGCGGGATCAGCACGCGCGCCTCGCGGACGGCGTCGACCACGGTCTCGGCGCCGGCCTCCCCGGCCCGGAACGCGGCGAGCGCGCCGAGCAGAACGGGAGGCGCGGAGCCGTCGTCGTCGCCGAACGGGTTGTCGTCGAACTCGCGTCCCTCCCACGCCTGCCCGGCCGAGTCGCCGTGCGTCGGCGTGAAGCCCGCGAGCGCCGCAGCGAAGCCGGCCAGCCGCTCGCCGCCGGACGCGCTCGGTCGGGCCCGGTGACGCTCCGCGGGATGACTCTGCGCCCGGTGACCCTCCGCGCGGTCGCCCGCGCCCTCGGGCGGCTCAGTCGCCGGCGACATCCAGCGCCTCGGGAAGCGTGAACGCGCCGGAGTACAGCGCCTTGCCGACGATCGCGCCCTCGAGCCCGAGCGGGACCAGTTCGCGCAGCGCCGCGATGTCGTCGAGGCTGGAGATGCCGCCCGAGGCGACGACCGGTCGTTCGGTGCGCTCCATGACCTGACGCAGGAGGTCGAGGTTCGGGCCCTTCAGGGTGCCGTCCTTGGTGACATCGGTGACGACGTAACGGGCGCAGCCGGCGTCCTCGAGCCGGTCCAGCACCTCCCAGAGGTCGCCGCCGTCACGCGTCCACCCGCGCGCGGCCAGCGTGGTGCCCCGTACGTCCAGACCGACCGCGATGGCTTCGCCGTACCGCCCGATCGCATTGGCCGCCCACTCGGGGTTCTCGAGCGCGGCGGTACCGAGGTTCACGCGGGTGGCGCCGATCTCGAGCGCCTGCTCGAGCGACTCGTCGTCGCGGATGCCGCCGGATAGCTCGATGAGGACGCCCTTGGTCTGCCGGATGACCTTCTTGAGGAGGTCGCGGTTGCTGCCGCGCCCGAAAGCCGCGTCGAGGTCGACGAGATGGATCCACTCCGCGCCCGCATCGGCCCATTCGGCCGCCGCGTCGACGGGGTCGCCGTAGCTGGTCTCGCTCCCGGCCTCGCCCTGCGTGAGGCGGACCGCCTTGCCGTCGGCCACATCAACGGCCGGCAGGAGGACGAGCTTGGGCGTGTCGGTGAATTCGCTCATGTCGATGTCTTTCTCGAATGCTTCGATCGGGTCCGGGCGTCGGACCGGGAGGCGTCCGGCTACAGGGAGCCGATCCAGTTGCGGAGCAGGCGGAGGCCGGCGCTGCCGGACTTCTCGGGGTGGAACTGGGTCGCGGTGAGCGGGCCGTTCTCGACCGCGGCGACGAACCGGGAGCCGTGCTCCGCCCAGGTCACGCGCGGCTTCGGGAACGGTCCGGTGGCCTCCAGCGTCCAGTCCTGAGCGGCGTAGGAGTGCACGAAGTAGAAGCGCTCGTCGCGGATGCCGTCGAACAGCACGGAGCCCTCCGGCGCGTCGACCGTGTTCCAGCCCATGTGCGGCACGACGTCGGCGCGGATCAGGTCGACGGTGCCCGGCCATTCACCGAGCCCCTCGCTCTCGATCCCGTGCTCGACGCCGCGTTCGAAGAGCACCTGCATGCCCACGCAGATACCGAGGACGGGTCGACCGCCGGCGAGGCGCCGATCGATCACCTCGTCGCCGTGCGACCGCCGCAGGGCGTCGACGACGGCGGCGAACGCGCCGACACCGGGCACCAGCAATCCGTCCGCCTCCTGTGCGCGCCGACGGTTTCCGGTGAGCTCGACGTTCGCGCCCGCGGCCTCCAGCGCCTTGACAGCCGAGTGCACGTTGCCCGTGCCGTAGTCGAAGACGACGACGTCCGGTGCGCTCACAGTGCGCCCTTGGTGGACGGGATGCCCGACACCAGCGGGTCGTGCGCCTTCGCCTGGCGGAAGGCCCGGGCGAATGCTTTGAACTCGGCCTCGGCGATGTGGTGCGGGTCCCGGCCGGCCACGACGGTGACGTGCAGGGTGAGGCCCGCGTTGAAGGCGATGGCCTCGAACACGTGCCGCACCATCGAGCCCGTGAAGTGGCCGCCGATCAGGTGGAACTCGAACCCGGCGGGCTCGCCGCCGTGCACCAGGTAGGGACGCCCGGAGATGTCGACGACGGCCTGCACCAGCGCCTCGTCGAGCGGGACGAGGGCGTCGCCGTAGCGGGAGATGCCCGACTTGTCGCCGAGTGCCTCCCGGATCGCCTGCCCGAGCACGATGCCGACGTCTTCGACCGTGTGGTGCACGTCGATGTCGGTGTCACCGGTCGCCCGAACGCGCAGGTCGGTCAGCGAGTGCTTCGCGAACGCGGTGAGGAGGTGGTCGAAGAACGGCACCGACGTGTGGATGTCGGACGCGCCGGTGCCGTCGAGATCGAGGCTCAGCTCGATGCTCGACTCGCTGGTGGCACGCTGAAGCTGGGCGGTCCGGTTCGTCATGACTGCGAGCTTACTGGGGCCGCACCGGTGGACGGCGCCGCGGAAGCCGCGCCGGGACGCCCGAGCGCGCGCAGCGCCTCCAGGAACGCCGTCGTCTCGGTCTCGGTGCCCGCGGTCACCCTCAGGTGGTTCGGGATGCCGACGTCACGGATGAGGACTCCCCGCTCGAGCAGCGCCTCGAAGACCGCGTGCGGATCGTCGACTCCGCCGAACAGCACGAAGTTGCTCCCGCTGCGGTGCGGCAGGTACCCGAGCTCGGCGAGTTCGACGACCAGCCGGTCGCGCTGGGCGCGGATGTCGCCGACCATGGCCAGCATCTCGTCCGAGTGCGCGAGAGCGCCGAGCGCAGCGGCCTGGGTGATCGCGGACAGGTGGTACGGCAGGCGCACGAGACGCAGAGCGTCGACGACCGCTGGGTCGGCCGCGAGGTAGCCGACCCGCGCGCCCGCGAACGCGAAGGCCTTGCTCATCGTCCGCGAGACGAGCAGGCGCGGCCGGCCGGCGAGGAGTTCGAGAGCGCTCCGCTCGCCGTCGGGCAGGAATTCGGCGTAGGCCTCGTCGACGACCACGATGCCGGACGCGGCGTCGTAGACCGCTTCGATGGTGGCGAGGTCGAGCGGCGTGCCGGTGGGGTTGTTCGGCGAGCAGAGGATCACGATGTCGGGATCGTTCGCGCGAACGGCGGCTTCGGCGGTCTCCGGCGACAGCTCGAACTCGGCGTCGCGGCCGGCGGCGATCCACGCCGTGCCCGTGCCGGACGCCAGCAGGGGATACATCGAGTAGGTCGGCGCGAAGCCGAGGAGACTGCGCCCGGGGCCGCCGAACGCCTGGAGGATGTGCTGGAGCACCTCGTTGGACCCGTTGGCGGCCCAGATCTGCTCCGCGGCGAGGCCGTGACCGAGATACCGGGCGAACGCATCGCGCAGGTCGGTGAACTCGCGGTCGGGGTAGCGGTTGACGCCGGTCACGGCCACGGCCACGCGAGCCACGATGTCGGCGGCGACGTCCTCCGGGACCGGATGCGTGTTCTCGTTCACGTTCAACGCGACGGGCACGACCTTCTGGGGCGCACCGTAAGGGGTGCGACCGCGGAGGTCGTCACGGATCGGAAGATCGGAGAGAGAGGTCACGCCTTCAATGGTAGTCAGCGAGGTGAGGGGTGCTTCGCCGTGTGACGGCGGTCGGGCACGGGGCGAGCGACCTACTTGTCGTACTGCGTCGGGATCGCGAGTTGCTGGCCCGGCGTCACCACGGCGGACTCGAGTCCGTTGAGCGACACCAGGTCGGCGATGACATCACGCGGGTCGGCGTTGGGGGCCAGACGCTCGGCGACCGACCAGAGCGAATCGCCCGACTGCACCGTGACGTAGTGGAATGTCACGTGCGCCTGCTCGCCCGTGGCGGCGGCGACGCCGCCGTTGAGCGCGAACACGAGCGCGATGATCACGACCGGGAGGGCCACGAGGGCGGTGAGCACGGCGCGCCCGCGGCGCGTGAGACGAAGACGCACGCGCGGAGCTGCCGAACTTCCGGTGGCTGCGGCGATCGACGCGGTGCTGTTCATCGACGCGGCGCTCATGACTGCTGTGCTCATGATCGTGACCTCCTCGGGGCCTCATCGAAGCTCTGTTCCGAATATATCTTCGAATGTTCGAAACCGCAATCGGCGATCGAGACGGAATTACCGCACGAATTTCGAGACACACTCGAACACATGTTTGTCGGCCCGCCGTATCGTGGATACAGTTTCGATTGTCTGGAGGAAAGACAACCAGGCACCACCGACATTCGGTTCCGACCGAGTGGTGGACGGTCACGAAGGGACGAGCGTGTCGAACGAGAACCAGGCTCCGCGCACGCGGCGCCGCAAGAACCTCAGCGAGAAGCAGCTCGCCATCCTCGACGTGATCCAGCGATCGGTGAGCCAGCGCGGTTACCCGCCGAGCATGCGCGAGATCGGCGACGCCGTCGGCCTCTCCTCGCTCTCGTCGGTCACGCACCAGCTCAACCAGCTCGAGCTGAGCGGCTACCTGCGCCGCGACCCGAACCGACCTCGCGCACTCGAGATCCTCATCGACCTGCCGAGCGCTCCCACCCCCGACTTCGAGAACCAGACGCCGGTCGGCGACGCCGCCATGGTCCCGCTCGTCGGCCGCATCGCCGCCGGCGTGCCGATCACCGCGGAGCAGCAGGTCGAGGAGGTCTTCCCGCTCCCCCGGCAGCTGGTCGGCAACGGCGAGCTGTTCATGCTGAAGGTCATCGGGGAGTCGATGATCGACGCCGCGATCTGCGACGGCGACTGGGTCGTCGTCCGCTCTCAGAACACCGCGGAGAACGGCGACATCGTCGCGGCCATGCTCGACGAGGAGGCCACGGTCAAGGTCTTCCGCCAGCGCGACGGCCACACCTGGCTGCTGCCCCGCAACTCCAACTTCGAGCCGATCCTGGGCGACTACTCGACCATCCTCGGCAAGGTCGTCGCGGTTCTCCGCGCGGTCTGAGAGCGCTCAGGCCCAGCCGAGTTCCTGCAGGCGGGCGTCGTCGAGTCCGAAGTAGTGGCCGATCTCGTGCACGAGCGTCACACGCACGCGCTCGCGGAGCTGCTCGATGGTTTCGCATGACGCCTCGAGGTTGTTGCGGAACAGCGTGATCCGGTCCGGCAGCTCCCCGAACCCGTAGACCCCGCGACGCGTCAGCGGATGCCCCGTGTACAGGCCGTACAGTCGTGGACGGGCTCCGGGCGGCTGGTCGGAGATGAGGATCGCGACGTTCTCCAACGGGCGCACCATGTCGTCCGGAAGCCCGTCGAACACGTCGTCGACCAGCCGGTCGAACTCGTCGTCCGCGATGCGCACCATGCGCCCATCATCGCCGAGTGCGTCGCCGCCGCGCCGCCGCGTCCGCGGAGAGCGGAACGCGGGCGGCGCGACGCGTGCACCGGCGGGGTCAGGCGGTGACGCCGGCCCGCTCCCGCACGTCGCGGGTCGCCGCGAGGATGTTGCGCAGCGAGGCCACCGTCTCGTCGTAGCCGCGCGTCTTCAGACCGCAGTCCGGGTTCACCCAGAGCTGACGGCCCGGGATGGCGCTCAGCGCGGTCTCCAGCAGCTCCGTCACTTCGGCGACCGACGGCACGCGCGGCGAGTGGATGTCGTACACGCCCGGGCCGATGCCGTGCTCGAAGCCCGAGCGCTGGATGTCGTGCACGACCTCCATACGGCTGCGTGCGGCCTCGATGCTCGTCACGTCGGCGTCGAGATTGCGGATCGCGTCGATCACGACGCCGAACTCCGAGTAGCAGAGGTGCGTGTGGATCTGCGTCGCGTCGGCCACCCCGGAGGTCGCAAGCCGGAACGAGCCGACCGACCACTCCAGGTAATCGTGCTGGTCGGCACGCTTGAGCGGCAGCAGTTCGCGCAGCGCCGGCTCGTCCACCTGAACGACACGGATGCCGGCGGCCTCCAGGTCGGCGATCTCGTCGCGCAGCGCGAGCGCCACCTGGCGGGCGGTCTCGCCGAGCGGCTGGTCGTCGCGCACGAACGACCACGCGAGGATGGTGACCGGGCCGGTGAGCATCCCCTTGACCGGCTTGTCGGTCAGCGTCTGCGTGTAGGTCGACCAGTCGACCGTGATCGGCTTCGGACGCGAGACGTCGCCCCACAGGATCGACGGCCGCGTGCACCGCGAGCCGTACGACTGCACCCAGCCGTTGCGGGTGACCGCGAAGCCGTCCAGGTTCTCGGCGAAGTACTGCACCATGTCGTTGCGCTCCGGCTCGCCGTGCACGATGACGTCGAGGCCGATCTCCTCTTGGAGGTCGACGACCCGCCTGATCTCGGCCTGCATGCGGCCGAGGTACTCGACTTCGGTGATGAGCCCCTTGGCGAACTGCGCGCGAGAGCGCCGGATGTCCGCCGTCTGCGGGAACGAACCGATGGTCGTGGTGGGCAGGAACGGCAGCTGCAGCGCGTCGTCCTGCGCCGCCTGCCGCGCCGCGTAGTCGCCGCGGCGGAAGTCTGCGCGGGTCAACGCCGCCTCGCGGGCGCGAACGGCCTCGACGCGCACGCCGGGAGCCGCCGCGCGGTCGGCGAGCGCAGCGCGGGCCGCGCCCAGCTCCGCCTCGATGGCCTCGTGGCCGTCGACGATCCCACGTGCGAGCACGGCGACCTGGCCGACCTTCTGGTCGGCGAACGCGAGCCAGGACTTCAGCCGAGCGTCCAGCTCCGGCTCGTCGTCGATGTCGTGCGGCACGTGCAGCAGCGAGGTGGACGTCGACACCGCGACGTCGGGGCTCAGCGAGAGCAGGGCGGTCAGCGCGCCGAACGCGCCCTCCAGGTCGCCGCGCCAGATGTTGTGGCCGTCGATCACGCCGCCGACCAGCGTCTTGCCGGCGAGAGCGGACGCGGTCGCGGAGTCGAGGCCGGCCGGCACCGTCCCGCGGACCAGGTCGAGCGAGATCGCCTCCACCGGAGCGGCGGCGAGCACCGGCAGCGCGTCATCGAGGGCGCCGTAGGGCGCCGCGACGAAGAGGGCCGGGCGCTCGGCTGCGCCGCCCAGCTCGGCATAGGCGGCACGGGCGGCCTCGAGGACGGCCTCCCGCGGCTCTTCGATGCTCTCGGAGACGAGGGCGGGCTCGTCGAGCTGCACCCACGGCGCGCCGGCCGCCGCGAGACGCGCCAGGAGCTCCCGGTAGACCGGCACGAGGTCGCCGAGCCGCGACAGCGGACGGAAGCCCTCCGGCGCCTCGTCGCTCGCCTTGCTCAGCACCAGGAAGGTCACCGGCCCGACGATGACGGGACGCGTGACGAAGCCGGCGGCGCGCGCCTCCTCGAACTCGCACACGATGCGGTCGGAGGCCAGCCGGAAGGCGGTCTCCGGACCGATCTCCGGCACGAGGTAGTGGTAGTTGGAGTCGAACCACTTGGTCATCTCGAGCGGAGCCTTCTCGCCTTCGCCGCGGGCGATCGTGAAGTAGCCGGCCAGGTCGACCGAGCCGTCCGCCGCGGCGAGCCCGTCGAACCGCGACGGGATCGCGCCGACCGTCACCGCGGCGTCGAGCACCTGGTCGTAGAAGCTGAAGCTCTCGGGGATCGCGGCGTCATCGCGGCCGAGGCCGAGTTCGGCGAGGCGTTCGCGGGTGGCGGCGCGCAGCTCGGCGGCCGTGGCCTCCAGCTGCTCGGCGGTGAGATCGCCGGCCCAGAAGCTCTCGACCGCCTTCTTGAGCTCGCGGCGGCGGCCGATCCGGGGGTAGCCGATGATGGTGCCCACCGGGAAGGCGGAGCGTGCGGTGGTGGTGTGGGTCATGCGTGTTCGCTTTCCGTGAAGGCGGCCGGGGCGGCCGATGCCGTGGTGGGTGCGGCCGGAAGCAGCCCGATCCTGTCGAGGACGGACAGCACGGCCGCGTGCTGGTTGAAGGTGTAGAGGTGGAGGCCCGGGGCGCCGCCGTCGAGCAGCCGCTGGGCCAGACGAGCGGTCCAGGCGATCCCGATCTCGCGCCGGCCGTCCTCGTCCGGTTCGACTTCGAGCTGGATCGCAAGATCGCTCGGCAGGTCTTCGCCGCTCAGCTCCAGCATCCGGCTGAGCCGGGCCGGTGAGGTGACGGGCATGATCCCGGGCAGGATCGGGAACGTCACGCCGGCATCCCGCGCCCGCTGCACGAACGAGAGGTAGTCCTCGGAGTGGAAGAACAGCTGGGTGATGCCGAGGTTGGCTCCGGCGGCCTGCTTGGCGAGCAGCGTGTCGATGTCCTGCGAGACCGAGCGGGATGCCGGGTGCCCGTTCGGGAACGCGGCGACCGCGATCTGAACGTGCTCGCGGTGGTCGAGGAGGGCGCGGGCGGGAAGCCCGGGCACCGGCAGCTCGCCGTACGGCACGCGCTCGGCCTGCACGCGGTGGATGAGCTGCACCAGCTCCGCGGAGCTGCGGATGTCGCCCAGCCCGTCCTGGCCCGCGGGGAGGTCGGCGGGCGGGTCACCGCGCACCGCCAGGAACCGGCGGACGCCCGCGTCGAGGAACTCCCGGATCAGGCGATTGGCCTCTTCGTACGACGACCCGACACACGTCAGGTGCGCCATCGGCTGCACATCGGTGTGTTCGAGGATGTAGCGCACCAGTTCCAGCGACAACGCGCGCGACGAGCCGCCCGCGCCATAGGTGACGGCGATGAAGTCGGGGCGCGCGGCCGCCAGCAGGTCGATCGTCGCGGGCAGTGCGGCGGCGGCACGGTCGGAGCGCGGCGGCAGCAGTTCGAAGGAGAACCGCGCGTGGGTACAGTCCATGGTTCCTCAGGTGTCGATCAGCTTCTCGGACACCCCGCGCCGGCCGGCAGCGGACGCTGCAGGAGAGTACGGGGCGGGCGGGTGCCGGGCTCGGCTGTCGCACCACGTCGGCGGTCGCCCGCTTCGGTTGTGCAGTCACCGTAGCAATGCAGAAGGCCGGGCGGAACCGCCTGCGTCATGCAATGACACAGAAGGCTCCGCCCGGCCTGTCGGTACGCTGCCGGGTGCGGATGGGCCGTTCAGACGGCGAACGGTTCGAAGACCGACTGGTACTCCGGCATGATCCGTGCTCGCACGCGCGTCCCGTCCTCGGCGTACTCGGTCGAGAGCACGCGCCCGCGCTCGTGCAGCGCCGAGATCAGGTCGCCGCGGTCGTACGGAACGACCAGTTCCACCTCGACCGACGGGTCGGGCAGGAGCCGAGCGATCGCCGCGAGCACCTCGTCGATGCCCTCTCCGGTCCGGGCCGACGCGAAGATGGCGCCCGGTTCGAGGCCGCGCAGTACGAGCCGGTCGTCGGCGGGGATCAGGTCGGCTTTGTTGAAGACGACGATCTCCGGGATGTCCCTGGCACCGACCTCCCCGATCACGTCACGCACAGTCGCCAGCTGCGAAGCCGGGTCGGGGTGCGAGCCGTCGACCACGTGCAGGATGACGTCCGAGTCGGCGACCTCCTCGAGCGTGGAGCGGAACGCCTCCACCAGCTGGTGCGGGAGGTTGCGCACGAAGCCGACCGTGTCGGCGAGGGTGTACAACCGGCCGTCGGCCGTGACGCTCCGGCGGACCGTCGCGTCCAGGGTCGCGAACAGGGCGTTCTCGACGAGCACACCCGCCTTCGTCACCCGGTTCAGGAGGCTGGACTTGCCCGCGTTCGTGTAGCCCGCGATCGCCACCGACGGCACGGAGTTGCGGTTGCGGTTCGCCCGCTTCGCCTCCCGCGCCGGCTTGAACCCGGCGATCTGCTTGCGCAGCTTCGCCATGCGCGAGTGGATGCGACGGCGGTCGAGCTCGATCTTCGTCTCACCCGGTCCGCGCGATCCCATTCCGGCGCCGGCTCCACCCACCTGGCCACCGGCCTGGCGGGACATCGACTCACCCCAGCCACGCAGCCGCGGGAGGAGGTATTCGAGCTGGGCGAGCTCGACCTGCGCCTTGCCCTCCCGGCTCTTCGCGTGCTGGCTGAAGATGTCGAGGATCACGGCCGTGCGGTCGATCACCTTGACCTTCACCACGTCCTCCAGCGCGCGCCGCTGGCTCGGAGCGAGTTCGGTGTCGGCGATCACGGTGTCGGCGCCGAGGGCGCGGACGATGCCGGCGAGCTCCTCCGCCTTGCCGCGGCCGAGGTACGTGCTGGGATCGGGATGCGGCCGGCGCTGCAGGAGGCCGTCGAGCACCGCGGCGCCCGCCGTCTCTGCCAGCGCGGCGAGCTCGCGCAACGAGTTCTCGGCGTCCTGAAGCGTCCCCTGCGAGTACACGCCGATCAGCACCACGTTCTCGAGGCGCAGCTGCCGGTACTCGACTTCGGTGACGTCCTCGAGTTCGGTGGAGAGCCCGGAGACGCGGCGCAGGGCCGCGCGCTCCTCGCGGTCGAACTGTTCGCCGTCGTGGTTGCCGCCGTCGGCCGCATCGTGCTGGAGCGCTTGCGCGCCCCGGCCGAAGAGCGTCACGGACGCCCTGTTCTGCTCGGTGGCGAGCACCCGCGCGACGACGTCGTCGGTGGTCTGCTCGTCGATCTCTGTTCGTTCAGTCATACATGTCCCCTGATCCGGGTCGGGTCAACCCTAGCTCGTCGTGCTGCTGTGTTTGTCTGTCGGTCCGCGTCCTGTACGGTCCTCTTATGGCCAGCGGAGATCACTATTTTTCCCCGGCGCCCGAAAGTGAACTGAACCTGCGGCCGTTCACCGCGCGCCTGGTGGGGCAGACGTACGAACTGGTGACGGCGAACGGGATCTTCAGTCCCGAGCGCATCGACATGGGTACGCGAGTGCTCCTCGACCATGTCCCCGCTGCGCCGCCCGGCGGTCAGCTTCTCGACCTCGGCTGCGGCTGGGGGCCCCTGGCTCTCACACTTGCTCTCGAATCCCCTCATGCGAC
>NZ_CAMFLC010000011.1 GCF_945957465.1 uncultured Leifsonia sp.
ACGACATCCCGTACTTCTACTCCGACCAATACGATCTGGGCATGGAGTATTCGGGCTATGCGCCGCTGGCGCGCGGAGCGGACGTGGTGTTCCGCGGTGACGTGGAGGCGCGGGAGTTCATCGCGTTCTGGGTGCGCGATGAGCGGGTGGTCGCCGGGATGAACGTGAACGTCTGGGACGTGCAGGAGCAGCTCCAGCGGCTCATCCGTTCGACGGAGCCCGTCGACCGCGAGCGGCTCGCCGACGAGAGCGTCGACCTTGCCGCCCTCTGAGATCTTCGAGAATCCCGGAACCGGCGTCGCGATGTACCTCCCACCCCTCCGCATCCCCGTGCGAACCATCGGCGCCCGCACGTTCGACTTCTCCCGCCAGGTCGCCGTGATGGCGGTGGTGAACCGAACGCCGGACTCCTTCTTCGACCAGGGGCGCACCTTCGCGCTCGATGCAGCCGTCGCGGCCTGTTTCGACGCGGTGCGGGCCGGCGCCGACTGGGTGGACATCGGCGGCGCGCCGTTCGCGCCCGGCGCCCCGATCCCGGCCGCCGAGGAGGCCGCCCGTGTGGTGCCCGTGGTCACGCGGCTGCGCGCGGGCTCCGACGTGGTCATCTCGGTCGACACGTTCCACGCGGCGGTGGCGCGCGACGCCATCGCAGCCGGTGCGACGGTCATCAACGACACGACGGGTCTCAGCGATCCCGACCTGGCGCGCGTGGTCGCCGACAGCGACGCGACCCTCGTGCTCACGCACAGTCTCGCGAGTCCGCGCACCTTCTATCCGCGACCCTCGTACGACGACATCGCAGCGGAGGTCGCGGCCTTCCTGCTCGAACGGGTCGAGCGGGCAGCGGCAGCAGGGGTGCCGGAGGAGCGGATCATCCTCGACCCCGGGCACGACCTCAACAAGAACACCCTGCAGTCGCTGGAGTTGACCCGCCGGCTGTCCGAGATCGCCGACCTCGGTTACCCCACGCTCGCCGCGGTCTCCAACAAGGATTTCATCGGCGAAACGCTCGACGCGCCGCGCACCGAGCGTCGGGACGGCTCGCTCGCCGCGGCCGTGGTCTCGATCGTCAACGGGGCGAGGATCATCCGCATGCACGACGTCGCGGGATCGGTCGCCGCGGCCCGCATGACGGAGGCCATCCTCGGCCTCCGCTCGCCCGCCTACCTCAAGCACAACATGGGGGATGTGAATGCCTGAGGCCGCGATCGACGTGCTCTTCCCGCTCCCGGCGGAGGAGGGCATCGGTGACCAGCGGATCGCCGACTTGTACGCCGCCGACGCCGCCGCGACCTGGCTGCGGGTCAACTTCGTCTCCAGCATCGACGGTGCGGCCACCCGCCAGGGGCTCTCCGGCGGGCTGTCGGACGACGCGGACCGTCGTGTCTTCGAGATCCTGCGGCGCCTGTGCGACGTCGTGGTCGTGGGCGCGGGTACCGTGCGGGCCGAAGGCTACGGCGCGATGCGGGTCGATGAGGTGTCGCAGCGCGCCCGGCGCGAGAAGGGCATGACCGCTCACCCCGTCTTCGCCATCGTCTCGGCGAGCCTCGACCTCGACCCGGCGAGCCCGATCTTCCGCGACGCGCCGGAGCGGCCCATCATCGTCACGACTCAGCTCTCTCGAGCGGACACCCGGGAGGCGCTCGCCGAGGTGGCCGACGTCGTGATCTGCGGCGAGGAGCGCGTCGAGCCGCACCGGCTGGTGGACGTGCTGGTCGCCCGTGGCCTGAACCGCATCCACTGCGAGGGCGGCCCGCACCTGTTCGGCGACCTGATCGCCGCCGGGGCCGTGGACGAGCTCTGCGTGACGATCGGCGCCACGCTGGAGGCCGGGGTCGCGTCCCGCATCTCCGCCGGAGCCGCGCCGATCCTCCCGGTCGGCATGCGGCTCGCCCACGTCCTCCGATCCGGCGACACCCTGCTGCTGCGCTACGTCAGGCGCGGATGACCGACCGCCTCGTCATCGACGTCGCGCTCGTCCGCCGGCTGGTCGACAGGCAGTTCCCCGCGTATCGCGCCCTGCCCATCCGGCCGGTGGAGCTGGACGGCTGGGACAACCACACGTTCCGGCTCGGCGACGAGCTGAGCGTGCGGCTGCCGAGCGCGCCCGGCTACCGCGAGCAGGTGGCGAAGGAGCACGAGTGGCTCCCGCGCCTCGCGCCGCACCTCCCGTTGCCGATCCCGGTGCCCGTCGCCCAGGGCGAGCCCGATGCGGAGTACCCGTTGCCGTGGTCGGTGTACCGCTGGCTGCCCGGAACGCCGCTGGCGCTGGCCGGCGCAGTGGACGAGCCGAGGCTGGCCGAAGACCTGGGGCTGTTCCTCACCGCGCTGCGGGAGGTCGATGCCCGCGGGGGTTCGCTCCCCGGCGCGCACAACTTCTTCCGCGGCGACCCGCCCGGCGTCTACCGCGACGAGGCGCTCGCCGCGATGCCCGCGGGAGCGCGCGACCTCGACCCGCGGCTCGCGCAAGCCATCTGGGCGTCGGCCGAGCAGTCGCGCTGGGCGGCGCCCCCGGTGTGGTTCCACGGGGATGCGGCCCCCGGCAACCTCCTGGTGCGCGACGGCCGATTGTCGGCCGTCATCGACTTCGGAACGTCCGGCGTCGGGGATCCCGCCTGCGACCTGGTGCCGGCGTGGACGATGTTCGACGGGGAGGCGCGCGCCGCGTTCCGCGACGCCGTCGCGCTAGATGAGGCGACCTGGGCACGGGCTCGCGGCTGGGCGCTCTGGAAGGCGCTCATCACCGTGCGCGACACCCCGGACGACCTCCCCGCCCGCCGAACCCTGGCGCGCCTCGCCGCCGACCCCGGCGCGTAGCGCGGCGCGCGAGGGGCGTGCGAGGGGCGTGCGAGGGGCGCGCGAGGGGTGCGCGAGGGGCGCGCGAGGGGCGTGCGAGGGGAGCGCGAGGGGCGCGCGAGGGGAGCGCGAGGGGCGCGAGGGGCGCGCGAGGGGAGCGCGAGGGGCGCGAGGGGCGCGCGAGGGGCGCCTAAACGCCCCTAAGCGGGCGCCATAAGGGCATCGACTCGCCCTTCGCAGATGAGGCGTGCGGAGGGGTGCGCGAAGGGCGTGCGAGGGGCGCCTAAATGCCCCCAAGCGGGCACCATAAGGGCATCGACACGCCCTTCGCAGATGAGGTGCGCGAGGGGCGCGCGAAGGGCGTGCGAGTGCGCGCGAGAGGCGCGCGAAGGGCGTGCGAGGGGCGCCCAAGTGCCCCTAAGAGAGCTCCTTAAGGGCATCGACTCGCCCTTCGCACGCGCAGCGCGCGAAGGGTGCGCGAGGGGTGCGTAAGCGCCCCTAAAACGGCCATTTATGGGCATCGACTCGCCCTTCGCACGTGAGGCGCGTGAGGGGCACGCGAGGGGCACGCGAGGGGCGCGCGAGGGGCGCGTAAGCGCCCGTAGGCGGGCCGGTTCGGGGCCTTGAGGCGCCCTTCGGCGGCAGCACGCGAAGCGCCCGCAGCGGTCAGGCGGCAGCCAGGGTGTGCGCGTCGAGGATCGTGTACGAGTAGCCCTGCTCGGCCAGGAAACGCTGACGGTTCTGCGCGAAGTCCTGGTCGACGGTGTCGCGTGACACCAGGGTGTAGAAGTTCGCGGACAGGCCCGACTGCTTGGGCCGCAGCAGCCGTCCGAGACGCTGGGCCTCCTCCTGACGCGACCCGTACGACCCGGAGACCTGGATGGCCACGGTCGCCTCGGGGAGGTCGACCGAGAAGTTCGCGACCTTGCTGACCACCAGGACCGGTGTCGTCCCGTCGCGGAACTCCTGGAACAGCCGTTCCCGCTCGTCCACGGGTGTGGCGCCCGTGAGCTGTGGAGCGCCGAGGGTTTCGGCGAGTTCGTCGATCTGGTCCAGGTATTGGCCGATCACCAGGATGCGCTCGCCCGCGTGCCGCTCGACCAGCTGCTGCACGACCTCCAGCTTGGCCGGGGCTGTGGCGGCCAGCCGGTACCGCTCGTCGTCGGCCGCCGCCGCATAGCTCAGCCGGTCGGACGCGGGGAGGTCGATGCGCACCTCGAAGCACGCGGCGGGGGAGATGAAGCCCTGCGACTCGATCTCCTTCCATGGTGCGTCGAACCGCTTGGGGCCGATCAGGCTGAAGACGTCGCCCTCGCGGCCGTCCTCGCGCACCAGCGTGGCCGTGAGGCCCAGACGGCGCCGCGCCTGCAGCTCCGCCGTCAGCTTGAACACCGGCGCGGGAAGCAGATGTACCTCGTCGTACACGACCAGGCCCCAGTCCAGCGCGTCGAGCAGCGCGAGATGGGCATACTCGCCTTTCCGCTTGGCCGTCAGGATCTGGTATGTCGCGATCGTGACCGGCTTGACCTCCTTCACCTGCCCGGAGTATTCGCCGATCTCCTCGGCGGTGAGGGAGGTGCGCTTGAGCAGTTCGTCGCGCCACTGCCGGGCCGACACCGTGTTGGTGACGAGGATGAGGGTGGTGGTCTTCGCGGTCGCCATCGCGCCGGCCCCCACCAGGGTCTTGCCCGCGCCGCACGGCAGCACGACGACCCCCGAGCCGCCGTCGAAGAAGTTGGAGACCGCCTTGCGCTGGTAGTCGCGCAGCGCCCAGCCGCTCTCGTCGAGCTCGATCGGGTGCGGTGTGCCGGGGGTGTAGCCGGCGAGGTCCTCTGCGGGCCAGCCGAGCTTCACGAGCTCCTGCTTGAGCTGCCCGCGTGCCCAGGCCTCCACCGTGAAGGTCGTCTCGTCGCGGCGCTCCACCAGCAGCGGGGCGATGCGCTTGGCGGTCGCGACCTCCAGCAGCACCGGCCGGTCGTGCGAGCGCAGCAGCAGCGTGCCGTCGTCGTCGCGTTCGATCACCAGCCGGCCGTAGCGCGCGACCGTCTCGGAGACGTCGACCGACACCGTCTGCGGGATGGGGAACTTCGAATACTTCTCCAGCGTGCCGAGCATGTCCTCGGCGCTGTGCCCGGCGGCTCGTGCGTTCCACAGCCCCAGGCGCGTGATCCGATAGGTGTGGATGTGCTCGGGCGCCCGCTCCAACTCGGCGAAGACGGCGAGGTCGTGGCGGGCGTCCTCCGCCGCGGGGTGTGCGACCTCGAGCAGGACGGTGCGGTCGCTCTGGACGATCAGGGGGCCATCGGACATGACCGCTCAGTCTACGCTGCGCAGACCCTTGACGCTGGAGAGGGGCAGGGTCCGCTCGATGTCCGCAGCACGGTCCCGGCCGCGGAGCCGGCCGCCGCCGATGCCCGTCGGCTCGAGCAGATAGTCGACCAGCCGGCCGTCGGGCATCGCCACCTGGACGACGACCGTCTGTCGCCCGCGCACGGCCTGGTCGAGCTGGCGGGCGAGCCACTGCTCACCGGTGTCCTCGTCGGCGGTGTCCTCCAGTCGCAGTCGGGCGACCAGTTCGGCGGCGGTGTCTCGTACCTCCGCGGCCGGCCGGGCTGCGACGGTGCGGCGCTGCGGGGTCACCACGGCTCCGGAGGCGTCTTCGGCGACTACCGGATAGCGGGCGTCGCTCAGTGCCCAGTACACGACGTCCCGGGGGAACCGGCTCGACAGCGTCGAGTCGTCCACGGGCTGCAGCCGCAGGGACGACAGCGCCTGGTCGACGGCGATGGTGCCGAGCAGGGTCGTGTCGTCGGAGTGCACCAGTCCGTGCCCGTCGGCCGCCGCCCGCACCCGGACCCGGCCGTGACGTGCGACCGCTTCGGAGATGAGGTAGTCGAGCGGCTGCGGCACCCCGGTGAGCGAGACGGACGCGAGGAAGTCATGGATGCTCGCCGCCGTCTCGCCGGACGTCACCGCGCGGTCGACCGAGGCGGCCGAGAACCGGAACGTCGAGGCCAGTGCGCGGCTCTCCAGGTCGGCCATCGTCCGCAGTCGAGACTCGACGTCCGGGGCGAGCGGACCGGGGGAGATCACCGTCAGGTCGTGCTGGAGGTAGACCTTCGAGACCTCGGCGGGGAACTGCGCCGCCATCGCGGCAGCGGCCGCGGTCGGCCCGGTTTCGAGCAGGGCCGCGCCCGCGCTGCTCGGCACGCGGCGCCCGGTGATCCCGAGCAGCTCGGCCTCGTCGACCCGTTCGGCGACGCGCCCCCGGGCGTCGGAGGCGGAAGCCGGGTAGAGCCACGCGACGTGGGCGCCGAGGCTGTCGTCCCAGGGCGCGCGGGTGCGCGAGCCGAAGAGGGCCGTCAGGTCGGCGGGCAGGGCGTCGAGCCAGCCGGCCGCGAGCGCGCGCCACCGGTCGGCGGTCGTCGCGTGCTGCCAGCCCGCGGCTTCGGCGGTGGGCAGCCACACACCGTCGGCGACGGCGGCCAGGCCGGCGCGGGCGGCGACGGAGAGGACGGTCGGCACGACAGCGGGCTCGATCGCCAGCGCGTCTGCGAGCCGCTTGGCGGCCGGGAGGGCGAGACCGCCCTTCTGCAGCTCGCGCGCACCCTCGCGGGCGAGCTCGGCGAGCAGCTCCGAGACGCTCGCGACCGCCTCGAACGCCCGCTCGGCCGCCAGCCGGTCGACGGACGACGCGTCGGTCGTCGCGGGCCGGACGGCGGGAGGGGGAGTGTCGAGCACGGCGTCGGGGCGGGGGAGGCCGCTGCGGGCACCGGCGTGGAGCACGGCGGTGACGGCGTCGTACGGTGCGACCGCCGGTGCCGGGGTGCCGGGGTTCGCCGGGGTGCCGTGGTTCGGGGACGCACCGGGGTTCGCCGGGGTGCCGGAGTTCGGGGACGCACCGGGCTCCGCCGTTGCGTCGGCGCTCACCGCATGGTCGGCGCTCACCGGGTGGAGGAGCAGCAGCGCGATGAGCGCACGGACGGCCCCGTCCACGTCGCGGGGGTCGGCGGCCGCCGTCGCCGGGTGAGCTCGCAGCTGTTCGGCGACCCACGCCGGCGTGTGCGGGCCGTCGGCGCGCCCGAGCACGACCAGCACGGCGAGCTGCAGCCGGTCGAGCGGGACGAGCGCACGCTGGACGGCCTCCGGGTCGAGCAGGGCCTCCGCGAGATCGAAGAAGTCGGAGACGCCCGATCGCCGCACGGGGCGCGCGCGCACTGCGGCGACGAGCTCATCGTCCGGCATCGCGCGGAGCCGCGCGGCCAGAGCGAGCGTCGTCGTCATCGCGCCTGCCCGGCGAGCCGGCTCAGCGTCGGCCCTTGGGCCCGGTCTTCGGCGTGGCGGGCGGCGTGGCCGTGGCCTCCGCCGCCGCTTTGGCCGCTCTGCTCCGCTGCCGCCCGGCGATGACGATCACCACGATGATGAGCACGAAGGCGATCGGGAACGCGATCAAGGGGAACAGGAAGACGGCCGGCCACAGCCCTTCGCCGGAGCCCTGTTCCGGCATCCCGCCCACCGCGGAGCCGATGAGCACGGCCGCGATGCAGACCAGGGAGACCACGACGAGGGCCGCGGCGATGTACGAGAGGGTCCGCTGAGCGCGCGAAACGGGTGGCGGGGTCTGCTGGGTCACGAAATCAAGGATAATTGAGGTTGGTCATTCGATCCCCCATGTGAAGTGAGGTTCCCATGCCTACCGGCAAGGTCAAGTTCTACGACGAGGAGAAGGGCTTCGGCTTCATCAGCTCCGATGACGGCCAGGAGGTCTTCTTGCACGCCTCGGCGCTGCCCGCTGGTGCCGTGGTGAAGGCGGGATCGCGACTCGAGTTCGGCATCGCCGACGGCAAGCGCGGCGCGCAGGCGCTCTCGGTGCGCGTGCTGGAGGCGCCGCCCAGCCTGGTGAAGATGAAGCGCAAGTCGGCAGACGACATGGCGATCATCGTCGAAGACCTCGTGAAGCTCCTCGACGGCATCGGCGCCAACCTGCGCCGTGGCAAGTACCCGGACAAGGCGCACGGCGCCAAGATCGCGGCGGTGCTGCGCCGGGTTGCGGACGACCTGGATGCCTGACGACCGCGCGACGGACGGAGCGTTCGGCGGCGAAGAGACCGTCGACGGCAACGCGCATGCCGAGACCGCGATCGGCGAAGCGGTGAGCGCCGGCGTCGTCGATGTGACGGGCGACGACGCGACGGGCGACGACGCGATCGGCGACGAGGCGAACGACGACGCACGCGCGAGCGAGCCGCGCACCGAGGAGGACCTCAGCGACCTCATCGCGGCCGTGCCGCTCGCACGTTCGGCGCTGCTCGAGATCACGCCCGAAAGCACCATCGGCGAGCCGCTCGGGCACGTCGTGGAGCCCGGCGGCGCCGTCTCCCTGCTGTTCGCCGCCACGCTCGCCGGCTACCCCGGCTGGCACTGGACCGTCACGGTCGGCCGCGCCGACGACGACGCCGAGCCGACCGTGCTGGAGGCCGAGCTGATGCCTGGCGACGATGCGCTCCTCGCTCCCGACTGGGTGCCGTGGTCCGAGCGTCTCGCCGAGTACCAGGCCGCCCAGGAGGCGCTCGCGGCCGAGGCCGACGAGACCGGCGCCGAGGGCGACGGTGAGGACGACGTCGATTCCGACGACGAAGGCGCGGACGACGAATACGACGACGATGACGACGACGAGGACGACGAGTCCGCGGAGCTCGACGACGACCACGACATCCACGACCTCCACGGCGACGACGACCTCGACGGCGTCGACATCGACTCCGTCGACGTCGCCTTCGACGAGGACACCGATGTCGACTCGGAGCTCGACCTGGCTTCGGAGGAGGCCGCGGCACTGGCGGATGACGAGGTCGCGGCGGATGACGAGGTCGCGGCGGATGACGAGGTCGCGGCCGATGACGAGGTCACGGCTGAGGACGAGGTCACGGCAGACGAGGTCGATGGTGACGACAGCGACGACGACGCCGACGCGGAGATCGAGGCCGCCCAGGCTGACGACGGCGGGGCGGGCGACGCCTCAGCGGTGACGCCGGGCGCGGCTGATGCTGAGGTAGGCGAAGCCGAGTAGGCCGAGCGCGATCCCGACGATCACCGTCCCGATCCACCAGCCGCCTCCCGCGGCGGTGATCGGCGCGGCGAAGATGAGCGTCGGGATCAGCGCGAGCACCCAGATGCCGAGGCCGACGAGCACCGCCCGCCGGTCGTCCGTCGGAACGGGGACCGGATCGGGTCGGCGCTCGTCGTCACGCAGCCACAGCCGCACGGTCGGCCCCGATCAGCCCAGACGCTCGACGACGTACTCGACGCAGCCGATGAGCGCGCGGACGTCCGCCGGCTCGATGGCGGTGAAGGTGGCGATGCGGAGCTGGTTGCGGCCGAGCTTGCGGTACGGCTCGGTGTCGACGATCCCGTTGGCGCGCAGCGTCTTGGCCACGGCGGCGGCGTCGATCTGCTCGTCGAAGTCGATGGTGACGACGACCTGCGAGCGGTGCGCGGGGTCGGCGACGAACGGCGTCGCGTAGTCGACGCTCTCCGCCCAGGTGTAGAGCGCGCCGGACGACTCCGTGGTGCGCGCGTCGGCCCAGGCGAGACCGCCGTTGGAGTTCATCCACTCGATCTGGTTCTCGAGCAGCACGAGGGTGGCCACGGCCGGAGTGTTCAGCGTCTGGTCGAGACGCGAGTTGTCGATCGCGTTCTTGATGCTGAGGAACTCGGGGATGTAGCGGTCGCTCGCGGCGATGCGCTCGACGCGCTCGATCGCCGCCGGCGAGAACAGGGCCAGCCAGAGGCCGCCGTCGGACGCGAAGTTCTTCTGCGGCGCGAAGTAGTAGACATCGGTCTCCGTCACGTCGAAGTCGACGCCGCCCGCGGCGCTCGTCGCGTCGATGACGGTGAGCGCGCCCGCGTCGCCGTTCACGCGCCGAACGGGAGCCATGACGCCGGTGGAGGTCTCGTTGTGGGGCCAGGCGTAGAGGTCGACGCCGGCCTCCACCTCGGCCTCGGCGCGGGAGCCGGCGGGCGCCTCGATGACCCGGGGCGCCTGCAGCCACGGCGTCTTCGCCGCCTTGGCGAACTTGCCGCCGAACTCGCCGAACACGAGGTTCTCGCTGCGGTTCTCGATGAGGCCGAACGCCGCGGCGTCCCAGAACGCCGTCGATCCGCCGTTGCCGATGACCACCTCGTAGCCGTCGGGCAGCCGGAAGAGGTCGCTCAGACCGGAGCGGACGCGTCCCACCAGGTTCTTCACCGGAGCTTGCCGGTGGGAGGTGCCGAGCAGCTCGGCGCCGGGGCCGGCGAGGTAGGCCACCTGCTCGGGGCGGACCTTGGACGGGCCGCAGCCGAATCGTCCGTCGGCGGGCAGGAGGTCGGTGGGGATCGTCACGTCCGGCATAACTGCAGTGTATTGGCTGTTGAATCCTCACGTGGCCGGCCGCCGTCGTGCGGGGCGGCGTCACCGGGCCGTCACCTGCAGCAAGTAGGCTCGTACGCGAGATTCGCGCGCCCGCACGTGGAGGGGTTCATGACCGACCTGATCGACACGACCGAGATGTACCTTCGCACCATCCTGGAGCTGGAGGAGGACAACATCGTCCCGCTGCGCGCACGCATCTCCGAGCGGCTGGGGCACTCCGGACCGACCGTCTCGCAGACGGTCGGTCGGATGGAGCGCGACGGTCTCGTCGTCGTCTCGGGCGACCGCCATCTCGAGCTCACCGACGACGGCCGCCGCAAGGCGGTGCACGTCATGCGCAAGCACCGTCTCGCCGAACGGCTGCTCAGCGACGTCATCGAACTCGAGTGGGAGTACGTGCACGAGGAGGCCTGCCGCTGGGAGCACGTGATGAGCGAGCAGGTGGAGCGCAAGCTGCTGACGATGCTCGGCCACCCCACCGAGTCGCCGTACGGCAATCCCATTCCCGGACTCGGCGAGCTCGGGGCGCCCGATGCGGCCTCCACCGCGAACCTGGTCAACCTCGTCGACGTCGTCCGCGGCGGGGATTCCGAGGTGACTGCCAGGATCCGTCGCCTCGGCGAACCGGCGCAGGTCGATCCCGAACTGCTCCTGCAGCTGAAGCAAGCGGGTGTGTTTCCCGGGTCGACCGGCACTTTCTCTGCCGCCGGTTCGTACGTGTCCGTGCAGATCGACGGTTTCGAGACCGGCCTGGAACTGCCGAACGAACTCGCTGCGCACATCTTCGTCGACGCTTGATCTCCGTTACCGATTTGTTAAAAAGCGCATTAAACAATGTGACAAATCGCGGGTCGTCCCGTAGTCTCTAACGAGTCCGAACGGGCCAGAAGCCGGCCCATCAGGACCCCGACCGGGACGCTCCAAACCCCCCTTGAGCCCGTCTCCCGGCCGGTGAAGCCGAAAGCGAACGCATCGGACGGGGGCAGCTCCCTAGTGCTGCCGGAGCGCAGGAGGATGCACTTTGGCACACTCTGGTACGCCCGATCCTGCTCAGGACCAGGCCCCTCAGGACCCGGACATCACCCCCTCGACCTCGTCCACCCGGTCCACGGCACCCGATCTCGTCTCGCGACGGTCGCTGCGCACCGTGAAGGCCTCCTCTTCGGCGCCGCGTGCACCGAAGCGCCAGACCCCTCCGTCGACCTCCGTCGCTGCCGCGACCGAGCAGTCCAAGCCGGCCGCGAAGAAGCGGAAGGGCGGTTGGGCTCTCAACGTCGCCGTCATGACCGTGGCGACCGGGATCATCGCCACGATGTCGATCCCGGCTTTCGCGTTCAATCCCGCCGGCGCGGAGTCGTCGGCGTTCGGCCCGAGCGCGGCCGACAGCATGAAGAAGGCGCAGGCGCAGTCCGTCGAGGTGAGCGGCGGGGTTGCCGAGTCCGCTGTCAGCCGCGATGCCGCCACGGCGACCAGCCAGCAGCAGCTCGACGCGCAGAAGGCCGCCGCCGCTGCGGAGGCCGCCCGCCAGCGCGCGGCCGTCTCGTTCGCGAGTTATGCCGCCTACAGCGGCCCGAGCGTCTCCGACTTCCTCGCCAACCCGCCCTACCCGAGCTTCAGCCTGTCGCAGGTCTTCTCGGTGGCGAAGCAGTACATCGGCACCCCGTACGTTTATGGAGGCGCGTCGCCCGCCGGCTTCGACTGCTCCGGTTACGTCATGTACGTGTACGCCCAGTTCGGCATCTCCCTGCCGCACTCGGTGTCGGGTCAGGCCGCGATGGGCAAGCGCATCTCGATCCAGGATGCTCAGCCCGGCGACATCGTCATCATGCCGGGCCACGACGGCTTCTATGCGGGCAACGGCAACATCATGGATGCGCCGGACTCCGGCCGCTCGATCTCGATCCGCCCGATCTGGACCAGCGACTTCTACATCGTCCGCCTGGGCATCTGAGCCGCGCGGGTTTCCGGTGCCCCAACCCGCGGTGAACACTGCGGGTCGCGCGTCCGGATCGGCGTGCCACGAATAGGTGGCGCGCCGATTCTGCGTTACTCTGTTGCCCTGGCGCAGTGCCAGGCAGCCGTGCAGATCGGAGTTTCCGATGGCCGAGTCGACCCGAGTGCGGTCACCGCAGGTGGCCACCGGGGTCGAGCGCGGCCTCCACGCGGAGCGTCGCGTGAGCCGTCTGCAGCCGCGCCGCGACTTCCTCGCCTGCCGCCACCATGTCGAGGCCTGCCACCGCCACCATGTGGTGTGCCGCCACCATGCCGCCGTCTTCCAGGGCGCTGTCCGTTCGGACAGTGCCCTTTTTGTTTGCCTCGCACACCCGAAAGGTCGCAGATGAAGACACTGGTCCTCAACGCCGGCTACGAGCCCCTCGCGGTCGTCTCCTTCAAGCGCGCGATCGTGCTGGTCATGAATCAGAAGGCGACCGTGCTCGCGAGCGACGCGGATCACCCCGTCTGGAGCATCTCCGGCCGTTACGATCGCCCGTCGGTGATCCTGCTCACCCGCTACGTGCGCATCCCGCACGGCCGCGCGGTGCCGGTCTCCCGACGCGGGGTGCTGCGGCGGGACGGCCACCATTGCGGCTACTGCGGCAAGACGGCGACCACGATCGACCATGTCCTCCCGCGCTCCCGCGGAGGCGCCGACAGCTGGGAGAACCTCGTCGCCTGCTGCCTGCGCTGCAACAACGTCAAGGGCGACCGGACCCCCGCCGAGATGGGCTGGACCCTCAAGCTCACCCCGCGCGCCCCGCACGACAGTTCGTGGGTGGTGCGCGGCGTCGAGGGCGGCCAAGAGGAGTGGCGCGACTACCTGGGGGTGGCCGCCTGACGACGTGCGGCCGACGTGTTGCCGACGCGGCCTCTAGTAGGCTTGTCGGGCCAGCCTCTGTAGCTCAATGGAAGAGCAGTTCCGTCCTAAGGAAACGGTTGGGGGTTCGAGTCCCTCCAGGGGCACCATTGCAAGGATCAAACTAGTTGACCAGGTGGCAACTTCGACTTCTAGATGACGCTCACCGCCCCGGATTGACTTTGGCCGACATATGGCCGGCCGAGCCTCGCGCCATCCTCGGACTCAACCGGCTCGAGCAAGCGTCATCGCCGGCCACAACTAGCAGGGACTTGACCGCTCTGGGCGATCGAGATCGTCGTGATCGTCGGCGCCATCTTTTCAGGCGGCCGACGGGGGAGTGCCGAGCTGTACGGCGGTTCGGTTCTGATCGGTGCCGTGGCTTTACTTCTCAGGGTTGGCTGCGCAGTACGCTTCCGTCGCGGTTGACGCGTTTTCGAGACTCTCCCAATTCTGCCAAACTCACGGTGGAGGCAGCTTTGACCACTTGGGGTATACACAACGACACCGATATCGATTTGATCGGCGGCGGCTTCGTTTCGATCGGTTGGGACTTGCTCACGGATCTGCGTGAGTACGACGGCCGAGAGGCGCTCAAGATCGCGCTGCGCGAGGCCTACCCAGGCAGGAAGCCGGGATCGTACCCAGTCCAGGCGGGTGTGCTCTACTCGTTTTCACTAGACATGGCCGCAGGCGACGTGATCATCGCTCCCAATAAGAGCGACCGAACCGTGAACATCGGAGTGGTGAGCGGCGACTACTATTTCGAGCGGTCAGCTTCCTTCCACAGGCACCGCCGACCCGTTCGGTGGCTGAAGACAGGCGTCAGCAGGGCGGTCTTCTCGTTGTCGGCACTGAACGAGATTGGCAGCGCCATCACACTCTTCCGGGTACGCAGGAACGCTGAAGAGTTCCGGGCGTACCTCGACTCCCGTTCGGAGGCGGAATTCGAGTCGACGACTGCATCCGAGCAGCAGGCTCCCGAGGTCGCGGCTGAACGCGCAGATGAGGCTGTCAATGCCGACCGGATTGATCAGTACACGCGGGACTTCATCACGAAGAGGCTTCTCACGGGTATCAGCGAGCGCGAGTTCGAAGAGCTCACTGGTGACATCATGCGGACTCTTGGGTACGAGGCTCGCGTGACACAGTTCTCTGGGGACGGCGGTGTGGACGTCATCGCACACCGCGACCCGTTCGGGCTCGAGCCGCCCATTGTGAAGATCCAGTGCAAGCACAGCGCGAAGAGTATCGGCGGACCCGTCGTGGCGCAGCTCGTGGGGCGAATCGGCGCCACAGAAACTGGGCTGTTCGTCTCGCTGGGTACCTACACGTCTGATGCGATTGCCCAGGAGCGAAACAATCCCAGGCTGAGGCTGCTGACCGGAGACGAATTCATCGACTTGATCCTTCGGCACTACGACGACCTCCCTCGCCGGTGGAGGGAGGTAATCCCCCTCCGGCGCGTTTTCGTCGTGGACGAAGATCCTGCCATCGGCTAGAGGAATCGTCCGAGCTGACCGCTTTCATTGGGGGACGATTCGCGTGTCGCCACATCGTGATAGACAACTCGGTATGAATCCCGACTCGCTGCCGAGCGAGTTCGGCGTGTTCAGTCATCTGAACGCGCCGAACGCCGAACTTTACCGGAAGGTGCTCGGCGCGTTCGTGGTGGCGAAGGAACGCTTCCAGGTGCACCTGCGCCCGGACGATGTGCTGGCGCAGCTCCGGCGCTCGGCCGGGAAGGAGGAGAGCGTCCCGACGATCGAGGCGGCGACGGCAGCGCTCGACTCGCTTGTGGAGTGGGGCAATCTCGTTGCGACTCCGGACACGGGGAGGGTGGTCCATGTCGAGGACTTCTATTCGAAGCGGCAGCTCTTCCAACTGAGCAGGGCGGGTGACGCCGCCGAATTGGCGTTGCAGCGGTTCGATGACGCGTTGGGGAGGCGCGGATCGTTGCAGACGGTCGCGCTCGAGGACATCGCGGCGACGCTGGGACAGTTCCTTGCGCTCATCGGTGCTGAGGAGCTGGACGTCGCGGTCATTCAGACGAGCCTCACCGCTCTGACGACGCGCTTCACCGAGCTTGCCGAGAACGCCAGCGCGTTCATGGGGTCTCTGCAGCGGACGATCGATCTCACCGACACCGATGAGGATGCGTTCGTCGCCTACAAGTCGCGACTGGTTGAGTACCTGGAGCGGTTCATCCGCGACCTGACCGTGCGCGGGCCCCAGATCGCGTCGATGCTCAACGACGCTGATCCCGCCCTGGTTGAGCGTGCGCTGCGAGCACTTGCGGACAGAGACTCCGGTGACGCGCCGGCGCTCGACGGCGACACCGCCCAACAGGCTGACCGTTACCTGTCGGTGTGGACGAACCGATGGGAGGGGCTCAACGGATGGTTCCTCTCCGACGGGCGCCGCGATAGTCAGGCGAAGCTGTTGCGGATGGCGGCGCTCGCTGCGATTCCGACGCTCCTGAATGCGGTTCAGGCGGTGCACGCCCGCCGGTCCGGCCGCTCGGATCGTTCCACTGACTACCTGCGGCTGGCGCTGTGGTTTCAGGAGGCTCCGACCGATGAAGACCGTCATCGACTCGCGCGTGCGGCCTTCGGTCTCTATTCGGCCCGGCACCTGACCGTCGATCCGGAGACGTGGCAGCGGTGGAACGAGGATCAGTCGTGGTCAGGGGCGCCGTGGGCGGACGCTCCGCCGGTAGAGATCTCCCCGCAGCTTCGGCGCACCGGCAGTTACGAGCGCAAGGGGCGCCCCAACCAAGTCATCGACCGCTCTGCGGAGCGTGCGCTGCTCGCTCTGCGCGTGCGCCAGGAGGCGGAGCAGATCGCGCTGGCCCGGCGGCGGCTCACGACGAACGGGGAGGTCGCGCTGAGCGAACTGGCGGGCCTCGACCGCACGGCGTTCGGCTTGTTCCTCTCTCTGCTCGGGGATGCGCTCGTGGCGAAGAAGCCCGGTGAGCGGACGGTGAGCACCGCCTCCACCGACGGCATGATGCACATCGAACTCACGCAACTCGACTCGAGCGAGCTGGTGGCCCTGCAAACGGCTTCGGGCACATTGTGCGGGCCCGATCACCGGGTCAGAATCACCGACCTCAGCCAGCTGAACACGGATCAGCTCGCCTCGGCAGCGCTCGAGGAGGCGTCGTGAGCGCCACGAGCATCGATGACAGGCAGCGCGCGGCGCGGGTGCTGCTGCGCCATCCCCTCATCCGTTCCGCGGACGCGGAGCGGTTCCGGCTGGTCCGCCGGTACGCGGGTGAGCTGGCCGAGTGGTTCGAGATCAACACCGGCTGGGCGCTGCACCGGGACAGCGAAGTCGTCCGGCTCGACCGTGAGCCGGCGATCGATACCGATGCGACGCATCCTTTCGCGACGAAGTCGTCCGCAGCTCCGTTCTCGAGGCGACGTTATGTCTTGTTGATGCTGTGTCTCTCGGTGCTGGAGCGCAGCGACAGTCAGATCGCCCTGGGCCGCCTGGCGGAGCAGGCGATCCTGGCGGGGAGCGCCGACGAGCTGGTGTCGGGCGGATTCTCGTTCGGGCTGACCAGCCGGGAGGAGCGCGGTGACCTGGTCGCTGCTGTCCAGATGCTCCTGCACTGGGGAGTGCTCACGAAGGTAGCCGGCGACGAACAGGACTTCGTCCGCGAGACCGGCGATGCCCTCTACGACGTCTCCCGTCGTGTTCTATCCCAGCTGCTGGTGACCCGCCGTGGCCCCTCCACGGTTAAAGGGGCGACGCTCGACGAAAGATTGCGCGGGATGCGTGACCGCGGAACTGCTCCGACGGACGATCTGCGCAACCTTCGACTGCGGCAAAGCCTGACCCGGCGGCTGCTCGATGATCCAGTGCTCTATTTCGCCGAACTCTCCGACGAAGAGAACGCCTACCTCCGCAGCCAGCGCGCCGCGATCTGCCGACGCATCACCGAACTGACCGGGCTGGTCGCGGAGCTCCGCGAGGAGGGCCTCGCGATGGTGGACTTCGACGACGACCTCAGCGATGTGCGGATGCCCGAGAAGGGCACCGAGGGCCATGTGACCCTGCTCATCGCCGAACACCTCGCACGCTCGGGTGAGACTGAACACGACGTGGACAGCCTTGTCGCCGCTGTGCGGGACTGGGCTCCCGCCTTCGCCAAGTACTGGCGGGCGGGCGCGCGGGAGCCGGCCGCTGCACCTGAGCTGGTGGAGGTCGCGCTCACGCGACTTGCGGCCCTCCGGCTTGTGGCCCGCGACGAAAAGACCGTCGTGGCGCTCCCTGCTCTCAGCCGCTTCGCCGTTGCCGAACCCACCATTCTGGGAGACCCGAAATCGTGACCATCGAAACAACTGCCCTCGCGTCCGACGTGTCTTCCGGACTCCCTTCGCCGACCAGCGTGCGTTGGCAGCCCCTCCGGCTGGGCATCGTCGACCTCTTCTACTACGAGAACGAAGTGTTCCCGTTCGTCGACGGCCGCTTGCTCCTGCGCGGTAACAACGGCGCTGGTAAGTCGAAGGTCTTGGCGCTGACGCTGCCGTTGCTGTTCGACGGCGATTTGTCGCCCCAACGTGTCGAGCCGGATGGTGACCGGCAGAAGCGCATGGAGCTGAACCTCCTGCTCGGTGACGAACACCCGAACAATGAGCGCGTCGGGTACAGCTGGCTGGAATTCGGCCGCCTCGACGACGACGGTGAGCCGCACTTCACGACGATCGGGCTGGGGTTGAAGGCTGCGAGAGGTCGCGCCATCACCAAGCACTGGTTCTTCGTGACGGATCAGCGTGTCGGTGACCAGTTGCACCTCATCGACAAGGGACGACTGGTGCTCGGCAGGGATCGGCTGGCCTCCGCTCTGGAGGACTCCGGGCGCGTCTATGACAGTAAGGCCGAGTACCGGCATGCGGTCGATCAGCGCCTGTTCGGGCTGGGGGAGCGTCGGTACGCGGAGCTGATCGAGTTGCTGCTTCAGATTCGCGCTCCTCAGCTGTCGAAGAAGCCGAGCGAAGCGGCACTGTCGGAGGCGCTCACCCGCGCGCTCACCCCGGTCGGTGACGACGTGATCAAGTCGGTGGCCGACGGGTTGCGATCGCTGGATGAGGAGCGCGATCAGGTCAAGCAGCTCATCGCCGACCAGAAGGCGGTGCACGGATTCCTCGATCACTATCGCGAGTACGCCAGGGTGATGCTGAAGCGTCAGGCGGAGGCGCCGCGCAAGGACCAGGCTGAGTACGAACGCTACGGTCGCGCGATCATCGAGACGACGGCCGAACTCGACACGTTGCAGCGAACGTTGGCGGAGCTGGGTGCTCAGCTCGCCGTGATGCGTGCGGAACGCGTTGAGCTCGAGGGGGAACGCGAAGCATTGCGCGACAGCGAAAACGCCGAGAGCGAGCGTTTGCTGGAGATGGCCGAAAGGGCAGCCCACGAAGCGGACGAGCGCGAAGATCGGGCAAACGACGCGAAGAAGCGGGCCGACGATCGCCTGGAGGCCGCTCGAGCCGAGGCCGGCGCCGACAACGATCGCGCCGACCAGGCCCGCCGTACCGCGCTGGAGGCGATCACTGCCGCGGCTGACGCTGCCGGGAGGGCCGGAATCGCGCATCGTCACGACGCGTTGCTCGACACTCCGAGCGAGCAGATGGAGGCTGCCGTCGCCGCCGATCGAGCGGCGACCGGAGCTGAAATCGGCCGCAAGCGCGAAGGGGTCACCCGTGTAACAGCCCTGCTCGACGCCGTTGTGAGTGCGGAGGCAGCCGTGGGACAGGCTGCACTGAGGGAGGCTGAAGCCGAAAGTCGCCGCGCGGATGCCATGGAAGAACGCGTCGCTGCCGACGCTGCGGTCGATGACGCGGTCGATGCCTATCTCTCCGACGTCGAGATCGCCCTGGCCGCGCTGACCGAGTTGTCGATTTCGGACGCTGCTTTCGAGGATTTCACTGACTGGGTCAGGCTTCGCGCCGGTGAGAACCCAGCGGCGATGGCGCTTCGCTTATCGGCTGACGGGGTACTGGACGATTTGCGCGGTCAGCGTGCCTCCAAGACGCTGCAACTGGAGGAGCTTGCGCGTCGCATCCTCGACCTCCAGACGGAGATCGATGCTCTCCAAAACGGTGAATCCGTTGAGCCTGACATGGCGCCCACGCGCGCTGCAGCACCGGGAGAGTCGATCCCGCTCTGGCGGGCAGTGAGCTTCCGGGACGATCTCGACGAGGCCGCCCGAGCCGGAATCGAGGCAGGGCTGGAGGGGAGCGGATTGCTCACCGCAGCGGTCGTCTCCGATGGATCGGTTCGACGCGTCGACGACGGACAACTCATCCTGCTTGCGACCGACGTTCCCGTGTCGGGTCGCACCCTCGCGGATGTGCTCATCGCCGAGCCGCCGGCCGGCACTGCCGTCATGGAGTCGACCATCACGGGGGTCCTTCGCGGTATTGCCCTCAGCGAAGCTCCCGACGACGATCCCGCACCGGTGTGGGTGGGCACATCCGGCCGGTACCGTCTCGGATCGGCGTATGGTGCCTGGTCGGCGGACTCCGCCCGGTTCATCGGCGAGAGCGCTCGAGCGGCGGCTCGCGAACAACGGTTGCGTCAGGCGCGAGCCCAACTCGACCAACTCGCCAGCGAAGAATCCGACCTGCACAGGCTTCTCGCGACAATTGCCGAGCGCGTGGCGACCGTCGAGCGGGAGCGAGGAGCGGTGCCGTATCCGCACGCGCTCCAGAACGCAGATGATGCTGCGCGCTCCGCGGCCGAACGCGTCCGGCAGCGTGAGGCCGAACTCGTCAAGGCGCGGGAGTCGGCATCTGTCGCGGCAAGGCGCGCCCGGTCTGCGGTGGAGGAGCTTCGTGCCGATGCGGAGGTTCTCGGGTTACCGGCCGCAGTGGAGGGTATCCGGGCGCTCGGCATCGCCCTGTCCTCGTACGAGCGGCTCGTCGAGGGTGCTTGGAATAGCCTCTCTCGTGTTGCCGACGCGCTAAGGGTGTTGGTGCGCTCGAGCGAACAACTGCGTCAGGCTCAGGGGGATGCCGAACGTGCGTCCGAAGAGAAGGAAGCGGCCGTCACCGAGCTGATCGTGAA
This sequence comes from uncultured Leifsonia sp., assembly GCF_945957465.1. Classification (GTDB taxonomy): domain Bacteria; phylum Actinomycetota; class Actinomycetes; order Actinomycetales; family Microbacteriaceae; genus Leifsonia. Next base: position 20,142 of record NZ_CAMFLC010000011.1, read on the forward strand.
ACGGGCGCACGCCGACGGGTTGCGGGTCTCCGTCGGGACCGACGTGGAGCATCACCGCGAACGCGTAGCGGTGAATGCTGCCAGAACGAAGCAGGTGGACCGGGAGCTTTCTCGGCTCAGCCGCGAGGAGAAGAACCTCGGCGAGATCCGGGGTGGGCTAAGCGAGAAGCTCAACGGCATGCGCTCAGACCAGGAACGAAGCCACGAAGCCCGGGTGGAGGCCGTCGACGCGCTGCGCCGCACCACAATGCTGGGGTTGGCGCGCGTCGCCGAGCTGGAAGCCGAAGAACCGGAGGGAATGGACGAGTGGGCCGTCACCTCCGGCGTGCGGTTCGCGCGTGCTCTCGACGCCGAGCTCGCGAGTGTCGACGCGTCGATCGAGCGTTACAACCGGCTGCTCTCGCAGGTCCATAGCGAGTTCACCGACCTCCAGCGTTCGCTGGGTCGTCACGGTCACGAGGCGGCGTACATCCCGAGCGACGACGGTGTGCGGGTCGTCGTGTCGATCTCGGGCCGTGAGCTGCTCCTCGTCGACCTCGCCGTCCAGTTGGGCGATCGGATCGAAGAGCACGAGCGCTTGCTCAACGCGAAAGAGCGCGAGATCATACAGACCCACCTCGTCGCCGAGGTCGGCGCCCAGCTGTCCGAGTTGATCGGTGAGGCCGACCACCAGAGCGTTCAGCTGAACAACGAATTGCGCACCCGCCCCACCTCGACCGGCATGACACTACGCGTGCTGTGGAAGCCACGCTCGGATGGTCCGGCGGGGCTGACTGATGCGCGACGGATCCTCGGCACGACCGCAGATGTCTGGGGCGAAGACGACCGCACCGCCCTCGGCGCGTTCCTGCAGGCGCGGATCGCGGAAGTCCGCGACGCGGATGAGGCCGGCAACTGGTACGACCATCTCGGCGAAGCGCTCGACTACCGTCGCTGGCACCGTTTCACGGTCGAGCGGCAGCAGGGCGGAAAGTGGAAGCCCGCGACGGGGCCCGCATCCGGCGGGGAGCGTGTGCTGGCAGCGAGCATTCCGCTCTTTGCCGCGGCGTCATCGCACTATCGAACAGCAGCGAATCCGTATGCGCCGCGTCTCATCATGCTCGACGAAGCGTTCGCCGGCGTTGATGACAGCGCGCGGGCCGATTGTCTCGGTCTGCTGGCGGAGTTCGACCTGGACGTCGTGATGACGAGCGAGCGCGAGTGGGGATGCTACCCGGAGGTGCCAGGACTTTCGATCGCTCAGCTCACTCGCTTCGACGGTGCGAACGCGGTGCATGTGCAGCGTTGGCGCTGGGACGGCCGCAAGCGCACGGAGGTCGCTGAATGTGACGTGGTCGCCGACGCCGCCCGCGCGGGCGAACTCTGGTGAGCGAAGACGGCGCGCAGCTCGCTCAGCTTCGACGGATCCTGGGCACTCCGGACACCGCCTGGTTGCTCTCTCGCTTGCGGGCCCGCCTCGAGCAGAGGGGCATTCTTGCCGGGACCGTGACGAAGCAGGCGGCGACCACTGCGGAGCGGGTCGCAGCCTCCAGGTTTTTCGGCAAGCCCGTTCGCTCGGGCTCGAGCGCAACGGTCTCGCTCGAGGCGCTCGACGCGCTACTGCGGCGGGGAGCGTGGCCGGAGGGCCTGGAATCTGCCGTCATCGCCCTCACGGGTCCGGTTGTCGGCCCGGAGGTCCGACGGGCCGAGCGCGAAGCCTGGCTGGAAGCCGCCGCCACACTCCGCCAGGTGACAGCCGTTCACCCTGACCTGGCGGAGTGGACAGACCAAGCAGGGCGCACAGGGGCATTGAAACGCGCTGTCCGGACAACGGCTGAAGCGCGCCGTCTAGCGGCCCAGCTCGTGACGCTTGCCAGCGCTCTTCCAACGGAAGGAGAGGTACTCGGCGTGCTCGCCGCGCGACTCTTCGGGGATGCGCACGCGCTGGACTCGAAGACGACGCTCGGCGCACTGGCGGTCGGGCTAGCTGCGGCGATCGGCGGCAGCCCCAGCCCTTCGAGCGCACACGATCGACGGGAGGCGTGGCTCTCCTGCGGCGTCGTTGTGGACGAGCTTTCATCGACGGTCATCGCTCTCGGGCTTCCGGGCGGCGCCACGTCGCCGACGGCCCGAGCGCTCGCCGCACTGTCGGAGTCGGGCCAGCCGGCGGTCTTGACCTATCGCCAGCTCGCCGTCGACGACATCGGCACCTGTCCGCAGGTCGTCTGGGTGTGCGAGAACCCTGCGGTGGTCGCATCTGCGGCAGTCCGTTTCGGGGCGGCCGCACCAGCGCTGGTGTGCGTCAACGGACAGCCGGGGGCTGCGGTCGTCCGCTTGCTTACGCGACTGCTCGAAGGCGGTTCGAGCCTTCGATATCACGGGGACTTCGACGCGGGCGGGATCTCGATCGCTCGCACGTTGGCACGTCGGGTGCCCTGGTTGCCCTGGCGCTTCGACGAAGAGCACTACCGTGCTGCGTGCGCCTCTGGAGAGACGTTCTCGGCGTTCACGGGAACGGTGGGGGAGACCCCCTGGGATCCGGGTCTGACAGCCGCGATGGACGAACTCCGTTTCCGCGTCGAAGAGGAGTCGGTTCTGCGGGAGCTCTTGGGAGATCTCGCTGCGGGGTGACTCGGAAGCGATGCACATGCTCGCACTCTGGCGGAGTGGATGGGGAAGTGCAGACAAACTCTGTCCGCCAACCGATTTTCGATTGCGATCCGTCGAACGAACGCAAACGTCGCGTTGAGTCAGGGTGTCTTGGGATTCAGCTCGACGTCCGGAAGCAGCGTCGTCGGGTAGTCCGCTCGATGCGCGACGGCGCGTTCGACGAGCGCGTAGACGCGGTCGTTCAGCGCATCGCCGGGGTAGTAGGACGAAAAGATTGATTCGGCCTCGTCGGCACTCTCGATGTCGAGTTCGGTGACGAGGCTGACAATGTCGGCCGTGTCGCGTCCAGGCCGGCTCATCGCGGCTCGGAGCTTCATGGCGAGGAGCGCGTCAGCCGGCGCGACCTCGACGAGGATGCCATCGCGGTCGTACAGCGGTCGCCAGTTCACGGACTTGCCCCAGTCTGGGAAGAACTGGGACGCATTCGCGTTCAGCCAATCGGTCGGCCAATCCCGCTCGATCGCGATGCGTTCTGCGATGGGAAGGAGCGCGTCGTGGGGGTCAAGCCGCGCATCGACATCGACTGTTCGCCGGCGGTCCACATGGGAGAGCGCGAGCGCGGCACCGCCGACGATGCTGATCCGGACGGGCCCGATGTTGGCGCTATATACACGTTCGATGAGGTCGTTGAGTGCTTCGATCAGTGAGCCACGATCGAGCTGCGGGCTCGGATCAGACACTGGCCAGCGTTCCTTCCTCGATCAGGACACCGCGTTCGAGGAACTCCGGCGGCACTTGGGAAATGTCTGGCGCATCGTCCAGCGGATGCAGATGCGGGGCCCGCAGCTCTGCGTTGTCGGTGATCGCGTGGCTCGTCCAGGCCGCTTCGGGCAAACGCGCCTGATGAAGCCGGTAAGCGACTACTCCGGACAGGGCGGCGTCCCACTCTCGACTACCGGTGCTCTCCGGCTCAGCGACCACCAGCGCGGCGACGACCAAGGGCGCTTCCTTGGCAAGTCCATCGGAGAAGTCGAGAAGGGCCCGGAACGCGCCGTCTCTGCTGTCTTCGTGGAGCGCGGTCGCGATTCTCGCCGCCGTTTCGACCGCGCTTGGGTGCGTCGTCGGGATGAGAAGCAGGCGGTGCTGCGCGGCGCGCGCGAGGTGCGCTGCAGACGCGACGCCGGTGTCTCGCCTGCCACGTTCGACGCCCGAGACGATCGGTTGGTAGGTGTCCGCGCGGTCCGCGATTTCGGCCTGACTGAATCCTGCGGCTCTGCGCGCCGCCCGGATGAGATCCGCGAATGCCATGCCACTCACCTCCGATCCCATTTATACTCAATTCAGTATAACTCCAGCTTGCGCCAATGGGCGACTCAATCGCTCCAGAGCGTCCCCGCTCTCCCCCAAGACGCGCTCGTTGAGCCGGCGCTCGTACCTGGAGATGGCGACTGTCCTACCATCCCGTCCGGTCGCGATTCGAAGGACCATGGTCCCGCGGATCATCGCCTCCTACGCTGCATGATTGTCCGGGGTGTTCGATCAATCGGGCTCGCCCTGCGGATGGAAGGGGCCGGAACTCATGAAGCGGTTGCCTGTTCAGGTCGTTCTCGGGGCACTTGTGCTGGCCGCGGGGGTCCTCCTGCTGCTCGAAGCTCTCGGCGTGATCGTCACGCCGGTCTTGTGGGCGCTGGTGCTGGTGGCTGCTGGCGTGACGTTCGGGTTCGTGTTCTTCGCGGAGCGACGGTCCTGGTGGGCGGCCATCCCGAGTGCTGCGCTGATCGGCGCAGCGATCGTCACGCTCATGGATCTCGACCCGCGCGGGCTCGGCCAGTGGACCGCGGTGCCGATGCTCGGCGTGCTCAGTTTGGGCTTCTGGGCCATCTATCTGCGCGATCGACGTCACTGGTGGGCGCTGATCCCGGGCGGAATCCTGCTGACGCTCTCGATCGTCACCGCCCTGGCCGGCACGGTGGGCGGTGCGGGAACGGGTGTGGCCTTCCTGTTGGGGGCGGCCCTCACCTTCGTCCTGGTCGCCGTGCTCCCGGGAGGAACGTCCCCGCGCTGGTGGGCCTGGATCCCGGCCGGTGTGCTGGCTCTGGCAGCGGTCGCGGTGCTCGCCAGCGTGGCGGAATGGTTCGCGCTGGTGAACGTGCTCTGGCCGATCGCCGTGATCGGGGCGGGGGCGTTCCTGATCGGGCGGGCGGTCCGGCGGCGGAGGCGACCCGGGGACGGCGCCGATGCCGGGTCCGGCGCGACGTCGCCCGGGACCGCGGATCGTTCGTGAGCGCAGATCGTTCGTGAGCGCAGACCGCTCCTGACGATCGCGAATCGCTCGCGCTCCGCATACACGGCGGAGGTGTCCCATTCGTGGACGCCCCGGCAGACGCCGGACCGGTCGGGGGCGACCCAGAGCGTGGACACATGCCGGGGAAGCCGACGCACAGTGACGTGTTCAGGGTGCTTTCGACCTCGAAGAGTCGATGTGCGCGCCCCCGGATGAACCGCAGACGGAACCCGACGATGAGGACGCAGGGGCCACGCGGCAGCACCGGGCCGCGGCCCGGCTCGCGGCCACTCGCGGTCGCCGGCGGGGCCGCCTCACCGCGTCGACGTCGGGGCGTGCGGGTCGTCGGCTACCGGCCAGCTGATCTGTGTGCGCCAGCGGGCCGGGTCGGGTTCCGCGCCCGGATCGGAGAGATAGGACTCCCACATCGCCTCGCCCGGCGTGAGGTCGTGGTCGCGGAAGTACCGCTGCACGTCTGCATACGCCTCCTGGAGGGTGTCGTAGGAACCGACGTGGATCGCTTCGACGATCCGTCCACCCGGGAGGACGCCGGGGACGACCGAGCCGGACGGTTCGATCGGTTGCGATGCGGGGAACCCGGCCTCGACGTCGACCGTGTCGGTCGGCATCCCGTAGTACTTGCCGAAGGGTGGTCCGGCCGGGTGCCGGCCCTGCGTGGTCAGCGCGGCCATGGTGTCGTGGAAGGCTCGCGAGAAGAACGCCGGGAGCTCGTCCATCCGCACCCGCTCGCGGACCACAGCGGACGGCTGCTCGGTGCGCTCGGAAATCGAGATCGTGGTCATGACGTCAGTGTGGAGGCGCTCGCGTTCGGGCAGCAGGGCCGAAAGACCCTCATCGGCCGAAGCGCCGGCTACTAGGCTGACCGTCGCCGGCCGACGTGCGCCGAGCCAGGGGGTCACTGATGAACGCACCGGGATCGCAGCGGCAGCGCGTGCCTCTGTGGGCGCCCTGCTATGGCGCCTCATTCGCGGAGGCCTTCGTGCGCTTCTGGAAGAAGTACGCACGCTTCGATGGGCGAGCCAGTCGAAGCGAGTACTGGTGGTGGGCGTTGGTGGGTGCGCTGGTCCCTCTCGTCCTGTACGGGATCGTGCTGCTCGGCGCGGTGGTCGGATCGTCCAGCGATGCGGAGGGGAGCCTCACGCCGGGGCCCGGGATCGCCGTCGGCACCGTTCTGCTCGTCGCATGGTGGTTCGCGACGCTGATCCCCGGTCTCGCGCTCGCGGCGCGCCGCTTGCACGACGTCGATCTGAGCGGTCTGCTGCTGCTTCTGCTGCTCATCCCGAGCCTGGGCGGATTCGCGATCTTCGTGTTGACCCTTCTTCCCCCGAACCCGCGTGGAGCCCGCTTCGACCGCCCGGACAACGAGGTGCCGGGGTACACGGTGATCGTCCCCGGCGCGGGCGCCGTGCCGCGGGATTACGGCTGGCCTCCTGCGCCGCCGCTCCCTTACGCGGGTCCGGCCGGCGGCCAGCCCCTCTACGCAGCGCCCCCGGAGCCGCGAGCGCCCGGGACGTCGCCCGAGCAGCCACCCGGCGAGCCTCCGGCTCAGCCTCCCGTGCCTCCCCAGAGTCCGCCCCCCGAGGGGTAGCCGCGGCTCAGCACCGATGTGACCGACTCGACGAGCACGATCCCGACGATCGAGAATCCGGCGACCAGAAACCACGCCGGGGGCGACAGTTCGACGAAGACCAGGAAGCGGCGGAGCAACGGGAGTGTGAACACGGCCGCCAGCCCCGTGACCATTGCGGCGAGCACCAGGAGTCTGCGCAGATCGAAAGGCCGTGAGACGACAGCGAGCACCCACAGGGCGACGACCCCGAGGATCAATGTCGACCCCGTCCGAAGTTCCGCTTCGTCCAGCGCGGCCGTCGTCGCGGACCACGAGTACGCGAAGATCACCAGGGCGATGATGCACCCGACCGGAACGGCGAAACGGAGAGAGCGCGTCAGAAAGCCGCGCCGGTACGGCCGGAGGTTCGGGAGAAGGGCGAGGAAGAACGACGGCAGCCCGATCGTCAACCCGTCGATGACGGACAGCTGCCGCGGAAGGAACGGGAAGGCGAGCAGGAAGGCGCCGAACACGAAGGCGAGTACGGCCGCGTAGACGGTCTTGGCCAGGAAGAGCATCGAGACCCGTTCGATGTTCGCCATGACCCGCCGCCCTTCGGCGACCGCCGCCGGGAGCTCGGCGAATCGCCCGTCGAGCAGCACCATGCGGGCGATCGCCTTCGTCGCGGCCGTGCCGGAGGACATCGCGATCCCGATGTGGGCCTGTTTGAGCGCCGGGATGTCGTTCACGCCGTCGCCCGTCACCGCCACCGTGCGGCCGGCGGCTTGCAGGGCGGCCACGATGTCGCGCTTGCGGTCGGGGGTGACCCGGCCGATCACGACCTGCTCGTCCACGACCTCGACCAAGCGACGCGGGTCGTCGGGGAGGTCGCCCGCGTCGAAGCCCGCATGCCCGCCGAGCCCGACCTCCGCGGCGATGGCCGCCGCCGTGCGGGGGTCGTCGCCCGAGAGCACACGGATGTCGACGCCCTCACGTGCGAAGAACGAGAGGGTCTGCGCGGCGTCCTCTCGCACGCGTTCGCGGAACGTCACGACCGCGACAGGGCGTCTCGACGGTGGAAGCCCGTCGTCGCTGCGCAACGGGGCGTCGGCGTGCGCGAGCACCAGGACTCGCCGGCCGCCCGCGGTCGACGACCGCACCGTCTCGTCGAGTCGGCGATCGGGGAAGAGAACCTCCGCTGCGCCGAGGATCCAGGTGCCGGGGGCCGACCGGCCGCTCAAGGACACACCGCTCCACTTCCGCGTGGACGAGAACGGTATCCGCCCCGTGGGCACGGCGTCCGCCGGTGCGGGATACCGTTCCACGAGGGCACGTGCCGTCGCGTTCGCGTCGGCGGCCGAGCCGAACCAGCCGAGGGCCTCACGCCAGCCGTGCGGGAGCTGCGAGGCGGGACGCAGGGGGAGCTCCGTGTCGAGGCGGATGTCGCCCTCGGTCAGCGTCCCGGTCTTGTCGAAGCAGATCACGTCGACGCGCGCCAGGACTTCGACCGCGGCGAGTTCTTGGACGAGCACGTGCCGGCGGGCGAGCCGCACCGCACCGACCGCGAAGGCGATGCTCGTCATCAGTACCAGGCCCAGCGGGATCATGGCCACCACGGCAGCGATGGTGTAGACGGCGGCGTCGCGCCACTCCTCCCCACGGAACACGGTCGACCAGCCGCCGAGTGCGACCACCTGCGCGTTGAAGACCAGGATCGCGAGGGGGCCGATCGCCCAGGCCACCCAGCGCAGCACCGTCTGGACTCCCGAGTGCAACTCGCTCGACACCAGCGAGAACCGGCGTGCCTGAGCCGCCAGCCCGTTGGCGAAGGTCTCGGCACCGACCCGTACGATCTGCGCCCTGCCCTCGCCTCCGACGATCACGGACCCACCGAGCAGCGCCTCACCGGCAGGCTTGTCCACCGGGTCGGATTCGCCGGTCAGCAGCGACTCGTCGACTTGCAGACCGTCCGACACGACGACTCGCGCATCCGCGGCCACTCGGTCCCCGACCCGCAGCACGAGCAGGTCGTCGATGACGACATCGTCCGCGTCCAGTGCGACCTCCCGCCCGTCCCTGACGGCGCGAACCGATGACGCCGTCGGAAGCGCGAGCCGGTCGAGCGTGACCTTCGCGTGCACCTCCTGCCACGTGCCGATGATCAGGTTCGCGAGGGCCGAGAGACCGAACAGGGCGTCCTGCCAGTCGCCGATCACGAGCAGCACGGCGAAGCAGCCGCCGATGATCGCGTTGAACAGCGTCAGCACGTTGGCGCGCACGATACCGGCGAGGCTGCGGCTCGTCCTCGGCCGGTACCGGTTGCTCCGGCCCGCCGCCGTACGCCCGGCGACGTCGGCGCTCGACAACCCCGTCAGGACGGCGCACCTCCGCGGTCCGATTCGGCCGTGCTCCGGACCGAAGACGTTTCACACTCCATGCGCACACACTGCCGCCACGTGGCTGGGAGACCCGGGCCGAAAGTCACGCGGGCCCGGCTCGTCCGTCGCGGCCCGGCGGATCGAGGGCGATCCGGTCCCTGTGGACAGGGAGGTGATCTGAGCCGGCGGGCTCGGTTGATGACCGCCGTCGTTAGTGTGGTCGCATGGCTCAACTGACCCGTGATGGTTCCGACGCCGTGATCACACTCTCGACGTTCGAGAAGATCGAAGGACTGCTCGCCTCGACTCGCTTCCCGCTCGCCCACGTCGCGTCCGTGCAGGTGCTGGACGACGCCCACCAACAGATCAAAGGATGGGGAAGCGACTTCAAGATCGCCGGGCGATATGTCCCCAACACGACCGCCGTTGGAACCTTCCGAAACGGGGAGGACGGCGGGGTCACACTCGCTCTCGTGCACTCCGACACGCCCCGTGGGCTTCAGATCGAGTTGGCGGGGGAGCCTTATCGCCGCGTTGTGATCGGGCTCGCCGATCCGGAAGCCGTGAAGGCTCAGGTCTTCGGCGAGTAGGGCCGTTCCGATCGGCACGCGCTGGGATGGTTGGTCTCGGCTTTCCCCTTATCGCTGCTCCGCACGTTGGGGCGTTCGAGTTGGGTCAGGCCGTTGCGGCTCAGATGGCGTTGGAGAAATAGGGCCGCAGGTACCGCCGCAGCTCGGGATCGCACACGTAGACGTAGGTGCCGCTGATGCCGCGCGTGAGGAGCACCCCGTAGATGTTCGTCACGTATTCGAGGATGTCGGTGTCGGTGTACTCGATGCCCCGACGCTTGTTGTTCTCCATGCCCTTGGTGTCGAAGTAGTTGGAGCGATCGAACCAGAGGCGGCGGTCAGTGGAATCGAAGCGAAGGTCAGGCCCGATGATGACACCGGCGTAGTTGAGGTCGTACCCCTGGATGGTGTGGATTGAACCGACCTCCGAGAGTGACGCGGGCGACGACACCCAGTCGGTTTGCGTGCCGTTCCAGCGCATACGAATACCGTCGAGCTCGATGTCGTACGCGTCGCGATCCTTCTTGCTCACCCACTTCCAGGCGTAGCCGGCAACCAGTCGGGCGAGACCCGTCTCCGCATCGCGGTGCTCGATCTCCCTGCGCATCGTTCCGAGGTCGTCGAAGAACCGAAGGTCATAGCCGGGAAAGGCTCTGGCCGTGGTGCCTTCACCGCGGAGGACACTGCGCACGTAAGACGTGTAGTCGTCGCCGGCTCGCACGCGCAGTTGGGACCGCAGCGGAAAGTAGCGATATGCAGATTTCGCGCTCTCGACCAGGGCCTTGACCACAGGTGCAGGTAGGTCGGCTGGACGCACACTCTGGGCGGGGTCAACGAGAAGGATCTGATGAGTACTTCGGGCGCGCACCCAATCGAGCTGTGTGCGTTCGTCGTCGTCGTGCCCGAACAGAGCCGCGTTGATGGTGGCGAAGGCGGCGTTCAACGGGCCAGCGGGCTGGTTGGCGCGGTGGTTGAGGCGGTGCGCTTCGTCCACGACGAGGAGGTCGAAGTGCTCGCTCGACTTGCCCACTTCGAACGGAGTGAGGACCGACACGTGCTTGAGGCCAGGCGTGCGCGCGAAGACCTTCTGAAGGGTGGCGCGGAGCGATTGTTGCGGGACAGCGAGCCCGATCCGAAAATCGGCCAGCAGTGCCGCGTTCTCGGGTACGAAGAACTCGGCAAACACCGTCTCCACGTCGGGGTCATCCTGCAATGATGCAGTCGCGATATCTCGTAGGAGCTTGATGAGGTACACGGCGACGACGGTCTTGCCGGTACCGGGGTCGCCTTGAACAACGATCGGCTCGGATGATCCGATCTGGATGTCATCGAAGAGCGCTTCGAGGACGTTCTCGACTGCGACGGCCTGGTCGAGTGAGAGCGCCTTGAACGGCGAGAATTTGAAGAGGTCGCTGTTGATAATCTCCGGGACGGTGCGCTCGAAGAGCCCCCGCTCCCGGAGCTCATCGAAGATCTGATCGAAGTGCGCTTGGTAACGCTCTCGGTCGTAGTAGGCCGCATCCCTAATGCCCGCTACGACGTTGACCACCTCGTATCGGCCATCACCCGCGAACATCCGGATGAGATACGACTCAAGGTCTAAGCAAGCCGATTTGTTGAACTCGTCGTGCATGACGACCCGAACGGAAGTGAGCGCATCCTTGCGGCGGTCGCCGCCGTGCTGCCGCATCCTCGAGACCAGGCTGAGCGTCTCGCCCACATAGACCTGGTGTTTACCGTCCATGACGTAGACCACCGGCCAGTTCTTCAGTCGGGGGTCCACGACTTCGTCGAGAGCGCTGCCCGAACGGTCGAAGGGGACTATGTCAAAGCCGGTCATACTTGGTGCTCCGGCCGCGCGACTTATCAACCGGGTACTTGGCTTGGGTTCGGGCGAGTTTGTCCAGGACGATCCGGTCGGGATCCTCACCGAGCCTGTCCGCGAGCAGCAGGCAATAGGTGAGGACGTCGGCGAGTTCCTCACGCACGCGTTCCGGGTCACCGTCCGGGCTCCACTGGAAGCACTCCAAAAGCTCACCCGCCTCAATGGAGACGCTCTTCGCGAGGTTCTCGGCGGAGTGGAACTGCGCCCAATCCCGTTCCGCCACGAAGGCGCGCAGCGCTGCCAGCACAGACTCGTTCGTCACAGGGCCACGCTAGCAATCCTCCGGGTCGCAGCGGGCCCTTGGCCTGTTTCTCTCAAGCGAGCTACGGGGGCGGCTACCTCCGCGCCCGCGTCGAGAGAGCAAGACCCTCCGCGATACAGATTCAGCCGCTTTGGCTGCCCTTAGGGCTGGCATTGAGTGGCCGCTGCCCCATAACGCGTATCGCGGAAGAATGAATGCATTTCGGTATGCTGCCATTCGAGGGGGCCGCGTGACTAGGTTTTTCGGAACGCCTGACGGTGTGCTTGAAGGACACTGGTTTGCCTCCCGCGAGGCTCTGCGTGCCGCAGGCGTCCACGCGGGCATTTCCGGAACGAAGGCTGACGGAGCAGACTCCATCGTAGTTTCGGGAGGTTATGTCGATGACGAAGACTTCGGTGACTACATCATCTATACCGGGCACGGTGGACGGGATCAGCGGACGGGTCGGCAGATCAAGGACCAGTCGCCCGACGCCCCCGGCAACGCCGGGCTCATCACTAGCTGGCTCGAAGGCCTGCCAGTCAGAGTGACCAGAGGGTCAAACAAGGATTCGTCTTTTGCTCCCGACTCGGGCTATCTATATGCAGGCCTCTTCACTGTGACTGGACACTGGCCCCAGGCGGGCGCGGATGGTTTCGTGATTCAGCGATTCCGACTTGATGCGCTAGACGGAAATTACGATCACGAGGCTGGCGGTGTCCTCGAAGCGGATCCCTCCTTCTCAACCACGACCATTTCGCGACGCATTCGGGACTCGGCCGCGGTTCGTCGAGTGAAACGACTGTACGACGACTCGTGTCAGATCTGCGGAACGCGAATCATTGGATCGCAAGGGCGCAGCTACTCGGAAGGAGCGCACGTTCGCCCGCTGGGTCGCCCGCACCTCGGCCCCGACACGGAGTCCAATTTGCTGTGTCTTTGTCCCAACCATCACACTCAACTGGACATTGGCGGCATTGTCATCATGGATGACATGCGCGTGATTACGGTGGATGGCGTCGAGGCTGGAAAGCTAACCTTCCGCGGCTCGCATCGGCTCGATCCACCCAACCTGAGTTATCAGCGAACGCTGTGGGTTACGGCTCGAGGTTCAGGAGCGGGGTAACGGGGTGACAGCTTGTGGTCGCGCTCGCAAGGCATGAAGGCATCAAGTGGAGTCGTCTTTCACGTCGTGCGGAACCAGCACGGCGGCATTGCGTCGGGTCGGCGTGAAGGCCAGCAGATTATGTTTCGGATTTAGCCGAATCCATAAGGACATCCCTGACGGAGCCGCATCGATAGAGCTCTGCGGTCTCGGCTGGCTGGGGCAGTGAACGAGGCGGCGTGGATGGGTCCATGCCCGGACAGGCATACGGACCATCGACACCACGGAACCCGCGGTGTCCTACCCCCAATTTGGGGGCCTCCACGGCAACCGAGCCAGCGATCAAACACCCTGCGATTCGGCCTGGATCAGGGGAAATGAAGCCGAACCCGCCCGCGACCTGATCCTGAGAACCCGTCACGTTCTTGTTGCGCGGTCGGACAGCGCGGGCGTATCTTCAGCCTCGGCGAAACGGGGGTCTCGCACTTCACCCGGTAGCCATTCAACAGGTTTCAAGACACGGTTTTTCGGGCGCCTCCAACGGCCGCGTGTTTTTCCGACGCAGACGTTCCAGATGGTCGTGGTACCGCGCAGCGACGGCTTTTGGGGGTGCCACGTGTCCCGGCTTTCGAATGGACGTGACGTCCGCGACGCCGGGACCGAGCGCGCTCCGGAGGCCGGTCGCGCTAGTCGTGGGGATTCACCGCTGAGGCTGTGGCACCGGGCCGTGTGGATGCCCGTGGCGATGCTCGCGGCGGTCGCGTTGGCCGTGTCGCAGGCGGCCGTTCTCGGGGTTTCCGGGGCAGCGGTCGCGGCTGATTCGCCCAGCGTGAGCGCGCACTCCACGACGCAGCAGCTGCGGCTGGTGCCGCTTGCCGGGCCCCCGTACGCGGTCGTCCGGACGACCACGGTCACCGTGCCGGGGACGCCGGTCCAGCCGCCGGTTCCGGGCCAGCCGACGACTCAGGTTCGGCGAGTCATGAAGGTCGATCCGAAGCTGCTCGCGGCGATCGTGGCGGCAGCGGCGGCGGAGCTCGCGCGGCAGCGGAGCGCGGCAGCGAGCACCACGACGACGGCACCGCGGACTACGCCGACGCCGGGCGGGACCAATTGCGTCAGCAGTGGGAGCACGCCGAGCTCGGCGCCGTCGCAGGCGCCGACATCCACCAGCGGGAACGGGACCGTTACCAGCTCGACCAGCACGTCGACCTCGAGCAGCACCCTGACCTGCGGGCCGGGCACGACCGGGCCGACGCAGCTGGGCGGCAGCACGTCGACTCCGACGCCGACGTCCTCGCCGACGCCGACGCCGACTCCCACGCCGACGCCGACTCCCACGCCTACACCGCCCCCGACTCCCACGCCCACCCCGACCCCGGCGCCGACGGACACATCGGCCCCGGTGTCGAACGACGCCGGCGCGGCGACGGGCGTCATCCTCGGCTCGCGTGGACTGTCGCGCGCGCCGTCCACGGTGACGCTCGCGTCGCTCGGCGTCGCGACGGCCCTGCCCGCGGATGCCGCGGCACCCGCCGACACCACCGCGGGAGCCACGAGCGCTCCGGCGGACTCCGGTGCCTCGACCGACCCGAGCACGGCGACGAATACGACGAGCCCGGCCCCCGCGCCGGCGACGGATGCGACGCCCACCCCGGCCCCGACCTCCGATCCCGTTCCGGCCGCGACCGACCCGGCCACCACCGCCGCTCCGGCAACCACCACCCCGACCACGACGGATCCAACGACCCCCTCGACCACAGACCCCGCGGCCACCGCTCCGGCGACGACTGCCGCAGCACCGACCGACCCGGCCACCAGCTCCACCGACCCGGCCACCGCATCCACGTCGGCCCCCGCCAGCGCATCCGCTCCGGCGACCTTCGCGGCCCTCGCCGCCCCGGCGGCGACGCCGGCGCAGTGGACGTACGCACCCGATGCGGGCACGTCCGCACACACCATCTCGGTGCGCGTCGACGGCACCGACCTCGTCGTGACCGACAACGGCGTCGAGACGCGGCGGGCGCTGGCCGACCTGACGGCGCTCAGCGTGACGACGGTCGGCGGGCAGGTGATCGCGATCACGTTCGACACGTCGGCCGGTCCGATCACGGTTCCCGTCACGTACGCGGGCACGGGCGCCGACCTGCTGAAGGTGATCGGCGACCAGCTGCAGTGGACCGTCGGAGCGGCGGGCGCGGGCAGCGTCAGCGGCTCCGGCCTCGCATCTCTCGACTACACGGGGGCGGCGACCATCACGGCGGCGGGCAGTGGCAGCACGCTCCGCGGGCCGGGCAGCGACACCGCCTGGACCGTCGACGGCGCCGACGCGGGAGCGGTCGCCGGTCAGCAGTTCAGCGGCTTCGCGAACCTGGACGGTGCGGCGGGCAACAAGGACACCTTCACGTTCGAGCACGGCGGCAGCATCAGCGGCACGGTCGACGGCGGCAGCAGCGGCTTCGACAGCCTCGTGCTCCACGGTGTCAGCGGCCAGGTGGTCAGCACGCCGAGCGGCGCCCACTCCGGCGCGATCACCTTCGAGGGACACACGATCTCGTATGCGGGGCTGGAGCCGATCACGGTCACCGGCACCGCCGACCTCGTGGTCACCGGCAACACGGCGAACGACACGTTGCAGGTCGGACCGGGCACCGGCGGCCAGCTCACGGTGTCGAGCCTGATCGGCGCGATGGAGTCGGTGTCGTTCACGGCCCCGACCGGGTCGCTGAAGATCGTCGACACGGCGAGCGGGGTGACCGTGGTCGTGATCGGCGACCTGATCCTCGCCGGCGCGAACCTCGAGATCGACGCACCGACGATCGTCGTCGACTCCGGCGTGACCATCGACACCCGCAGTGCGGGAGGCACGGGCACCGTGACCCTCGCCGCGGCGGACACGCAGACCGGCGCCTCGCCCGCGACGGCATCCGTGACGATCGACGGGGCGACCATCCACGCGAAGACGATCGACCTGGAGGCGACAGCGTCGCAGACGCCCGGCGCGGGATCCATCCCGGGCATCAACACGGTCAGCGCCTCATCGGCGGCGACCGTCGCGGTGCTCGGCGCGTCGCTGCTCGACGCGACCGGCGATGTCACGCTGCGCAGCTCGTCCACGATGCAGGCGGACGTCACGTCGAGCGGCACGGGCGCCAGCACGAACGTGGATGCGGCCGTCGCGACCGCGGACATCGACAGCACCGCGATCACCCACGTGTCGGACGCCTCCGCCGTCTCCGCCGGCGGCGTGCTGATGGTGGTCGCCAAGAACCAGACACAGGTCACCACGACCGGCGACGCGACAGCGGCGACGGCGGGAGCCGGGATCGCCGTCTCGCACGTGACGACGAACACGGCGGCGTACATCGACACGCACAGCAGCAGCGGAGTGAACGCCGGGAGCCTGGTCGTCGCGGCCGACTCCGACACCACCGCGGTGACCATCGCCAAGGCGAGCCCGGGCGGCTCGACCGGCAACAACGCCAGCCCCAGCGACAGCACATCCACCGCGTCGCACCCGGGCGGCTACGCGAACGCCCCCGGAGGCGCGATCCTCGTCGCCGGCGCGCTGGCGTTCACGGACGTGTCGCAGCAGACCACCGCGTACATCGCGCCGGTCGGCGGCGGACTGGTCATCGCGGTCTCCGGCAGCAGCGGCCCGACCGCGGGCTCGGCTCCGATCTCGGTGCACGCCGGATCGTCCGGCACGGCCACCAGCGCGGCCGACGGCAGCGGGGTGGGCGGCAGCTCGGCCGGTGTCGGCACGGCGGTCGCGGTGACCGTGGCCGGGGTCGACACCTCGTCGTACGTGGGCAACGTCACGCTCGACGCACCGAACGCCCCGACGCCGGCGACCGTGTCCATCGACGCCACGGCGCAGCAGCCGACGACCGGGACGGCGAACACCTACGGGGCGACCTCGACCTCCGGAGCCGGCGGGTCCGCGAGCGTCGGGGTGGCCGGGTCGCTCGCGGTCAACGTCGTCACGCTGAACACGCGTGCCGGCGTCGCACCGGGCGGCGCGGTCGACGTCGGCGGGTCGAACGTCACGATCGGCGCACGGTCCAACAACGCGAACAACGCGCAGGCGCTGCCGGGGACGGTGTCCGGCACGACGGTCGGCATCGGCGCGGCGGTCGCGTTGAACATCGTCAACGACTCCACGTCGGCGGGCCTCCAGAACGGGGCGGTGCTGAGCGGGGCAAACGATCTGACGCTCGCCTCGAGCGCGAGCTCGCCGGCGACCACGGAGGCGCACGGCGGAGCGGCCTCCCCGGACATCGCCATCGCCCCGGTCATCGCGATCACCACCTCCAACATCACGACGACCGCACTCGTCGGGACGGGCACGCCGCTGGTGCTCACCGGCACGTTCACGGCGACGGCCACCCAGCAGGCTCCGGTCTCGACGACGGCGACCGGCGAAGTGGATGCGTCTGGTGCGGCCGTCGGCATCGCCATCGCGCTGACCTTCGCGAACCACCTGGTGCAGGCGACGACGCTGCGGGATGTGACCGCGACGGGCGACGTGTCCTTCACGGCGACGGGAGCGTCGTCGACCACGACGACCGCGTCGGCCTCCGCATCCGGAGCACCGAGCGACGGCGCGCAGGCGACGCCGTCGGCGCAGGCCACGGACGCGCGCACCTTCGCCGACAACGCGGCCCCGACCACGGGCGGCGCGCTGCCGGGCGGCGGCGGAGGCAGCGGCGGAGCGACCCCGCCGCAGCCGAGCACCCCGGCGGGCATGGTGACCGCCGCCGCTGCGCTGGCCCTGACCATCCACACGGCGTCGGCCGACGCGTCCGTCACCGGGGTCGCGATCACCGCGGGCAACGTCAGCCTGCGCGCCACCCTCAACGACTCGGCGACCTCGACCGCCACCGGGACCCCGGCGAACCGCGGCCCACCGAGCACCGCCACCATCGCCGCAGCAATCGCCCTCACCCTGGCCGACGCAACCGTCCGTGCGAACGTCGGCCCGCAGACCACCATCCACGCGAAGTCCCTCGCCCTCTTCGCAGGAGTGAACCCCAGCAACGCCGCCGGGGTCACCGACAGCACTGATCGCTTCACCACCACCGCGACGGCAGGCGCCGGCGGCGGCGGGACACTCGGAGTCGCCGGAGCGGTGGCCGTGTCCACCGTTGTCCTGACGACGACCGCCTCCCTCAGCGGCACCGCCATCACCGTGAACCTCTCCGGTGCGAGCGCGGACCTCATCGCCGCAGCATCCTCCGACGTGGCCACCACCACCTCCGCCCTGATGGCCGACAGCGGATCCGGGACACCGACCACCGGGATCGGCGCGGCCTCCGCGGTCGGCATCGTGAACGACACGACGGATGCGTCGCTCGGCGACGGCACGGTCGTCACCGGGGCGCGCGACATCCGGTTCACCGCCGATGCGCAGGACGCGCTCAGCGTCGTCGCGAAGGGCGGCGCCGCAGCCGCGAACGTCGCGGTGGCGCCGTACGCGGCGGTCGCGGTCTCCGACATCAGCACGAGCGCGGGGCTGGGCACCGGGACGCTGCTCGCGCTGAGCGGGACCCTCACGCTCGCGGCGACCCAGAAGGCCACGGCGGCGACCTCCGCGACCGGAGCCGTCGCAGGCGGTTCGGGCGCGGTCGGCCTCGGGCTCGCACTCACCCTGGCAACGCACACCGCGGTCGCGACCGCCGCACGGTCGGTCACGGCCGGCGGGGGGATCGGGCTGAGCGCCTCCGGGATCAGCGTCACGGCGGCGGCATCCACCGCGTCGTCCGCAGGCGCACCGCAGAACCCGGCCGACTCCGGCCAGGGCGCGGGCGGCGGCGCCGCAGGCTCGGGCGTCGACGACCAGGTGGCGGGGGCGCGATCGAACGCCGACGGGCTCGCGGCCGGCACCGGGGCGAACGGGTCCGGTTCGACGGCGACGCCCAGCGCGTCCACCTCCGACGGGAAGATCAACGTCGCGGCGGCGGTCGCGGTCATCGTCGCGAACACCGTCGCGCGCGCGACGATCGTCGGCACGGGAGTGGTCCTCACTGCGACCGGGCCGGTCACCATCGCGTCCGCGGCGAACACGGACGCGGGCACCACCGCAGACGGCTCGGCCGCGCACGGCGGCACCGCGACGATCGGCGCGGCGGTCGCGATCACGCTGGCCAACACGACGAACGAGGCGCTCGTCCCGGTCGGGGACACCGTCGCCGCGTCGGCGCTCACCGTGTCGGCGACCGTCGCCGACGACGCGGGCGATCACACCTCGACCATCGGCGCACAGGCGACGAGCGGAGCCGGGGCTCCCGACGCGAAGGTGTCGGTGGCCGGGTCGTTCGCGCTCGCCGTCGTCAACGCCTCCACGCTCGCCCGGGCCGCCGGGACCGTGACGCTCACGGGAGGCGGCCTGACGATCAGCGCCGGATCGAGCCTTTCCGCCACCGTCGCGGCCGACCCGACCGACGGCTCGGGCGTGGCCTCGGGCACCGTGGGCGTGGGGGCGTCGGTCGGGCTCGACCTGGTCACCGCATCCACTCGGGCGGAGATCGCCGACGGCGGCACCGTGACCGGCGCGGCGACGGTGACCCTCACGGCGACGGCGGGCAGCACGGTGACGGCCGAGGCGAAGATGGGAGCCGCCGGCGGCCAGGTCGCCGTGGTGCCCGCGGTCGCCGTCACCCTCGCGACGCTCACGACGGCGGCACGGATCGGGACGGGGGCCGCCGCGCTCGTCACGACCGGAGCGGTGCTCGTGTCGGCGACGCAGACCGCGGTCGCGACGTCCACCGCGGGCGCCACGGCCGTCGGTGCGGGAACGGCCGGGGTCGGCATCGGCCTCGCCCTGGTGATCGTGAACGACACGGCGACCGCGACGACCGCCCGCTCGATCACGGCCGGCGGCGCGATCCTACTCACGGCGTCCGGCGCGGACACGAGCACGGCGACCGCCACGGCCTCGGCGGGCGGCGCGCCCGAGAACGCAGCCGCAGGCTCCGGCGGCGGAGGCGGTGGCGGAGCGGGCTCGGGAGTCGACGACCAGGTGGCCGCGCAACGGAGCAACGCGTCCGCGGTCTCGACCGCCAACGGAGGAGCGGGAGCGGGATCGACGGCGACGCCGAGCGCATCCACCTCCGACGGGAAGGTCAACGCGGCCGCGGCCGTCGCCGTCGCCGTGGCGACCACCGCCTCCCGTGCGACGCTCGAAGGGACGGGACTGACGCTCACGTCCGGCGGGCTCGTCACCATCGCATCGTCGGCGAACACCGACGCGTCGACCTCCGCCGACGGGTCGGCCTCGCAGGGGACGGATGCGACGATCGGCGCCGCCGTCGCCGTGACGCTGGCGGACGCGACGAACACGGCGACGCTGCCGGCCGGCGACACGGTGGCAGCACACGCGCTGACCGTGTCGGCGACGGAGACGGCAAACGGCGCGGACACGACGTCCGCCTACGGAGCCCATGCCGTATCGGGCGCGGGCGGCGGAAAGGTCTCGGTCGCGGGATCGCTCGCCCTGGCGATCGTGAACCAGACGACCGGCGCCCTCCTGGCCGGGGCGGCGCACCTCACCGGCGGCGACCTGACGCTGACGGCAGGATCGGCGGCGACGACGACGGCAGCCGCGCTGCCCTCGGCGGCCGGCGTCAGCTCCACGAACCTCGGCGTCGGTGCGTCGGTCGCGCTGGCGATCGTCACCGACACGACGACGGCGACCATCGACGACGGCGCCGCACTCACCGGCGCGGCCGGTGCGAGCCTCACGGCGACGGCGACGGATGCGGCCACGACGGAGGCCCGGATGGGCGCAGCCGGCGGCAAGGTCGACGTCGCGCCCGCGGTCGCGGTCACCCTCGCGACGGTGACGACCGCGGTTCGGGTCGGTGTCGCGGGAGGCGGCGGTGCGATCGCGGTGAGCGGCGCCTTCGCGGCGACCGCGACGCAGGTCGCGACGGCCGGCTCCACCGCGGGCGCCGTCGTCGCGGGCGGCTCGACGGCGGCCGTCGGCATCGCACTGGCACTCGCCATCGCAACCGATTCCGTGCTCGCGTCCACCGCCCGCTCGCTGACCGCCGGGACCCTGACCCTCGCTGCCGCGGGGACCAGCAGCTCGAACGCGAACTCGACGGCCAGCGCATCCGGCGCTCCCGAGAACGGCGTGACCGCCGGCGGCTCGGGAGGCGGCGGCGCAGGCGACGGCGTCGACCAGCAGGTCGCGGCTCAGCGGAGCAACGCGGATGCGACGGCCGCGGCCAACGGCGGAGCGACGTCGGGCACGACGAGCACGCCGAGCGCGTCCACCTCCGACGGCTCGGTCAACGCGGCGGCGGCGGTCGCCATCGTGCTCGCGAGCACGACATCCCGGGCCACGGTGGTCGGCAGCGGGGCGGTGCTGAGCTCGGGCGGAGCCGTCACCCTGTCGTCGTCGGCGAACACCGATGCGGCGACCACGGCCGACGGTTCGGCGTCGCAGGGCACGACGGCGACGATCGGCGCGGCGGTCGCGGTCACGCTCGCGAACGTGACCAACGAGGCGGTGCTGCCGGTCGGAGACACCATCGACGCGCGTTCTCTCACCCTCAGCGCGACGGTGACCCCCGATGGCGCAGACACCGGTTCGAGCATCGGGGCCCAGGCGACCTCCGGCGCAGGCGGCGGAAAGGTCTCGGTCGCCGGGTCGCTCGCGCTCGCCATCGTCAATCAGCGCACGAACGCCGAGCTCACCGGGAACGTCGCGCTCAGCGGAGGCGACCTCGCCCTGACGGCCGTGTCGAACCTGGCGACGACCGCCACGGCGCAGCCGACCGCGGGCGGCGTCTCCTCCACCGGCGTGGGGGTGGGCGCATCGGTCGCGCTGGCGATCGTCACCGATACGACGAGCGCAGCCATCGACGATGCCGCGGCCGTCACCGGCGCGGCCGACCTGACCATGGTCGCGACAGCCGCGGATGCGGCCGCGACCGAGGCGAGGATGGGCGCGGCCGGCGGGAAAGTCGACGTCGCACCGGCCGTCGCCGTGACCCTGGCGACGGTGACCACGACGGCCCGCGTCGGAACCGGCGCGGCACTCACCGTCAGCGGCGCGTTCGCCGCAACGGCCACACAGCGGGCGACCGCGACGTCCGTCGCCGGGGCCGTGGTGACCGGCGGCTCGACGGCCGCGGTCGGCATCGGGCTGGCGCTGACGCTGGCGACCGACGCGGTCAGCGCGCGCACCGCCCGCTCGATCACCGCCGGGACCACGCTCACGCTGAACGCATCCGGGATCTCCGGGTCGTCGGCGTCGGCGACGGCGTCCGCCTCAGGCGCGCCGGAGAACGGGGCGACCGGGTCGGGCAGCGGCGGCGGAGGCGGCGCGGGCGACGGCGTCGACCAGCAGGTCGCAGCGCAGCGGAGCAACGCCGACGCGACCGCTGCGGCGAACGGCGGTTCGGGATCGGGCACGACCAGCACCCCGAGCGCGTCGACCTCCGACGGCAAAGTCAACGCCGCCGCAGCGGTCGCGATCGACCTGGCGACCACCGGCTCGCGTGCGACGGTGGAGGGGACGGGCGTGGCGCTCACGGCCGGTGGGCTGGTGACGCTGTCGTCGTCGGCCAACACGGATGCGGCGACGACGGCGGACGGATCGGCGTCGCAGGGTGCGACGGCGACGATCGGCGCGGCGGTCGCGATCACGCTGGCGAACGTGACCAACCAGGCGCTGCTGCCCGCCGGGGACACGGTTCACGCGCACGCGCTCACGGTGTCGGCGACGGAGACCGCGGACGGCACGGATACGACCTCCACGTATGGCGCACAGGCGACGTCGGGCGCCGGCGGCGGGAAGATCTCGGTGGCCGGGTCCCTGGCGCTGGCGGTGGTCAACCAGACGACGACGGCGGAGCTCGCGGGCGGGGTGGTCCTCACCGGGGGCGACGCGCTTGTCACCGCCGCGAGCATCGCCGCATCCACGGTGAAGGCCGAGCCGACCGCCGGCGGCGTGACCTCGACGAGCGTCGGAGTGGGCGCGTCGGTGGCGCTGAACCTGATCACGGACACGACGACCGCGGTGCTGGACGACGGGATCACCCTGACCGGGGCGGCGAACGTGACGCTGGCATCCACGGCGACCGACACGGCGACGACCGAGGCGAAGATGGGCGCGGCGGGCGGCACGGTCGATGTCGCACCGGCGATTGCCGTCACACTGTCGAACGTGACGACCACCTCGCGGGTGGGGACCACCGGTGGAGGTCTCGCCCTGTCGGGCGCGTTCTCCGGGACGGCGACCCAGGTCGCGAGCGCCTCCACGACCGCGGGCGCGGTCGTCTCGGGCGGAACGACGGCGGCCGTCGGTGTCGGGCTGGCGCTGACGATCGCGAACCACACGGTTACGGCCACGACGGCCCGCTCGATCACCGCGGGCACGACGCTGACTTTGACGGCGTCGGGGGTGAGCTCGTCGGATGCGTCGGCGAGCGCGTCGGCGTCGGGTGCTCCGGAGAACGGGGCGACCGGGTCGGGCAGCGGGGGTGGCGGCGGAGCCGGTGACGGCGTCGATCAGCAGGTCGCGGCGCAGCGGAGCAACGCCGACGCGACCTCGACCGCGAACGGCGGCAAGACGTCTGGTGCTGCGTCGACGCCGAGTGCATCCACATCCGACGGCAAGGTGAACGTCGCGGCGGCGATCGCTCTGGACCTGGCGACCACGGTCTCGCAGGCGACGATCGTGGGCACGGGTCTCACGTTGGCCGCGGGCGGGCTCGTGACCCTCGCATCCTCGGCGAACACGGACGCGGGCACCACCGCCGACGGCTCCGCGTCGCAGGGGGCGACGGCGACGATCGGTGCGGCGGTCGCGATCACGCTGGCGAACGTGACGAACCAGGCGCTGCTGCCGACCGGGGACACCGTTCACGCGCACGCGTTGACCGTGTCGGCGACCGAGACGGTGAACGGCGCCGATGTCACCTCGACCTACGGAGCGCAGGCGACCTCCGGCGCGGGCGGCGGGAAGATCTCGGTCGCAGGGTCCCTGGCGCTGGCGGTGGTGAACCAGACGACCACGGCGGAGCTGGCCGGGAACGTCGTCCTGACCGGCGGCGACCTGACCGTCACCGCCGCGAGCGCGGCGACATCGACCGTGAAGGCTGAGCCGACCGCGGGCGGCGTGACCTCGACGAACGTCGGCGTGGGCGCCTCCGTCGCCCTGAACCTGATCACCGATACGACGACCGCCGTCCTGGATGACGGGATCAGCGTGACCGGAGCGGCGAACGTGACCCTCGCTTCCAGCGCTGCGGATGCGGCGACCACCGAGGCGAAGATGGGCGCGGCGGGCGGCAAGGTCGACATCGCCCCGGCGGTCGCGGTCACCTTGTCGAACGTAACGACAACGGCGACGGTCGGGACGCTCGGCGCCGGGCTGAGCCTGACGGGATCCTTCGCCGGGACGGCGACCCAGGTGGCGAGCGCCTCCACGACCGCGGGTGCGGTCGTCTCCGGTGGGTCGACGGCCGCCGTCGGAGTCGGGCTGGCGCTCACGATCGCGAACCACACCGTGACGGCGACGACCGCGCGGAGCATCACGGCCGGTGGCGACCTCAGCCTTCGAGCGTCGGGGGTGAGCTCGTCGGATGCGTCGGCGAGCGCGTCCGCGTCCGGTGCTCCCGAGAACGGCGCGACCGGGTCGGGCAGTGGTGGTGGCGGCGGAGCCGGTGACGGCGTGGATCAGCAGGTCAAGACGCAGCGAGACAACGCGGATGCGACCTCGGCGGCGAACGGCGGCACGACCTCCGGGGCGGCCACGACGCCGAGCGCATCCACCTCCGACGGCAAGGTGAACGTCGCAGCGGCCATTGCCCTCGACCTCGCTACGACCGTGTCGCAGGCGACGATCGTCGGCACGGGTCTCACGCTGACCGCGGGCGGACTCGTGACGCTGGCGTCGTCGGCGAACACGGATGCGGCGACCACCGCGGACGGCTCCGCGTCGCAAGGCGCAACCGCGACGATCGGCGCAGCCGTCGCGATCACCCTCGCGAACGTGACCGACCAGGCGCTGCTGCCGACCGATGACACCGTGCACGCCAAGGCTCTCACCGTGTCCGCGACCGAGACGGTGAACGGCGCCGACGTCACCTCGACCTACGGCGCGCAGGCGACCTCGGGCGCGGGCGGCGGGAAGATCTCCGTCGCCGGGTCCCTGGCGCTGGCGGTGGTCAACCAGACGACCACCGCGGAGCTGGCGGGGAATGTGGTGCTCACCGGCGGGGATGCGAGCATCGTCGCGGCGAGCAGTGCGGCATCGACGGTCAAGGCTGAACCGACCGCGGGCGGCGTGACCTCGACAAGTATCGGCGTCGGCGCATCCGTCGCCCTCAACCTCATCACCGACACCACCACGGCCACGCTCGATGACGGTATCAGCCTCACCGGCGCCGCCAACGTGGCCCTGGAGTCCACCGCGACCGACACGGCCACGACCGAGGCGAAGATGGGCGCCGCGGGCGGCAAAGTCGACATCGCGCCCGCCGTCGCGGTGACCCTGTCCAACGTGACGACGACCTCCCGGGTTGGGACCACCGGTGGGGGGCTCACGCTGTCGGGTGCGTTCTCCGGGACAGCGACCCAGGTCGCGAGCGCCTCCACGACCGCGGGCGCGGTCGTCTCCGGTGGGTCGACGGCGGCGGTCGGTGTGGGGCTGGCGCTGACGATCGCGAACCACACCGTCACCGCCACGACCGCACGCAGCATCACCGCCGGTACGACGCTGACGTTGACGGCGTCGGGGGTCAGCGGGTCGTCGGCGTCGGCCGCCGCATCCGCGTCGGGTGCTCCGGAGAACGGTGCGACCGGGTCGGGCAGTGGCGGTGGCGGCGGTGCGGGTGACGGCGTGGATCAGCAGGTCGCGGCGCAGCGGAGCAACGCCGACGCGACGTCGGCCGCGAATGGCGGCAAGACCTCCGGTGCGGCGACGACGCCGAGCGCATCCACCTCCGATGGCAAGGTGAACGTCGCGGCGGCGATCGCTCTGGATCTGGCGACGACTGTGTCGCAGGCGACGGTCGTCGGCACCGGTCTCACGCTGACCGCGGGGGGACTCGTGACACTCGCATCCTCGGCGAACACGGACGCGGCCACCACCGCCGACGGGTCGGCGTCGCAAGGAGCGACAGCGACCATCGGCGCGGCGGTTGCCATCACACTCGCGAACGTGACGAACCAGGCGCTGCTGCCGACCGGCGACACCGTGCGCGCGAAGGCGCTGACGGTCTCCGCAACGGAGACCGTGAACGGCGCCGACGTCACCTCGACCTACGGCGCCGAGGCGACCTCCGGCGCGGGTGGCGGCAAGATCTCGGTCGCCGGGTCCCTGGCGCTCGCGGTGGTGAACCAGACGACGACGGCGGAGCTCGCGGGCGGGGTGGTCCTCACTGGGGGCGACGCGCTTGTCACCGCCGCGAGTAACGCCGCATCCACCGTGAAGGCCGAGCCGACCGCGGGCGGCGTGACCTCGACGAACGTCGGCGTGGGCGCATCCGTCGCGCTGAACCTGATCACGGATACGACCACCGCGGTGCTGGATGACGGGATCAGCCTGACGGGCGCCGCCGACGTCACGCTGACCGCGACGGCGGGGGATGCGGCGGTCACCGAGGCGAAGATGGGCGCGGCGGGCGGCAAGGTCGACATCGCCCCGGCGGTCGCGGTGACGCTGTCGAACGTCACGACGACCGCCAAGGTCGGAACCCTCGGCGCAGGGCTCGGCCTGACCGGCTCCTTCTCCGGGATGGCGACGCAGGTGGCGAGCGCCTCCTCGACGGCCGGAGCGGTCGTCTCGGGTGGGTCGACGGCCGCGGTCGGCGTCGGACTGGCGCTGACGATCGCGAACCACGCCGTCACCGCCACGACCGCACGCAGCATCACTGCGAGCGGCGGCATCGCCCTGGTCGCCTCCGGCATCAGCGGGTCGTCGGCCGGCGCCAGCGCGTCGGCGTCGGGTGCTCCGGAGAACGGGGCGACCGGGTCCGGCAGCGGGGGTGGCGGCGGAGCCGGTGACGGCGTCGATCAGCAGGTCAAGACGCAGCGCGACAACGCGGACGCGACCTCGGCCGCGAACGGCGGCAAAACTTCCGGGGCGGCCACGACGCCGAGCGCGTCCACCTCCGACGGCAAGGTGAACGTCGCAGCGGCCATCGCTCTCGATGTCGCGACCACGATCTCGCAGGCGACCATCGTCGGCACCGGCCTCGCTCTGACCGCCGGCGGCGAGGTCACCCTCGCTTCCAGCGCGAACACCGACGCGACCACGACCGCGGACGGCTCCGCGTCGCAGGGTGCGACGGCGACGATCGGCGCGGCGGTGGCGATCACTCTGGCGAACGTGACGAACCAGGCGCTGCTGCCGGCCGGGGACACCGTGCACGCGAAGGCGCTGACGGTCTCCGCCACCGTGACGGCGAACGGCGCGGATGCGATCGCCACCTACGGCGCCGAGGCGACCTCCGGTGCGGGCGGCGGGAAGATCTCGGTCGCCGGGTCCCTGGCGCTGGCGGTGGTCAACCAGACGACCACGGCCGAGCTGGCCGGGAACGTCGTGCTGACCGGCGGCGACGCGACGATCATCGCCGCAAGCAACGCGGCATCCACCGTGAAGGCCGAGCCCACGCCGGGCGGCGTGACGGCCACGAACGTCGGTGTCGGGGCGTCGGTCGCCCTGAACCTGATCACCGACACGACCACCGCAGTCCTCGACGACGGCATCAGCCTGACGGGCGCCACCGACGTCACGCTCAGCGCGACGGCGGGGGATGCAGCGGTCACCGAGGCCAAGATGGGCGCGGCGGGTGGCAAGGTCGATGTCGCCCCTGCGGTCGCGGTGACGCTGTCGAACGTCACGACGACCGCGAAGGTCGGGACGCTCGGCACCGGTCTCGCCCTGTCGGGCGCGTTCTCCGGGACGGCGACCCAGGTCGCCAGTGCTTCCACGACCGCGGGTGCGGTCGTCTCCGGTGGGTCGACGGCGGCGGTCGGTGTGGGGCTGGCGCTGACGATCGCGAACCACACCGTGACGGCGACGACGGCGCGGAGTATCTCGGCCGGTACGACGCTCACGTTGACGGCGTCGGGCATCAGCGGGTCGTCGGCGTCGGCGAGCGCGTCGGCGTCGGGTGCTCCGGAGAACGGGGCGACCGGGTCGGGCAGCGGGGGTGGCGGCGGAGCCGGTGACGGCGTCGATCAGCAGGTCGCGGCGCAGCGGAGCAACGCCGACGCGACCTCGACCGCGAACGGCGGCAAGACGTCTGGTGCTGCGTCGACGCCGAGTGCATCCACATCCGACGGCAAGGTGAACGTCGCGGCGGCGATCGCTCTGGACCTGGCGACCACGGTCTCGCAGGCGACGATCGTGGGCACGGGTCTCACGTTGGCCGCGGGCGGGCTCGTGACCCTCGCATCCTCGGCGAACACGGACGCGGGCACCACCGCCGACGGCTCCGCGTCGCAGGGGGCGACGGCGACGATCGGTGCGGCGGTCGCGATCACGCTGGCGAACGTGACGAACCAGGCGCTGCTGCCGACCGGGGACACCGTTCACGCGCACGCGTTGACCGTGTCGGCGACCGAGACGGTGAACGGCGCCGATGTCACCTCGACCTACGGAGCGCAGGCGACCTCCGGTGCGGGCGGCGGCAAGATCTCCGTCGCCGGGTCCCTGGCGCTGGCGGTGGTCAACCAGACGACCACGGCCGAGTTGGCCGGGAATGTCGTGCTGACCGGCGGCGACGCGACGATCACCGCCGCAAGCAACGCCGCATCCACCGTGAAGGCCGAGCCCACGCCGGGCGGCGTCACCGCCACGAACGTCGGCGTCGGCGCATCCGTCGCCCTGAACCTCATCACCGACACCACTACGGCCACGCTCGATGACGGCATCAGCCTCACCGGCGCCGCCGACGTCACCCTGACCGCGACGGCGGGGGACGCGGCCGTCACCGAGGCCAAGATGGGCGCGGCGGGCGGCAAGGTCGACATCGCCCCCGCGGTCGCCGTCACCCTGTCGAACGTCACGACCTCGGCCCGGCTGGGCGTCCTGGGCTCGGCGATCGTCCTCACCGGATCGTTCTCGGCGAGCGCGGCGCAGGTCGCCGGTGCCGCCTCGACGGCCGGAGCCGTCGTCTCCGGCGGCACGACGGCCGCGGTCGGCGTCGGACTGGCGCTGACGATCGCGAACCACACCGTCACCGCCACGACCGCACGCAGCATCACCGCGGGCGGCGACGTCGCCCTGGTCGCCTCCGGAATCAGCGGCTCGTCCGCGTCGGCCGCCGCATCCGCGTCGGGTGCTCCGGAGAACGGTGCGACCGGGTCCGGCAGCGGCGGAGGCGGCGGCGCCGGTGACGGGGTCGATCAGCAGGTCAAGACGCAGCGCGACAACGCGGATGCGACCTCGACGGCGAACGGCGGCAAAACCTCCGGTGCTGCGTCGACGCCGAGCGCATCCACCTCCGACGGCAAGGTCAACGTCGCCGCAGCGGTCGGTATCGACCTCGCCACGATCGTCGCCCGCGCCACCCTGGAGCGCACCGGCCTGGACCTCACCGCCGGCGGACTCGTCACCCTTGCCTCGCGCGCGAACACCGACGCGGCCAGTGCGGCCGACGGCTCCGCGTCGCACGGGGCGACCGCCACGATCGGCGCCGGGGTCGCCATCACCCTGGCGAATGTCACCGACCAGGCGATCCTGCCGGTCGGCGACACGATCCACGCGCACGCCCTCACCGTCTCGGCGACGGTGACTCCCAACGGGGCGGACACCACCTCCACCTACGGTGCGCAGGCCGTCTCGGGCGCCGGGCAGGGCAAGATCTCGGTCGCCGGATCCGTCGCCCTTGCGATCGTGAACCAGGCGACGCTCGCCGAGCTCTCGGGCACCGTGACGCTGACCGGAGGGGATGTCGCGGTCACCGCGGCCAGCAACGCGACCTCCACCGTCAGCGCCGAGCCCACCCCCGGCGGGGTGACCGCCACGAACGTCGGCGTCGGCGCCTCCGTCGCCCTCAACCTCATCACCGACACCACCGTGGCACTCCTCGATGACGGCATCGCGGTGATCGGGGCCCACGACTTCGCGCTGAGCGCCACCGCGGGGGACATCGCGACCACCGACGCGAAGATGGGCGCCGCCGGCGGAAAGGTCGACGTCTCGCCGGCCATCGCCGTCACGATCTCGAACGTCCGGACCAGCGCGAGCATCGGCACCCTCGCCGCGAACGGCACGATCGTGCTGACCGGCTCGTTCTCCGCGATCGCGCGCCAGACGGCGGGCGCCACCACGAGCGCCGGGTCCGTGGCGACGGGCGGCTCCAGCGCCTCCATCGGCGTCGGGCTCGCCCTCACCCTCGTCACCCACACCGTCACGTCCACCACCGGCCGCAACATCACGGCGGCGGGTGGCATCGCTTTCGGCGCCTTCGGCTCGTCGGTCGACGGCGCGACCGCGAGCGCCTCGGCCAGCGGCGCCCCGCAGCAGGGCGACGCCGGAGCGCCGTCGGGAGGCGTCGACGGGCAGGCGCAGAAGGAGCGCGACAATGCGATCGGCACCGACACGGCGAACGGCGGTTCGGGATCGACGGCCAGCGCCAGCCCGTCGGCCGCCAGCTCCGACGGCAAGGTCTCGGTGGCCGCCGCCATCGCGGTGAACATCGCCGACGTCACCGCGACCTCCACCCTTCCGGACGGCCTGGCCCTCACCGCGGGCGGCGTCGTCAGCCTGAAGAGCTCGGAGAACGTCGACGGCGCGGTGAAGGCCGACGGCACCGCCGTCAAGGCGGCGAACGTGGGCGTCGGCGCCGCCGTCGCGCTCAACCTCGTCCACATCACCAACCGCTCGTTCCTCGGCCAGCGCACGCGCGTCACCGGCAACGGCTTGCAGGTGCAGGCGACGATGACCGCGCTCGGCGCCGACTCCACCCACACGTTCACAGTCGAGGCGGATGCCGGGGCCGGCTCGAAGAAGATCGGCGTCGCCGGCGCGCTCGCGCTGAACATCGTCACCGACACGACCGAGGCGTTCATCCCGGGCACCGCGACGGTGGCCGCCGGGACGGGCGACGTCGCGTTCATCGCGGAGAACCTCCGCTCCGACTCGGCGAAGGCGCTCGCCGACGCGTCGATCGGCGGCGGGGGCACCGTCGGAGTCGGCGCGTCCATCGCCATCAACGTGCTCACGACGAACGTGACCCGGGCCGAGGTCGAGGACGGCGCCGTCCTCACCGGAGGCCGCGCCGTGACCCTGAGCGCCACCTCCGCCGATCCGGTCGTCAACCAGGTCACGGCGGGTTCCGCCGGGTCGTCGGTCGCGGTCAGCCCGGCCGTCGGCATCAACATCGTCACGCCCGTCACCACGGCGCGGCTCGGCACGCCGAGCGCTGCCGGAACCCCGGCCGCAGGCGGGCTCACCGCCGCCGGCGCCGTGCTGATCACGGCGACGCACACGGGCTCGGCGTCGATCACCGGCGACGCGAAGGCGGCGAGCAGCAGCGTGGCCGTCGGCGCGATCATCGCGGTGAACGTCCTCCTCGTCACCACCACCGCGGCCACCGCGCGCAACATCGCCGGCGCCTCCGTCATCCTCACCGCGACGACCACCACCTCCGGAAGCGCCGACGTCACGGCGAGCGCGCAGGGCACCACACCCGGCACCGGGGGCAGCGCCGACGGCCAGTCGAAGGATGCGGTGCAGAACACCCCGAGCACCAGCGGCAACGAGGGTCTGCTGCCGACCGGTAGTTCCTCCGCGGGCGGCGCGGTCGGCGGCGCGAACACCGAATCGAGCGGCCAGTCCGGCCAGTCCTCGGGCCAGGGCGTCGGCGTGGGCGCCGCGGTCAGCGTGAACGTGGTCACCGACACCAACACCGCGAGCGTCGCCGCGGGCCTGACCATCACGGCGGCGGGCGCGATCGGCGTCAGCGCCGTCAACTCGACGGATGCGCTCGCCAAGGCGGTCGGGACCTCCACCGCGATCAACAGCAACAACATCGGCGCGGGCATCGCGCTCAACGTCGCCACGGTGACCAACGCGGGCTCGATCGGCGCCGGTGCGACCATCGCCGGCGGCAGCATCCTGGTCCAGGGCATCACGGCGGCCGGTGCGGAGAACGACTTCACGGTCTGGGGCATCTCGGCGGCGGGCGGCGCCGGGGATGTCGGCGTGGCCGGCTCGGTCGGCGTGCAGGTGCTCACGCTCGCGAACACGGCCGTGGTCGGCGCCGGATCGCGTCTCGCCGCGGCCGGCGCGCTCGTCCTCGCGGCGAGCGACCCGATGGGTCTGCAGTCCATCGCCGGTGCGGGCGGACTGTCGCTCGACGGGTCCGGCGTCGGCGCGGCGATCGTCGTCAACGTGCTCGCGGTCAGCACGCTCGCCCACATCGACTCCAGCGCCCAGCAGCCGACCGTCATCGACGCCGGCGGCGCCATCTCGCTGAGCGCGACGGCCTCGATCGTCCCGCTCGGCATCAGCCTCATCCCGGCCGTGCAGCTGCCGGATGTGAGCGGCGTCGCCGTCGCGGGCGGTGCGGGCACCAGCGGGGTCGCGGTCGGCGGCGCCTTCGTCATCGACGTCTTCGACCTGACCACGCAGGCCTACATCGCCGACCACGCGTCGATCAACCAGACCATCGCCTCCTCGCCCGGCCAGTCGATCACGATCGCCGCCTCCGACGACGTCCGGCTGTTCGAGCTCGCCGGCTCGCTGGGACTGAGCCTCGGCAGTGTCGGCGTCGGGATCAGCGTCATCGTCGGAGTCATCAACAAGGATGTGCGGGCCTACCTCGGCTCGTCGGTGAACGCCACGGTCGGCGGAGGCGTCAGCCTGCGGGCGACCGACCCGGAGAGCTACACCGAGATCGCGATCGGCGCGGCGGCCTCGCAGAGCGCCGGAGTCACCGGGTCGATCATCGTGCTCGTGCTGAACCCGGGCTCGAGCGCGCCGGGAACGCGCGCCTACATCGACGGCGGCGCGGGACGCTCCACGACGGTACACGCGGGCGGCGACGTCACCGTTCTCGCCTCCGACGACGGCGGCTCGTTCCGCCTGTACGCCGGGCAGATCAGCGTCGGCGGCTCGGCGGGTGTCGGGATCTCGTCGGCGGTGCTCTCGCGCAGCAGCATCGTGGACGCCTACATCGCCGCGGGCGACGACATCTGGGCGCACGGGGCGACCGGGCTGACCATCGGCGCCACGCAGAGCGCGAGCATCGAGCTGATCGCCGTCGGCGGCTCGGTCGGCGGCTCCGCCGGCGTCGCGGGCTCGGCGACGGTGGATGTGCTGAACCACACCACGCACGCCCACATCGACCGCGGTGTCACCGTCAACGGCGTCAACACCGGCGCCTCCGCGACCGAGGGCGTCGCCCTGTACGCGACCGACACGACCACCATCCGCGGCATCGCCGGGCAGCTCGCCGTCGGCGGCTCCGCCGGAGTCGGAGCGGGCGCGGACGTGGAGGTGCTGAGCAAGGACACCCAGGCCTGGATCGCCCCGCAGGTGCTCGTGGCGGCGAACGGCTCGGTGACCGTCGACGCCACCTCGAAGGAGGACGTCACCTCGATCTCGGCCGGCGCCTCCGCAGGCGGGGCCGTCGGCGTCGCACTCAACGCGGCGGTGCCGGTCTTCACCATCGTGACCGAGGCGTTCGTCGGCGAGGTGTGCACGGCCGGGACGATCACGGCCGCCGCCTGCGCGACCTCCCGCACCACCATCCTGGCCGGCGGCAGCGCCCGCATCGCGGCGAACGAGCAGCTCACCCTGAGCGTCATCGCGGGCAGCCTGGCGATCGGCGGGGAGGTGGGCGTCGGGGCCTCCGCCGCGGTCCCCGTGGTGACCAAGACGACGACAGCCTTCATCGGCGACAACTCGATCGTGAACGCGCTGGGCAACGGCGCGGGCATCACGACGGGCACCGGAGGCTTCACCGTCACGGCCGTCGACACCCGGTTCACGCCGGCCACGGCGATCGAAGCGGACGGTCGCACGATCGACCTCGGCTACGCGCACGGCTTCACCGAGGGCCAGCAGGTGCTGTACGACAACGGCGGCGGCGCCTCCATCGGCGGCCTCACCCAGGGCGGCGTCTACTACGTCCACGTGATCTCGGCGCACGAGGTGCAGCTGTCGGCCACGCAGGGCGGCGCGATCATCGCGCTGACGCAGCCGGTGCGCGGCGGCGAATCGCAGCGCATCCTCCCGACGGACCGGGCCGCGGCGCCGGTCGCGGCCGGTCAGTACTTCACCCCGTCGCTGGACGTGTCGGGCAACGTGATCACGCTGCCCTACGACCTGACCCTCGCCACCGGCGATCCGGTCGTCTACCGGGCGGGCGGCGGCACCGCCATCGGGGGACTGGTGGACGGGCGCACCTACTACGCCATCGTCACCGGCCCGCACTCGTTTGAGCTCGCCGCCACAGCCTGCCAGGCCGACCCGTCCGGCAGCACCTGCAGCGGCGCCGTCCAGACGCCGATCACGCTCGACGCGGCGACCGCCGGAGCCGACCGCGCCCACAGCATCCTCCGCCAGGGCGACCAGCCTCCGGGCGACGCAGCGTCGGTGACCGGCATCAGCGTCGTGACGCCGAACACCGTCGCCGGTTTCCGCGGGGTCGCGGTCACGGCGAACAACAGCGACACCATCGGCGGCTACGGTGTCGCGGCCGGCTTCGGCACGGTCGGGGTCTCGGTCAGCGGCAGCGTCAACATCGTCACGGCGAACACCTCCGCCTCGATCGGGCGGATCGCCCAAGTCAACACCGGCAACGCCGGTGCGTCGTCGGCGCAGAGCGTGATCGTCGGCGCGGGCAACGCCTTCCAGCTCCTCATGGTCGCCGCCTCCGTCGCCGCCGGAGCGGTCGGCGTCGGCGCCAACGCCGCGGTCGGCATCGTCACGGTCAACACGGACAGCACCATCGGCGCGGGAGCGGTGGTGGATGCGGCGCGCGACGTGATCGTCTCCGCCACGGCCTCCGACCGGGTCACCGCCGTGGCCGCAGCCGCCGCGGGCGGAGCCGTAGGGGTCGCCGGTGTCGCGGCCGTGATCGTGCTCGCGCTGCACACCTACGCCGACACCGGCGCCGGGGTGACCGTCGTCGCCGGCAACAACGTCCTGATCGCGGCGCACGATGCCTCGAAGCTGACCGTGGTCTCCGGTGGTCTCGCCGTCGGCGCCGTCGGCGTCGGCATCGGCGTGGCGGTCACCTCCCTCAGCAAGGACACCCGGGCGTTCGTCGGCGCGGGCAGCTCCGTCGACGCGCTCGCGCAGCAGCCCGGCGTCGCGCTCGCGGGCGTCTTCGACGGAACGGTCGGCGCCACCGGGTTCGGGGTGCTCCCGGCCTTCCACGGCCTGGCCGTGCAGGCCGGCTCGAGCGAGAACGTGTTCGGGATGGCCGTCACGGCCGGCGGCGGATTCGTCGGGGTGGCCGGAGCGCTCAACGTCACGCTGGTGCACACGACGACGCTCGCCTTCATCGACAGCAACGCGCTGAACCGCACGCGCATCGACCTCCTGCCCGGCGCCGGCTCCCTCCAATCGATCAACGTCTCGGCGGCGGACCTGGTGACCACCTTCACCATCGGCGGCGGCCTCGCGGCAGGTTTCGTCGGTGTCGCCGGCGGCATCGACATCGGCGTGGCCGACGTCACGGCTCAGGCCTACATCGGGTCGTACGCCACCGTGCACGCGGCGAAGGACGTCTCGTTCTTCGCGCTGACGAGCAAGCAGATCCAGACCTACGCGATCAGCGTCGGGGGCGGGTTCGTCGGCGCGGCCGGCTCCGTCTCGGTCTGGGGCGTCGGCACCCAGCCGACCGGGTCGTACAACGAGGGGAGCTACGGCACCGACAGGGGCACCTGGTCGGGCTCGACCGCCTACAAGCAGGGGGACGTCGTCACCGGCTCCGACGGCAAGCGCTATGGCGCCACGAGCAACAACACCGGCGTGAACCCGGTCGGCGACGCGAGCGGCACCTGGGAGGGCTCGACCGACTCCCTGAACACCTCCTCGAGCAGCCCGGATGCGGCGACGGAGGCGGGCGGCCACGCCAACGGCGCCGGGCAGGGCGGCTTCCAGGGCATCCTCGACGGCACCGCGAACATGCACAACACCTCCGACAACACCAACGGCCGGATGCAGCCCTCGCTGGTCGCGGCCAACCAGACGGTGCACGCAGCGGCACCCGGCTCGAACATCGTCAGCAGCGAGTTCAGCAACAGCGTCGCCGCCGGGACCGTGGCCACGATCGGCGCGAACACGGTCATCGTCATCGGCGGCGGCCTGAACGTCGGCGCGGCCGAGGACCTCGGCTTCGCCGGCGTCGCGGGAACGGCCGCGGGCGGGGCCGTCGCGGTCGGCGGGTCCATCCTGATCGCGCGGATCACCAGCAACGTCGAGGCGTCGATCCAGACCGGCGTCAGCGTCACCGCAGGCGGGGGCGTCCGGGTCGCCACCGCACTCACCGAGACGGACGACGGCCTCGGCTTCGCCGGCGTCGGCGGCCTGGTTGCCGTGTTCGGCCAGGTCGTGCTGATCACCAGCCACGCCACGCAGAACGCGCACATCGACTCCGGCGCGGTCATCCCGACCGCCGGCGGTGTCGTCGACGTCGAGGCGCTCGCCACCCGCACCGTCTCGCCGCTCTCGATCGGCGGCTCGATCGGCGCCGTGGCCGCCGGAGCCTCCGTCGCCGTGGCGACCATCGACGGCGACACCACGGCCACCATCGGGAACGTCGCGATCGGCTCGCTGGCCCCGGCCGGCGGCATCGTCGAGCGGGCGCAGTCGACCATCGTGGCGCCGGTGCAGGCGTACTCGGTCGCGGCGGGGATCGGCGGCGGCATCTCGGGCGCCGTGGCGGTGGCCACGATCGACGGAGCCACGTCCGCGGCCTACAGCGGGCACGCCACCCTGAGCGGCGGCGCGTCCATCTCGGCGGTGGGAGTGAACACCCCGACCACCTCCACGCTGAGCGTCGCCACCGGCGCGATCACCTCCGGGATCAACGTCGCCCGGGCGATCACGAACCGCACGACGACGGCGCGGTTCGCCGGCGGGTCGAGCGTCTCCGCGGGAGGCGCGGTGACGGTGAGCGCCGCATCCACCAACCACGCGAGCGCCCAGACCCCGAGTGCGGCGCTCAGCCTGATCGGCTTCAGCCTCCTGCTGCCCATCGCGACGGTCACCGGAGCCACCGAGGCGCACCTGGACGGCGTGGTCAGCGCCTCCGGATCCATCACGGTCGCCGCGAGCGGCCAGAACCAGGCGATCGCCGACGCGTTCGTCGTCACGGTCAGCCTGCTCGGCGGCGGCCAGGGCGTCAGCGCTCTCGCCTCGGTCACCCAGGCCGCTGATGTGCTCGCGAGCGTCGGCTCGACCGCGAGCCTCAGCAGCGTCGGCGCGGTGTCGGTCACCGCGACCATCGTCTCGGACGGCAGCCACGGCGACTACGCGAAGGCGACCGTCACCAGCGGCGGCGGCGGGCTCATCAGCGCCGGCGCGTTCGTCGCGAGCGCGCTGCTGGCGGGCGCCACGACGGCCGAACTGCGCGCCCCGGTCCTCGCCTCCGGCTCCGTGCTCGTGAAGGCGGCGGGGGACAGCACGGCCGACGCCTCCAGCACGAGCGCCGGCCTCGGGCTCCTCACCGTCACGCTCGCGCTCGTCGACGCGGAGGTCCAGTCGACCGCCGGTGTCGTGGCCATCGCGACCGGCGGCAGCCTCACCTCCAACGGCACCGTGCAGGTCGTCGCCACCGGTGCGAACAGCGCGACGACCCGCACCGATGCCGCCAGCATCGGTCTGTACGCGGGAGCGGCGAACGCCTCCACCGCGCTGGTCGCCGACGAGACCCGCGCCGAACTGGCCGACTCCGTCCACAGCCAGGGACTCTCGGTCACCGCGGATGCGACCAGCGCCGCGACCGCGACCTCCGCGGTGGTCTCCATCGGGCTGATCACCGCGTCGTACGGCGACACGGTCGCGAAGGTGACCTCGTCGGCGGGCGTCCAGGCGCTGGTCGACTCCACCGCCACGACCGTCGACGCCGGGGCGGGTGCGGTGCTCGTCCACGCCGGTTCGGCGAACAGCGCCACCTCGACGCCGACCCGGACCTCCGGTGGCGGCATCGCGCTCCTCGGGCTGTCGCCCGTCGCGAACGTCGCGGCCGCCACCACCGCGCAGTTCGACGGCGGCACCACGACCTCCGGCGCCTTCACCGTCTCGGCGAG
Organism: uncultured Leifsonia sp.; assembly: GCF_945957465.1. Taxonomy (GTDB): domain Bacteria; phylum Actinomycetota; class Actinomycetes; order Actinomycetales; family Microbacteriaceae; genus Leifsonia. The sequence continues at coordinate 57,996 of NZ_CAMFLC010000011.1, forward strand.
CGGCCACAACACGGCGAAGGCCACCGCGGATGTCAGCAACTTCAGCATCGGCGGCGTCACCGGCGTGGTCGTGCTCGCCGACATCGCGCCGAGCGCCACGATCGCCGCCGGTGTCGGCGCCGGCGCGCGCATCACGGCGGCCGGCCAGTTCACCGTCTCGGCGCTCAATCCGGGCGGCAACAGTGCGGACGCGGAGGCGAGCAGCACCGCGGGCGGCGTCATCGCGGCCGGCGTCTTCTTCACCGGCGCGACGATCGGCGCGCCGGTGTCGGCCACGATGAACGGCTCGCTGCTCGCGTCGACCGGCGCCACCGTCTCGGCGGCGGCGACAAGCGTCGTCACCGCCCTGGCGAACTCGCTGAACATCAGCCTGGCCGGAATCACCGCGGCCCTGGTGGATGCCGAACTGCTCGCCTCGGCGGGCGTCACCGCCCACTACGGCACCGGAGCACTGGCCACCAGCGGCGACGGCGCCGTCACGGCCACCGCGGCGAACACCGTCACCGCGACGACGGACACGGCGTCCGGCGGGGTGTTCGAGTTCGGGATCAGCGTGCCGACCGGGCGAATCGCCGCAGCGACGTCGGCGGGCTTCGGGGGCGTCCTCACGCTGGCGACCGGGCTGACCGTGCAGTCGACCGCGACCAACACCGTCTCGACGACCGCCGGAGCGCGCAGCTACGGCGCGATCGCCGCGACCACCTCGTCGCCGCTCGCGACCATCACCAGCGCGGTCGTCACCACCGCCGCCATCGAGCAGAGCGCGCTGCTGAACGCTCCGAGCGCGGCCGTCGTCGTCCTCGCGAGCGCGACCGGGACGACGACGGCGAAGGGCGGATCCGTCAACGGCGGCCTCGGCACGGTGTCGTCCGCGCGGCCGGCTGCGACCGACCAGGCGCAGACGTTCGCGACGATGCTCGGAGCCGCCCACGGCGCGACCGCGACGACTCCCGGCGCCCGCTCGATCACCGTGCAATCCAGCACCGTGGACACCACGACGGCCCTGATCAGCGACACCAGCGGAGCGGGCGTCGCGATCTCCGACGCCGGCGCGACGGCCACGACCCAGACCACCGCCGAGACCGACTTCGGGTCGGCGAACGCGCCGATCGTCACCGTCGGCGACATCACCATCGGGGTCGCCTCCAACCCGGTGTCGATCTCGTCCGCGCTCAGCGACTCGGTGGGCATCCTGCTCAACATCGACTCCAACAACGCGACGGTCGTCAACTCGCCGACCGTCACCCTCCTGGTGAACAAGAGCGCACGCATCTACGCCGGCGGCACCGTCACGCTGAGCGCGCAGCAGAACACGACAGCACCGCCCAGCCTCAACCACAGCGACTTCGACGGCGCCACCGGCGTGGACGTCGGCAGCAACACGATCACGTTCACCGCCCCGCACTCGTTCACCACCGGCGGCACGGTGACCTACACGACCAACGGCGGCACCCCGGTCGGCGGTCTCACGAACAACGCGCAGTACAACGTCATCGTGGTGAACCAGAACGCGATCCAGCTCGGCTCGCTGTTCGACGCCGCCACCATCGACCCGGCGACCGACGCCATCCAGTTCGGCACCGGGACGGGAGCCGACTTCGTCCCGCTCCGCCACAACCTGCACGAGGGCGACCTCGTCACCTACATCGTGCCGAGCGGCAGCACCGCTGTCCCCGGACTCGTGTCGGGCCGTCAGTACCGCGTCCACGTGATCGACGACTCCGACATCCAACTGTTCGACCCGTCCACCCCGACCGGAGCGGTCACCGCCACCGGCTCGAACGTCACAGGCGGCGACACGATCACCGCGGGGAACAGCTACAGCGACGGTCAGGCCGTCACCTACACGAACGGCAACGCGCTCCAGTCGTTCACCACCGACCAGGTCGAAGTGGCGGTCGACGGCAGCTTCAAGCCGATCATCTCCGGCAACCCGCCGGCGCTCACCTACGTGGACGACAACACCATCACGATCCCGAACAACGGCTTCACCACCGGCCAGGCGGTCGTCTACGAGGGGGCGACCGACCCGATCGGCGGCCTCGTCAACGGCGCCACCTACTACGTGATCAGGCTCAACGGCAACCAGATCCGCCTCGCCGCGAACCTGTGCGACGCCACCGGCACCTGCGTCGACGGCAGCAACAACCCCATCCCGGTGACCCCCATCGCGCTCACCCCGGACCGTTCGGATGCGGGACGCGCGGTCATCCACCGCTTCTTCACCCCGGGTCAGCAGCCGATCACCGGACTCGAGGACGGCGGCCGGTACTACATCGTCGGGGCGACTTCCACCGGCTTCCAGCTCGCCACCACCCCGGGCGGCACGGCGATCGCTCTCGACGGGACCGGGATCACCGGACCCGGGACGTTCACCCCGGCCCCCGTCGACCTCGGTGCGGGCGGAGGCGGCAGCCAGCAGCTCGTCATCGACCTGACCAGCGTCGGATCGGGCACCCAGACCCTCTCCGCGGTCGGGATCACCGGCAGCACCGCCGGCGGCGGCCAGCTCTCCACCGCGACCGTCAACGGCTCCGGCGGCGGCATCATCAGCTCGGGCCACGCCAACACGTCCGCGACCGAGGCCGCCGCGGTCACGGTCACCATCGACGAAGGCGCGACGATCACCGCCGGCGGCTCGATCGTCCTCACCACCGCCTCCAACGCCGGGGTCAGCGCCGACTCGGCCAACGGCGGCGGCGGCCTGGTCGCCATCGGCAGCGCCGCGGCCCAGTCGAGCACCACCACCACGACCACCGTCACGATCGCCTCGGGCACCGCGCTCACCGCCGGCGCCGACGTGACGATCGACCCGCTCACCTTCGGCCAGGCCACAGCGCTCTCGCAGTCGCACGCGGGCGGCCTCGGCTCCGGCGTCAGCTCGTACGCCGGGGCGACCCTCACCATCAGCACGGTGACCACGGTCGCCGGCACCATCCTGGCCGGGAACGACATCGCCGTGACGGCCCACACGGCGGCGAACGGCAACGTCAGCACGAACGCGGAAGGCGGCGGCCTCGGAGTCTCCGCACACGCCGGCACCTGCGGCGGCCCGCAGTGCGACCTCAACATCGGCATCACCACGACGGTCGACCTGAAGCCCTTCGCGCACCTCACCGCCGACAACGTGAACGTCACGGCGAGCGTCGACAGCGTGTTCGCGCACAACAACTCGCACACGCACGCGAAGGCGCTCGGTGCCGCGTCCGACGCCCAAGCGGATGTCTACCTCACCAGCAACACGCTCGTGCACCTCGAGCACGACGTGAAGATCGTCGGCTACGAGTCGGTCACGCTGGTCGCCGTCAACGACACGATCACCCTGATCGCCTCCTCGGATGCCCACTGCGGCTGCCTCGGCGGCGACACCAACTCGACCTCGAACATCAGCTACAACGGCACCTCCACCGTCACCGCGGACCTCGGCTCGGTCATCCGCACCGCGGTCCTCGAGGTCGACGCGCTCGAGAACCTCACCGGCTGGAGCCGCCCGACCGACTCCGACGGCGCGGCGTTCGACGGCGGCGGCAGCCACGGCGGCACCAACGAGAACGCGCAACGCCTGATCCAATGGCACGCGACCGTCTACCTGCACGCCGCCGACCCGCAACTCGTGGTGGACGAGACCGGCCGGATCGTGAAGCTCTACGGCGTCGTCGTGAAGGACGACCTGGGCAACACGTACGGCCTGGGCTCCCTCATCCCGGCCGGCCGCATCATCGACGTACAGGACATCGTCAACGCCGGGGGAGCGCACGCCACCTTCTACGCGAACGTCGTCGGCTCGCAGGCGGGCGGCAGCGCGCCGCAGGGTTCGATCGTCGGCACCGACGGCAGGTTCATCGTCCAGAACACATTCGACTTCGTGAAACTGTACAACTCGTCCAGCCGTTCCATGACCGTGCACGCGATCACGGTCGCGAACCTCACCGCGGTGGCCGCGACCGTCGACATCACGACCGAGATCAGCTCCGGGTTCCTGTTCACGATCGGCGCGCCGATCTTCGTCCCGACGGCCGTCGACATCGAGAACTACGTGGTCTCCGGCAACGGCACCGACCAGCTCGTCCTCGACGGCGTCATCGCGAACCCGATCGGGTCGACCCGCATCGACAACCAGCACGGCGACATCCTCGCCGGGCCCGACCGGCCGGCCGTCATCACCAACACGCTCGTCATCCTCGCCGACGACGGCACCATCGGCCTGCTGGACGCATCCACCGGTGTGCGGGTGCCCATCCCGGTCTACCTCGTGCAGAGCGACTACCTGGTCGACGACGTCGACCCGACCCGGTTCGTCTCGCTGATCGCGGACGCGCGGGTGGATGTCGTGCTCGACATCACGTCCATCCTGCGAGGGCCGCCGAGCGCGTTCACGCCGACGCTGCCGCTCATCCACGCCGGACGCGACATCGACATCGTCCTCGGCGACAGTCTGCAGGGCGACGGCGTGCCCGCGTTCGGGGCGAACGCCATCCAGGTCAACGACCAGCAGACTCCCGCGCTCTCGGGGCTGTACCAGCTGTTCTTCCACCCCGACAACGGTGTCTTCGGGTACAGCGACCCGGTGCTGGTCGCCTTCGGCACGGACAACACCCCGTTCCCGAGCACCTACGTGTTCTCCGACCTCAGCGCCGGCCGGAACATCGGAGTGCGGCACACCGCGACCGGCGCGACCGTCGTCATCGTCGCCCACACCGACGTGGATGCGACGTTCACGGGCATCGAGCTGCCCATCCCGTTCTCGACCAGCGACGGCATCGGCGAGATCGACCTCTCCACCGACGGCTCGATCACCGACACCGAGACCATCGGCGATCTGCGGGTCGGCACCATCACCTCCACCGGCGGGGATGTGACGCTCATCGCCCCCGACCTCGGTGCCTCCATCTTCGACGTCGGCGCGGCCGACGACACCGCGCCGCGCGTCACGGGCAACACCATCACGCTGCTCGCTCCGACCGGCGGCATCGGCTTCGTCTCGCCGACCGTGAACTACCTCGAGCTGCGCTCCTCCAACGCCGCACGCGGACACGTCTACGCGCTCGCGCTGCACGGCATCTACCTGGCGCAGACCTCCGGCGCGCTCTACGTCGGCCTCGTCGACTCGCTCACCGGGGATGTGGCACTCATCGCCGACGACGGCTCCATCCAGAACGATGTGGACGGCACCACCGCCGAGGTCATCGGCACGAACATCGACCTGATCGCGCACAACGGCTCGATCGGCACGGCGTCCGGCACCGGCGCCTCCGACCTGAAGGTCGCCACCGACGCCCTGCACGGCGGCCGGCTCTTCGCCCTCACCGACCGAACCTCCGCCCTTCCGGCCGGAAGCGCGCCCAACGGCGACATCTACGTCACCCAGACGGCCGGCGCCCTCCGCGTGCTCAGCGCCGAGTCGCAGTTCGGCGACGTGCGCCTGACCGTCCCGTTCGCCACCGGACGCACCGACGCCGACCTCGAGCTGCTCGGCGCGGGCAGCACGCTGGACGGGGCGATCACCCTCGCCGAGGGCCGGATCGTCGCCCTCGGAGACGTCACCCTGCGCATCGGCGACAACCTCGACACCGCCGTCACCAGCCTCATCCAGGGCGCGACGGTCACCATCCAGGGGGAGTACCTGCAGAACCCGCTCGCCCCGGTCGGGTCGACCATGCACTTCGCGGGCACGGTCACCGGGCACCCCACGAACGTCTTCGGCGGCAACGGCGTCGACACCTACCTCTTCGACCACACCTTCCTCGGCGGGCAGACGAACGTCTACGGCGGAGCGACCGCGACCGCGGCGGCCACCGGATCCGACGGCAACGACGTGTTCGTGGTCGACCACCTGCAGACCATGACCGGCACCCACCTCGACACCACGACGGATCCGTACGCCGGGCTGCCCGTGCGCGACACCCTCCTCCTCGACGGCCAGACCGGCAGCAACAGCTACACGGTCGACACCTGGGGCGGCGCCGACGCCCTCGACCACGACTACGTGCTCAACGTGCTGAACTCCGGACCGTGGGGCGGCCTGAACACGCTCACCGTCAACGGGACGGCCGCGAACGATGTGTTCCTCCTCCGCGGCATGACGATCATCCCCGATCAGCCCGGAGCCGAACTGCCGGCCTTCGTGGCGCTGCTGCACGGCCTGGTCGCCACCGAGCGGATCAACTACGACGACCACATCAACAGCCGCCTCACGGTCAACGGCTTCGCGGGGAACGACACCTTCGTGGTCGACGACAACAGCGCGATCACCACCCTCGACGGCGGACTCGGCGACGACCGGTTCATCATCGGGCAGCTCTACGACGCTCCGCGCATCCCGCCGGCCGTGCACCCGGAGGACCAGTTCCCGCTGGTCGCCACCGCCCTCGGGCTGCTCAGCGACGGCGTCAGCTTCCCGACGACGATCTACGGCGGGGCCGGAGACGACACCTTCGTCATCAACCACAACCTCGCCGAGCTGCGAGTGGAGGCCGGGACCGGCAACGACCGGTTCCTCCTCACCGCCGCGCGCCAGCCCCACACCGCCGACTACCTCACCGACGGGCCGGTGTCCCTCGACGGCGGTGCGGGCGCGAGCACCGTGCGGGTCACCGGATTCGACTCCCTGTCGAAGTTCGTATCGAACATCAACGGGGTGAAGGGCGAGGGGCTGACGGTCACGCTGCGCAACTTCAGAGCCGCCGCGTCGCTGTCCCTGTTCTCCGGCGCCGTCCCGACCCCCACGCCGTTCCTCCTCCCCGGCGAGGACCCGCCGCCTGTCGTCGTCATCCCGCCGGTGGTCCCCGTCCCGGGCGCCGGAGTCGTCATCGTGACCGAGTCCGGCGGACGCACCGTCGTCCTGCCCGGCGGGCCGCTCACCGACACCTACACGATCGAGCTGGCCACGCCGCCGACGGCGACCGTCTTCCTCACGATCTCCGCGTCCTACGGCGGCGGCGCTCCTTACGCCCAGATTTCCATCGACGGCGGACTCACCTACGCGGACAGCGTCGTGCTGGTCTTCGCGGCCGGCGAGACGGGCCCGGTGACCGTGACCGTGCGCCTCAACCCGGGTGTGCTGTCCTTCCCGCCCGGATTCGTCGTCGAGACGATCAGCACCTCGACCGTCAGCGCCGACCCGCTGTACAACCGGGCCACCGTGCGCAACGTCTATGTGAACGAGCCGCTGCCGCAGCCCCTGCCGACGCCGCCGGGGCCGCCTGCACCGGTCGTCCCAGCCGGGGGTGGCGCCGGCCACCCGACGGCGACCGGTACGACCGGCGGGCTGGCCGCAACCGGCTCGTCGATCGGGATGCTGCCGCTCGGCGCAGCGCTGCTGCTCCTGCTGGGACTCGGGCTCCTCGTGGGAGTCGCGCGCCGGGACAGGGCGGGACGGGCAGCGCGGACTAGCGGCTCTCCGCTGCCGTGAACGCGTACGCCTCCTGAGCGAGCGCCTCCCACACGCCGGGAGCGGTGTCCGTCACCACCAGCCATTGCCGCATCGGGCTCTTCTTTCCCGCCCGGAACGGCTCCCCGACGGCGGAGGCGATCAGCTCGTCCACCCGCTGGGCCGCCAGCTTCACGACGAAGCGCTCCCCGCTGGAGATCATGCAGAACACGGAGCCGTCCACGCGCAGGGCGTCCGAGCCGAACCGGCGCGGCGCGCCCGCCACCGGAGGTGTGACTCCGGGACGGCCGACGAAGGTCGACACGATGTCATCGAATCTGTCGCGTGTTGACAGCATGGTTCACGGTAGGCCTCCCGAGCGGTCGCGCGCGAGAGGCGCGATCAGCGCAGCGCCAGGCCGTCGGAGCGTCCGGCGGCGCGGAGTGTCGCCGTCGCCGCGGCCAGTTCCGACCACGGGCCCGTCGTACCGAACTGCGCGATGCCGGAGGTCCGCATGACGACCTCGTCGCCGGCCAGCAGCGACGCCAGCTCCTCCATGCCCGGGTTGTGGCCGACCAGGATGACCGTCCCCGCATCCTCCGGCAGGTCGCGCACGACCTCCAGGAGATGCTCGGCGGACGCCGCATAGACGCGATCGTCGGGTCGTGCCGGGGGCACGACGGGAAGCTCGGCGGCCACCAGCTCCCACGTCTCGCGGGCGCGCCGTGCCGGCGACACGACGGCCAGGTCGATCCGTTCGGCGCGGCTCGCGAGCCAGCGCCCGGCGAGCGGCGCCTGGCCCCGGCCGCGGTCGGCCAGCGGGCGCTCGACGTCCGGCACGGAGCCCGTCCAGTCGGATTTCGCGTGCCGCAGCAGGATGAGCGTGCGTTCGATGTCGGTCACCCTGCCAGTGTGGCGCACGACCCGTTCCGCGTCACTCGTGCTCCGGCAGGAGCGGCGCCGACAGGCCCGGGTCGCGGCCGAGGTGGGCGGCGCGCGAGACGGCTGCGGCGCCGAAACGATCGCGCACGGCGTCGAGCACGGTGTCCAGGCGGGCGCCGTCCTGCCAGTCGATCGGCAGCTCCGGCTGGAACGTGTCGGCACTGCCCAGCTGCGACAGCGACAGGCCGATGAGGGTGATGCCGCGTTCCGCGATCTCCCCTTGCGCCGAGTCGAGCAGGGCTCGCGCGACCCCGAGCAGCACAGCGGTGCGGTCCGAGGGAAACGGGAGGGTGCGCGAGCGGGTGGCCCGGGCGAAGTCTCCGAAGCGCAGTCGCAGGACGATCGTGCGGCAGGTGCGGTCGCGGTCGCGGAGGCGGCGGGCGAGGCGGTCGACGATCTGCGTGAGGATGAGCTCGAGCTCTTCGGGGGAGCGCGGCCGGTATCCGAGCGCGCGCTGCGAACCAATCGAGCCGCGCGGCCTGGTCGTGTCGACGGGGCGCGGATCCCGCAACCGGGCCAGCGCGTGCAGGTGCGCGCCGGCGGCCCGGCCGAGCAGCCGCTCGGCTGTCGCCTCCTCGAGTTCGGCCAGCTGCCCGACCGTGCGGATGCCGAGCCGGTGCAGCTTCTCGGCCGTGACGGCGCCCACGCCCCACAGCCGCTCCACCGGCAGCGGGAGCAGGAACTCCTGCTCGCGCTCGGGCTCGACCACGAGCAGCCCGTCGGGTTTGCTCACCGCGCTGGCGACCTTGGCGAGGAACTTGGTGCGCGCTATCCCCACCGAGATCGGAAGGCCCACCTCCCGCCGGACGCGTTCGCGCAGCCGCACGGCGATCTGCTCGGGCGTTCCCGCGAGCCGCCGGAGGCCGCCGACCTCCAGGAACGCCTCGTCGATGGACAGTCCCTCCACGAGCGGGGTGGTGTCGCGGAAGATGTCGAACACGTCTTTGCTGGCGGCCGAGTAGGCCTCCATCCGCGGCGGGACGACGATGGCCTCGGGGCACAGGTCGCGCGCCTGCCGGCCGCCCATCGCGGTGCGCACCCCGCGCGCTTTGGCCTCGTAGCTCGCCGCGAGCACGACGCCCCCGCCGACGATGACGGGGCGTCCGAGCAGCGCAGGGGCGTCGCGCTGCTCGACCGAGGCGTAGAACGCGTCCAGGTCCGCGTGCAGCACCGTCGCCTCGCCCCGCATCCCGTCCTCCGATCCCGCGTCGAGAGAATGGTCGCATCGACCCCGGACACCGGCGGGCGGGCTGGATTCACGCCTGCGTGTCGAGCACCTCCCGCAACCGCTGGGCGAACTCCGTCGCCTTGCCGGGGTACGGGGCGTCCTCGGCAGCGAAGCCGCCGTGGTGACTCGGGAACACGACGGCCTCCGTGCCGAGCAGCTCGGCGACGGCCGTGGAGGTCCGGCCGGTGAAGCTGCCCTCCGACTCCTCGCCCACGCCGACGACGATGCGGGTGGGCGCGGCCGTCAGCGCATCGACATCCGGGCGATGGGAGGTCACCGCCGACGACCGCTCGGAGAGCAGCGGATCATCGCGTGAGCCGTCGTCGGACGACGGCAACCCGAACATCGCCGGGTCGGGAGCCGGGCGCGCGAAGTACTCGTCGGAGAACTCGCCGCGCCACGACGTCATCCCGATGAACGCCGCCATCCCCGCCCCGAAGCCGTCGGCGGCGTACGTCGCGTGCACCGCGGCGAGGGCGCGCTCCGCCGCCTCGGCGTCGGGGAGGACACCGGGGAGCGGCGGTTCGTGCGCCACGAGCACGCGGACATCGTCCGGGTGCGCGGCGACGAGGGCCAGTGCGGTCACCGCCCCGCCGCTGCTGGCGAACAGGTCGACCGGTCCGGCGCCCAGCGTCTCGATCAGCGCGTGCACGTCCTCGGCCTGCGTGCGGGGCGTGTTGGCGACCTCGCCGTCGCTGCGGGTGCTCCGCCCCAGGCCGCGCGGGTCGTACGTGACCACGGTTCGGTCCGGAAAGTGCGACGCCAGCGCGCGGAAGCCGCTCGCGTCCATCGGCTGGCCGATCATGACGAGCACGGGATGCGCGGCCGAGCCGTCCTCCGGCTCGGCGACGTCGTAGACGATCTCGGCGTCGTCCCTGCTCAGCGTGTGCGTCTTCATGCCCCGGCCCCTGTCCGCGTCGACGATCGATTCCCGCGATGGATGTTACCCGCCCGGCACCCGGTCGGCGCGCTGAACCCGCAGCTACTCGTCGTCGTCCCGATCCCGATGCAGCGCATCCTTCACCCGCTCCACCCCCTCGGTGATCAGGGAGGTCGCCGAGTCCTTGATCGCCCCGAGACCGTCGGGGTCGCCCTTGAGCAGGGCGAGTCCGGTGTTCTTCGCGAACTCCAGCGTGATGTGCGGCGGCAGCGGGGGCACGTTCTTGCTCGTGTGGGCGTCGATGACCGTGACGCCCTGGTGGGAGAGCGCGGCATCCCACGCCGCTTCCACCTCGTCGTCGGTCGTGACGGTGATCCCCTGGAAGCCGAGCAGCTGGGCCCAGTCCGCGTAGTCGACCGATTCGACGTCCTGGGAGGTCGACCAGACCGGGTTGGCGTCCTCGGTCCGCATCTCCCACGACACCTGGGTCAGGTCGTCGTTGTGCAGCACCAGCACGACGAAATTCGGGTTCGACCAGCGCGACAGGTACTTCTTGACGGTGATCAGCTCGTTCATCCCGAGCATCTGGAAGGCGCCGTCGCCGATGGTGCAGACCACGGTCCGCTCCGGGAAGGCGAACTTCGCGGCCGTCGCGTACGGCATCGCCGCGAGCATGGTCGCCAGCCGGCCGGAGAGGTCGCCGCGCATGCCGTCGCGCAGGCGGATGTGCTGGCCGTACCAGTCGGCGGTCGTGCCGGCGTCGGCGGTGACGATCGCGCCCGCGGGGAGGCGCTTGTTCAGCTCGTGGTAGACCCGGCGCGGGTTCACGCCGTCGTCGTAGTGCTGCTCGGCCTGGGCGGCCAGCTCGTCGTCCCAGTCGCGCATGGCGGCCGCCGCCTTCTCCTGCCACGAGAGGTCGTCCTTCTGCTTCAGCAGGGGGATGAGCCCGGCGAGGGTCGTCTTCACGTCGCCCCAAATGCTCACGTCGGTCGGGTAGCGCAGCCCCAGCTGCTCGGGACGGAGGTCGACCTGGATCGCCTTGGCCTGCCCGGTCTCGGGCAGGAACTGGCCGTACGGATAGTTGGTGCCGAGCAGCACGAGGGTGTCGCACTCCTGTATCTGGTCGTAGCTCGGCCGCGACCCCAGGAGGCCGAGCTGCTGGGTGTGGAACGCGACGTCGCCCGGCACGACCTGCTTGCCGCGCAGCGAGGTGATGACACCGGCGCCGGCGAGGCGGGCCGCCGTCAGCACCTCCTCGGTCGCCCCGACCGCGCCGTGGCCGACCAGGAAGGTCACCCGCTCGCCGGCGTTGATGAGGTCGGCGGCCGCCTGCAGCTGCTCGGCGGGCGGCGCGATCGCCGTCGACGGCGGAACCGCGCTCGAGCGCGACACCCACATCTCCGCGCCGGGTTCGGCCATCGCCATGCCCTGCACGTCGTGCGGGAGGATGATCACGGTCGGCTGCTTGCGGGCGATCGCCGTGCGGAACGCCGTGTCGACCACCGCCTGCGCCTGCTCGGGGGAGACGATCGTCTGCACGTATTCGGCGACGTCCGCGAACGTCTGCTCGAGCTTGCTCTCCTGCTGATTGAACGTGCCGAACGAGTTCAGCCCCTGCTGCCCGACGATCGCGACCACCGGCTGGTTGTCCATCTTCGCGTCGTACAGGCCGTTCAGCAGGTGGAACCCGCCGGGGCTGGAGGTGGCGATGCACACGCCGACCTCGCCGGTGAACTTCGCGTGCGCCACCGCCATCAGGGCGCAGATCTCCTCGTGCGTCGGCCGGATGTACTCCAGGCCTTCACCGGCACGCTCGGCTTTGCCGAGCATCCCGTCGAACTCGCCGATCCCGTCGCCGGGGAAGCCGAACACGCGTCGCACGCCCCACTCCCGCAGTCGCGCGATCACGAACTCGCTGACCGTCGTCGCCATAGTCTTTCTCCTTCGCGTGTCGACGCCGCGTCGCTCAGGGCTCCGGGCGCTGGATGAGCCGGGCCGCCGCGCGAGCCGCGACGGCCATGATGGTGAGGGCGGGATTGGCGCTGCCCTGGGTCGGCAGCACGCTCCCGTCGGTGATGAGCAGGTTGGGGACAGCAAACGTCCGGCAATCGGCGTCGACAACCCCGTGCGTCTCGTCGGCGCCCATGCGTGCCCCGCCGACCAGGTGCGCGTACCGCTGAACGGTCATGGTCTCCTGGGCGCCGGCGGCCTCCAGCAGTTGCTCCATGGTCGCCTGCGCCGCCTTCGCGAGCGCCCGGTCGTTGTCGCACTGCGAGTACGCGAAGTGCGCGACGGGAAGGCCGTAGCGGTCCTTCTCGTCGGCCAGCGTGACCCGGTTGTCGGCCTGCGGAAGGAACTCGCACAGTGCGCCCAGGCACGCCCAGTGCACGTAGTCCGACATGTACCGGCGCAGGTCGGCCCCCCAACGGCCCTGCGCCATCACGTGCTCCGCCCAGGTGATGGGCAGTGGTGAGACGGTCTGGATGGAGTAGCCGCGCTTGTACGGCTTCGACGGGTCGGTCTCGTAGAACTCCTCGGTGCTGACCTCGGGCGGCGGCGCCTTCCACATCCGCACCTCCTGCTCGAAGCGGCCGGCGGTCTGCGGGGCGCCCTGCACCATGAGGTACCGGCCGACGAGGTCGAAGTCGTTGCAGAGCCCGTCGGGGAAGCGTGCGGACGCCGAGTTGAGGAGCAGCCGCGGAGTCTCGATCGAATAGCCCGCGATCGCGACCATCCGGGCGCGCTGGAAGCGCTGCACCCCGTCCTTCACGTAGTGCACACCGGTCGCGCGCCCGGTGAACGGGTCCACCTCGATGGAGGTGACCATGCTGTCGGCGCGCACTTCGGCGCCGTGCGCCAGCGCGTCCGGGATGTGGGTGATCAGCGGGGAGGCCTTCGCGTTCACCTTGCAGCCCTGCAGGCAGAACCCGCGGTAGATGCAGTGCGGGCGATGCCCGAACCGGCCGTTCGCGATCGCGACCGGGCCGACCTTCGCCTCGATGCCGGAGGCGTATGCGCCGCGCAGGAAGGTCTCGCCGTTGCCCGAGACGGGGTGGGGGCGGTGCGGATAGCCGTGCGGATCGCCCCACGGCCAGTCCTCGCCCGCGACCGGCAGCTCGTTCTCGATGTCCTCGTAGAACGGCGCGAGGTCGTGGTACTCCAGCGGCCAGTCGGCTCCGACCCCGTCGGCGCTGAAAGTGTGGAAGTCGCTGGGGTGGAACCGCGGCACGTAGCCGGCGTAGTGCACCATCGAGCCGCCCACGCCCCGCCCGGAGTTGTTGGACCCGAGCGGCACCGGGTCGTCGCCGCCGATCTGCCGCGGCTCCGTCCAGTACAGGTGATGCGATCCGGCTTCGTCGCTGACCCAGTCGCGCTGGGGATCCCAGAACGGCCCGGCGTCGAACGCCACGGCGTCCCAGCCGGCGCGGGCCAGCCGCTGCAGGAGCACCGAGCCGCCCGCGCCGCAGCCGACGATCGCGATGTCCACCTCGTCGCCGTCGTCGAAGCGGCGCATCTGCTGACGCAGCCGCGGCTCCTCCCGGGAGCCGTCCGAAGTGAGCAGCCACGCCGAGTCGTTGCGTTCGCGGACCGCGCTCATGAGCCGGCCGTCCCGGTGCGCGGCATGTCGTCGGGCTGCGCGTCGGCGACCTCGAACGGCTCCCGGCTGTCGAGCCCGAGGTTCTTGTAACCGCGCGGGTACGCCGGCCCGGCGAAGCCGATCTCATCCCATGCCGCCGGGTGGCTGTAGTAGGCGGTGCACGCGTACCGCGTCCAGAGGCTCCAGATGCGCGCACGATGGAATCCGCGCCACTCGCCGTCCCCGTCGTGGATGCCGGAGAGGAGGGCGAGCTGCTGCGGCTCGTCGCACGCGGCGAACGCCCGACCGTGCACAGCGTGGGCCTCCGCGTCGAGGGCGGCGAGGCTGATCTTCCAGACCTCCCAGTCGTCGCCCATCGAGTCGTAGTGCCAGCCGTCGGTCTCCTTCTCGGCGAGCCGGGCGTCCACCATCGCGGTCACCGGCACGCGGCGGTCGTCGGGATGCTGGTCGAGCAGCCGGTCGAACAGGGCGGTCGCGGCCGCCTCCTCGGCCGCGTCGAAGAAGCGGATGTCCGGTGGGCGCCCGACGCGGGAGTAGACCACCGCGCGCGTCTCGTCGTCCCAGTGCTTCGCCTGATCGAGCACTCGGAAGCCCGGAAACCGCTCCGGCACCTCGTCGCGCAGGTTGCGCGCGGTCACTTCTCGCGCCTCAGGATCGCAGCCAGCAAGCCCATGCCGCCGACCATCGTGACCAGCAGGGGCGCCAGGAGCGGCGGCCCCATCTCGAGGTTGTAGCGCGCGTTGTGCCAGCCGCCCGGCTTCTGCGCGATGCCGCGGGCGTGCAGCCACGTGCCCTGCAGGCCGTTCGCGACGATCGTCGCCGCCGCGAGAGGGAGCACGGTCTTCGCGGCCCGCTTGCTGACGACGCCCGCGACTCCCGCGACGGCCCCGACGGGGCCGAGGATCACCGGGACCCACATCCACTTGTTGCCGAAGCTCGCCTTGTCGTGCTCGAAGTAGATCTCGCCCGCGGTGACGACGGCACCCACCGCGGTCAGAGCCGAGAGCGAGCGTTCGAAGCGCCCCGTCTCGATGTTCCTCACCATCCGGTCGATGCCGTGGACGACCTCCGGCCGGCCCTTCGTCTTCTTCTTCGTGGTCAGCGTGCGTCCCACGTCGCCTCCGTCCGTCGCCTGCCTGCGCATGGCCCTGCTTGCACCAGCGCAAGCGTTGCACCGGACCGGCGGGAGGTGAAGGGGTGCTGACCGCCTTCTCAGGAAATCGCGCTTCGCCATCCCCTCAGTGATGACGACGAACGCGGGACAGACGGTGGACGTCACGTACGTGCACCCCGCTGCGCACCCGTTCCCCTCGGGCGCACCCGTTACCCTCGGGCGCATTTCCAGGATACCGGCCGCCCCCGGGCTTGCCGCAAGGCCCCCTGCGTGGGCGAGAATTGCCGGTCGCGGGCCGAAAAAGGTAGGCCCGCGAGAAGGAGGCTGCTGGATGGAGACCCGCGAGTTCGATGTGATCATCAGCGGAGGAGGACCGACCGGCTCGATGCTGGCCGGCGAGCTGCGCCTGCACGACGTGGAGGTGCTCGTGCTGGAGCGGGACGAGACGCCGAGCCCGCTCGCCCGGTCGCTCGGCCTCCACCCGCGCTCCATCGAGATCCTCGACCAGCGCGGTCTCCTCGACCGGTTCCTCGCCCTCGGAACGCAGTATCCGCAGGTCGGGACGTTCGCCGGCATCGTGGGTCCGCGCCCGGTCGCACTCGACTCCGCGCACGCGTACATCCTCGGCATCCCGCAGACCATCACCGACCGGCTGCTGGAGGAGCGGGCGATCGGGCTCGGCGCGCACTACCGCCGTGGCGCCGAGCTCGTGCGGTTCGAGCAGGACGCGGAGGGCGTGGACGTCGAGCTCGCCGACGGTTCCCGGCTGCGGTCGCGGTGGCTGGTCGGCTGCGATGGAGGCCGCAGCCTGGTCCGCCGCCTGCTGGGCGTCGGCTTTCCCGGCGAAGCGGCGACCACCGAATGGCTGCTCGGGGAGATGCAGGTCACCGCCTCGGCCGACGACGTCGCCGCGATCTCGGCGGAGGTGAGGAAGACGCACCGCGGGTTCGGCATCGGGCCGGCCGCAGACGGCCTGTACCGCGCTGTCGTACCGGCCGCGAGCGTCGCGGAGGACCGCAGCGTCCCGCCGACGCTCGAGGAGTTCCGGACGCAACTGCGCGCGTACGCCGGCACCGACTTCGGGGCGCACTCGCCTCGTGCCCTGTCGCGCTTCACCGACGCCACCCGGCTCGCCGAGCGCTACCGCTCCGGTCGCGTCCTCCTGGCGGGCGATGCCGCGCACGTGCACCCGCCGCTCGGCGGCCAGGGCCTCAACCTGGGCATCCAGGACGCGTTCAACCTCGGCTGGAAGCTGGCCGCCGACGTCGACGGCTGGGCTCCGGACGGCCTGCTCGACACCTACGAGGCGGAGCGCCGCCCGGTCGCAGACGACGTGCTGACGCTCACCCGCGCGCAGAGCGTCCTCATCGCACCAGAGGCCGGACCGCAGGCCGTTCGCCGTCTCATCACCGAGTTGATGGCCTTCGACGACGTCGCCCGGTACCTCGCCGAACGCATCAGCGGCACCGGGATCCGCTACGAGCCGGCCGGCGGGCGGGGTGCGGAGCCGGACCTGGTCGGGAGGCGCCTGCCCGACCTCCCCGTGGGGGAGGGGAGGCTCTACGAGCTCCTCCGCGACGGCCGCGGGCTGCTGCTCGATCGCACCGGGCGCCTGAGCGTCGCCGGCTGGGGTGACCGGGTGGACGCGGTCGCCGACCCGGCCGCCGATGTCGCCGCTCCCGCTGCGCTGCTGCGGCCCGACGGCTACGTCGCGTGGGCCGGCGACGACGACCGCGACCTGCGGGAGCACCTCGAACGGTGGTTCGGCCGCGCGAGCTGATCCCCAGCCGGTCCCGCGCCGGTGCCGACGGGCACTAGCCGGGCCCGCGGTCCACTCGCTAGTGTCGCGGCGTGGACCTTCGACTGAGTGGCGCCCGCGCCGTCGTGACCGGCGCCAGCCGAGGCATCGGCTTGGCCGCTGTGCGCGCCCTTCTCGCCGAAGGGGCGACCGTCGTCGGTGTCGCCCGCGGGGCGACCGACGAATCGAGGGAGCTGGAGGCGGCGGACCGCTTCCGCTTCGTGCCGGCCGACCTCTCCGACCCGGCCGCGATCGCCGGGCTCCGCGAAGCGGTCGGCGACGCGGTGGACGTACTGGTGAACAACGTCGGCTCGGCTCCGCCGCGGCCGGGCGGCTTCGCCTCCATCACCGACGACGACTGGACGAGGACGTACGAATTGAACGCGCTCGCCGCGGTACGGGTCACGCGCGGCCTGCTCGACGTCATCCCGAGCGGCGGCGCGATCGTCAACATCGTCAGCGAGAACGCGATCCTGGCCGACCCCCTGGTGATGGACTACAGCGCAGCGAAGGCGGCGCTGCTGAGCTTCACCAAGTCGCTCTCGAAAGAACTCGGGCCGCGCGGGATCCGCGTCAACTCCATCAGCCCCGGCCCGGTCGCGACCGCGCTCTGGCTGGGCTCGGGCGGCGTCGCCGACACGGTCTCCGCTGCCGGGGGAGGCACGCCGGAGGACGTGCGGCGGGGCGCCGAGCAGGCGATGGTGACCGGACGCTTCACCACTCCGGAGGAGGTGGGTGCGCTGGTCGCCATGCTCGCCAGCCCGCTGCTCGGCAACCTGACCGGCTCGGACGTCGTGATCGACGGAGGCATGAGGCAGACGATGTAACGCCCGGCGCGCCTGTGCTCGAGCGGCCGGCGCGCGAGGCTGCCCTCGACCTCAGCCGGCGAGGGCCGGCGATTCGAAGTACAGCTCGTCGAAGCAGGCCAGGGCCTCGCCCCAGGTGCCGCCCGCGTCTTCGATGGCGCGTGCTTCGTCGAGTGCGGCCATCGTGGCGAACGGCACCGTGAGCCCGTGCTCCGCGAGGTCGAGGACCGACTCGACGGGCTGGCCCGGGTCTGCGGTCTCCACGGTGACGAGGTGCGCGTAGACGTTCGGCGCCAGCTCCCGGATCGCCTCGCCGATCAGGTCGCCGTGACCGTGGCCTTCGGCGTCCCAGGTGAACCGCACGAGGCCGTCGGCGGGGAAGGCGTAGCGGTGACGTTCCCCCGCGGCGGTCACGGCATGTTCGAGGGCGGCGCGCACGGCGGCAGGGGCGATGATCTCAGTCATGGGGCTCTCCTTCGTTGCGTCGTCGTCAGCGCGGTTCGGGCCTCAGCTGCCCGCCGTCGTGCAGCGGGTCCCGTGATTCTGGCACGGCAGGGCTACCCCCAGGAAGGGGTCATTCCCGAATATCAGCAAACTCTGACCGGACGGTATCGGTGTCCGCTCTCGGTTCTCCCAGAGTGGGATGTGAGCCGGGGACGCGAACTGGACACGGTGTCGATCGGTCGTCGTCGATTGGACACGGTGTCGATCCACGCGGATCGTCGACGCGCCTAGCATCCTGACATGGCCGCCATCGTCGTCGAGGAAGACCGGATTCCCACCGCTCCCGCAGAGGATGCGGCGACGGGTGTGCTCGGCTGCCTCTCCGGCGGTTTCTGGCGCGAAGCCGACGTCGTGATCCTCGGCTACGACTGAGCGTCCTCACCGCCGAGCGCGGCCGAGACGCCCAGCAGGAGATCGCCGGGGCGGCATTCCAGCACCTCCGCGAGGTGCACCAGCATGAGCACCGACGGCATCATCGTGCCGCGCTCGACACGCCAGAGCGTGTGCTCCTCCAGCCCGGCGCGACGGGCCAGCTCGTCGAGCGCGTACAGCAGGCGCTCGCGGCGTTCGCGGATGTTCTCCCCGATCCGCCCGGCGATCGCGTTGCTCAGGTTCTGCACCCGATGAATGCTAACAACGCGCCAGAGAGTAGCCTGACTCTGTCGGCCGTTCCGAGCGACCGATGAAGACAACGAAGGAAGACACGATGGCTACAGGCACCGTCAAATGGTTCAACGCAGAGAAGGGGTACGGGTTCATCGCCCCGGATGACGGCAGCGCCGACGTCTTCGCCCACTTCAGCGAGATCCAGTCGCAGGGCGGCTACCGCACGCTCGACGAGAACCAGAAGGTCGAGTACGACCTGACCCAGGGCCCCAAGGGGATGCAGGCCTCCAACATCCGCGCCCTGTGAGACAGCGGGTCGGGCGTCGTCACGGCTGAAGCCGGGCGGCGCCCGACTCACCCGAAGAGCCGGCCGCCACCCACCGGGAATGCAGTACTGCCGCCCGCCCCCATTGCGGTCCGGCCTGCCATCCGGTTGCTTAGCGCACACACTATTCGGGCGTTGACCTTTGTCAACCGGTCGCGCGCACTGATTCGTGGCGTGCGCAGAGCGCGTAGTCGAGGGGCACGTAAACGCCCTTGAAGCCCCGCTTTGAGGGCGCCTGGACGCCCCTCGCCGGCCCCTCGCCCGCACTTCGGCGACCGATGTCACGAGCGGCGTACGCTGGCGGCATGGCCGAAGAGCGTTTGCGACCAGAACCGGATGCCCGCGTGGAGGCGGCGCGCTATCGTCTCGATCGCGACGCGTGCGCCCGCGGTGAGGAGGTCGACGCGTCCGATGCCGGCCGGCCGTCGATGGATCAACGCGCGCACGTCATCGAGAACGCGATCCAGCAGGCGATCCGCCGGGGCGACTTCGACGACCTCCCCGGTGCGGGGAAGCCGTTGCCGGGGCTGACCGGGACGCACGACCCCGACTGGTGGATCCGTCGCAAGATCGAGCGCGAGAAGCTCACCGGGCTCGGGCCGCCGGCCCTCACGCTCCGGACCGAGCACAGCGAGCTCGACGCGACCCTCGACCGCCTCGGCAGCGAACGGGCCGTGCGCGAGCACCTGGCCGACTTCAACCGGCGCGTCGTCGCTGCGCGTCGGCAGCTCCAGGGCGGCCCGCCGGTCGTGACCCCGACCAGGGACGTCGACGAGGAGGTCGCGCGCTGGGCCGAGCGCCGAGAGGCGCGCCTGCGCGAGGCGGAGGCCGCGCGGCGGGCCGAGGCGGAAGCACTCGCGGCGCTCAGCCGCCGCGAACGCCGCCGCCTCCGCAAAGGACGCTGACGCGGGAGCGCCCCGGCGCCGGTCGCCTGACCCGCGAGGGGCACGTCGCCGTCACTCGGAGAGATGCTGCTTCGTGTTGGTGTAGGTGATGGAGTCCGCGGTCGCTCCGACGAGACCGAGCGTCACGCGCAGCAACTGCGCGGGCAGCCCGTCGTTCGGGGGAGGAGTGGCCGCGCCGAGCGTCAGCGATCTGCCGTCGGGCCCGGTCGCGGTGACCGAGTCCAGATAGACCTGCACATGACCGCTGAGCGTCATCGTGTCGGCCGTCGTAGCCAGCGACGGGCCGGTCTGCTTGCGCACCGTGAGGCTGAAACCCTGGATCGCGATGGTGTCGGCCGAGATCTTCAGCACGGGGACGCGGCTGCCGTCGGCGAGCGGCACGGTGACGACGCTGATGCCCTGGAGCCCGCTGAACGACAGGGACCGGCTCCCGAGCTGAGCGGGCGGCTGGGCGAAGACGGGGGCCGAGCCGTCGGGAGTCGCCGGCGTCGGTGCGGGTGCCGGTGTCGCTGTGGCGCTCCCGCCCGGTGCCGTGCCGGGCGCGCTCGGGGTGGGTGCCGGGAGGCCGGGCAGCGGCAGCCCGGGAGCGGGTGAGCCCGACGGCGACGGAGTCGGCGTGGGCGAGGGCGAGCTGCACGACGTGAAGATGGGGATGCAGAGCGAGGCCGGGGCTGAGGTCGTCGTCGTGGCCCGCGCGGGCAGGGGGACCGCGCCGACCCCGGCGAACGCTCCGGCGAGCACCACGGCGGCGGTGAGTGCGGCCGCCGCCGCATTCCTGCGCGTCCTCACGCGTCCTTCTCCGGCAGTGGTCCGGGGTGCGTCGGCGGGCCGTCATGCGCGGCCCGCGCGCTCTCGCGCGGCATCCACGCGACCGTGAGCACGCCGCCGATCGAGCTGAGCAGCATCCCGATGAAGAAGCCGCCGAGGTTCACGCCGATCAGCGAGTACACCGCGACGGCGAGCGCGATCACGCCGTAGAAGATGCGGTGCGCCGGCATGGCGATCGCCAGCACGCCGAGCAGCACCAGCAGCACGGGGATGATCGTCGCCTGCAGCCCCTCGATGCCGAGCTGCACGTGGATGCGGCCCACGTCGAGCTGCCCGGAGAAGAACATCTCCACGCCGCCGAGCGCGGTCAGCAGGCCGCCGACGAAGGGCCGCCGCCTCCGCCACTCGCGGAACCGCTCCCGGCGGGTCGACGTCACCGTGTCGTCTCCGACGGTCGCCGTGTGCGCGGCCGGCCGGCTCAGAAGCATCCCTTCGATCCGTCCGTCAGCTGCACGTGCATGCCGGTCAGCGTGAAGACCGAGGCTTGCGTGCTCCAGGCCGTCTGCTTCAGGTTCTTGATCGTCACGGTGTCGGCGTCCTGGGCGAAGTCGCCCGGCGCACCCTTCGCGGCGGTGTTCACCGTCGAGGCGTCGACGCCGATGCGGATGTTGTGGAACTCCGAGTCGCCGGCGAGATCGGTCATGCCGATCTGCAGATCGGACGCGCTGGCCGGGTTGCCTCCGCCGCCCGCGGTGATCAGCATCCCGACCTTGCCCAGCGGGGTGTCGGTGACGACCGACTGGCAGAGGTCGGAGAGCGTCGCGGACTTGATGTTCGCGATGGCGACCTGATGCTGCTTGCCCGCGGTGTCGGGAGCGACGCCGGCGTACTGGGAGAAGCCGGTGCCGTCGAGCTTCGACGCGCTGATCTGGAACTGGCTGCCGGAGACCGCGAACGAGACCGGCACCGCGCCCTGGGCGACTCCGGTCATGAGCACGGTCGACACCACGGCCACGGGTACGGCGGCGAGCACGATGCGTCCGGCGTGCGAGCCGGCGAGCTTGCGGAACTTCATCGATCCTCCTGTTCGGGGGCTTGACAGCGGCGGTGCGGTCGATCCCACTGCGAGGGTAGCTGCTATTGACGAGTTGTCAATAGTCGGCAGAATGGAGGACGTACCGACCGTTCCGGCCCCGGGAGACGGCCAGTAGGCTCGATGCATGGACTCGGACCGGCGCACACGGCTGACCCCGGACGAGCGCCGGGCGCAGCTGGTCGCGCTCGGTGTCGCGCACCTGTCCGACCATCCCCTCGACTCGCTGACGATCGAGCAGCTGTCGGCGCAGGCGGGTGTTTCGCGCGCGCTGCTGTTCCACTACTTCGGCTCGAAGCAGGGCCTCCACCGCGACGTCGTGCGCACGGCGCGCGACAGCATGCTGCACGCCACGGAACCGATCGCCGAGCTCCCGCCGCGCGAGCGGCTGCACGACACGCTGACCCGCATCGTCGCCTTCGTCCGCGACCACAGCGGGACCTTCTACTCGCTGGTCCGCGGTGTCGCGAGCGGCGACGAGGAGGTGCGGGCCGTCGTCGAAGAGGCGAGGGCGGAGCAGGCCGAGCGCATCATCGCGGTGTTCCTCGAACTGGGCTCACCCGACGAGCCGCTGCTGCGGATCGGCCTGCGGTCGTGGATCGCCTTCGCCGAGGACGTGCTCGTCGCGAGCGCGATCGGCACCGACCTGCCGTCGGAGTCCATCGTGCGCTTCCTGGAGCGCAGCGCGGACGGGGTCGTCGCGGCGGTGCCGAGGTAGGAGAGCGGCCATGCGCCGCCCGGCACGAGCGGGCCCGGCGCAGGCGGCCGCCCTCAGATCCCCTCTTCGTCCACGTCGTCCTGGGTCAGGATGCCGTCGTCCGGGTCGCCTTCCGGGTCGTGCTCGTCGTAGTCGGGTTCGGCTTCGCGCGGCCGGCCACCGGTCGGGCCGTCGTTGCCGTCGCCCGGGCCGTCCCATACCGTCTCGCCCGCCACGCCGTCGGTGGTCACGAGCTCGTCGGCGAAGTCGGCCTCCGCGATCGGGTCGTCCAGCGCGTAGTCGACCTCGCCGTCCCGGGGATCCACCCAGCCGGCGGTGTCTCCGGCGTCGGAGTCGCCGATGACGGGCTCGTCGGCGCCGTCCTCCGGGATGCGGTCCATGCGCGTCTCCTCTCCTGCGGCCTCGGCCCCGACCGTACACCCGCTGCCCGCGTCCCGAAAACGGTCGGTCCCAGCACGCCGCGGGCGCGGAGGCCGCGACGGCGTGCTGGGACCGATCGATCGAGAGAGGCTAGCCGGCCTTGGGGAAGCTGTAGCTGCCGCTGGAGCCGGCGTCCTTCACGGCCGTCTGAACGAACGCGGCGAACTGGCTCGCGTCGGTGAAGCCGCCCTGGTAGCGCTCGCCGTTGACGAACACTGTCGGGGTGCCGAAGCTGCCCGTCTGCGGGTTCTTGAGTTGCGCGTTCGCCACGGCGTCGTTCGTACGGTTGGTGACGAATGTGGCGAACGTCTGGTCGTTGACGCACTTCGTGATCGCCGACGAACTCACGCCCGCGCTCTTGAACAGCTCGAGCATCTTGGCGTCGGTGAGCCCGGAACCGGTCTTCTCGTCCGGCTGGTTGGCGAACAGCGCGCTGTTGACGTCGAAGAATTTGTCGGGGTCGTAGTTGGCCACGCAGGAGGCCGCCGCCGCCGCGCGGGTCGAGTACTTGCTGTTGGTGGGGGAATCGAGGATGGCGATCGGGTGGATCTCGAGAGTCGCCGTGCCGTCGGACATCCACTGCTTCATCTGGTCCGAGTTCGTGGTCTCGAACTGGTCGCAGTAGGGGCACTGGTAGTCCAGCCAGATCTGGATGTGCGCGGTCTTGCCGTCGAGCGTCTGCTTCGTGGGGGTCGGCTTGGCCCCCTGGGCGATCGCGGGAGTGGTGACGGCCTGGTCCGACTTCGTCAGCAGGATGCCGCCGCTCAGCATGTTCTTGGGGTTGGCGACGTTGTTCGACGCGCTCACGCTGGTGAAGATCACGACGCCGATGATCGCGAGCACGGCGACGATGCCGACGATCACCGAGCTCTGCACGATGACCTTGCGGCGCTTGGCCTTCTTGGCGGCCTCCTCGCGCATCTTGCGGGCGGTCTCGCGCGCCTCGGCCCGGCGGTCGTTCTTCGTGGGGGTGGTCGCGCCTCTGCCTGTAGCAGCCATTCAGGTCATTCCGTTTCCGACGGTGGACAAGTCTCCGTGACAAGCGTATGGGTCTTTACCTTTGGATGCGCTGTGGCACGGCTGCGTAACGCGGCCGAGTGTCCGCGAGCGATGGGATCGGATGGGCAGGACACGCCGCCTCCCGTCAGGTGGAGGCGGCGTGTCCTGCCGGTCCGATGCCGGGGACGGACGCGTCAGCCACGCACCGTCGCCCCGGCGGCCTCGCCCACCGGCACCAGTCGGCGCAGCTGCGTGACGTGCGCCGGGGTGAGGTCGGCCAGGGTCGGCACCTCCAGCAGTTTCATGGTGCGCACGACCTGGTCGCCGAGGATCTGGATGGTGCGGTCGACGCCGGCGCGGCCTCCCGCCATCAGGCCGTAGAGGTAGGCGCGGCCGATCAACGTGAACTTCGCGCCGAGCGCGTAGGCGGCGACGATGTCGGCGCCGTTCATGATGCCGGTGTCGATGGCGACCTCGGTGCGGTCGCCGACGGCCTCCACGACCTTGGGCAGCAGGTGGAAGGGGATCGGCGCGCGGTCGAGCTGGCGGCCGCCGTGGTTGGAGAGCACGATGCCGTCGACGCCGAGGTCGACGAG
>NZ_CAMFLC010000012.1 GCF_945957465.1 uncultured Leifsonia sp.
ACGCCCTCGGAGCGGTCGGCATCTCCCTCGTCTTCGGCGTCATGAACGTCGTCAATTTCGCCCAGTTCTCGTTCTTCGGGCTGGGCGCGATGCTGTCGTGGTTCTTCGTCGTCAAGCTGGGACTGCCGTTCTGGCCGGCCCTTCTGCTCGTCCTCGCGATCTGCGGTGCGCTCGGGCTGCTGATCAACGTGGCCGTGGTCCGTCCGCTGGCGAAGTACCTGCCGCTGGCGGCGATGCTCTCCACCTACGCCATCTCCCTCATCCTCGACAACGCGTCGCAGGTCGCCTTCACGGCGCAGTTCCGGGTCTTCCCCGAGGTGCTGCCGACCTCCGATCTGCACATCGGAAACATGCGGTTCGGCACCTCCGACCTGGTGATGCTCGGCACGACCGCCGCGGTGATGGTCGTGATGACCGTGTTCCTGAAGTACGGCAAGGTCGGCAGGGCCATCCGCGCCACCGCGCAGGATCAGGAGGCCGCACTGCAGATGGGGATCCCCGTCGGGCAGGTGCAGCACGTCTCGTTCGTGATCGCCTCCGCTCTGGGCGGCCTCGCCGGGGTCTTCATCGCCCTGTACGTCGGCGTGGCGAACCCGAGCTCCGGGCTGGATGTCGGCCTCACCTCGTTCGTGGCCGCCACGCTCGGCGGCCTGGGCTCGCTCGTCGGAGCCGTGATCGGCGGCTTCGTCCTCGGCGTCCTGGAGGCCTTCGGCATCCATTTCTTCGGCGACACGGCCCGCGAGATCATCGTCTTCGTCATCCTGATCGTCGTGCTGATCGTGCGGCCGGGCGGCCTCTTCGGCAGGGTGCCGCTGATCTCGACGGAGCCCCTCACCGGCACCTTCCTCGGCAAGGGCCGCCCGCTGCGCATCCCGCGCTGGGTGTGGCCGCTCGCGTTCGTGGTGCTGGGGCTCGTCGTGCCCGTGTTCGGCAACGACTACCTGGTGACGACCGGCACCCAGGTGCTGGTGTACGCGATCATCGCGGCCGGCTTCACCGTGACCGCCGGGCAGGCCGGCGTGCTCGCTCTCGGCCAGGCCGGCCCGATCGCGATCGGCGCGTACGCCTCCGCGCTGCTCACGCTGTACGTCCATGTGCCGTTCTGGGTGGCCCTGCCGCTCGCCGGCATCGCCGCGGCCGTCGTCGCGTCGATCCTGGCCTCGCCGATCTGGGGCGTGAAGGGTCACTACGTGTCCATCGCGACGCTCGGGCTGGGCATCGCGATCGTCGCCGTGATCCAGCTGATCCTGCCGCAGGGGCTCTACAACATCCCCGTGCCGGAGTGGTTCGGCACACCGCTGAACACCCCGCAGGCGTACTACTGGATCGACTTCGGCGTGCTCGCCGTGACGCTGCTCGTGATGTGGAGGCTGCGCGGCTCGCACCTCGGGAAGGTGATCTCGTCGGTCGGCTCCGACGAGGTGGCCGCGCTGTCGTCGGGCGTGCGCGGCCGCGACTACAAAGCCCTCGCCTTCGCGGTCTCGGGCTTCTTCGCCGGGATCGGCGGCTCGCTGCTCGCGCACCAGTACACCTACATCGACCCGACCATCTTCACGATGCTGATGTCGCTGCTCGTGGTGACCATCGTGATCCTGGGCGGCGTCAGCCTCCCGTACGGCGCCGTGGTGGGCTCGATCGTGCTGATCGGTGCGATGGAGCTGCTGCGGTTCACGCCCGAGCTGCGCATCATCGTCTACGGCCTGGTGCTCATCCTGGTCGTCCGCTTCCGCCCCGGCGGCATCCTGGTGAGGAACTCATGAGCGCATCAGCTCCGACCGGGACGCTGCTGAGCGTCCAGAAGCTGGAACGTCACTTCGACGGGCTGAAAGCCGTCGACGGGATCTCGTTCGCGGTGCACCGCGGGGAGGTGGTGTCGATCATCGGCCCGAACGGGTCGGGCAAGACCACGACGCTCAACCTGGTCACCGGCGCCATCCGGCCGAACGGCGGCACCATCACCCTCGACGGCGAGCGGATCGAGCGCGCCGACAGCGCCCGGATCGCCGAGCACGGCATCGCGCGCACGTTCCAGAACGGACGCGTGTTCGCGACGCTGTCGGTCGCCGACAACATCGAGGTCGGCCTGCACACCACGCTGCGCGCGCACCGGCCGTTCCGCAGGCTGTCGAACGTGTTCCTGCTGCGCTGGATCCCGCTGCTCGCGGAGCTGTACATCGCGATCGCCGGCACCCCGGCCTCCCGTCGCGAACGCGCCGCGATCGACGCGGTCGTCGCGTCGGAGATCGACCGGTTCGAGACGCGCCTCGGACCGCGCCGCGACGACCCGGCGTACTCGCTGAGCTACGCCAACCGGCGGCGCACCGAGATCGCCCGCGCGCTGGCGCCGGCGCCGAAGCTGCTGGTGCTCGACGAGCCGACGGCCGGCATGAACCAGTCGGAGACCGCCGAGGTGCTCGCCCAGCTGCTCGAACTGAAGGCGGCCGGGCAGAGCATCCTGCTCGTGGAGCACAAGCTCGACCTGGTGATGACCGTCTCCGACCGCGTGATCGTCATGGACGGCGGTCGCATCATCGCGGAGGGACCCCCCGACGAGGTGCGCCGCGACACCGCGGTGGTGGAGGCGTACCTCGGCCGCCGCCGGGGCCTCGGAGGGGTGGACCTGGCATGAGCGAGCTGCTCGCACTGGAGGACGTCGACGTCTACTACGGACCGTTCCATGCCCTGCGCGGCAACTCGTTGACGGTGGGGGAGGGCGAGATCGTCTCGCTGCTCGGCGGCAACGCGAGCGGCAAGTCCACGACGATGAAGACCATCCTGGGTCTCGTGCGGCCGAAATCGGGCACGGTGCGGTTCGCGGGCGACGACGTCACGCACGCCTCCACCCGGCGCCGGGTCGCGGCCGGGATCGCGTCGGTGCCCGAGGCGCGCCGGGTCTTCCCCGAGCTGACGGTGGACGAGAACCTGATCGCGGGCGCGTACACCAGGCGCTCGCGCTCGCGGGCCGACAGGGCGGCCATCGCCGAGGACCTCGACCGGATGCGCACCCACTTCCCGCGACTGGCCGAGCGGCGCAGGCAGCAGGCGGGCACGCTCTCCGGCGGAGAGCAGCAGATGCTCGCGTTCGCCCGCGCCCTGATGAGCCGGCCGAGGCTCGTCTGCATGGACGAACCGACCATGGGCCTCTCGCCCAAGCTCGTCGACCAGGTGCTCGACGAGATCATGCGCATCAACACAGAGCTCGGCGTGGCCGTCCTGTTCGTGGAGCAGCAGGCCGAGCTGGCGCTCTCCATCGCCTCCCGGGGCTACGTGCTCGCGACGGGCGCGATCGTGCTGCAGGGCACGGCGCGCGAGCTGCTCGACGACCCGCAGATCCAAGAGGCCTATCTGGGAAAGGCGGCCCGCGAATGACCACGACCACTCAGGAGGGCGCACGCCGGCGGCTCGGGTTCTTCACCCGGCTGCTCGACGACGGCACGGCGCTGCAGCGCTACCGCAATGCGCTCGCGCAGTTCGTGCGTGCGGAGGAGGTGGGGCTGGACACGGTCTGGGTCGCCCAGCACCACTTCCACGAGGCGGAGGGCGGCCTCCCGTCGCCGTTCGTGCTGCTGGCGCAGGCGGCGGCCCTGACCTCCCGCATTCGGCTCGGCACCGGAATCGTGACCCTGCCGCTGGAGGCGCCGCTGCGCGTGGCCGAGGACGCCGCCGTGCTGCACCTGCTCTCCGGCGGCCGGCTGGAGCTCGGGATCGGCTCCGGCGGAACGCCGTCGTCGTTCCCGCCGTTCGGGCACGACCCGGCCGACCGGGCCGCGATCTACGACCGCCACCGGGAGGCGCTGGTGTCCGCCCTGCACGGCGAGCCGCTGACCGCAGACGGCGGCGCGCTGTACCCGGCGGCGCCGTCGCTGGTCGACGTGATCTGGGAGGCCACCTTCTCGGCCGAGGGGGCCGCCCGCATCGGCCGCCGCGGCAACGGGCTCATGCTCTCGCGCACCCAGCCGCGCAGGGAGTGGGCGGCGCCGTCGTCGCCGCAGGTGCAGGAGGCCGTGGTCGACGCGTACCTCGCCGCGCTGCCCGACGGGGTCGCGCCCCGCATCCTCGCCTCGCGCTCGGTGCTGCTGGTCGACACCGAGGCCGAGGCGGCCTCGTGGGTGCGGCGCGGGATCGATCGCGGCCGGTCGTTCGTCGACGCGCAGGGCCTGGCGATCCCGGCCGGGACCACCGACGCCGAACTGCTCGCCTGGCTCGACATCCACATCGGCACGCCGGAGCAGGTGCTCGCCGCGCTCGCCGCCGACACGATCCTGGCGCGCGCGACCGACGTGGCGTTCCAGCCGCACCCGGTGGATCCGCCGCACGAGACCGTGCTGCGCTCCATCGAGCTCACCGCCCGGGTCGGGCGCGAGCTGCTCGACTGGTCGCCGGCGGACGCCGTCGCGGTGAACTGAGCCACTCCCTCCGATCCGACCCCACCGAAAGGACCTCCATGACCGCCGATGTCATCGACCAGCTGGTCGGCATCCAGCCGGGCGACGCGCTCGACACGCTGCGCGACCAGCGTCCCAGCGCGCGCGCGAACGCGCAGGCCGCCTTCGACGCGCTGCTGCGCTCCGACGAACCGACGGAGGTGGACCAGCGCGCGCGGCTCGCCGTCGCCTACTGGACGGTCGCGCTGTCGACGTCGCCCGCCGCCGCCTTCTACCGCGACCTGCTGGCCGCTGAGGATGCCGCGCTGCTCGACGCGCTGGAGGCGGCCCTCCCGGGTGCGCTGACCGACGGTCCGTACGGCGACTACCCGGAAGGACCGCTGACCGTCGAGAACGTCGACGGCCTGCACTGGGCGCCGCAGGCCGGGCTCGCCTCCGCTGCCGGGCCGCGCCTGGCCGCCGCGCTCGCCCACACGCATCTGCTCGTCTACCGGCCGCGCGACGCGTCGCCCGACGCCCTCCAGCACCTGCTCGATGCCGGCTGGTCGACCACCGGCATCGTGACGCTGTCGCAACTCGTCGCCTTCCTCAGCTTCCAGCTCCGCGTGGTCGCGGGGCTCACCGTCCTGAAAGGAGAGCTCGCATGAGCGAGACGATCACCCGTCCCGGCACCGAGGCGCCGGACCGCTTCACACGGGAGCAGCTGGGCTGGGAGGCCTGGCTCGAGCCGCTGCCGCTGGAGGAGCTGACCGAACGCCACTACGCAGGACTCGTCGACAAGGGCCGGGCGAACAGCCCGTACTTCCGGTTGCTCGTGCGCGACCCGGACATCCTGGGCGCGCGCACCCGCGCGGACAACGACATCTTCTACAACGAGAAGGGCGGGCTGACCCGCGCGCTGCGCGAGCTGTCGGCCACGGCGGCCTCCCGCACCAACGGGTGCATCTTCTGCGCCTCCGTGCACTCGCGCTTCGCGAGCCACCACTCCAAGCGCCCGGAGGACGTGCAGCGCCTGCTCGACGAGGGGACCGCAGCGCCGCAGGACGACCCGCAGTGGCGCGCGGTGATCGACGCGTCTGTCGCGCTCACCCGCATCCCGGCCGAGTTCGATGCGTCCCACGTGCGGGCGCTGCGCGAGGCGGGCCTCGACGACGTGGCGATCATCGACGCGATCAACGGCGCCGCGTTCTTCAACTGGGCGAACCGCCTCATGCTGTCGCTGGGCGAGCCCACCCTGCCGGCGGAATAGGGCGTCCGGAACTCCGGAGGTGGCGGCCCTAGATCTCGACGTCGCTGCCCATGGTGACCGTGCGCAGGGCCGGGAGGCCGAACCGGGCGGCCGGGTCGGCCGCGTTGTGCGCCAGCGCCACGAACAGGCTGCGGCGCCACGGCACCATCCCCTTCTGGCGGGTGACCCGGATCGCGCCACGCGAGATGAAGTACGACGCCTTCTTGAAATTGGCCGAGTCGAGCGGCAGCGCTCCGACGCGGACGGCGGTGCGGAGCGCGCGGGGGATGTCCGGATCGTCCGAGAAGCCGAACCGGACGCTCAGGAACTCGATCCCGTCGTCCGCGTAGCCGAGGGTGTCGCGCTCGAAAGCCTCCTCGGCCGGGACATGGGGGACCTGTGCGAAGCTCACCGAGACGATGATGACGTGCTCGTGCAGCACGTGGTTGTGCTTGACGTTGGCGCGCAGAGCAAGCGGCACGGTCTCCTTGCTCGGGTGGGGGAAGATCGCGATGCCGGGCACCCGCGGCAGGCGCATCCGGCGCACCTCCTCCACGAAGGCGGCCATCGACCCCTCCTTGCGCTTGCGGTCGGCCTGCACCAGCTGCCTGCCGCGCCGCCAGGTCGTCATGACGAGGATGACGACGCCGGCGATCAGCAGCGGCACCCAGCCGCCGTTGATGATCTTGGAGAGGTTGCCCGCCAGGAACGTCAGCTCCAGGCCGCCGAAGGCGACCGCGGCGAGCACGATCTTCCACGGAGCCCAGTGCCAGAGCGGGCGGGCGACCAGCAGCAGCAGGACGGTGTCGACGACCAGCGCCCCGGTCACCGAGATGCCGTACGCCGTCGACAGCCGGTCGGACGAACCGAACGAGAGCGTCACCGCCATGACGCCGATGAACAGCAGGATGTTGACCGCCGGCATGTAGATCTGGCCGCCCTCGCGCAGCGAGGTCTGCTGGATCTTCAACGGCGGCAGGAGGCCGAGCTGTACCGCCTGCCGCGAGAGTGAGTACGCGCCGGAGATCACGGCCTGGCTGGCAATGACGGTCGCGGCGGTGGCGAGGATGACCATCGGGAGCCGACCCCAGTCCGGGATCAGGAGGAAGAACGGATTGGCACGCGCGGCCGGGTCGTGCAGCACGAGGGCGGCCTGGCCGAGGTAGTTGAGCACGAGCGCCGGGAACACCAGGAAGAACCAAGCCCGGCTGATCGGCGTGCGGCCGAAGTGTCCCATGTCGGCGTAGAGCGCCTCCGCGCCGGTGATCACGAGCACGACGGCGCCCAGGGCGACGAAAGACAGCACCGGGCGCTCGAGGATGAAGGCGATGGCGTAGGTCGGTGAGAGACCGAGCAGCACCGAGGGGAACCGGATGACCATCGCCAGCCCGGCCACGGCGATGGCGACGAACCACAGCACCATCACCGGGCCGAACAGCACGCCGACCCTTCCGGTGCCGAAGCGCTGCACCGCGAAGAGCGCGACCAGGATGACCGCCGCGATCGGGATGACGAGGTGCGAGATCGCCGGGACGGTGACGTGGAGGCCTTCGACCGCCGACAGGACGCTGATCGCGGGGGTGATGATCGAGTCGCCGTAGAACAGGGCGACGCCGACGATCCCGATCACGAGCAGGGTGCCGGCCTTGCCGGCCCTCGACACGTAGAGCCGCTGCGCGAGCGCGGCGAGAGCCATCACGCCGCCTTCGCCGTCGTTGTCGGCACGCATCAGGATGCCGATGTACTTGATCGACACGATGATCGTGACGCTCCAGAAGATCAGCGAGATCACGCCGAACACGTCGTCCTGCTGCGCACGCACCGCTCCGTTGTCGAGGAGGAAGACGGTCTTCAGCGCGTACAGCGGGCTGGTGCCGATGTCGCCGAACACGACGCCGAGCGCGGCGAGGGCTGCGGCGTACAGGACTCTCTTGCGGCGATCCGTCCGCACCGGAGCGGGTGTCTCGTCGTCCACGTCTTCGTGCGTGACGGCCGGGTGTTTCTCGTGCACGCGGGACACGCTACCCCGGTTGCGGCGCGGTGCTGATGCACGAACGGCGCGGCGAGTGACGCCGGGCGTCTGAGAGTCTCCGCGACGACCGGTCACCGGCCGCTCCCGGGCCGCTCACGCGGGCGTCGCTCTCGACGCCCGCACTGCCGCCCCGTCGACGGAGTGCACGATCGCGCCCGCGAGCACGGTGAGGCGGGCCGTCGCGCCGAGCAGCGCCTCCGGACCGTCGCGGAAGGGGTCCGTGTCGATGACGACGAAGTCGGCCGCCGCTCCGGTGCGCAGCACGCCGAGCTCCCCGTCCCACCGCGAGGCGTATGCGGCGTCGCGCGTGGCCCGGCGCACGGCGTCGGCCACCGCCATCGCGTTGGCCGGGAGGTTCGCCGGCAGGCTCGGGTCGGATGACGAGCGGCGGGTCGCGGCGATGTAGAGATTCGCGAACGGGCCGTACGGCGCCGTCGGCGCGTCGGTCCCGAGCGCGATGGTGGCGCCGGCGTCGGCGAGCTCGCCCCACGGATAACCGCGCTCGACACGCTCATCGCCGAGCATCGCACGCCAGTTCTGCTGGATCGCGGGGTCGCTGTGCACGGGCTGCACCGAGGCGATCACGCCGAGGCGGGCCAGACGTGCCGGAGTGGCGGCATCCACCGTCTCGAGGTGCTCGATCCGGTGCCGGCGATCCGCGCGCGGACCGTTCGCCGCGACGGCCGCCTCGAGGGCGTCCAGGGCGAGAGCGGAGGCCGCATCCCCGATCGCGTGCATCGCGACCTGGAGGCCCGAGGCGTCGGCCGCCGTCACCACGGCCGAGAGGGAGGGCAGGTCCCACAGCGCGTCCGGCCGGGAGCCGTCGGCGAAGGGTGAGCGCATCGCGGCGGTGCAGCTGTCGATCACGCCGTCGACGAACAGCTTGATGCCGGTGACGCGGAGCCACGGGCCGGGGTGCTCGGCGGCCAGCTCGATCGCTCGCGCGACCCCGGCCAGGTCGCCCGCGGTGGTGCCGGTGCGGTTGACGACCCAGTGGGCGGCGACGCGCATCGGCAGGGTGCCGTCGCCCTCGGCCTGCACGGCGGCGAGCGCGCGGAGGTCCGACTCGCGAAGCGCCATGTCGACGGCCGCGGTGACGCCGGCCTCCAGATAGGAGTCGAAGGCGGCGCGGAGGGCGTGCTCGCGCTCGGCGTCCGAGACGAGCCCGTCGAGCCGGTCGAGCATCAGCCCGAGCGCCGCGCTCTCGAGAAGCCATCCCGTCGCGGCCCCGGTGGCGTCCCGCTCGATCCGGCCGCCCAGCGGGTCGGGCGTGTCGGCGTCGATCCCCAGCTCGGCGAGCGCCGCACTGTTCACCCAGGCCGAGTGGACGTCGTTGGCGTGCAGGTAGACAGGGCGATCGGCGACGACCGCGTCGATCAGGTCGCGGTGGGGCGCGCGGCCGCCGAGAGCCGAGAACAGCCAGCTGCGGCCGAACAGCCGGGCGGCATCCGGGGCGGCCGCCGCGGCCTGCCCCAGCCGGGACTGGATCCCGGCCACGTCCGCGGCGTCCTGCAGATCGACCTGGGTCAGCGACTCGCCGAGGCTGACGAGGTGGGTGTGCGCGTCGACGATGCCCGGGAGGACGACCGCGCCGTCCAGCTCCACCGTCTCGTCGACCGGGAACGCGTCGGCGGTGACGGTGTCGCCGACGAAGGCGATGCGGCCGTCTTCCACGACGATCGACTCGGCCCAGGGCTGGACGTCCGAGGTGAAGACCGCTCCGCCGCGGTAGTGGGTCAGGCTGCTCACAGGGACTCCTTCGAGAGGCGCGACGAGCGCACCAGGACGAGATAGACGACGAACGGGACGATGAGGCCGACCGGCACGGAGAGGTCGATGCCGCCCATCGCGGCCGCGACCGGCCCGACGAACACGAGCGTCGCGCTGCACAGCAGCGAGGCCCCGATGCCGACGAGCACGGCCACGACGCCCGCGAGGTGGAAGCCGCCGCTGAACCAGAACCGGCTGCCGCGGGAGTCGTCGGCGAGAGCCGGCCCGTCGTAGCGGTTGCGCCGCCACAGCATGTCGGCGAGGTAGACGCCCATGATCGGGGCGAGGATCGTGACGCCCAGCTGGAGGGCGCTGGAGACGCTGTCGAGGAAGTTCCAGACCAGGAGCGCGAACAGCGTCATGGCGACCCCGACCGTGCCGTCCAGCAGCACCGTGCGGGAGCGGGGGAGCTTGATGCCGACGGCCTGCAGCGCGAGCCCCGAGCTGTAGGCGGTCATGGCGTTGTTGGCGATGGTGCCGACGATGACCGAGATGAGGAAGATCGGCGCGAACCACGACGGCAGGAACTTCTCGAGTCCCGCTTCCGGCGACGTCATGTCGACCGCGCTCGCCGCCAGGCTGCCCACGAACGTCGCCAGGATGCCGGGGATCACGAGGCCGAGCGTGGTCCACAGCGCCACGTCGCGCACGCGCGTGCCGGACGGCAGGTAGCGCGAGAAGTCCGCACTGTTCGTGTACGAGAGCGGGGCGGAGGCGACGAGCGCGACACCGGCGGCCATCATCGCGACGAGCTCGACGCCGGAGAGCGGCTTCGCCGGGGCGAAACTCCAGTGCGCCCCGCTGACGACGAAGATCGCCATGACCGCGAAGATCAGCGCGAGCAGGACGGCGAGCGGCTGGTAGAGCCGCATGATCAGCCCGTGGCCGTACACGCTGATCACCATGGTCGCCGCGGCGATGACGACGGCGCTGATGGCGATGGTCCAGCCGGTCGAGGGCACGCCGACGCGTCCGAGCAGGCCGACGGCGACGGTGGTCGCCGCGGCCCAGTTGATCGCGAGGTAGCAGACGCTGATCAGCCAGCCGGCGATCGCGACGTTGAACCGGTTGCCGGTGATGCCGTACATCGCGCGGGTGATGACCTCGCTGGGAGTGCCGGCCGCCGGGCCGGAGCCGGCGACGATGCCGGTGATGATGGAGAAGACGTTGCCGATCACGATGACGGCGAGGGCCTCCCAGAGACTGAGGCCCATGACCATGAGGGTCGCCCCGACCACGACGGCCAGGAAGTTGACGTTCGGCGCCGCCCAGACGGCGAACAGGTCGCGGGCGCGGCCGTGGCGCTCGCTCTCCGGGATGAAGTCGATGCCATGCGTCTCGACGCGTGTGGCGCTGTCGATGTCGGTCGTCGACGCTGACTCCTCCGACAGGGTCTCGACGGGTGATCGGTCTGACACGGGTCCTCCAGGTCATTCTGCAGAAGCGCTCGGTGCGCGGAACGTCGTCGTCCGCGTCGGAGGGCACGCTACGTATCCAAAACGATTTGGGCAAGCGGATTCCGAGAAATAGACTGCGGGGGTGGCCCGAGAGCGTTCGACCATCCGCGATGTGGCCCGACGCGCAGGCGTGTCGGTGACCACCGTGTCGCACACGTTCTCGGGCAACGGGGTGGTGAACACCGCGACGCAGGCACGCGTGCGTGCGGCCGCGGCCGAGCTCGGCTATCATCCCGATGTCGTGGCGAGCGGCCTGCGCCGCAGCCGGCTCGGGGTGGTCGGCCTGGTGCTGCGGCCGGCCGTCGGCGCGCACCCGGAGCACGTCGGCGACGTCGACTACTTTCCGCGATTCGCCGGCGCCGCAGCCCTCACCTGCCTGGAGCACGGCTACGCCCTCATGCTCGTGGCCGACCCGACCGTGCCGGGAGGGTCGGTGACCGCGTACGCGTGCGACGGTCTCGTGATCACCGACCCGGTCGCCGACGACCCCCTGGTCGCCTCCCTCCGCGCGAGCCGCACGCCGTACACGCTGGTCGGCGCCGACGTGAACGACCCGGACGATCCCCGGGTCGTCGACATCGCGACCCCGATGATCACCGACCGCGTGCTCGAGCACCTCGCGGAGGCCGGCGCGACGCGCGTCGCGCTGGTCACCGGGTACGACCCGATCGAGTGGAACACGGCGACCGAGCAGCGCTACCGTGAACGGATGCGGGAGGCCGGCGCACCGGAGCTCGTCGTCCACGCCGTGGAGCTCGACGGTGGCGAGGCGGGAGCGCAGGCGGCGGACGAGCTCCTCGCCCTCCCCGTCCGCCCGGACGGCGTGTACTGCCAGACGAGCGACCATGCGCGCGGCCTGGTCGACCGGTTCCTGGAGCGCGGCGTCCGGGTGCCCGACGACATCCGCGTGATCTGCGGATCGGACGCAGAGCGACTCCGCAACACCGAACCGTCCATCACCTCGGTGGACCTGCTGCCGGAACCGCTGGGCCGGCAGGCGGCCGCCGCTCTGCTGCGCCAGCTCGAACCCGGGCTCGACCTCTCGGTGCCGGTGCCGGACCACGGTCGCATCGTCGCCCGTCGCTCCACGGCGCGACCCGGAGTCTGAGAAGGTCCGCAGAGACCGTTCACCGGCCGGTCGGCGCCGGTTCACCGGGCCGTCGCTCCCGGAATCGAGGCTCGCTTCAACCGGGTGAACTCACACTCGTCACTCAGGAGGAGCTCACGATGCGATCTCGTGCCCGCACGTTCACCTTCGTCGTCGCCGGCGTCGCCGCGATCACGCTGTTCGGCACCGCCGCCGCTGTCGCCGCGCCCGCGATCGACAACGGCTGGCCGTACGACCACGCCGTCAAGGCCCGGAACGACAAGACCTACACGCTCGCCGCCGTCGGCGACATCGCGTGCGAGCCGGGCGACGCCGACAATGCGTCGAACCCGGCTGCACTCAAGTGCGGCAGCCCGAACCTCGGCGGCTACGACGCCGAGTTCGCGACCGCGAAGCAGGCCGACGCGATGAAGCCGGACGCCGTCGCCCTCCTCGGCGACGAGCAGTACCAGGTCGGCAAGCTGAGCGACTTCGAGGGTTCGTTCGAGCAGGCCTGGGGAGGTCTGAAGTTCCTGGAGAAGCCGGCCCCGGGCAACCACGAGTACTACCCCTACACGAAGAAGGGCGACAACGAGGCCGGCCAGAACGGCAACGGCTACTTCGCCTACTTCAACGGCCACGACCAGGCCGGCACGCCCAACGCGTCGGGCCAGGCCGGTGACGACACCTCCGCCGACCAGGGCTGGTACTCGTACGACCTCGGCAACTGGCACATCATCTCGCTCAACGTCGAGTGCAACTCGCCCGCGTTCGGCAACGACTGCTCCACCACCGACAGCGGCCTGCTGGCGCAGGAGACCGCGTGGCTCGCCGCCGACCTGAAGCGCAACCAGCAGCAGTGCACGATCGCGTACTGGCACCAGCCGACGTTCAGCGCGACGACCGCCTCCACGTCGACGGTCGCCGCTTCGGCTCCGGGGGCCGGCGGCCAGGAGGGCCAGGTCGCGGACGCCTGGTGGAAGCTGCTCTACGCCGACCACGCGACGCTCGTCCTCAACGGGCACGAGCACGCGTACGCCCACCTGAAGCCGATGAACCCGGCCGGGCAGTACGACCCGAAGCGCGGCATCCCGGAGTTCATCGTCGGCAGCGGCGGCGAGGCGCTCGACACGCTCGCGAAGAACGCCGACGGCAGCTACGCCAACAGCAACGTGCTGACCGGCTTCGACCAGGGCTACGGGACGATGAAGCTCACGCTGAAGGAGCACGGCTACTCGTACTCGTACACGCCGGCGCTCGCCGGGGCGGGCCAGCCCGCCAGCGTCCTGAACTACTCCGACACCGGCTCCGGAACCTGCCGCGGCTGACCCGCAGACCGCAGACATTCGTCACGAATGTCGCTTTTCGTGCCACGAATCGCGACATTCGTGACGAATGTGCGCGCGGCTAGAGGCCTTCGGCGACGGCGGCGGCGGCGTGCAGCCAGGACCGGCGGGTGCGCGGGGCGAGCGTGTCGAAAGACAGGCGGCCGCCGTGCATCTCCGGGTCGAATGGGATGGTCACCGCGCGACGGGCGAGCGGCTCGAACCCCGCAGCGACCCGGCGGACGTCGGACGCCGGCCCGGTGCGCTCGGACTGCGACACGATGACGACGGCGTCGCGGGCCAGCCGCGCCGAGTTCGCGTCGCGCTGCAGCAGGGCCTCCAGCAGGAGCGCGCCGGCTTCCGCGTGCTCGCCCAGGGCGGTGGTCGCGATGACCAGCTGGTCGGTATGGTCGATCATCCGCAGCCAGCGCTCGGCCGACTCGTCGTTCCCGCTGTCGATGAACACGAGCCGGTAGAACTTGGTGGCGACCGTGTGCAGGCGGTCGAAGTCGGCGGAGGAGATCCGCTGCTCGGTGGCGAGCATCGTCGGGTTCGAGCGCAGCACGTCGTATTTGTCGGCGTTCTGGTGATGCACGTAATGCCCGATGTCGGCCGTGCGGGCCTCCGCCGAGAGCAGGGAGTCCGTCGCCGGGAGCAGTGACTGCACTGTGGCGTCGTGCTCGTCCTGCTCCGTGCGCCAGCCGAGCGTGCCTCGCGTCTCGTTGTTGTCCCAGGCGAGCACACCGGAGCCGCCGTTGCGCGCGAAGACCGCCGACAGCAGAGCGGTCGTCGGGGTCTTGTTCGCGCCGCCCTTGCCGTTGACGATGGCGATCGTGCGCGGGCCGGCCCAGTGCCGGCTGACCGCGTCGAGCTCCGCTCGCTCGCGGCGTTCGGCGGCGGAGGGCTCGAGCGGGAAGCCCGCACGCGCGAGCGCCCCGCGGACGCCCCGCCGCGCGCGGTCGGGTCGGGGCCGTTCCACGTAGAGGAAGGACTCGCGCTCCGGGCCGGTGCGGGGTGGCAACGCGACAGGCTCGCCGGTGGAGGTGCCGGAGCCGTCGGCGGACGAATCGGCGGACGAATCGGCGGGGGTGTCGGGCGCGAGGTCTGGGCGTGCGAAGTCTGGGCGTGCGAGGTCGGGGCTCACGTGGTCGGGGCGCGCGCGCTCGGGGGAGGACCCCGCGAAGAGCCCGGCGGATGGGGAGGTCGCCGCGGGCGCGGGCGCGGGCGCGGGGGCGGGCGCAGGGGCAGTCGCCGCGTCCGCCTCGGGAGCCAGCTCCTCCTCGTCGCCGATCGAACCGTCGGGGTGCACGGCGAGCAACCAGTCGCCCTCGTCGTCGGACACCATGAGCTGCACCGGGTGGCCGGCGGCGGCGGCGATCTCGCCCACGCGGCTGAGGACGACCTCCCGCAGGCGTTGGGTGCTCTGCTCCACGAAGCGCTCCGACGCGCCGTCGACAATGAGCTCTCCGGTGGCATCGGCGCCGAAGCGAGCGCTGAGAGTGGGCGACAGGGGCAGGTTGAGGGCCACGGGACTCCTTCCGTGCCGGCGTGGCGGGGGCGCACGCAGGCCGACCGTGGACGGTAGCCCTTTCCGATCGCGAGTTCCAGCCCTTGCCCAGGGCTTTCCCATCCGGCCCCCGTGCGCCGAGGGGTCCGCGAAGGGCGCCCAAACGCCCCTAAAACCGCGCTTGAGGGGCAATTACGCGCCCTTCGGCCGCCCTTCGGCCGCCCTTGGGGCGCCCCTCGCGTGGGGCGCGCGGGGCGCGGCCCATTGCGTTCGGGGCGAGAAGGGGCACAATCGGCGGCATGGACGAGCTGAACCCCGGAAACGACGCGGCCACGCGCTCCTCGCGCGAGGGCCCGGCCGACGAATCGGTCGCCCTCGAACACGCAGCCCAGCGCATCAGCGAGAAGTTCCCCGACGTTCCGCGGGAGGACATCGACCGGCTGGTGGAGGAGCACAGCGAGGAGTACGACGGAGCGCCGATTCGCGACTTCGTCCCCGTGCTCGTGGAGCACGAGGTCAAAGCGGAACTCCGCGAGAGCGGCGCCTGAGGGCGCCCGCCCGGGCACCGAGGGGTCCGCGAAGGGCGCCCAAACGCCCCTAAAACCGCGTTTTAGGGGCAGTTAGGCGCCCTTCGCGCGCCCTTCGCCGCGGGCGGCGGAAGGGCTTTAGGGGGCGGTGAGGGGCTCGGGTTCCGGGGCGGCTTCGGGTGCCGGGGCCGGGGCCGGGGCCGGCTTGCGGCGCCGGTACAGCAGGGCCGAGAGCACGGCGCCGAAGGCGAACAGGCCCGCGCTGAACCAGTACGCCGTCGAGTAGCTGTGCACTGCGGCCTCCTGCAGCACCTGCGGCGTCGGCGGCAGGTGGCCCGACACATAGTCGGTGAGCGCGGTGGCGGCGAGCGTGTTCAGCAGGGCGGTGCCGATCGAGCCGCCGACCTGCTGGCTCGTGTTCACCAGTGCGGAGGCCACGCCGGCGAAGTGACGGTCGACGCCGAGCGTCGCCGTCTGGATCGCCGCCGGCATGATCGAGCCCATTCCGACGCCCATCACCATCAGCGCCGGCAGGATCTCGGTGGCGTAGTTCGCCGTGACGCCCAGCCGGGTCAGCAGCAGCATCCCGGAGCCGGCAATCACCATGCCGATCGGCACCATCACCTTCGGACCGAAGCGGGGGACGAAGAGGTTCGTCGAGAACTGCGCGGCGACGACCAGCATCACGATCATCGGCAGGAAGGCCAGACCGGTCTGGATCGGCGTGAACTTCAGCGTCGTCTCGAGGTAGTACGTGACGAAGAGGAAGACGCCGAACATCCCGGAGCCGGCGATGAGGATCGAGCTGTAGGAGGCGCCGCGGTTGCGGTCGAGCACGATCGGGAGGGGCAGGAGCGGGTGCGTCGCGCGCCGCTGCCAGAGCACGAACGCGATCAGCAGCACACCGAATGCGGCGAGGAAGCCCCAGGTCAGCGGCGAATCCCAACCGTCGCTCTCGGCGTTGGAGAAGCCGTAGACCAGCGAGAACAGTGCACCGGAAGCGAGGATCGTGCCGGGGATGTCGAGCTTCGGGCGCGGTTCGCTGCGGTGACCGGCCGTGACGAAGACGGTGGCGAGGATCACCGCGGCGATGGCGATGAAGACGTTGATGTAGAGGTTCCAGCGCCAGTCGAACTGCTCGGTCAGCACACCGCCCAGCAGCAGGCCGACCGCGCCTCCCGCGCCGGCGATCGCGCCGAAGATGCCGAACGCGCGGGCACGTTCCTTCGGGACGGTGAACGTCGTGGTGAGCACGGCAAGAGCGGTCGGGGCGAGCAGCGCACCGAACGCCCCCTGGAGGGCGCGGGCGCCGACGAGCATCCCGAACGTGCCGGCTGCGCCGCCCAGCGCGGACGCTCCGGCGAAGCCGATGAGACCGATGATGAAGGCGCGTTTGCGGCCGATCAGGTCGGAGATGCGGCCGCCGAGGAGCAGGAGGCTGCCGAAGGCGAGCGAGTAGGCGGTGACGATCCACTGGCGGTCGGCGTTCGAGAAGCCGAGGTCCTGCTGGGCGGACGGGAGGGCGATGTTCACGACGGTCGAGTCGAGCACGACCATGAGCTGAGCCAGGGCGACGGTGACGAGCGTCCACCAGCGCCGCGAGTGCGGGGCGGAGCCGCCGGAGGTCGCGGGCGCGACCGGGGGAACGGGGGAAGTCTGGGTCATGCGGGCCAGCATATACGAAACTCAACAGTTTCGGATCTACTGAGTTCTAAAATTAACCTTAGAATGGTCGAAGCGAAATGGAAACACCGGAAACCGACACCAGGGGGACAGCCGCAATGACGCAGCTCGATACCACCGGGTCCGCCCCGCGGCTCGGCCGCAAGCGCGACCACTCGCGCGATGCCGACATCCTCGACGCCGCCCTCGAGGTCCTGGCCGAAACCGGCTACGACCGGATGACGATGGACATGGTCGCGGCACGTGCCAAGGCCGGCAAGGCGACCGTCTACCGGCGGTGGGCCTCCAAGGGCGAGATGGTCGTCGAGGCCGTCGCCTGCATGAAGAAGAACGACATCGACTTCGAGCACCTGCCCGACACGGGCACCCTGCGCGGCGACCTGGTCGCGATGATCAGGCCGCACGCCATCGAAGACGGCGAGCGCAAGCTGCAGATCATGGCGGGGCTGACCTCCATGCTCGCCCGCGACCCCGACCTGGTGGACGCGGTGACGGCCGCGATCGTCGAGCCGCGGGCCTCCCTCAACCGGCTCTTCATGCAGCGCGCCATCGAGCGCGGCGAGATCCCCGCCGACACGGATGTCGAGACGCTCGCGATGATCGTGCCGTCGATGACCGCCTACCGGGTGCTCATCCTGCAGCAGCCGGTCGATCGCGACTACCTGCTGTCGCTCATCGACGGCGTGCTGCTGCCGGCGGTGGGGATCCGGCCCGGGAGCTGAGTCGTCTCAGCGCCGGTCGACGTCAGCGCCGGTCGCCTCAGCGCCGGTCGCCTCAGCGCCGGTCGACCTCAGCGCCGGTCGAAGCGTGCGCCCTCCGGCTTCGAGGGCAGCAGATAGAAGACCAGCAGGATGATCCATCCGACGAGCGGGATGAAGCCGAGGAAGAAGAACGGGCCGGCCAGGTTCGCGTCGTGCAGCCTCCGCCAGATCAGCGCCAGGCTCGGCACGAGGATGGCGAGCCCCCAGAGCGAGTACAGCACCACCAGCACCCAGCCGAAGGCCCCGAGTCCGCTGCCGCCGTTGCCGAGGGTTCCGAGCGACGACAGGAGGATCCCGTAGACGGCCCCGATGATGATGGCGAACAGGTACCACCACCAGAACTCGCTGCGGCTGGCCCGGCCGGTGAAGTCGGCGTACTTCTTGAAGAAGCGGCGGATCGCCTCCCCGAACGATGCGCCGTAG
Organism: uncultured Leifsonia sp.; assembly: GCF_945957465.1. Taxonomy (GTDB): domain Bacteria; phylum Actinomycetota; class Actinomycetes; order Actinomycetales; family Microbacteriaceae; genus Leifsonia. The sequence continues at coordinate 18,186 of NZ_CAMFLC010000012.1, forward strand.
AGCGGCTGGTCCAGCGGGGCGGCTGCGGGAGTCTGCGGTGCGGTCATGGTGGGTCCTTTCGAGCGGTGCGGTGCGTCGAGCGGGAACGGCCACAGTCAAGCGCATCGACGGCCGCGGGCGCGCGCATTGTGTCGCGGCGTGTCGTTTCGCAGGGCTAGTGCATTCGTGACGAATCCCGACATTCGTGCCACGAATCCGCGCATTCGTGACGAATCCCGCGTATTCGTAGAAGGGGATGGCCGTCAGTCGACCGCTTCGCGCGCGGCCCGGGCGACGGCCGAGCGGAACCAGATGTGCCCCGCGTCGCGCTCGTGCATCGGGTGCCACCACAGCGACTCCATGACCGTTCCGAGGTCGAACGGGCTGTGAGCGGTGCGGATGCCGGAGCCGTGCATCGTCTCGAGCGCGCGTCTCGGGCCGATGCCGATGCGTTCGGAGCCGGCGATCAGGGCGGGAAGGGTCACGAAGTTCTCGATGACGATCGCGGCGTGCGGCCTGATGCCCGCGCCCCGGAACTGCGCGTGCAGGGATGACGCGCTGGAGGAGCGCACGTACGGGAGGACCCAGGCGGCCCGGCGCATCTCGTCGAGGCTGAGTTCCTCGCCGTACGGTCCGTCCTCGGAGACGACGCACACCCAGGCGTCCGAATAGAGGTCGATGTGCGGCATCCCGGAGAGCAGCTCCTGCGGCAGCATGAGGGCGTCGACGCCGCGGAGCACGACGTCGGGCTGTGCGATGAACTGCTCGGTGCTGTGGTGGAGGCGGAGCACGCTGCGGGGCGCCTCCCGTGCCATCAGCTCGGCGAGGGTGCGACCGAACGTCACCTGGTGGGCGTCCGACGCCACAAGGCTGAACACCCGTTCCGTGTGCAGCGGATCGTAGGCGAGGCGCACGTCGAGGACCCGGCTCACCGACGACAGCAACTCGGGGAGCTGCGAGGTCAGACGTTCCGCCAGCGGCGTCAGGACGTAGCTGTTGCCTCGTCGGCTCAACAGTTCGTCGTCGTAGTGCACCCGCAGCCGCCGCAATGACTCGCTCATCGTCGGCTGGCTGAGCTGCAGGCGGCTCGCGGCCTTCGTCACGCTGCGCTCTTGGAGGAGGGCGTCCAGCGCGATCAGGAGATTGAGGTCGAGCGTCGCCGCCTCCCATCGGTCAGGCTGATAAGCGTCATCGGTGAAATCGGATTCCTTGGGTGCGTCGGCAGCGTAACACTGGAAGGGTGCCGATGCTCACGCCGAGGTGGGCCGGGTGCTGGACGCCCGTTGTGCGGCTGGTGAGGAATGCAGATGGTGAACCCGCAGAGGATCCTGGTGGTCGGAGCCGGCATCGGCGGCCTGAGTGCCGCGATCGCCCTGGCGCAGACCGGCGCCCGGGTCGACGTGATCGAGATCAAGAACGAGACCGCCGCGCAGGGCGTCGGCTTCGGGCTCCGTCCGAACGGTTTGAAGGCGATCGAGGAGATCGGGCTCCTCGAGCAGTGCCTCGCCTTCGGCAATGTGACGACGGGGATCACGTACTACGACACCACGGGTCGGCACGTCTGCGATCTGGACTACGGGCACACCGACGGGCGCGCCGACCACAACATCATCATGCCGCGCCTGGAGTATCTGGAGGCGGCGACCGCCCGCGCGCTCGAGGTCGGCTGCGACCTCCGCCTCGGCACGACCGTCGTGGAGCTGACGCAGGATGCCGACGGCGTGGACGTCGCCTTCAGCGACGGCGAGACCCGGCGCTACGACCTCGTCGTCGGCTACGACGGCATCCACTCGCAGATCCGCCACGACTACTTCGGCAGCCGGTTCGATCCGACGCCGGCCGGGGGAGTGGCCTGGCGCTGCGCTCTGCCGCTCGCTCCCGGCCTGACCGACACCATGTTCATCCAGGGGCACGGCGGCAAGATCGTGCTCGCCCCGCTCGCGGGCGGCCAGATGTACATGGTGCTGACCGTCGCCGAGACCGGTCGCCCGCGGCACGACCCCGAGAAGTTCCGGCAGATCATGTACGACCGCGCGCGGGCGCTCCTGGGCGATTCGGAGTTCATGTCCGAGTCCATCGAGCACATCCTGGACTCGGACAACGTCGCCTACTCGCCGTACTCGCTGACCTGGGTTCCGTATCCCTGGTTCCGCGGCCGCGTGATGATCATGGGCGATGCGGTGCACGCGATGACCCCCTACCTCGGCTCCGGGGCCGCGATGAGCATCGAGGACGGCGTCGTCCTCGCCCAGGAACTGCGAAAGGACCAGTCGCTGCTCGACGCCCAGCTGGCCTTCATGGCGCGCCGGCTCCCGCGGGTGCGCGTCATCCACGAGCTGTCGACGCAGGCGATGCTCGCCGAGTTCGACTCGGTCACGCCCGAAGCCCTGCAGCGGCGGCTCGACTATCTGGCCGCCGACGAGCCGATCGCGAACGAGTTCTCGAACCGGTTCCTGGCGCAGGGGTACTGACATGCGGCAGACACGAGTGGATGACGCGGTCCGGGTTCTTCAGGTCGACGCTCAGGCCGTCAGCGAGTGGAAGCCGCTTCGTGGCGCGGCCGGCATCCCCGGCCCGGTCCCGGAGCACCCCGGCTACCCCGACGTGACACCGTTCTGGACGGACGCGGGCGTGACGCTCGTGCGCTCCTACGACTGGGTCTCCCGGCTCGACACGACCGACAACCCGCTGAGCCTGTTCCCGGTTTGGGAGGCCGACCCGGCCGATCCGGCGAGCTACAACTTCGCCGCGACGGACCGGTGGGTGGAGGCGGTTCACGCGAGCGGCGCCGAGGTCCTGTTCACGTTCGCCAGTGCCATCCCGTCCGGCACCGGCCCCGCGGCCGATGTGGAGAAATACGGCAGGGTCGTCGAGGGGATCGTCCGCCATTACGCGCGCGGATGGGCCGACGGTCCGGAGCGGCCGATCCGGATGTTCGAGTTCGGCGATCAGCCCGACTTCGGACTCCTGCACTTCTCGGGAACGCCCGAGCAGTTCTTCGAGATGTACGAGGCGTTCGCGCGGGCCGCCGGGCGGGTCGGCGACGAGTTGATCGTCGGTGGGCCGTCCCTGGCGTTCCCGCTCAACCCGGACTCGCCGTACCGCGAGGGCTTCCTCTCCTTCGTCCGGGAACGGAAGCTGCCGCTGGACTTCTTCTCGTTCCTCTGGTTCGCGGACGCCACCCGTGATCCGATGGACGTCCCGGTGGTCGCGCGCGAACTGCGGGAGCTGCTCGACCGTCAGGGGTTCGCGGACACCGAGCTGATGCTGTCCTACTGGAACTACCTCGGCATCCCCACGTCCGAGGCCCCGTCGGACGAGCGAGCGGCGTTCCAGGCGGCGTCGGCGATCCATCAGCAGGACGCTCCGCTCGATTCGGCGATCTTCTTCCGGGCGGACAGCGGAGCCGATCCGCACTACGACGTCGTCGACCCGGCGGGAATCTTCACGGACGGTCGCGACGCCGACGTGCAGGCGGTCGCCTTCTCGCTGATCGGCCACGCGCTGTCCGGTCGACGGCTCGCGGTGAGCGGGAGCGACGACTCCGGGTTCGCCTGTGCCGCGAGCCGTGACGGCGACACGATCCGCATCCTCATCGCGAACTTCGTCGCCCCCGAATCGGCACTGGCGCCACGGCAGAGCGACGAATTGCGGTTCCGGGTGCCGTACGGCACGAAGCATGTGGAGATGGCGTTCCGCCTGCCTCCGCAGCGCGAGGGGTTGGTGTCGGCCGGTGTCGAGACGGCGCGAATCGTGGTGTCGAACCTGCCGTGGAGCGGGCAGCCGGTCTCGATCGGGCTGCAGACGCTGCGCGGTGAGAGCGGGGCGCCCCGCCGCGAGAGGGTGGGCGACTCGGGCACGCTCGAGCTGGACGTGCCGGTCGAGCCGCAGTCCGTGATCCTCGTGGAGGTCCGGGCGCAGCACGGCTGAGCAGCCCGCCGTTCTGCGTCAGCCGGCGTCGGAGCTCGTCGCGGCCTCCGACGCTGAGCCGTTCGAGTTCGACCACGGCGTCCCTTCTCGATCGTCGCGTGCGGCCAGCACGCGCACGATCGATTGCACCAGCTCCCGTCGTCGCACGTCCGTACGGCCGTCGTCACCGTCCGCCCGGAAGGGTGCGAGCTGCCACACTTCGCACAGCCCCCAGATGATGACGTAGAAGTCGCGGGGATCCCAGGCCGGCGAGACCCCGCCGTCCCGCTGCCACGTGGCGATCAGCTCCTCGGGCACGGGCAGCCCGCGCAGCTGGGCGGTCGCCTCCTCCCACGGGTCCGACTCCAGGCGAGCCCAGGAGAGCAGGCGGAGGCTCTGGGGGTGTCCCGCGATGAAGTCGTAGACACGTCCTGCGAAGTCGACGATGCCCTCCGCGTCGGTGCCGATCGTCTCCGCGACCTCGGTGATGACCGAGACGACCGTGGCCACGAAGAGCGCGCGCTTGTCGCCGAAGTACGCGTAGATGCGCTCCTTGTTCGCTCCGGCGCCGACGGCGATCCGGTCGATCCTGCCGCCGCCGAAGCCGTTCTCGGCGAATTCGGCGCGGGCGGCGGCGAGGATGCGTTTGCGTGTGGCAGCAGCGCGGTCGGAGGGAGGAGTCGTCGCATCCGTCGGTGCTGCCATCTCGTCGTCTCCTCCGGCTGCTGTTGCGTCGAGCGTCTACCGGGATACTATTACCCAACTGAACAGTTGGTTGGCTTCGAAGGGGAACCATGGCCGCGCATCCGCCCATCGTCTCGATCACGAGCGTCGAGTACCGCCGGGACACCGCCTTCGTGGCGACGCCCGAGCCGCAGCTCACCTGGGCGACCGAGACCGACGCGCCGGGCTGGCGTCAGGCGTGGGCGGAGGTCGAGAGCGGGGGCGATGTCGTCCGGACCGAGGGCGACGAGTCGGTGCGCGTCCCGTGGCCGTTCCCGCCGCTGCGTCCGCGCGAGCAGCGCGTGGTGCGGGTCCGTGTCGGCGGGACGGACGGCTCGGTCTCCGCCTGGAGCGGCGAGCGCGTCATCCGTGCCGGCTTCCTCGCGCCGCACGAGTGGACGGCATCGATGATCGCCCTGTCCGAGTCGACGCGGCCGGGGCAGCCGGCCCTGCTGCGCTCGGAGTTCACGGTCGAGAAGGAGATCGCTTCTGCGACGCTGTACTCGACGGCTCAGGGGGTCTACCAGGTCGAGATCAACGGAGCAGCGGTGGATGCGGACACGCTGAAGCCCGGATGGACCTCGTACCAGTGGCGGCTGATCCATGAGACGCAGGATGTGACCGGTCTGCTCCGGCCGGGCCGTAACGCTGTGGGCATCGAGCTCGCCGCGGGCTGGTTCGCCCAGCGCTACGGGTTCGGCGACGACGCGACCACCTTCTACGGCGACCAGCCCGGTGCGGCGCTGCACCTGGTCGTCGAGTATCGCGACGGAGAGGTCGCGGTGTTCGACACCGACGACGACTGGACGGGCTTCGGCGACGGACCCGTGGTCGAGGCCGGACTCTACGCCGGGCAGCACGAGGACGCCCGCCGGGAGCGGGCGGGATGGTCGAGCCCCGGCTTCGACGACGAGGGATGGTCCGCGGTCGCGACGCGCTCTGCGCCCGTGCCCGAGCCCCGGATCGCGCCGCCGGTCCGGGAGATCGACGAACTGCGTCCGGTGTCCGTGACGGCGTCCCCTTCGGGAGCGACGATCCTCGATTTCGGCGCGAACATCGTCGGCCGGCTCCGTGTCCGCGCGCACCTGCCGAATGGCACGAAGCTGGTCTTCCGCCACGCGGAGATCCTGAGCGGCGGCGAGCTCGACACGCGTTCGATGAGGGGAGCAGCCGCCACGGACTCCTTCGTCTCGGCGGGCGAGCCCGTCGTCTGGGAGCCGCGGTTCACGTTCCGGGGCTTCCGCTATGCGAGCGTCGAGGGATGGCCCGGCGAGCTTCCCTCCGAAGCGATCTCGGCCGTCGTGATCTCCAGCGACCTGGAGCGGATCGGCTGGCTGGAGACGTCGGACCCGCTGGTGAACCGCCTCCACGATGCCATCGTCCGAAGCACCCGCGGCAACTTCGTGTCGCTTCCCACCGACTGCCCGCAGCGGGACGAGCGGCTCGGCTGGACGGGCGACATCGAAGTGTTCGCGCCGACAGCTGCAGCGCTCTTCGACGTCGACGGGTTCCTCGCGAGCTGGCTGCGCGACGTCGCGCACGAGCAGGCGGCCCTTGCGGGGATCGTGCCGTTCATCGTCCCGAACGTCATGGGCCTCTTCACCGCACCCACTGCCGGCTGGGGCGACGCGTCGGTGGGAGTGCCCTGGACGCTGTACCAGCGCTTCGGCGACCGGACGGTGCTCGAACGCCAGTACCCGAGCCTGAAGGCGTGGGTCGAGCTGGTCGCTGAGCGCGCCGGTGAGGGCCGCCTGTGGAAGGGCGGCTTCCAGTTCGGCGACTGGCTCGATCCCACGGCGCCGAAGGACGACCCGACAGCCGCGAAGGCCGACAAGGAGCTCGTCGCGACGGCGTACTTCTACCGGTCCGCCGGCATCGCGGCCCGGACTGCGGCCCTCCTCGGGGAACGGGAGGACGCGGAGTACTACGAGCGGCTGGCCGAGGAGATCAAGCATGCCTTCGGTCGCGAGTACGTCACGGCGAACGGGCGCCTGAGCTCCGACGCGCAGGCGGCCTACGCCCTGGCGATCGCCTTCGGGCTGGCCGAGAGCCCGGAGGTCGAACACCTGATGGGCGTCCACCTGGCACGCCTGGTCCGACGCAACGGCTACCGGATCGGGACGGGCTTCCTCGGCACCCCGGTCGTCGTCGAAGCGCTCTGCCGCACGGGACAGCTCGAGGCGGCCGACCGGTTGCTGACGCAGACCGAGTGCCCGTCGTGGCTGTACCCGATCGCCGTCGGCGCCACCACGACGTGGGAGGCGTGGGATGCCCTGTTGCCCGACGGTTCGCCGAGTCCGGCGTCGACGTCGTTCAACCATTACGCATTCGGCGCGATCGGCGATTGGCTCTACGGATCGCTCGCCGGCCTGAGCGCGGCGGAGCCGGGGTATCGCACCCTCCGCGTCGCTCCGGTGCCGTTGCCCGGCTTCACCCACGCGTCTGCGGTCCGGACCACGCCGTACGGCCGGGCATCCGTCGAGTGGGAGCGCGACGGCGACGAGATTCGGGTGCGCGCCCTGGTACCGCCGAACACGTCGGCGACCGTTCTGCTGCCGGACGGCCGCGACCCCTTCGACGTGCCGGCCGGCCACCACGAGTGGACGGTCGTCGACGGGGCTCAGCGGCGGCCCTCGATCGACCATCTGTCGATGGAGTCCGACCTGGCCGACATCGTCGACGACCCCGCGGCCTACCGGGCGGTGCTGTCGGCGCTCGACACGCACGCGCCGCACGCAGCCGAGGCTCTGCGCACGCGCACCCGCTGGGAGGAAGGGGTCGCGCTCGGCGTCGAGCTCTTCATCCTGCCCCGGCGGACCCAGGCCGCGATCGACGAGGAGCTGCGGCTGTTCGTCCCGGCCGCCCGCTGACCTGAACGAAGGAGAGAACACCGATGCTCACCCTGACCGCCAACCTGGAGCTGAACTTCCCGGACATCACTGCCTTCCCGGCGCGCATCGAGGCAGCGAGGGCGGCCGGCTTCGACCAGGTCGACCTGTGGACCACGTTCGACAAGGACCTTCCCGCGATCCGGTCGGCACTCGAGGCCACAGGCACGCGGCTGATGTCCGTCCTCGCCGAGCCGCGCACCGACGTGGCCTGGCCGGACGCCGACCTGGAGGCGTTCTTCGGGGGTCTGGAACGGACCGTCGAGAACGCCCGTTCGCTGGGTGCGCCATTCGTGATCGTCGACTCGGGGCTGGGTTTCCCCGGGCAGTCGCGGCGCGTCCAGCTGGACCGTCTCGCCGAGGTCTACGCCCGGGCGGTCGAAAGGATCCGCGGTTCGGGGATCACGGTGCTGCTGGAGTCCGTGAACACCCGGGTCGACCATCCCGGTCTGCTCCTCGACCGCAACGCCGACTGCCAGGAGCTCATCCGGGCGGTCGACGACCCGTCGCTGCGCTGGCTGTACGACGCCTACCACTCGTTCTGCGAGGGGGAGGACTTCGCCGCCGAGCTCGCTGCAGGGGCCGACCTGTTGGCCTGCGTGCATCTCGCGGACGCGCCCGGACGCCAGGAGCCGGGCACGGGGGCGGTCGACTGGAGCCGGTGGCTCGACGCACTCGTCGCAACCGGGTACTCGGGATCGGTGCAGCTGGAGTTCGTGCCCTCCACCGACTTCCCGTCCGCCGTGGCCGTGATCCGCTCGCTCATCCAGGCAGTGAACCTCGCGACAGCCGGTGCTTAGGTTGAAAATATACCTAAGTCTGTCTTAGACTGGCAATGACGTCGGGGCTCCGGCCCGTTCCTCACCGCGATGTCGCGGCGAGGGCACAAACCGTCGCGTCGATCCCCCGATCGTTCGGGTCTCGCGTATGCCGCTCTCGCCAGTGAGGTTCCGTCTCCTCGTCATCTCCCTCCTCGTCGTGTCGTTCCTCGGGGCGCTCGACAACACCGTCGTGAGCACCGCGATCGCCACGGTCGCCGGGCAGCTCGGGGCGCTCGAGCACATGAGCTGGATCGTCGTCGGCTACACGCTGGCGAGCACGGTCCTCCTGCCCGTGCTCGGCAAGCTCGGCGACCGGATCGGGCCCCGCGCGGTGTTCATCGCCTCGGTCGCCGTCTTCATCGTGTCGTCGGTCGCCTGCGGCTTCGCCAACGGGATCGTCTGGCTGATCGTCGCCCGGGTGGTGCAGGGGATGAGCTCGGCCGGCCTGCAGCTGATGTCGCAGACCATCATCGCCGAGACGACGACGCCGCGGCAGCGACCGAAGTACCTCGCGATCATCGGCGCCGCCTTCCCGGTGGCGATCCTCATCGGGCCGGTCCTCGGCGGCGTCATCACCGACTACTGGGGCTGGCCGTGGGTGTTCTGGATCAACGCCCCGGTCGGTATCGTCGCGCTGGCGCTCGCGCTCGTGGCCGTGCCGCACATCGAGCCGGGCCGTGCCGGGAGGTTCGATGTCGCGGGAGCCGTCACGCTCACCATCGGGCTGGTCGCGCTCGTGCTCGCCGTGACCGGGGTCGGCGACGGGTCGCAGGCGGCCGGGACCGCGACCGAGTTCGTGATCGCCGCCGTCGCACTGGCCGCCTTCTTCGTCGTCGAGACCCGGGCCGCCGAGCCGCTGGTCCGGCTCGGCCACTTCCGCGACCGGACCGTGGCGACCGGCACCCTGATCTCGGCCATCGTCGGCATCGGGCTGTTCTCGATCACCGCCTATCTGCCCACCTACTTCCAGATGGCGTACCGGACGACGGCGACCGTCTCGGGCCTCGTGCCGATCGCGACGGTGTTCGGGATGCTGGTCAGCAACCTCCTGACCGGCTGGCTCGTCAGCCGCACCGGGCACTACCGCCTCTATCCGCTCATCGGCACGGCCCTCGGGGCCGCAGGCCTCGGAGCGATGGCCCTGCTCCCGGCCGGATCTCCGCTCTGGGCGCCGACCGTGGCGATGGCGGTCGTCGGCCTCGGGACGGGAGCGTTCATGAGCCTCATCGTCGCCGTCGTGCAGAGCGCCGTCCCGCGCAGCGAGACGGGCACGATCACCGCGACCACGAACCTCGTGCGCCAGGTCGGGGCCACGGTCGGCACGGCGCTGATCGGCGGGATCATCGGCACGAGCGTCATCGCGCTCCTCCCGCCCGGCCTGGACGCCGCGACCCTCACGCCGGCGGTGGTGCACGCCCAGGATGCGGCGGCGCAGCAGCAGATCGCGCAGGCCTACCACGCCGTCTTCGTGCCGCTCTTCATCGCGCTCGCCGTGACCTACCTCGTCGGCGTCGCGGCGTCCCTCCTGCTCCCGAACAGCAGGCTGTCCGACGACCGGGCTCCGGCCCCCGACGCCGCCCCCGCGTCCCTCACCACCTGACCACCGCACCGCACAGGAGACCACCATGACCACCCCACCGGAGACGACCGTCGCCGTCGTCGGAAGCGGCCCGATCGGAGCCGCCTACTCCCGGTTGCTGCTCGAGGCGCTGCCCGGCGCGCACGTCATCATGTTCGAGGCGGGTCCGCAGCTGACCGCGGTCGCCGGCGAGAACGTGCGCAACATCCCGGACCCGGAGGAGAAGGAGCGGGCTCGCGAGCGGTCGCAGGGGCCGCAGGCCGGCGCCTTCCGCGAGTCGCTGGGCATCCCGTCCTCCGTCGTCGCGGAGGGGATGTTCACCGCGCGCGGCGGGACGCACCTGCTCGACTTCGGCGGCCCGGGTTCGGCGCACGCGGAGAGCTTCCCGGCGGCCGCCGCCTCGACGAACGTCGGCGGGATGGGGGCGCACTGGACGGGCGCGACGCCCAGCCCGGCGTTCAGCGAGCGCATCCCGTTCATCCCCGACGGGGAGAGGGACGACCTGCTGGCCGAGGCCGTCCGGCTGCTGCACGTGCAGACCGCCGCGTTCGCCGATTCGGCGATCGGCGAGGCGATCCGGTCGCTGCTGGCGGAGGAGTTCGCCGGCGAGCTGCCCGAGGGCTACGGACCGAGCACACTGCCCGTCGCGGGAGACCCGCAACCCGACGGCACGATGCGGTGGGCGGGCACCAACACGGTCCTCGGCCCGCTGCTCGACCCTGCGAGCCCTCTCGCCGAGCGGTTCGAGCTGCGCGACCTCTCGCTGGTGCGCCGCATCGAGCACACCGACGGCCGCGCGACCGGTGTCACCGTCGAGGACCTGCGCAGCCACGAAATCCACGCCGTGGATGCGGACCTCGTCGTCGTCGCGGCCGACGCCTTCCGCTCCCCGCAGCTGCTCTGGGCGTCGGGCATCCGCCCGCGGGCGCTCGGGCACTACCTGACCGAGCATCCCGTCGTGATCTCCACCGTGGCCCTCGATGGCGAGAGGATGGGCCGCTTCGCGACCGAGGACGACCTCGCGCGGGAGCACGCCCGTCGTGCGGTCAATCCGGCCGACCCGGTGGCAGCGGTGAACCGCATCCCCTTCTCGGAGCCGGGCCACCCGTTCTCGCTGCAGGTGATGTACGTCGAGAACCCGCCGTTCCCGCTCGACCCGAAGCACCCGGCGGCGGGCAACCGCTGGGGCTACGTGAACATGGGCTACGGGATGCGCAAGCGTCCCCGCTTCGAGGACGCCGTGACTTTCGACGACGACGAGCCCGACTACCGCGGCCTCCCGAACATGACGATCACGTACGAGCTCACCGAGGCGGAGCGGGCGGAGATCGCCGAGGCGACTCAGCGGCTGCGCCGCGCCGGGAACGCGCTCGGCACGTTCGTCGCCGAGCCGCGGCTGCTGCCGAACGGCTCCAGCCTCCACTTCCAGGGCACGATGCGCCTGGGCGAGGAGGACGACGGCACCTCGGTCGCCGACCCGTATTCGCGGGTCTGGGGCTACGAGAACCTCGTCGTCGGCGGCAACGCGCTGATCCCGACCGCCACCGCCATGAACCCCACCCTGATGAGCGTCGCGATCGCCGTCCGCGGAGCCCGTGAGGCCGTCCGCCGGCTGACCGCGGCCGCCGAGACGGCGCAGATCGCGCACTGAGCACCCCACGAGACCTGAGGAGGATCGAATGCTCGAAGAACAGTTGATACAGACGGCGGGCTTCCGCAATGTCGGACCGGAGGGCGCCCGTACGGGCTTCCAGCTCCGTGTGCGCAGCCCGTACTACCGGGGCCTGTGGGCCGACCTGATCGAGAAGCCCACGGTGACCGTCGACGGCGAGCGCTTCGACGGCGAGACGATCCGGTGGACGCTGCCCGCCGGCGAGTTCTCGTTCGGCGAGCTGCAGGAGTCGACCGACGCGCGCTGGCCGCTCGGGCACGCCGCCACGCTGACGGTGCCCCGCGAGGGCGGGCTCGCCCGCGGCATCCACGACGTCACGCTCGAGCTGCGGCTCCGCATGTCGTACATCCCGGAGGAGCTCCAGCCGTCGATCTGGACCGCGTCGCGGAAGTCGGTGATCGTCAAGTGACCACGGAAAGAACTGTGTCGACCGACGACCTGCCCTTCGGCCTCGGCGTCTCGCTGTACTCGTACACCGACGACATCGGCGTCACCATGACCGTCGAGGAGTGCATCGAGGATGTCGCCGACCTCGGCGCCTCCGGCATCGAGATCCTGGGCGAGGGCCACATCCAGGACTACCCGAACCCGTCCACGGAATGGATCGACGCGTGGCACGCGCGCACCGAGCGGCTGGGCCTCACGCCCACGCTGTACGGCTCGTGGATCGACACCCGCCGCTTCCCGGGCCGGGACATGACAGCGGCCGAGGGCGCCGCGCAGCTGGAGCTCGATCTGCGCCTGGCCTCCCGCCTCGGCTTCTCGTTCGTCCGGCCCAAGATCGGCGTCATATCGGAGGACCTGCGCGTCGACCCGATCTGGCAGGAGGCCGTGGAGCGCAACCTGCAGCTCGCCGCCGACCTCGACATCGTGATCTGCCCGGAGATCCACTGGCCGACGGTGATCAAGTCGCCGGTGGTCGAGGAGTACATCGCCTTCAAGGAGCGCACCGGCTCTGACCATTTCGGGCTGCTCATCGACACCGGCGTCTTCGAGCTGTCGTCGTACCCCAGACGCGGCGGCAGCGCGTCCTTCCGGATGGGCGACGGGACGGCCCGGCCGCCGGTGGTGCCGTTCGTGCCGGTGTCGGACCTGGCGGACGTGATGGAGCACACCGTCTACTTCCAGGCGAAGTTCTACGAGGTGGACGACGAGCTCATCGACCACTACATTCCCTGGCGCGACATCATCGACGTGGTCGTCGACTCCGGCTACAGCGGCTGGCTGTCGAGCGAGTACGAGGGCCACCACGAGCCGTACCGCGCGCCCGACCAGCTGCGCCGCCAGCACGCCCTCATCCGCAGCATCGCGGCCGAACGCGCCGGGAGGAGCTGACCATGCCCAACGGACTCATCGACGAGTCGAGCCTGCGCGTCCACCCGGACGGCCTCGCGCTCTCGCTCACCATCCCCTGGTACCGCAGTCTGTGGCTGTCGTCGGTCTCGACGCTGCGGCTGACCCTCGACGGCGTCGAGGTGCCGGAGGGCGACCTGACGTTCGTGCTGGACGGCGTGCGCTACGCGGTCGCAGACCTCCCGCAGCAGAGCGACGTGCTCTGGTACCTGCAGTCGCATCCGCTGCTGATCGTCCGCCGCGACCCGGCCGTCGCGCTGGGCGAGACGCACGAGGTCGAGCTGCACGGCGAGCTCCGGCTGCCGTACATGCAGATCGCGCCGGGAACCGACGGCGGCCCCGGCGTCTACGTGCCGAACGTCGTGCACCAGCGGCTGGTGCTGACCGCGACGGATCGTGATGCGGCGCCGCCCGCGCTGGTCGGCGACGTCCCTGCGGTCCCGGCGGCGACCGAGCACGATCCCTTCACGCTCGGCCTCACGCTCTACTCGGCCAGCGCGGAGTTCCGGGCCGGCTGGTACGACTTCGACAGCCTCCTCGACCGCGTCGCGGAGCTCGGCATCGGCCCGGGCATCGAGATCGTCGCGTCGCAGATGCTCCCGGCGTATCCGGCGCTCTCCGACGATTTCGTCTCGAAATGGCGGGCCGCCTTCGACCGGCACGGCTTCGACGCCAGCTCGTTCGGCGCCAACCTCGACATGGGCAAGCGGCGCGACCGCGACATGACGCCCGATGAGGAGTTCGAGGTCAGCGAGCTGCTGTTCCGGGACGCCAAGACGCTCGGCTTCCCGCTGGTGCGCATCCAATCGGCGAAGCCCGAGCTGCTGCGGAGGCTGCTGCCCGTCGCCGAAGAGCTCGACTTGAAGCTGGCGTACGAGATCCACGCCCCGATGGGACCGAACTCGCCGGAGATCATGAAGGTGCGCGACGTCTACGCCGAGCTCGACTCCCCGCTGCTCGGCTTCGTCGCCGACTTCTCGTCGACGATGCACAGCATGTCGCCCACGCTGCTGCGCGCGGTGCGCCGCGCCGGGCTGGACGACGAGGCGGTGCAGCGCCTGCAGGACATCTGGGCGACGGACGCGCCGATGCGCGCACGTCAGGAGGAGTTCATCCAGTACCTGCGCGGTCGCGACTTCGACCCCGGCCGCCTGGGCGCCTTCGCGCACCTCGCCTTCAACATGCACGGCCACGTCGACCCCCGCGAGTGGGCGGACATCATGCCGCAGATCCTGCACGTGCACGCCAAGTTCTACGACATCGACGAGCACGGCCAGGAGCCCGCGATCGACTACCCGGAGCTCGTGAGGGTGTTCGTCGAGGGCGGCTACCGCGGCTACTGGTCGAGCGAGTGGGAGGGGCACGCGTTCGCCGAGCTGGGCGAGGTCGACCCGCTCCTGCTGGTGCGGAAGCAGCACGACCTCATCCGCAGCTCGATGCGTGCGGTGACGGCCCCGGTCTGAGGAGCGGATGAACCAGGAGATTGCGGACGTGGTCCGCGGGAGTCTGCGCGGGGCCGTCGACGTCAGGGAGTCCGACAGCGGTCTGACCCCGTTGCGATTGCCGGCGAGGGCGCTCGGTCAGGCCGACTCGGATTGGATGCGGATCGCCGCGGAGCAGGCCTCCGGTGTGCGGTGCGAATTCGAGACGGCGGCTACCTGGATCGAGCTGACGGTGGAGACGACCGGGCTGTACCTGCCCTGGCTGCCCGACGACGTGCGGTGGGCGGTGTTCTCCGCGACCATCGACGGCGAGGCCGTGGGCGATGCACGGGTGACGGGCGGAGCGGAGCTGCATCTCGGCGAGCCCGGCGGAACCCGGTTCGTGGCGGGCGAGCCGGCCGTCGTGCGGTTCGAGCTCGGAGGGACAGGCGAGAAGGAGCGCCGGGTCGGCGTATGGCTGCCTCAGACCGAGATCGTCGAGATCCGCGACGTGCGCGCCGACTCGCCGCTCCGGCCGGCTGCGCCGAGCGGTCAGCTGCGCTGGTGGCATCACGGCAGTTCGATCAGCCACTGCATCGAGGCGGAGACACCTCTCGGCGTGTGGCCGGTCGCTGCGGCGGAACGGCTGGGCATCGAGGTCACCAATCTCGGCTTCGCCGCGAACGCGCACCTCGATCAATTCACGGCACGGGCGATGCGCGATTCGGGTGCGGACCTGTTCAGCCTGAAAGCCGGCATCAACATCGTGGGCGCCGACACGATGAAGCGGCGGACGTTCGTCCCCGCCGTCCACGGCTTCCTCGACACGATCCGCGACGGTGCTCCGACGGCCCCGATCCTCGTGATCTCACCGATCATCTGCCCGATGCACGAGGACACGCCGGGCCCGACGGTGACCGACCCCGTGACGGGCGAGCGGCGCGGAACGCCGATCGAGACGCCCGACGTGTTCGACGCGCCGCTCACCCTGCGTTCGGTCCGCGAGATCCTGCGCGACATCGTCCAGACCCGTTCCGCGGAGGATCCGGCCCTCTTCTACCTGGATGGGCTCGAACTCTTCGGGGAGGCCGATCTCGGCGAGCTGCCCGACGGGCTGCACCCGAGCCCGGCCGGGTACCTGCTGATGGCAGACCGGTTCGCGGGGTCGTCGGTCGTCTCCGACTGGATCGCCGCCGCCGGGAAGCATGCCGGCCCGGCCGTCGAGGCCGGACAGCCGACGGTCACCGCGTGAGGAGCCGACCATGACCGACACCGACTTCGACATCCGCTCCCTCCCGTTCCCCGAGGCCCTGCGGTGGCTGCGGGAGCATGGCGAGCCGCGCGATCCCCGGCCCGACATCGACTCGGCGGCGCTCATCCGCCGCTTCCCGCGCCTTGCCGGCGTTCGGACCCGCGAGCTCACGATCGACGCTCCGCACGGCCCGCAGCCGGCCCGCGCCTATCGTGACGAGACCGCGGAGGCATCCGGTCGCGGGCTCGTGTGGGTGCACGGCGGAGCCTTCATCGGCGGCCACCTCGACATGCCCGAGTCGAACTGGGTGGCGCTCGAGCTGGCCGCGCGGGGGATCCCCGTGCTCGCGGTCGACTACACCAAGTGCCTCGGCGATGTGCACTTTCCCGTTCCCTCGGACGACGTGCTCGCCGCGTGGCGGTATGCGCGCGCGAACAGCGCCGAGTTGCTGGGCGTGGATCCGGACACGCTGCTGCTCGGCGGCGCGAGTGCGGGAGGCAACCTGAGCGCTGGCGTGGTGGCGCGGCTGCGGGATGCCGGCGAGACGATGCCCGCCGGGCTCGCGCTCGTGTATCCGGCGCTCGATCCGGACGGCGCCCATCCCGGCGAGACCCCCGACCCGGAGTCCCCCTTCGCGCGGCTCTCGCTCAACTTCGCCGGCTCGCCGCAGGCGCTGCACGACCCGCACGCCTTCCCGGGTCTCGGTTCGATCGGCGGCTTCCCGCCCACGCTCGTGGTCGTCTGCGAGCACGACGGCCTGCGTCCATCGGGGGAGGCCTTCGCCCGGAGGCTCGCGGCTGCGGGCCGCGACAGCACACTCCACGTGGAGCCCGACGCCGACCACGGCCACATCAACGAGCCGTCGGATCCCGCCGCCTCGCGCACCCTCGCCGCCATCGCCTCCTGGATTGCCGGCCGCCGCTGACCTCCGCACGTGATTCCCCGGCCGAAGGGCGCATAGAGGCCCCTAAAACGCCGTTTTAGGGGCCTCTACGCGCCCCTCGGCGGCCCCTCGGCGGCCCCTCGGGCGCGCGGGAGGCCGCGGCTCAGCCGCGGACGCCGGCGGCGACGATCCGGCCCGCCTCCTCGAAGAGCCCGCGCATCCAGGTGTGCTCGGGGTCGTGGGTGTGCACGGGATGCCACCACAGGGCGTTGGTGATCGGCGTCGGCTCGAACGGCAGGCGGACGACCCGCACGGCGGCTGCCTGCTGGGCCAGCGGCAGCAGCGCCTTGTGGATGATGGCGATGCGGCCGGTGCCGGCGATGAAGTGGGGGATGGCGAGGAAGCTCTCGACCACGACCTCCACGTTCGGCTCGATGCCCAGCTGCTGCACCTGGCGCTCCGCCGAGGTGAAGGCGGACCGCGACTGGTAGTTCATGACCCACGGCAGCGTGGACAGCTCCTCGCGCGAGACCGAGTCGCCGACCTGTTCGTTCGTATCGGCGACGATCGCCGCCCACTCGTCCTGCCAGAGGTCGACGAAGGGCAGCTCGGTCAGGAAGCCGTGCGGGATCACCATGCCGTCCACCGAGCGCAGCCGGTTCGACGCGTCCTCGACCACGGTCGGATTGTGCAGCATGAACCGGAAGTGGACGCCGGGCGCCTGTGCAGCGGCGAGTTCGGACACCACGCGCCCGATGGTCGTGAAGCCGTAGTCGGATCCGAAGATCGAGAACTGGCGCACGGACTCGGACGGGTCCCAGGCGGCCTGGCTCTCGAACACCCGCCGCGCGGCCTCCAGCGCGATCGTCGTGTGATCGGCGAGCCGCAGGGCGAGCGGGGTCAATTCGTAGGTGTTGCCGCGGCGGGCGAGGATCGGGTCGTCGAAGTGGATGCGGAGGCGCGAGAGCGACGCGCTCAGGGCCGGCTGGCTCAGCCGGAGCCGCTCGGCGGCACGCGTGACGCTGCGCTCGGTGAGCAGAGCGTCGAGCGCGATCAACAGGTTGAGATCGAGCCGCGACATCAGCGGATAGTCGGTCACGACGGTGTGATCCTTTCCTCCTCGGTCCGGGCGATCTCACTATAACGACCCGGGTATCCATCGAGCTTATGTCTGGGATAAGCAGAAGCATCGTTGTTTATCTGCTTTAGCGCTGCAACACTCGAATTGCACCCGGAGGTCGGCGCAGTCGCCGCCCTCGCCGACAACGAAGTCTTGGAAGAGGTCAACCCGATGAAAACCACCCGCAGGAGCCGGAACGCTCGGCTCGCCTGGCTCGCCATTCCGGTCAGCGCCGGACTCCTCCTCGCCGGCTGCTCCTCGAGCGGAACCTCCTCCGGCAAGGAGCCCCAGACCATCACCTTCGCCTACGGCGCGGCGAACGACCAGGACAAGGCCGCCTACGACGGCATCGCCAAGGCGTTCGAAGCCGAGCACAAGGGCGTCACGGTCACGACTCAGAACCTGCCGGTCCAGAGCTACGGGACGACGATCTCCACTCGGGTGCAGGGCGGCAACGCACCGGACACGTTCACCGGAGAGGGCGGAACCGGCCAGTCGAACTCGATCCTGCCGTGGGCGAAGTCCGGGCTCGTGCTCCCGCTCGACGACCCGTCGATCGCGAAGAACATGCCCGACTCCGCGAAGAGCCTGTACACCTACAACGGCAAGATCTACGGCGTACCGATCGGCACCCAGCTGAACGGCGTCATCTACAACGACGAGCTCGCCAAGTCGATCGGCGTCAACATCGATGCGACGACCAGCCTCGACGACATCATCGCCCAGTGCGGCAAAGCCCGCGCGGCGGGCAAGACGATCTACGGTCTGGCCGGCTCGACCTTCCAGAACAACGGCATCCTCGCCGTCGCGCTCGCCACCTCCACGGTGTACGGCCCGAACAAGAACTGGAACGCCGACCGCGCCAAGAACAAAGTCACGTTCGCGGGCACCAAGGGCTGGACGACCGCGCTCGAGTCGATCAAGAAGATGTACGACGCGGGCTGCTTCCAGGACGGCGCGACGAGCGCCGGCTTCGACGCCCTGACCAACGGCGCATCGTCGGGCAAGATCCTCGGCTTCTTCGCTCCGAGCGCCGCAGCGGCGACGATCATGCAGGCCGCAGGCGGACACGTGAAGCTCATCGCGCTTCCCGTCGGTGCCCCCCAGGGCACGAAGACGTACCTCTCGCTGAGCTCCGACCAGGGCGTCACCGCCAGTGCCAAGACCAAGAGCCCGAAGCTCGCAACGGAGTTCCTGAGCTACATCATCTCGGACAAGGGCCAGGAGGCCTACTCCAAGCAGGTCGGGTCCATCCCGGTCAACGTCAGCGCGGACTCCACCCTGCTGCCGCAGTACGCGGGCATCAAGGACGAGATGGCGAAGGGCGACACGCGCGGCTATGCGCCGACCGAGTGGCCGAACGCCAAGGTCTACACCGACCTCGGCAACGGCGTGCAGGGCATCCTGACCGGTCAGATGACCGTCAAGCAGGTGCTGCAGCAGATGGACTCCGACTGGGGTTGATCCGCTGACCGGGCGGCCGGCCCCACCGGGCCGGCCGCCCGAACGGCGTAGAAAGGAACAAGTCGATGACGACGCAGTCAGAGGTGCGGACGATGACCACGAAGACGCAGATCCAAACACCGGTCGCGGTGCCGCAGCGCGCTGAACACCGCAAGCCGTACCGGGTGAAGCTCGGCGGCTGGTGGTGGGCGCTCCCGGCCCTCGTGCTGATGCTGATCGTGATCTACGCGACCACGGTCGCCGGCGGGTTCTTCGCCTTCACCAACTGGTCCGGACTCGGCCCGTTCGACTTCGTCGGCCTGCAGAACTTCGTCAAGATCTTCCAGACCCCTGAGCTCATCGGCTCGCTGTGGAACACCCTACTGCTGGCCTTCGGCTTCCTCATCTTCACCAACATCTTCGGCCTGCTCTTCGCCCTCGCGCTCAACCGGACCCTGAAGTCGCGGTACGTCCTCCGCACACTGCTGTTCATGCCGGTGGTCGTCAGCCCGATCGCCGTCTCGTACATCTGGAAGTTCATCTTCGACTACAACGGGCCGCTCAACCAGGCGATGACCGCCGTCGGCCTCCCCAAGCAGAACTGGCTGGCCGACCCGGGACTCGCCATCTGGTGCGTCCTCGTCGTGATGGTCTGGCAGAACATCGGCTTCGTCATGGTCATCTACCTGGCGGGCCTCGCGACCGTCCCGATCGAGATGGAGGAGGCGGCCGCACTCGACGGCGCGAGCACCTTCCGCCGCTTCCGGTACGTCGTCCTCCCGATGATCCAGCCGTCGGTGGCCATCGCCACGACGCTGACGCTCATCCAGGGCCTGCGGGTGTTCGACCAGGTCGTGGCCCTGACCGGCGGAGGCCCGGCGGGCGCGACCCAGACCCTCGCGCTCGAGGTCTACCAGCAGGCGTTCACCTACCAGCAGTTCGGCTTCGGCGCGGCTCTGGCCCTCATCCTGAGCCTGCTGATCCTGCTGTTCTCCCTCGCGCAGCAGTACGCGACGCGCGATCGCTCGCTCAAGGAGGCGTGAGCCGATGTTCCGCTACACCAAGAAATCCCTGGCGATCGAGGTCATCGTCCTCATCGCCGCCGTGATCATGCTGCTTCCGTTCTGGATCCTGCTGGTCGGCTCGTTCAAGACGCTTCCCGACATCCTGAGCTCGGCCGCGGTCGCGCCGCCGACCAGCCCGACGTTCGACAACTTCGTCCAGCTGCTCTCGCCCGCCTCGTCATCGTCGGGGAACATCTGGGCCGGCCTGGCCTCGAGCGTCATCATCACGACGGGCAGCATCCTGCTGCTGGTGGCTCTGGGTTCTGTGGCCGCGTACGGCATCGCACGCTCGACCAGCAAGTGGAGCCGCCGCTCGTTCTACCTCTTCCTGGTGGCCATCATCCTGCCCACTCAGCTCGGCACGCTGCCGCTCTACATCGGGGCGCGCGACGTAGGACTCGTCGGCAACCCCTGGGGCATGATCCTCATCTACACCGGGATGCTGATGCCGCTGTCGGTGTTCCTCTACGCCAACTTCTTCCGCAACCTGACCCCGGAGTACGAGGAGGCCGCGATCATCGACGGCGCCACCCGTTACCAGGTGTTCCGGAAGGTCGTCTTCCCGCTGATGTCGCCGGCGACCGGCACGGTCGCGATCCTCGCCGGCCTGATCGTCTGGAACGACTTCTTCACCTCGCTGATCTTCCTGAACGGCACCCCCTGGCAGACGCTGCCGGTCGTGATGTACAGCTACGTCGGGTCCCTCGTCTCGCAGTGGAACCTGATCTTCGCGGTCGTCATCGTGTCGATGATCCCGATCCTCGCGTTCTACGCCTTCGCGCAAAAGAAGTTCATCCAGGGCTACGCGGGCGGGCTCAAGGGCTGACCGTGCGATCCGAACCCCGTCGCGGACCCGATCGCGGGGACGGGACGTTCCTCAACCCCGTCCTGCCCGGCGACCGGCCGGACCCGTCGGTGCTGCGCGTCGGCGACGCGTTCTACCTGACGTACTCGTCGTTCGACGCGTCTCCCGGCCTGACGGTCTGGCGCTCGCCCGACCTCGTCAACTGGACGTTCGCGACCTGCGCGCTGGCCGCGCCGCACAGCACGGTGTTCGCGCCGGAGCTGGTCGAGCACGACGGCCGCTACTACATCTACTTCCCGTACATCCCGAGCGCGTGGTCGGAGAGCATCGCGGCGCCGGAGGTCTGGGTGGTGCACGCCGACAGCCCGGAGGGGCCCTGGAGCGAACCCGTCTTCACCGGGATCTCCGGCGCGATCGATCCGGGGCACATCGTCGGCGAAGACGGCGAGCGGTACCTGTTCGTGAACGGCGTGCGGCGGTGCCGGCTGAGCCCGGACGGCCTGCGGGCGGTCACGCCCCTGGAGCAGGTCTACGACGGCTGGCGCTACCCCGACGACTGGATCACCGAGGCCTACGCGCTCGAAGGGCCGAAGCTGTTCCGCCGCGGCGACTGGTTCTACCTGGTCAGCGCGGTCGGCGGCACCGGGGGCCCCGCCACCGGGCACATGGTCATCGTCGCGCGGTCGCGCTCGGTGCACGGCCCGTGGGAGAACGCGCCCCACAACCCGATCGCCCGCACGTGGTCGGCGGACGAGGCATGGTGGTCCCGCGGACACGCGACCCTCATCGACAGCGGCGACGACTCGTGGTGGATGCTCTCCCACGGCTACGAGAACGGGTACCGGACGCTCGGGCGGCAGGCTCTGCTCGAGCCGATCGAGTGGACGGAGGACGGCTGGCCGACGGCGCCCTCCAGCGACCTCGGCGCGCCGATCCGCAAGCCGGCCGACGGAGCGACGCCGGTCGCGGTGCCCGCGCCGTCCGACGACTTCGCGGCCGGGGCCTGGGGCGAGCGCTGGGTGTTCGACAACCCGGGCCGCGACGAGCTCGCCCGCGCGCGGTTCGACGATGGTCTCGTCCTGCGCGGCAAGGGGCACGGCCCCGCCGACTCCTCTCCGCTCACCACCTGGTCGATGGATCGCGCCTACGAGGTCGAGGTCGAGCTGGAGGTGCGCGGCGGCTCTGCAGGGGGCCTGCTCCTCTACTTCGACGACCGGCTGTTCTACGGGATGGGCTGGGACGGCGAAGCGATGCAGAGCTACGCCGGCGGCATCCGCACGCACTGGCGCGAACCCGCCGAACCCGGCGCGACGATCGAGCTGCGCCTGAGGAACGACCACCACATCGTCACCGGCTGGCACCGGCGGCCCAGCGAGGATCGGCCCAGCGAGGATCGGCCTCGCGAGGAGTGGACGCGGCACGGCATCCGCTACGACACCTCCGGCGCGCACTCGGCCACGATCAACGACCTCAAGAGCCTCCGCCCCGCGCTGTTCGCCTCCGGCGGCGGCGAGGTCGTCTTCCGGCGCTTCCGGTACCGGGTTCTCGAGGAGGCGGGGACATGACCGTCGACCTCGATGCGCTGATCGCGCGGATGACGTGGGAGCAGAAGCTCCTCCAACTGCAGATCGTCTGGCGACCGGACGCAGCCGAGCGCGAGGCGCTGCTGCGGCGCGGAATCGGCTCGACGTTCTGGCCGCCCAGCGCCGAGGAGGCCAACGAGGCGCAGCGGATCGCCGTGGAGGAGACCGAGCTGGGCATCCCGGTGCTGGTGGGCCTCGACGTGATCCACGGCCAGTTCACGATCTTCCCGACCCCGCTCGCCCAGGCGGCGAGCTTCGACCCGGCCGTCGCCGAGCTGGATGCGCGCGTGTCCGCCTCCGAGGCGCGGTCGGCCGGCGTCACGTGGACGTTCTCGCCGATGGTCGACGTGTCGCGCGACCCGCGCTGGGGACGCGTGGTGGAGGGGTTCGACGAGGACGCCTACCTCGCTTCGGTCTTCGCCGCTGCGAAGGTCGCCGGCTACCAGGGCCGGGCGCTCACCGCGGGCGACTCCGTCGCAGCCTGCCTCAAGCACTTCGTCGCGTACGGCGCGGGGGAGGCGGGCCGCGACTACAACAGCGCCGACGTGTCGGACCGCCGCCTGCGCGAGCTCTACCTCGAGCCCTTCCGGGCCGGGGTGGAGGCCGGAGCCGCGACCGTCATGGCCGCCTTCACCTCGCTCAACGGCACGCCGATGCACGCCGGCCGCGCACTGCTGACCGGCGTGCTCAAGGACGAGTGGGGCTTCGACGGCGTGGTCGTCGGCGACGCCGACGGGGTCGCGCAGCTGGTGCAGCACGGGATCGTTCCTGACGAGCGGGGCGCCGTCATCGCGGCGATCGAAGCCGGTGTCGACATCGTCATGGGCGGCACGGTCCTCGTCGATTCGGACGGGGTCGCGTTCGTCTCGCCCGACGAGCTCTCCGAGGAGCGGGTGGATGACGCGGTGCGTCGCGTCCTGCGGCTCAAGCAGCGGCTGGGACTGTTCGAGCACCCCTACGTGGACGCCTCGGCGGCATCCCACGGCACGACCGAGCGCTACCGCGACCTCTCCCGTCAGGCCGCCGAGCGCTGCACCGTGCTGCTGACGAACGGCGGCGCCCTTCCCCTTCCCGACCGCGGACGCATCCTGCTCGCGGGGCCGTACGCGCGCAGCCTCGACCATCTCGGAACGTGGGTCCAGCACTTCGCGTCGACTGTCCGCGAATCGCTCGCCGACGCCGTCGCCGCCGAACTGCCCGCGGTGGACTGGGACATCGTCGACGGCTGCGGCTTCTTCGACGCGACCGACGCCTCCCTCGGCGAAGCGGTTTCGCGTGCCGCGGACGCCGACCTCGTCGTCGTGGCGGTCGGCGAGCCCAGCCGGATCTCCGGCGAGGCGAGCTCGCGCGCCGACATCACCCTTCCGGAGGCGCAGCGGCGACTGATCCACGCGCTCTGCGACGCCGGAGCGCGCGTCGCCGTCGTGCTCGTCACCGGGCGGCCGCTCGTGGTGGAGGACTGGATCGATCGCGTGGATGCGGTGCTGTGCGTCTGGCACCTCGGCTCGGAGGCGCCCGCCGCCATCGCACGCACGCTCTCGGGCCGCGCCAACCCCGGCGGCCGGGTGCCGATGACCTTCCCGCGCGCGGTGGGGCAGATCCCGGTCCACTACGACCACGAGCGCACCGGGCGGCCGGCGCGCACCGGCAGGGCGCTGCTGCCCGAGACGATCGCGGAGTTCACCGGCCCCAACAACACCGACGACTACTACACGTCCAAGTTCCTGGACCTTCCGCTCGGCCCGCGCTTCGACTTCGGCCACGGCCTCAGCTACACGACGTTCGCGCTCGAGGGCTTCTCGCTCTCGACAGAGGCACTCACGGCCGACGAGCTGGATGCGGGCCTCCGCGCCGAGGTGACGGTCACCAACACCGGCGACCGCGCCGGCGACGACGTCGTGTTGCTCTTCGTCACGGACGAGGTCGCGTCGGTCACCCAGCCGGTGCGCCGCCTGCGCGGCTTCTCCCGCGTGACCCTCGCACCGGGCGAGAGCGCCGCCGTCGGGTTCCGGCTGGACGCCGATGACCTCCGCTTCTGGGCGGACGGCTCGCGGCGGGTGCTCGAGCCGGGCGAGTTCACCGTCACCGTCGGCGACGGCACGTCCGAGCAGCGGCTCGCACTGCGACTCGAGGAGGCCGCATGACACTCCCGCAGCTCCGCGACGTCGTCACCGGCAGCGTCCCCAACGCGATCATGCCGCTCTTCTGGCAGAAGGGCGGCCCGGTCGAGGCCGTCCGCGAGGAGATGGAGCGCATCGGCGACGCCGGGATCGGCGCGGTGATCCTGGAGGCCCGGCCCCACCCCGACTTCCTCGGCGAGGGCTGGTGGCGCGACGTGGATGCCGTGCTCGAGATCGCGCGCCGCCGCGGCATGACCGTGTGGTTCTTCGACGACGACACGTTCCCGACCGGTCACGCGGGCGGTGCGGTCGAGACCGCGCCCGCCGCGCTGAGGCGGCGCTTCCTGACCGAACGCCACACCGATGCGGTCGGCCCGGCGCGCGGCGCCTCCTTCATCGTGGAGCGGCGCAAGTTCTGGGGACCGGAGGCCGCTCAGGAGCCCGGGGAGCTGGTGCGGGTGGTGGCGTTCCGCCGCGCCGAGGACTCGGACCAGCTGATCGGCGACCCGGTCGACCTCACCGACCGCATCGTCGACGGGACGCTGTACTGGGACGTCCCGGACGGCTGGTGGCGGGTCTTCTTCCTGTCGGTCGCGGCCGGCGGCGGCAGCGAGCCGCACGCGAACCACATCGACTACCTGAATCGGGACTCGGTCCAGCTGCTCGTGGACGGGGTCTACGAACGCATCCGCGAGCGCTACGCCGACGAGTTCGGCACGACCATCGGCGGGTTCTTCAGCGACGAGCCCGGGCTCTACAACGACCCCGACACGTTCGACTTCGGTTCGGCGCTGGGCAAGCCCGTGCCCCTGTCGT
Organism: uncultured Leifsonia sp.; assembly: GCF_945957465.1. Classification (GTDB taxonomy): domain Bacteria; phylum Actinomycetota; class Actinomycetes; order Actinomycetales; family Microbacteriaceae; genus Leifsonia. Next base: position 43,617 of record NZ_CAMFLC010000012.1, read on the forward strand.
GAAACGACGAAGTGGCGGCCGGCCTGCACGAACGGCTCGGCCGCGATGCCGCGCTGCTCCTGCCGCTGCTCTGGTCTCCGGCGGGAGGCCGCGAGCGCGAGATCCGCTACGCCTACATGGACACCGTGTCGCGGCTGTACTCCGAGAACTTCGCTCAGCGCCTCGGCGACTGGTGCCGCGCGCACGGCGTCGAGCACATCGGCCACGTCATCGAGGACAACGGGGCGCACGCGCGGCTCGGCCCCGGCGCCGGGCACTACTTCCGGGCGATGGCCGGCCAGGACATGCCCGGGGTCGACATCATCGGCGGCCAGGTCGTCCCCGGCTTCTCGCGCGGTCCGTTCGGCAACATGACCGGGGCGGCGGACGGGGAGTTCTTCCACTTCGGTCTCGCGAAGCTGGCGTCGTCGGCGGCGCACCTCGACGCGCGCACCCGGGGGCGGTCGATGTGCGAGACCATCGGCGCGTACGGCTGGTACGCCGGGCTCCGGCTGTTCACCTGGCTCACCAACCACCTGCTGGTGCGCGGGGTCACCCACATCGTGCCGCACGCGTTCTCGCCCGCTCCGTTCCCCGACCCGGACTGCCCGCCGCACTTCTACGCGAACGGGGCGAACCCGCAGTATCCGCACCAGCACGTTCTCAGCGACTACACGAACCGGCTGAGTCACCTGCTGCAGGCGGGAACCCACGTCGCCCCCTTCGCGGTGCTGTATCACGCGGAGGCGGAGTGGCTGGGCGAGGCGATGCCGTCGGAGCGGCCGCTCCGGCTGCTGATGGAGGCGCAGCTGGACGCCGACATCATCCCGGCGGATGCGCTGCCCGCGGCGACCCCGGACGGTTCGCGGCTGCGGCTCGGCGGGGAGACCTACGACGCGCTCATCGTCCCGGGCAGCGCCTCCCTGCCTGCGGTCGTGGCGGGCGAGCTGCTGCGGCTCGACGATGCCGGAGTCCCGGTCGTCTTCGTCGGCTCGGTCCCGGAGGTCGCGGCGACCGGGGACGCCGTCGACGCCGCGGCGCTCCGCGTCCGCTTCCGGCACATCTCGCAGAAGCGGCTCGTGGACTCGGTCGTGGGCATGACGGATCGGGCGGTCCGGTTCGACGGCCCGGCCCCGGAGCTGCGCGTGCTCCGCCGCGATGTCGGCGACGGCGATGTGCTCATGCTCGTGAACGAGTCGGCCCGGGACACCGTGCGGGGTTCGGCGACGCTGCCGCGCGCCGGTGCGGTGGTCGCTTACGACGCTGTGAACGCCGCCCTCACGGCGGTGCCCTCGCGCACGGCCGGCCCGTCGACCCGGATCGACCTCCGGCTCGCGCCGGGCGAGGCGCTCGTGCTCGTCGTCGGTGCTCCTGCGCTGTGGGAGGGCCTGCCGCTGCGACCGGCGGCGCAGGCCGTCTCCGAGGTCGAACTGGCGCCGGCGTGGGCGGTCGCGACGAAGGCCGCGGGGGACTCGCGGTACTCCGACTGGGGCACGCTCGACGACCTCCGGCCGCTCAGCGACCCGGGCCTCCTGCCGCACTTCAGCGGCACGGCGCGGTACACGGCCGAGTTCGAGGCGGAGCAGCCGGAGGGCGGCCACGCGCTCGACCTCGGGGAGGTGTTCGAGCTGGCCTCCGTGCGGCTCAACGGCGTCGACCTCGGTACGCGCGTCGCACCGCCCTACGTGTTCGACATCCCGGACGGCCTGGTGCGCGACCGCAACACCCTCCAGGTCGAGGTCACCAACACCCTGGCGAAGGCGCAGCCGGACTTCTTCTCCGCCTTCGCCCAGCAGGAGCCGAGCGGGCTGCTCGGTCCGGTCGTCCTCACGACGAGGAGGGAGCGGGGATGAGCGAAGAGACGCACGCTCGCACGGGGAACCGCGAGGCGTTCGAGCGCTTCTGCGACCTCTTCTACACGCAGAAGCGGGTCGCCGAGGCCTTCGCCTTCCTCGTCGCGGGCGACTACCGGCAGCACAACCCGACCATCCCCGACGGCCCGGACGCGGCGGTCGCGATGCTGACCCCGAAGTTCGACGGCAGCCCGGATGCGCGCTTCGAGATCCAGCGGATCCTCGTCGACGGCGAGCTGGCGATGGTCCACGTCAAGGCTTCGCGACCCGGCGCCCCCGACGCCGCGGTCGCGGACATCTACCGATTCGAGGGCGGCCGGATCGTCGAGCACTGGGACGTGCTGCAGCAGGTCCCGGCGCACGCCGCCCACGACCATCCGATGTTCTGAACAGGAGAACCCATGTACGAACTCGCACCCAACATCGAACTGCTCTTCACGGAGGCCGGCGACTACCACGACCGCGTGCGCGCGGCGGCGGCGGCCGGCTTCACGGCGGTCGAGATGTGGGGCCCGACCGGCGTCGACGCCCCGGCGACCCCGAAGGACCTCCCCGCGCTCAAGGCCGCGCTCGAGGAGACCGGCACGACGCTCACCGCCCAGCTCGCGGAGCCGCGCACCCAGTTCATGATCCCGCCGTGGGACCACTCGGAGTTCTACCGAAAGCTCGACGAGAGCGTCGCCATCGCTCAGGACCTCGGCTGCCCCCGCATCGTCGTCGGCAGCGGGACGGGCTTCGGGGGCTGGAAGCGGCAGGTCCAGCTCGACAAGCTCGTCGAGATCTACCAGAAGGCCATCGCGCAGATCGACGGCTCGGGCATCACGCTCGCCCTGGAGCCGGTCAACATCCGCGTGGACCACCCCGGCTCGCTGCTCGACCGGACGTCGGAGGCCGTCTATGTCGCGCGCGGCGTCGACTCGCCGTTCTTCGGGGTGCTCTACGACATCTACCACTCGGCCGTGGAAGGCGAGGACATGGCGGCGGAGCTGGCGAACGCGGGCGAACTGATCGCCTACGTGCAGCTCGCCGACGCTCCCGGCCGCGGCGAGCCCGGCACAGGCGACCTCGACTGGGCGGAGCGGCTGCGGATCCTGCGCGCCTCCGGCTACGACGGGCCGATCGGTCTCGAGTACTACCCGACTCAGGAGTCCGCGGCCTCCGTCGCGCTCATCCGCGAACTGGCGGCAGCAGCATGAGCCGGTATCCCGACGCGGTCGACGTCGTCATCGTCGGCAGCGGCCCGACCGGCGCCGCGTACGCGCGCATCCTCAGCGAGGAGGCACCTGACGCGACGATCGCCGTTTTCGAGGTCGGGCCCACGGTGTCCGACCCGCCCGGCGCGCACGTCAAGAACATCGAGGACCCGGCAGTGCGGGCGGAGGCGCAGGAGCGCTCCGAGGGCCCGGGCGCCGGCGCGGACACGGTCAGCTCGCCCGGAGCGGTCACCGCCGGCCAGCGCCGCGCCCGGCCGGGCACCTACCTCCTCGACGAGGGCTACCAGGAGCCGGGCGAGGACGGCCTGCCCGTCGTCGCGTTCTCCAGCAACGTCGGCGGCATGGGCGCGCACTGGACGGGCGCCTGCCCGCGCCCGGGGGACAGCGAGCGCATCGCCTTCCTGCCCGACCTCGACGACCTCCTCGCCGAGGCCGACCGGCTGCTGAACGTCACGACCGACGCCTTCGACGGCGCGCCCTTCACGGCCCTCGTCCGCGAGCGGCTGGCCGCGGCGGTGGACGACGGCCGCCCGGAGGAGCGGCGCGTGCAGCGGATGCCGCTCGCCGTGCACCGGCGCGACGACGGACGGCTGGTCTGGTCGGGGTCGGACGTGGTGTTCGGCGACGTGACGCGCCGCAATCCGAACTTCGGCCTGTACGACGAGTCGCTGGTCACGCGCGTCCTGCTCGAGGACGGCCGGGCCGTCGGCGTCGAGGTGCGCGACCGCCGCACGGGCGAGACCCACGTCGTCCGCGCCCGCTTCGTCGTCGTCGCGGCCGACGCCCTCCGGACGCCGCAGGTGCTGTACGCCTCCGGCATCCGGCCGCCCGCGCTCGGCCGTATGCTCAACGACCAGTCCCAGGTCGTCTACGCCACCCGCATCCGTGACGCGGAGAGCGCCGCGGCGGCCGGCCACGCCGGCCGGACGGGCGGCGAGCACGGCCTCGACGAGGTGGTGGACGGCGCGATCAGCGAGCGCAGCGGCGTCACCTGGGTGCCGTACACCGACGACATGCCCTTCCACGGTCAGGTCATGCAGCTCGATGCCTCCCCGATCCCGCTCGCGGACGACGACCCGGTGGTCCCGGGATCCATCGTCGGCCTCGGGCTGTTCTGCGCGAAGGATCTCCAGTGGGACGACCGGGTGGAGTTCCGCGACGACGAGTTCGACTGGTACGGGATGCCGGCCCTGCGCATCCACTACACGCTGACGGATCGCGACCGCGATGTCCTCGAACGCGCGCGGGAGCAGATCACCGCGCTCGCCGAGGCGGTGGGCGACCCGATCGGCGACAGCCCGTTCAGCCTGCCGCTCGGCGCCTCCCTGCACTACCAGGGGAGCACGCGGATGGGCGAGACGGACGACGGCCGGAGCGTCTGTAGCCCGGACAGCGAGGTGTGGGGAGCCCCGGGCGTGTTCGTCGCGGGCAACGGCGTCATCCCGACGCCGACGGCCTGCAACCCGACGCTGACCTCGGTGGCGTTGGCTGTGCGGGGAGCTCGTCGGATCGCTTCTTGCCTTTAGTGATAAATCGACATTAGTGTGTAGAAACAAGGAAGAAGTCAAGGAGGACTTGTGATCCCCGACCGCATCATCGAGCAGGGAACGCTCACGACGACGGGCACGCGTGCTGCCGTCGACGTGCGCATCCCCTGGTACCGCGCACTCCCGGCGTCCTGCATCGCAGGCGCGACGCTGTCCATCGACGGCGTGCCCGCTCCGGCCGAGACGCTCCGCTGGGAGCTCAACGGCAAGGAGCGCACCTTCGACGACATGAAGGACGACACCGAGGAGTGGTGGTTCCCGCTCGACTCGGCCGTGCTCTCCGGTGACATCCCGGTCGCGGCCGACGACAGCGAGCACGAGGTGGCGGTCGACCTGACCGTGTTCATCCCGTACATCGTGATCGGCGACGACGAAGTGCTCCACATCGAGGAGCACGACACCAAGACCATGAAGGCGGTGACGGCATGAGCCCGACCTCCGGCCTCGGATCCCCGATCCAGGGCGTGACCCTCTACAGCTTCACCCGCGCGTTCCACGGCCGCGAGTACGACCTCGAAGGCTTGATCCGGAAGGTGGCCGCCGACGGCTACGGCCCGGGGCTCGAGGTCATCGGCTTCTCGAGCTTCCGCGGCTTCCCGGCGGTCGACGACGCCTTCGCCGGCTGGTTCCGCGACCTGGTCGCCGAGCTCGATCTCGTGCAGACGTCGCTCGCGATCAACGCCGACATCGGCATCCACCGCGACCGGTTGCTGAACCAGGACGAGCTCATCGAGTACATGCGCCGCCAGATCGAGGCCGCGGCGAAGCTGGGCTTTCCGATCGCGCGCGTCCAGATCTCGATCACACCCGACTCGATGGCGGCGCTCGCGCCGATCGCCGAGCAGTACGGGGTGACGCTCGCCCTCGAGGTGCACGCCGACCAGTACGCGTCGCACCCGCGCATCCTCGCGCTGCGCGATCGCTACGAGGAGGTCGGCTCGCCGTTCCTCGGCTTCACCGCGGACTGGGGCGCGACCACGGTCGGCTTCGCGCCGTCGCTGCTGGAGGCCTACCGCCGCCGCGGAGCCAGCGACGAGCTGCTCGCCCAGGTCGTCGACCTGTGGAACGAGTTCTACGAGGCCGGGCCGCCCGCCGACCAGGCCGACCACGGCCAGCGCTTCGGCCGGTTCATCGCGCTCGCCGCTCAGAACGGCCGGCCGGACCTGGGCATCGACTTGGGCATCAACGCCACGGGGCTGTTCGGCCCGGCGCGCGTGGACGACTGGCTGGAGATCATGCCCTGGATCAAGCACGTGCACGGCAAGTTCTTCGGCATCGACGAGAACCACGAGGAGCCGTCGGTGCCGGTGCGCGACCTGATCGCGCTGCTGGTGCAGAACGGCTACGACGGCGCCATCTCCAGTGAGTACGAGGGCTGGCACTGGAACAACTGGCAGTCGCCCTTCGAGATCATCCGCGACGAGCAGGCCGTGCAGCGCTCTGCGGCGCAGAACGCCGGCAGCCGCATGGTCACCGACGCTCAGGAGGCTCGCCGCCAGCTGGGCCAGTGGCTCCCGAGCACCGAGAGGTCGAACGCATGACCCGCGACGCTCCGATCAAGTGGAGCTACATGGACCACTGGCGCGCGAACGGCCCCCGCGGCCCGTACGACCAGTGGCACTCCCGCCAGACGATGACCCGCTTCCTCCGCCAGGTGAGGGCCGTCGGCTTCGACGCCATCGACACCTTCGACTTCCGGATCTGGCAGATCCTGGAGCAGTACGGCTCGGTCGCGAACTACCAGGAGTTCGTGCAGGAGCAGGGCCTCGAGCGGATCGTCAACACCTTCCACGGCGTGTACTACGACCCCGAGCGCTACGCCCCCGAGGTGCCGGCGACGCACGACGCCATCATCGAGGACTTCAAGCTCACCCTCGACCTGTGGTCGGGCATCCAGCTCGACAACATCATCGTCATGCCCGGCTCGCGCTACTTCGACGAGCAGGGCGTGAGCGACGACGGCCTCAAGCACGCGGCCGACATCTGGGGGAGGGTCGGCGAGCTCACGCAGCAGTACGGCGTCAACCTGACCTGTCACCACGAGTTCTACGGCGGCATCCGCACCCGCAAGCAGATCGATGCCTTCTACGCGTACGCCGACCCGCAGTACGTGAAGTTCTTCGTCGACACGGCCCAGCACTGCATCGCCGACGTCGACCCGGTCGCCGTGTACGAGGCGCACCACGAGCGCGTCACGGGCTTCCACTTCAAGGACACCCGCACCAAGGACGTCAATAACGACTACCGCCTGTGGCCCGACGCCGAGCTCTCGGCCGTCACGACCGAGAAGTGGTTCTACGAGATGGGCACCGCGGAGGGCCTGGTCGACTTCGAGTCGATGATGCGCTCCGTGCGCGACCACGGCTACACCGGCTGGATCAGCGTCGAGCACGACAAGGCCGACAAGCTCGGCGGGGACTACTCGGAGAGCACCGCCGTCGCGCGCTGGTACGCCAAGAACGTCTTGGATCGGATCTACCTGGAGAAGACGGCATGAGCGGCATCCGGTGGGGCTACGCCCTGAACCAGTGGGACACCAACATCGACGCGTTCGTGCGCAAGCGCGACCACGAGCGTGCGTTCAAGACGATCTCGATCAGCGGCTTCTCGGGCGTCGAGCTCACCGCGGAGAGCTTCGGCCCGTGGGAGCCGCTCGGCTCGCCCGAGCAGATCGCCAACCTCTACGGGTCGCTCGACGGGTTCCGCCGGGTGCTCGCCGCCTGCGCGCTCGACGGTGTGTCCAGTTACGTCTACGACCCGTTCATCGGGTTCGACGTGGAGATGGGCCGGGGACCCGACCCGCTCGACCCCGAGGCCGCGCCCCGGATCACCGCGACCGCCGTCTGGTTCGCCGAGGCCCTCGCCGCTCTCGGCGGCGCCGTGCTCGTGGTCCGTCCGTGCGGGTCGGCCTGGCAGACCGGTGCCCTCGACGACGAGAAGATCGCGACACTGGCGGCGCTCTGGAACGCCGTCGGTGCGGCCATCGCCCCCTCCGGAGTCGCGCTGGCGCTCCACTTCGACTTCCTGTCGGCGCTCCGGCTCGACGACGGCCTCGCCCGGCTGCTCGACGCGACGGACCCCGGGCTCGTCGGGCTGGCACTCGACACGGCCGAGTTCGCGGTGGCAGGAGCCGACCCGGTCGCGGTGCTCGAACGCCACGCCGACCGGGTCCGCCACGTCCAGCTGAAGAACGCATACGACGTCGTCGACGACGAAGAAGCCCTCACCCCGCACGCCGAGCAGTTCGTGCGCACCGAGGGCGGCGCCCGCCGCATCCAGCGGTGGTTCTTCGAGCCGACGGACGAAGGCGGACTGGTCGACTTCCCGTCGTTCGTCCGCGCACTCGCAGAGAGCGGCTATGCCGGCTGGATCGTCGTCGAGTCCGACCAGAGCCCCCACCCGGCCGAGAGCGCGATGGTGAGCGGCTGGTACGTGCAGAACGTCCTCGCACCGATCGTCGAGACGACGCGAAAGGAAGTGCCGACATGGTGAACGACGGGATCGCCGGTACCGGGATCGAACTCGGGACCACCCTCTACTCGATGACGAGCGAGTTCGCGGCGGGGATCTACACCCCGGAGACGCTGATCGCGGCCGTCGCCGAGAACGGGATCGGGCCCGGTGTGGAGTTCAACATCGCCCAGCTGCTGCGCACCTACCCGGACGTCGACGACGCGTTCGTGAAGCTCTGGTTCGACTCGCTCGAGAAGTACGAGCTGGAGCCGAGCGCCATCGGCACGAACCTCGACATGGGCCGCCGCAAGGACCGCGACATGACGCCGGACGAGGAGCACGACTTCCTCGCCCGCCAGCTGAAGACCGCGCACACGCTCGGGTTCACGCGGGTCGTCATCCGCTCGGCCGGCCGGGAACTGCTGCGCAGCCTCCTGCCGCTCGCCGAGGAGTACGACCAGCGCCTCGGCTACGAGATCCACGCACCGCAGGGCCCGAACGACCCCAAGGTCCTCGGCATCCGCGAGCTGTACGACGAGCTGGGCAGCGACCGGCTCGGCTTCACGGCCGACTTCTCCTCGACGATGCACAGCCTGTCGCCGACCCTGCTCTCGCAGCTGGAGAAGATGGGCATGGATCCGAAGCACTTCGCCGTGATGGACGAGATCTGGCGCGAGCCCACGCCGATGCACGTGCGCAACCAGAAATTCGAGGACTACCTCACGAGCGAAGGCGTCGACCCCGTCGGGTTCGGGCCGTTCACCCGGCTGGCGTTCAACATGCACGGCCTCGTGCCGCCGGAGGAGTGGCTGGACATCATGCCGCAGATCTTCCACGTGCACGCCAAGTTCTTTGGACTCGATGCGAACGGGCAGGAGCCCGCCATGGACATCCCCCGCATCGTCCGCCAGTTCGTCGAGGGCGGCTACCGGGGATATCTGTCGAGCGAGTGGGAGGGTCACGCCTTCCAGGACCTCGGGGAGGCCGACCCGATCGACCTCGTGAAGAAGCAGCACGCGCTCATGCGGCGCACCATCGAAGACGCCGTCGCCGGCGTCCCGGCCTGAATCACGAAGGAGTAGACACCATGTCGGACACCACCATCGAGACGTCCATCTCGGACCTCGTCGCCGAAGTCGCGCGGCTGCGCGAGGACGTCACCGCGGCGCAGCGCCTCGCACAGCGGGCCGAGGATCGCGGGCAGGTCGAGAACCTGTTCAACCGCTACATGTTCCTGCACAACGCCTTCGAGGACGAGCAGATCATCCCGCTCTGGGTCAAGGAGGGCACCGAGGGCATCCGCGCCCGGTACACCAACGCCGGGCAGTACACCACGTGGGAGAGCGTCACCCGCTATCACCGCGACCGGCCGCACCCGGTCGGCAAGCTCATCCTGCACGCGGCCACCACTCCGGTGATCGAGGTCGCCGCCGACGGCGAGACCGCCAAGGGCGTGTGGATCATGGCCGGCACCGAGTCGGGCCTGACCGATCCGGCCGTCGCCGAGGAGTTCCCGGACATGTACTCGCCCAACGAGGTGCTCGGCAAGAAGGTCTGGGCGCACTGGGTGTGGTGCAAGTACGCCGTCGACTTCCTCAAGCAGGACGGCGAGTGGAAGTTCTGGAAGTTCCGCTGCTACGAGCTGGCGCGGGCGCCGTTCGAGGAGAACTGGATCAGCTTCGGCCTGAAGAACCAGGGCGCGTTCGACCTCGACCTGATGTACTTCGGCGACGACGGCAAGCCCGTCTTCATGCCCCCGGCCGACGAGCCGGCGCCCAGCGAGAACCACCCGTACAGCCCGGAGACCGTCCAGAAGCTCGAGCCGGCGCCTCCGGTGCCGTACGAGCACTTCGTCGACACCTACGAGTAGGAGCACACCATGGCGACGCACAACTCCCTGTTCTCCGAGAAGGACGTCCGGCGCACCGACGACGGCATCGCCGTCTCGGTGCAGCTGCCCTGGTACCGCAGCCTCTGGCTGTCCGCCGTCGACGATGTCGCCGCGACCGTGAACGGCGTGGAGATCCCGCGCGACGACCTCCGCTTCGAACTGAACGGCCGCAGCTACCGCATCCAGGAGCTGCCCGAGCAGTCCGAGACCCTGTGGTTCGTGGCCGACCGTCCCGACGTCGTGATCCCGCTGGACCACGCGCCCGCGGCAGGGGAGAAGCTCACGGTGGAGGTGGTCCTCACGATGCGCCTGCTCTACATGCAGATCATGCCGGGCGCCGACGGCGGCCCGGGCCGCTACGTGACCAACCGGGTCCCGGTCGAGCGCGAGCTGGTGCTGGCATGACGCTGCGGGTGGCCATGGTCGGCTACGGGTTCATGGGCGCTGCGCACTCGGTGGGCTGGCGGCAGGCGCCGCACGTGTTCGACCTCCCGGAGGCCGTGGAGATGGCGGTGATCGTGGGCCGCACCGAGAGCGCGGTCGCCGATGCCGGCCGCAGATGGGGCTGGGCGGAGCACGCCACGGACTGGCGGGAGGTGATCGCCCGCGACGACATCGACCTGGTCGACATCGTCACGCCCGGCGACTCGCACGCCGAGATCGCGATCGCGGCGCTGGAGGCCGGCAAGCACGTGCTGTGCGAGAAGCCGCTCGCCAACACGGTCGAGGAGGCCGAGGCGATGGCCGCGGCGGCGGCCCGGGCGGCCGAGCGCGGCGTCCGGGCGATGGTCGGCTTCACCTACCGGCGCGTGCCAGCCGTCACCCTGTTGCGCGACCTGATCGCCGAGGGCACGATCGGGCGCGTCCAGCAGGTACGGGCGGCGTACCGGCAGGACTGGCTGGTCGATCCCGAGATGCCGCTCGCCTGGCGGCTGCAGAAAGAACACGCCGGCTCGGGTGCGCTGGGGGACATCGGCGCGCACATCGTCGACATGACCCAGTTCGTCACCGGCCAGGCCGTCGAAGCCGTCTCCGGCACGGTGGACACCATCGTGAAGCAGCGCCCGCTCCAGGCCTCGGGCTCCGGCCTCGCGGGGCAGGCGGGCGAGGGATACGGCGACGTGACCGTCGACGACCTCGCGATCTTCACCGGCAGGCTGACCGACGGGGCACTGGTCTCGTTCGAGGCCACCCGCTTCGCGACCGGCCGCAAGAACGCGCTGTCCGTCGAGGTGTCGGGAACGTCCGGGGCCCTCCGGTTCGACCTGGAGGAGCTCAACATCCTGAAGTTCTACGACCGCGCCGACCGCGCCGATCTGCAGGGCTTCAGGACGATCCTGGTGACCGAGCCGGTGCACCCTTACGTGGCCAACTGGTGGCCGGCCGGGCACCTGCTCGGGTACGAGCACGGGTTCGTGCACCAGGTCGTGGATCTCGTCGGCGCGATCGCCGAGGGGACCGACCCCCATCCGACCTTCGCCGAGGGGCTGAGCGTACAACGAGTGTTGGCGGCCGTCGAGGCCAGCTCGGAGAATCAGTCGTCGTGGGTTCGCGTGGGTGCGGACGCCGCGGTCGCCGTCTGAAGAGGAGAACGAAATGCCGCGTCCGATCACACTGTTCACCGGCCAGTGGGCCGACCTGCCGTTCGAGGAGGTGGCCGGCCTCGCCGGCGAGTGGGGCTACGACGGTCTCGAGATCGCCTGCTGGGGTGACCATCTCGACGTGTCCCGCTGGGACGACGCCGACTACGTGCAGTCGCGGAAGGACATCCTGGAGCGCAACGGGCTGAAGGTCTGGACGATCTCCAACCACCTCGCCGGGCAGGCCGTCTGCGACGACCCGATCGACCAGCGGCACCGCGACATCCTGAACGACCGGGTGTGGGGCGACGGCGACCCGGAGGGCGTGCGGCAGCGCGCGGCCGAGGAGCTGAAGCTGACCGCCCGGATGGCCGCCGCGCTCGGGGTGAAGACCGTCACCGGCTTCACCGGGTCGTCGATCTGGAAGGCCGTCGCGATGTTCCCGCCGGCCTCCGACGAGTGGATCGCCGCCGGCTACCGCGACTTCGCGGACCGCTTCCATCCGATCCTCGACGTGTTCGAGGAGGTGGGGGTGCGGTTCGCGCTGGAGGTGCACCCGTCCGAGATCGCCTACGACTACTGGACCGCCAAGGCGACCGTGGAGGCGATCGGCCACCGCGAGAGTTTCGGCATCAACTTCGACCCGTCGCACTTCATGTGGCAGCAGCTCGACCCGGTGGCGTTCGTGCTCGACTTCGCCGACCACATCTTCCACGTGCACGTGAAGGAGTCGATCACCAACCTCGACGGCCGCAACGGCGTGCTCGGCTCGCACCTGCCCTGGGCCAACCCGCGCCGCGGCTGGACGTTCGTGTCGACCGCGCACGGCGAGGTGCCGTGGGAGCCGATCTTCCGCGCCCTCAACTTCATCGGCTACACCGGCCCGACCTCCGTCGAATGGGAGGACGCCGGAATGGACCGCCTGCAGGGGGCGCCGGAGGCGATCGCCTTCGTGCGCGAGCTCAACGCGATCACCCCGCCCGATGCCGCCTTCGACGCGGCCTTCTCGACGAAATCCGACTGATGCAGGACCTGTTGAACGTCCTCATCCTCTCGGGCCACATGACCCGCGAGCACGACAACGAGCATCGCAGCTTCCGGCAGCACAACGTCTGGCTGACGCAGCTGCTGGAGGACACCGGGCGCTTCCGGGTGCGGGTCGTGGAGGACCCGCGCGGGCTCGGCGCGGAGATCATCGACAAATATGACGTCGTGATCGTCGTGTTCGAGGGTCGCGACGGCTACCACGAGAAGGCGGTCGGCTTCGGCGCCGAGACGGATGCCGCGCTCCTGAAGTTCGTGCACGACGACGGCAAGGGCATCGTCTGGTTCCACGGCTCGGCCGCGCAGGAGGACGACTGGGGCTACCCGGACGAGTACAACCTCCTGCGCGGGTCGCGGATGACGGTGGCCGGCGGCCTCCGCCCACGGCCGTGGGGCGAGGCGCAGCTCGACACGGTCGAGCCGCGGCACGCGATCACCGACGGCATCAGCGCGCGCTGGACGGTCACCGGCGACGACATCCTCACCGGTGTCGAGATCCTGGACGGCGCCCAGGTGCTGCTGACCACCTTCGACGACCTGGAGTCGTACGAGAAGGCGCCGGTCTGGCCGATGTCGCACTACCCCGTGGCCATCCCGGAGGAGGGAATCGCCGCCCTCCCGGGCATGAACACCGACCAGCCGATCGCCTGGATCAACGAGTACGGCGCCGGCCGCTCGTTCACCATCACGATCGGCCACGACATCGACACGTTCCGCCGCATCGAGTTCATCCGGATGTTCCCGCGCGGCGTCGAGTGGGCCGCCAGCGGCGAGGTCACCCTGAACGGCCCCGACCGCCGCGGCGAACGCCGCTTCCTCCCCTGGCCGTACTACAACCACGAGGGCTGACGCCCGCGCGCAGCCGCGCGCTGCGGCTGGCCGCCGCCCGCCCGCCGCCCGAGGGGCGCCCGAAGGGCGCGCAAACGCCCCTAAAACCCCGTTTTAGGGGCGTCTACTCGCCCTTCGCGCGCCCCTCGGCGCGCTTGGCTACGCTCCGGAGAGGGCGCGCGCGGCGAGTGCGAGGTGGGCGCGGGTGAGAGGGGTGGGTGCGGCGTCCAGCCACTCGTGGCCGCCCCACTCGCTGTAGAGGGTGCCGGCGAAGCCGGTCTCCCGCAGCAGCGCGCCGAGCTCGCGCAGCGGCCGCGAGACGCGGCCGTCCGCGTCGTCCAGATCCCAGAACTTGAGGTGGAAGGCGCCGACGAGGGGGAGGATGCCGCGCAGCGGCTCGACAGGCGAGCGCCCGAACCGCACGAGCAGGTCCATGTAGAGCGCGTGCTCGGCCGGCGGGACGGCGCCCGAGCGCAGGTGCGCCACGACCGCTTCGAGTGTCTCGTGTTCCAGCCAGGCGTCGGTCAGCCGCGCCAGCAGCGCGTCGGGGACGCTCGGCGCGAGCGCCGCGAGGTAGCTGACCGGCAGGGCCGGCATGACGAGGCTGGTGTCGACGAGGAGTCGGACCCGCCGGTCGTCGAGGGAGGCGATGTCGTCGATCGCGCCCGCGACCGGCGGTGAGTCGGGCGCCTGCTGTCCCTGCAGCTCTTCGTAGACGGTCAGGTCGAGCTCGTGGAGCACCGGCAGCAGCCTCCTCAGCACTGCCGGCCCGGCCTGGCCGATCGGGAGGCGCACGCCCTCCGCACCCAGGGCGTGCGCGGTCCGCAACTGGGGCAGGAGGAAGGCGAACCGCTCGTCGTCGTCGCGCTTGCGTGCCGGACCGATCCAGTCGTCGAGGCTCGCGCCCACGATGCCGACCCGGCCGCCGGCTTCGGCGATCCGGTCGCGCAGCGCCTCCGCTTCGGAGGCCGCCGTCGTCGGGAACGACCGCCAGAGCTGGCCGGGTTCGAGCTCGACGATGCTCGCCACGCCTGACGTCACGATGCCGACCGCGATGTCGGTGGCCGGGCGGTCGGCGCGGATCAGCTCGGGCGTCCAGTTGAAGGCGCTCGCCGCGAGCGGCCACGGAGTGTCCGGCATGAGCTCCAGCCGCCGCTCCTCCGCGAAGTCGAGCAGGAGCGGGGCGTCCGGCCCGGCCGGCAGGTACGGGATGAGCAGGCGGAAGGACACTGTGACGGTATGACCGCCCGGCGGGAGGGTGCGGCCGACGCGCACCACGAGCCGGTCCTGCACGAACCACCAGCCCTCGCCGCCCGGCACCTCGACCGCGCACTCGTCCCCGTCGACGCGCAGGCGCAGGTCCGAGACGCTGGAGTGCGGCAGCGAGCGGATCCACGGCAGGCTCAGCGCGACGGCTGACCCGTCAGCGGTGGAGGTCAGGGCGTCGTCGGTCAGGATCGGCAGTGCCATGGCACCCCTTCGTGTCGGCTTACGAAGGTAAGCTACCAACTTAAGTCGAAAACCGAAACAAGCCGAAGAGCCTCTGGATGCCGAAGGGCGTCCAAACGCCCCTAAAACGCGCCTTTACGGGCGTTTACGCGCCCCTCGCTTGCCCCTCGGTCGCCCCTCGCTGCGCGCACGAGCGGGCGCGAGGGCGCGAGGGCATCGAACGGGAGCCGCGGCTCGCCCGGCGACCGCGAAGCGCCGCGCGCCGAAGGGCGCCTTCGCGCCCCTAAAGCGCGCTTTTAGGGGCACTAAGGCGCCCTTCGAGCGCCTCTCGAGCGCCCTTCGGTCGCCTCTCGAGAGCCCTTCGAGCGCCTCTCGAGCGCCCTTCGGTCGCCTCTCGAGAGCCCTTCGAGCGCCTTTCGAGCGCCCTTCGAGCGTCCAGCGAGCGACCCTCGGTCGCCCTTCGAGCGCCCCGCGTTACGCGGCCGTCCCCTTCACCCCGTCGATCGTCGGCCGACCGTCGGCGAACCAGCGCGGGAACGTCACCTCGAACAGCTCCTCGATCGCGAGTTCTGCGCCGCCTCGCAGCGGCTCCTTCTCGTCGCCGATGGAACGCACGATCGACAGGTCGCGGGTGGCGAGCGGCAATGACAGTTCGTACACGCGCTGCCGCACCTCCGCCAGGAAGATCTCGCCGGCGGACGACACCGCCCCGCCGACCACGATCACCCCGGGATTGAACATGTTGACGAGTGCGGCGATCGACTCGCCGATGAGCCGGGCCGACCGCTGGACCAGCGAGATGGCGAGAGCGTCGCCGTCCATCGCCGCGAGCGCGATCGCCTCCGGTGTGATCGGCTGCCCGCGCTCGACCAGGCCGGCGAGGATGCCGCCCGCGCCCGCCTCGAGCGCACGCTCGGCGTCGCGCGTGATCGCCCAGCCGGATGCCTCCGCCTCCAGGCAGCCGACCTTGCCGCACCGGCAGACCTCCGTGGAGTCGCGCACCCGGACATGCCCGATGTCGCCCGCGGCGCCGTTCGCACCGCGGTGGATGCGGCCGTGCGAGACGAGTCCGGCGCCGATTCCGCTGCCGACCTTGCAGTAGATCAGGTCGACGTTGTCGTCGCGGCGGTGGCTGCGCTCGGTGAGCGCAAGGAGGTTGACGTCGTTGTCGACCCAGACCGGCGCGGCGAAGCGCTGCTCGAAGCGGCGGCGCACATCGAAGCCGTTCCAGCCGGGCATGATGGGCGGCGCCACCGGCGACCCCGTCTCGAAGTCCACGGGCCCCGGAACACCGACGGCGACGGCCCAGACCGGCCGCTCGTCCTCGGCGGCCAGGAGCTCGTCGATCATCGCCAGTGCCGTGTCGATCGTCTCGGCCGGTCCGCGGCTGATGTCCCACGGCCGGTGCGCCTCCGCGACGACCTCGCCGTCGAGGGAGGCCAGGCCGACCCGGATGTGGAGGGCGCCGAGCGCGCAGACGACGATCCGGCCCTGGTCGGAGCGGAAGCGAAGCGTGCGCGGGGCGCGGCCACCCGACGACGGCCCGTAGTCGCCGTCCTCGAGGAAGCCCATCTCCATCGCCGCGTCGACGCGCTGCGCCACGACGCCGCGGCCCAGTCCGGTCAGCCGGCCGATCTCGGGGCGGGTGTCGGCCTCCCCGGTGCGCACGAGGTTGACCACGCGCAGGAGGCTCATCACCTCGTCGGTCTGCGCGCCGAATCGGAGTGCGGAGTCCCTGGCCATGCTTGATTCTGACACAACCTCCGTTGGAAGAGGCGCGAAGGAGCCCCCACTTGCGCATCATCATCGACTTCTTGAGCAGCACTGCGACTAAAGAAGGGCCGGATGTCGACCTAGGAAATCAGTCTCATTGATCCTCGGCATAGCCGATACGCGGTTCCCTGATGCGGGCACTCCCTCGAAAGTAGAAACCGGGCACTCACATTCCGCCCGTCTGGAAAGGATCAAGGATGATCAAGCTTCTCTCCCACTTGTCTTACGTGGAGATCACGTCCCCGGATGTCGAGGCGTCCGTGAAGTTCTACGAGGAACAGGTCGGACTGACCGTCGTCGACCGCATCGACGGCTCGGTGTACCTCCGCTGCTGGGGCGACTACTACGCCTACTCGCTCGTGGTCTCGCCCGGCCCGGAGCCGACCCTCGTGACCATGGCCTGGCGCACGTCGAGCGCCGAAGCCCTCGAGGAGGCCGCCACGCGTGTCGAAGCCGCCGGCGTCGAGGGCGAGTGGCTCGACGACGTCCACGCCATCGGCCGCGCCTACCGGTTCACCGGACCGTGGGGTCACTCCATGACCTTGCACTGGGACGTCACGCGCCACCAGGCCCCCGGCCATGTCGCGTCCATCTACCCCGACCGCCCCGAGAAGCGCAGCAAGGTCGCCGGCGCCCCGCGGCAGCTCGACCACGTGACCATCGCGACCAGCGACGTCGACGGCTTCGCCAAGTGGTACAACGACGTGCTCGGCTTCCGCATCATGGCGCGCACGGTTCTCGACGAGGCGCCGATCTCGATCTTCTCGGTGCTCACCACCAATGAGAAGTCGCATGACCTCGGCGTCGTGCTCGACGGCTCCACCCGCGCGGGCCGCGTCAACCACTACGCGTTCTGGGTCGACACGTACGAGGAGCTGCTGATCGCCGCAGACGTGCTGATGGAGAACGGCGTGCCGATCGAGTACGGCCCCTCCATCCACGGCATCGGCGAGCAGACGTTCCTCTATTACCGCGAGCCGTCGAGCCTCCGCATCGAGCTCAACACGGGCGGGTACCGCAACTACGTGCCCGACTGGCAGCCCAACACCTGGAAGCCGTCGCTCGGGTCGAACAACTTCTACCGCAACGGCGCCATGCCGATGTCGATGACGGAGTCGTTCCCTGCCGCCGACGGGCCGAGCGCCACCGAGGAGGGCGTGCCCGACGAGATCAAGGATGCGCTGCTCAACCCGTACGCCGTGCAGGGTCGCGGCTGACGATGGCCGCACCCAGCGAAGACCCGGCCGACCTGGACCGCACGGACCCGGAGGCCGAGATCGCGGCGCGGGCGGAGGCGTACCGCAACTGGGGCCGCTGGGGTGAGGACGACGTGCTCGGCACGCTCAACCTCATCGACTCGGCCAAGCGGGCGGACGCCGCGACCCTCGTGCGCGAGGGCCTGGCGATCTCGCTGGCGCAGTCGTTCGACATGAACGGCCCGCAGAAGGGCTGGCGCAGGCGCACGAACCCCGTCCACACGATGCTCGACACGGGCACCGACGCCGAGCGCGGCAGTCAGGGCTTCCCGCACGGCATCGGCGGCGCCGACGACGTGATCGCGATGCCGTTGCAGTGCTCGACGCAGTGGGACGGCCTGGGCCACATCTTCGACCACGGCTACGCCTGGAACGGTCGCAGAGCGGGCGATGTCGTCACGAGCGACGGCGACCTGGTCACGGGCATCGAGCACGCGGCCTCCGCGATCGTCTCGCGCGGGGTGCTGCTCGATCTCGGGCGGCACCTCCGGCCCGGAGACGAGGAGCACGCGGGTGAGCTGGTGGACGGCTACGCGATCACCGCTGCCGACCTCCGCTCGTGCGTGGAGGCCCAGGGCCCGACGAGCACGGTGCGCACCGGAGACATCGTCCTGGTGCGCACCGGTCAACTGGCGCGGGTGCGCCGCGACGGCTGGGGCGAGTACGCGGGAGGCCCGGCTCCCGGTCTCTCGCTGACCACCGCCGGCTGGCTGCACGACACCGGCATCGCGGCCATCGCGACCGACACGTGGGGCTTCGAGGTACGGCCGAACGAGTTCGATGTGCCGGCGTTCCAGCCGCTGCATCAGGTCGTCATCCCGAACCTCGGGCTCACGATCGGCGAGATGTGGGACCTCGAGGAGCTCGCCGCCGAGTGCGCGCGACTCGGGAGATACGATTTCCTCCTCTCGGCTCCGCCGCTGCCGATCACGGCGGCCGTCGGCTCGCCGATCAACCCCATCGCGCTGCTGTAGCGGGCTCGCCCCGCACCAGCGTCTCCGAAGAACAGAGAGGTTCTTGAATGACCGCCGTCACCAAGGTCGCCATCGCCGGAAGCGGTGTCGCAGGTCTCGCCACCGCCATCCAGCTCGCCAAAGCGGGCGTCGAGGTCGACGTCTTCGAGTCCAAGCCGGAGTTGAGCGCGCTCGGCTCCGGGATCACCCTGCAGGGCAACGCGCTGCGCGCCTTCGCGGCTCTCGGCGTCTGGGACGATGTGCAGCGGCAGGGCTACTTCTTCGAGGGGTTGACCCTGCGTGCGCCCGGCCCCGACGCGCCGGTCGTGGCGGAGTTGCCGGAGGTGAAGACCGGCGGGCCGGACTTCCCGGCCACCGGCGGCATGTACCGCCCCGACCTGGCGCGCATCCTGCTGGAGCACGCGGAGCGCGCGGGCGCGACGGTCCGCTTCGGTGCGCCGGTCACGGGCGTCGCCGAGACCGCAGACGGCGTGAGCGTGGAGGTCGGCGGCTCCCCGGCCGGCACCTACGACCTCCTCGTCGGGGCCGACGGGCTGAACTCGGCGGTCCGCGACCTCATCGGCATCGACACCAAGCCGCAGCCGACCGGCATGGGCATCTGGCGGTCGTTCGTCTCGCGTCCGGCCTCCGTCGAGCACAGCGAGCTCTACTACGGCGGCCCGGTCTACATCGCGGGCTACACGCCCACCGGCGAGGACACCATGTACGCGTTCCTCGTCGAGCCGGCGCAGGAGCGCGTGGGCCTCACCGATGAGGAGGCGGTGGCGCTGATGCTGGAGGAGTCGGCGGCCTACGGCGGCCCCTGGGACGACATCCGCGCCGACCTGAAGGCGGGCGCTCACGTCAACTACACGTGGTTCACCCAGCACATCGTGCCCGCCCCCTGGAACCGCAGGCGCGCGGTCGTGATCGGCGACGCCGCGCACAGCTGCCCGCCCACCATCGCGCAGGGTGCGGCGCAGGCGTTGGAGGACGCGGTCGTCCTCGCCGAGCTCCTGCTGGCAGCGGAGACGGTCGACGACGCCCTCTGGGACGAGTTCCACGCCCGCCGGCTGCCGCGCGCGCAAGCAGTGGTGGAGGCCTCCGTGCAGCTCGGCCAGTGGCAGATCGACCACGACCGGGAGGCCGACGCCGCCGGGCTGATCTTCGGCATCGCGCACCGGATGGCGGAGCCGGCATGAGGATCGCCCGGTGGACCATCGACGGCTCGGCCGTCGGCGAGGGGTTCGTGATCGGCGAACGGGTGGTCCCCTTCCCGGACGCCCTGACCGTGCGCGACGTGCTGGCGGGCGGTCTCGCGGAGGCGCACCGGCTGCTCGCGCGGGCGGAGGACGAGGGCGCCGGCGGTGCCGCGCTCGCCGACGTGCGACTGCTCGCCCCCCTCGTCCCCGCGGCGATCCGCGACTTCGTCGCCTTCGAGGAGCACGTCGAGGGTGTCAGCGCCTCCGTCGACGGCAAGAGCGAGGTCGTGCCCGAGTGGTACCAGGCCCCGACGTTCTACTTCACCAACCCGCACACCGTCCTGGGGCCGGGCGAGGTTCTTCGGCCCCCGGTCAGCTCACGCCTCGACTTCGAGCTGGAGGTCGCGGCCGTGATCGGCGGCAGCGGCGGCGCGAACCTCAGCGCCGAGGAGGCGGCCGGCACGATCTTCGGCTACACGATCATGAACGACTGGTCGGCTCGCGACCTCCAGTCGCGCGAGATGAGGGTGCGCCTCGGCCCCGCGAAGGGCAAGGACTTCGGCACGAGCCTCGGGCCGTGGATCGTGACCGCGGACGAGTTCGAGCCGTATCTGGACGACGACGGCTTCCTCGCGATCGAGGCCGAGGTGTTCGTGAACGACGAGCGCATCGGGCACGATCTGGTGTCGAACATGGGCTGGCCGTTCCCGGAGCTGGTCGCGTACGCGTCGCGCAACTCGCGGGTGGTGGCCGGCGATGTGCTCGGCTCCGGCACGACCGGCAACGGCGGCTGCCTGGCCGAGCTGTGGGGGAGGCGCGGCGAGTTCACCCCGCCTCCGCTCGCCGACGGCGACACCGTGCGCATGGTGGTCGAGGGAATCGGTGCGCTGGTCGGTTCGGTGGGCGCGGCCGTCCCGGTGCCGGAGCTGCCGGCCGCGCGCGTGCGGAGCCGGTCGCGGAGCCGTCAGGAGCGGGTCGCACCGTGAGCCGGAGCGCGGACGACCTGTTCGGCGGCGTCGACGGCGCGACCGTCGTCGTCACGGGCGCCGCGCGCGGCCAGGGCGCAGCGGAGGCGCGGCTCCTCGCGCGACTGGGAGCGCAGGTCGTCGCCACCGATGTCGTCGCGCCCGACGAGGCGCTCGGCGACGGCGTCGTCTTCCGTCTGCTCGACGTGACCGACGAGGCCGCGTGGGCCAAGCTCGCGGCGGACCTCGGGACGACCCTGGGCGGGGCGAGGCTCCGGGGCCTGATCAACAACGCGGGCGTCACGCACCGCGCGGGCATCGCCCGGACCGAGCGCGGCGACTGGGACCGGGTGCTCGCCGTGAACCTGACCGGCCCGATGCTCGGGATGCGAGCGCTCGCCCCGCTGATGGGCGACGGGTCGTCGATCGTGAACGTCGGCTCGATCGCCGGGCTGACCGGTCACTACACAGCGGCCTACACCGCCTCCAAGTGGGGCCTGCGCGGCCTGTCGCGTGTCGCTGCGACCGAGTACGGGCCGCGCGGGATCCGCGTCAACACCATCCATCCCGGTTTCATCGAGACCGACATGACGGCCAACGCTCCCGCGGCGATGCGGGAGGCCCAGCTCGAGCTGACGCCGCTCGGACGGCTCGGCGAGGCCGCCGACGTCGCCGGCCTCGCCGTCTTCCTCATCTCCGACGCGTCCGGGTACATCTCCGGAGCGGATCTCCCCGTCGACGGAGGCTTCGCCTCCTCGGCGGGGGCCAAACACCTCGCCGACCGCATCGCGGCCGGAACGTAAAGCAGAAGGAGCCCTCCCGTGTTCATGTACTTCCCGACCAACTACGTCTGGAGCCTCGCCGTCGTCGCGACCCTCAACAACGGCGGCTACATCGACGAGGTCGACCGTGCCTGCAAGCCGGTGCTGCTCGCCTCCCAGAACGGCGACGACGCCGGGACGGCCGAGCTGTACGCCTCGTGGGAGGCCGTCGCCGACCGGCTGGTCGCCAAGGCGCGGGCGGACGAGGCGGCCGGGCGCCGGATCGGCGCGGGCGAGACCTATTACCGGGCGTCGCTGTACACGTCGCAGGCCGAGCGGCTGCAGTCGCCCCGGTGGGAGGGACGCAACGCGGCCTACCAGAAGTCGATCGACCTGCTGCTGAAGCACGTCGAGCTCAGCGGCGTCGCGCTGTCCCGGGTCGAGGTGCCGTACGAGGGGTCGTCGCTCCCCGGCTACTTCTACCGCGCGCCGGGCGAGGGCCCGCACCCCGTGATCATCCAGTGGAACGGGCTCGACTCGACCAAAGAGATGATGTACTACTCGGGGTTCCCGAAGATGCTCGCCGAGCGCGGCATCTCCACGCTCATGATCGACACCCCGGGATCGGGGGAGGCGCTCCGCCTGCGCGGCCTGACCGCCCGCTACGACACGGAGGTCTGGGCGGCGGCGATCGTCGACTGGATCGAGGCGAACGCCGACGAGTTGGCGGCCGATCCGGCGCGGCTCGGTATCGTCGGCTGGTCGCTCGGCGGCTACTACGCCCCGCGCGCCGCGGCCTTCGAGAAGCGGCTGGCCCTGGCGGTCGCGTGGGGCGCCAACCACGACTGGGCCGCGGTGCAGGAGGCTCGCCGCAACCGCGAGGGCGAGAATCCGGTCCCGCACTACTGGGACCACGTGTTCTGGGTGTGGGGCGTCGACGATATGGACGCGTTCATCGAGAAGACCAGCGCGATGCACCTCAACGGCGTCGCCGAGCGGATCACGGTCCCGCTGCTCATCACGCACGGCGCGGGCGACCGGCAGATCCCGGTGCGCTACGCCCACGAGACGTACGACCAGGCGGTGAACAGCCCGCGCCGCGAGCTGCGGATCTTCGACGACCCGGAGGGCGGCACCGAGCACATCTCGATCGACAACATGCCCTATGTGGCCGGGATCATCGCCGACTGGGTCGCGGAGACGTTCGCCGGGTGATCCACGGCGGGCGGGCCTCCGCCCGGGTGTAAGCCGCCTCCACGGGCGGGTGACGGGAATTCGTTCAGCACGGGCGTAACCTTCCGGCGCCCGCGGCGATTAACCAGGAGCAGGCTCTCGCGTCTGCCCCCACGACCGCACAGCACCCACCGGAAGACAGGAAGTCCCCGATGTCGTTCATCTCCGTGATCGTCGGCAGCAAGCTCGCCGTCGGACTCATCGCGCTCGGAACCGTCAGTGTCGGAGGCGCCGCGGCTGCGGCGTACACCGGCTCCCTCCCTCCGGAGCTGCAGAACGGCGCTCACGCGCTGATCGGAGCCCCGGCCGCCCAGCCGACGTCGCTGTCGACGCCGGCGCCGACATCCGCCCCCACCGACGACCCCACGCCGACCGACGACCCCACGCCGACCGCCGGGCCCACCTCGACCCCGACGCCGACGCCGACCGCGGAGCCGGTCGGTCCCGACGCCGCGGGCCACGAGGCCTGGGGTCTGTGCGAGGCGTACTCGCACGGCGGACTCGGGTCCGGCTCCGTCGCCCTGGCGAACCTCGCCCAGGCTGCAGGGGGCGTCGGCGCGATCCAGTCGTACTGTGCGACGATCGCGGCGCAGCACGAGCCTTCGGAGCACGGCAGCGCCGAGTCGACGCACGCGCCGGAGGCCGAGAAGCCCGAGGGCACGTCGGACCGCAAGCCCGACAGCAAGCCGGAGGCGCCCGACGCCCCCGAGACGGACGCCCCCGAGGTGCACACGCCTTCGACCGGTGCGCCCGTCCCGGACGCCCCCGACACGAACACCCCGTCGGCCGGCACCACCGGTGGCTCCGGAGATCACGGCCGCCCGTAGTCCCGCGTAGCCCGGGTCTGACGCTCGATGCGTCGTCGGTCGGACCCGAGGCGTCACATCTGATGTCAGAAAGCCCCTGGATGCCTCTCAGGACCCCCGCCCCGCCGTCGCCGTCTCCTCACCCCCGGGAAGACGGCGCGCGGGGCGGGTGCCGTCGCGGCGCCCTGCGACGACCACGTCGCGCAGGGCGCCGCGTGACGAAGGGCCACCGCCTGCCTCGGGATTCGGGTTCCCGCGGCAGGCGGTGGTCGCAAGCGCCTCAGCGCAGCGGCTCCCAGCGCTCGTCCCGTGTCGATCCGGCTAGAGTGGCCGCGTGAGGCACCCCCGCGTGAACGGCCCCGTCGCGGAGCCCGTGGAGGATGCCGCAGCGATCTTCACCGAGGCGTACCGAGCGCACGCCGCCTCGCTGCTCGCCTACCTCCGGTCGCAGGGGGTGGAGGATCCCGAGGCCGTCACGCAGGACGTGTTCATCGCCGCGTACCCGCGCCTCGCCACTCTGAGCGGGGGCGGCGACGGTCTGCGCGCCTTGCTCTTCACCATCGCGCACGCGCGCGTCGTCGACCACCATCGTCGCCGGTCCCGCACCCCGCAGCGCGTCGAGTACGACCCGCTGGCGGACCCGAGACGGAGCCCGTCGGCCGAAGACCGCGTCGTGCGCGGCGAGCTCGGTGTCGGACAGCTGCTGGCGGGATTGAACCCGGAGTATCAGGAGGTGATCGCCTTGCGCATCCTCGGCGAGCTGACGATCGACGAGGTCGCACAGATCATGGGCCGAAGCGCCGGGGCGATCAAGCAGCTGCAGCGGCGAGCGCTGATCGCATTGCGCCGCGAGTTCGGGCTCGACGGCGACGCCGGCACGGCGATCGAGGCCGGCACCGACCGCGGGCCGGCCGTCACCGGGCGACCGCCCGCCGAAACCGAGGAGGCGAGATGACAGCGCACCAGCCCGATACCGACCCGGTGCTGCGCCTGCTGACCGAGGCCGAGCTGGCCGACGATGCCGCGCTCGCCGAGCTTCTCGACGGCCTTCGGGCGACCGTGCCGGCCGAGCCGCCGACTCCCTCGCGCGACGTGGCCAGGCTGATGTCGGCGCGCCGCCGCCCCTCCGCGACGTGGTTCGGCCGCCGCGGCACTCGGACCACGACCCTCGTCCTCCTGGTCGCAGCCTTGGCCGGCGGCGCATCCGCCGCCGCCGCGGCGAGCCCTGCCTTCCACACAGCGGTGCGCGATGCCTTCACGACGCTCGGCCGTCTCGCCGGGGCCTCCGTTCCACCGCTGCCGTCACCCGCGAACGGGCGCCCGGAGGAGGGCGGGAGCGGGGCCGGGCAGCCGCCGACGTCGGGTGCGCCGGCGCTGCTGCACGGCCGGGCCGCTCCGGGCGGTGCGACGGGAGCCGACGGATCGACCGTGCCCGGCGACCAGTCGCGCCACGAGAACGCGAGCGGCCAGGACGGCACGGACTCCGGCCGGGGCGCGGTGCTGCCGGGGGAGGCCGAGCATTCCGGGTCAGGCGACGGGCCAGGCGACGGGTCAGGGGCGGCAGGCACGGGCAGCCCGGAAGGCCGGCACGGTCCAGGCTCGGCCGGCGCCCAGGACGGCTCGTCAGCGGGCGAGGCGCAGAAGTCGCCCGCCCCCGACCCCGCGCGTGACAGGAGTGACCCGGGCCCGACCGCGACGCGGGCCCCGGTGACCTCGACCACGCCCCCCGGCGAGCCAGGCGCCGACAACTGATCGGCGGCGCCGCACCGGCGCCGCCGGCGCAGACATCCGTCACGAACCGCGGCGCGGTGCCGCGAGTGGCGACATCCGTGACGAGAGCCGCGCTCGCCGTAGCGCGCTGCGACGGAGGATGATGGGCACGAACGAGTGAGGAGGCCACCGATGGCGACGACGTTCCGTGATCTGCACTCCGGCGCGCGGCCGCTGCTGCTGCCGAACGCCTGGGACGTCGGCTCGGCGCTCGCCTTCGTCGCCGCTGGGTTCCCGGCGGTCGGAACCACGAGCTTCGGGGTGAACGCGTCGACGGGCCGCCCCGACGCAGCCGGCGCGAGCAGGGAGGCGACGGTCGCCCTCATCCAGCGGCTGCGGGTGCTTCCGGTGCACGTGACCGCCGACATCGAGGACGGCTTCAGCGACGATCCGGAGGTCGTGGGCGAGCTGGTCGCCGGGCTCGGCGTGGCCGGTGTGAACCTCGAGGACTCGGCCGGCGGGCGGCTCGTCGACCCTGCGATCCCCGCGGCGAAGATCGCCGCCATCAAGCGCGCTGCCCCCGATGTGTTCGTCAACGCGCGCGTCGACTCCTACTGGTTCCACGAGGACGACACCGTGGAGGCCGTCCTCGCCCGCGCCGCGGTGTATGCGGAGGCCGGGGCCGACGGCTTCTTCGTCCCGGGCGCCGCCGACCCTGCCGTGCTGGAGCGGCTCGCCGCCGGGTGCCCGCTGCCGCTCAACGTGCTCGTCACGCCGACGCTGACGCTCACGCAACTGGGCGAGCTGGGTGTGCGCCGGGTCAGCACGGGCTCGCTGCCGTACCGGGTGGCGATCGACGCGGCCGTGGGTTGCGCGGTCGCGGTGCGGGACGGCGAGGAGGTCCCGTCCGCGACCTCCTACGCCGATTCGCAGCAGCGCCTGATCGACTTCGCTCGGCTGGCGGATGCCGATGCCGCGCATCCGCCGAGGGGCGCCCAAGCGCCCTGAAAACGCCGAAATAGGGGCGTCTACGCGCCCCTCGGGGCACCCTCGGGCGTAGTGTCGGGCGACTCGACCCAGGAGGACCGCCCATGATCGCACTCTCACGCAGGCACGACGCGCGTCCGAGCCGCCCGGCGCCCGAGCGCAGTTCGGTGCCGAGAGGGGTGCGCGCGGCCTCCGAATGGTCGTGGCGGCTGCTGACCGTGATCGCCCTGGCCGGTGTCGTCATCTACCTGGTCGTGGTGTTCCAGGACATCGTGGTGCCCCTGCTCGTCGCTCTCCTGGTCTCCGCCCTGTTGCAGCCGACCGTCGCCTCGCTCATCCGGCGCCGCTGGCCGAAATGGCTCGCCATCACGCTCTGCCTCGTGGCCTTCGGAGCCGTCCTCGCCGCGCTGGTGACGCTCGTCGTCTGGCAGGTGCGCATCGGCCTCCCCCAGCTCGAGCACGAGTCGGTCGCGGCGTACAACCGGGCGAGGGACGCGCTGCGCCAGCCGCCGTGGAACGTCACGGACACCGAGTTCGCCGGGTACATCCGCAGCGCCGGCGCCTTCGCGCAGAAGGACAGCGCTGCGCTGGTGGGCGGCGTGCTGAAGGTCGGCACGACGACCGGGCACCTGCTCGCCGGCGGCCTCATCGCGACCTTCGCCACCATCTTCATGCTGATCGACGGCGGCGGCATCTGGCGGTGGATCACCCGGCTGTTCCCGACCGGAGGGCGCCCCGCGATCCGCGCCGCCGGAACGGCAGGCTGGCGGACGCTGACGAGCTTCGTGCGCGTGCAGATCCTCGTCGCGGTGGTCAACGGCGTCGGTATCGGCCTCGTCGCGTTCTTCCTCGGGCTGCCTCTGGCCATCCCGATCGGCGTGATCGTGCTGCTGGCGTCGTTCATCCCGGTCGTCGGGGCGATCGTCTCCGGCATCGTCGCGGTCGCGATCGCCCTGGTGTTCGGCGGCCCGATCCAGGCCTTGGTGATGCTCGCCGGCGTGCTGCTGGTGCACCTCCTCGAGGCGCACGTCATGCAGCCGCTGCTCGTCGGCGGAGCGGTGAAGGTGCACCCGCTGGCCGTGGTGGTCGGCGTCGCCGCCGGCACCGGGATCGCCGGCGTGCCCGGTGCCCTCTTCGCCGTGCCCTTGATCGCCGCGGGCAACGCGATGGTGTCCGCCATCCTGCGGGTCGCGCACGGCGCACCCCCGGCCGATGATCCGGGCCCGGAGAAGGTGGAGGTCGCCGGCGCCACGCCCGCCGCCTGACGTCCGCCCGGCAGTGTCCCTCCTCCGCAGACACGGCTAGGGTGTGCGGTGGCGGCCGGTAGGAGGAGGTCCGATGCGCGTGTCGGCGTGGCTCAAGCGTCATGATCCCGACTTCGCGGCGCTGCGTCGTGCCGGGCGTGCGGCGATCGTGATGCCGCTGCTGTTCGCGTTCGGAGGCGTGGTGATCGGAAGCCCGGACGTGGCGACCTTCGCCGCGTTCGGGTCGTTCGCGATGCTGCTGCTGGTCGACTTCGGCGGCCCGCTGATCGACCGCGTGCAGGCGCAGCTCGGTCTCGCGGTCGCAGGAGCCGTGCTGGTGTGCCTCGGCACGCTCGTGTCGAGGCCGGTCTGGCTGTCGGCGGTCGCGATGGCGGTGGTGGCGCTCGCCGTGCTCTTCGCCGGATCGGTGAGTTCGGTGCTGGCGTCCGCGAGCACGTCGTTGCTGCTGGCGTTCATCCTCCCCGTCACGCTGCCCGGCACGATCGCGTCGCTCGGCCCGCGGCTGCTGGGCTGGGGGATCGCCTCCGTGGTCGCAGTGGCCGCCATCGTCGTGCTCTGGCCGGCGCCGACCCGCGAGCCGCTGCGCGGCGCCGCCGTCGATGCCTGCCGGGCGCTCGCTGCGCGCCTGCGCGCAGAAGCGGCGGCGATGCTGCGCGCGGGCGACGCCGGGCTCGCCGCCGACCGCGACGCCGCGACCCGCGCGGCCGATGCGGCCGTCGCCGCGTTGCACCGGTCGTTCCTGAACACGCCGAACCGGCCGACGGGGCTCAGCACGTCGGCCCGCACCATCGTCCGGCTGGTGGACGAGCTGACCTGGCTGAATGCCGTCATCGAGCAGTTCGAGCACGTCAAGCTCTCGGCGACGACGCCGGGTGGGCCGGTGCACGTCGCCGCCTTCGAGGTGAAGAGCGCGGCCGCGGCCGTGCTGGACCGCGGGGCCGAACTGCTGTCGCGGCACGCCGGCGACCCGGCAGACGTGGAGGCCGCCCTCGGGATCCTCGGCGAAGCACGCGGGGCGGTGGAGGCCGCGACCATGGCGCTTCCCGCCACGGGCGGCACGGCGGAGGGCGGCCGGGCGGCCGACCGCTTCGTCGCCTCCCTCGACCCCGGTTTCCGTGCGCAGGAGCTCGCCCAGGCGACCACGACCGTCGCGATGAACATCGTGCTCACGGCGCGGGCGGAACGCCGCTCGTGGTGGCAGCGGGTGCTGGGCCGCCAGCCCGGCGACCTGGCCGGCCCGGTGGCCGCCGCTGCGGAGCGCGCGAGCGGCTACGTCGGCTGGAACTCCGTCTGGCTGCGCAACAGCATCCGCGGGGCCGTCGCCCTGGGGCTCGCCGTGCTGCTGGCCAACCTGACCGGTGTGCAGCACTCGTTCTGGGTCGTGCTGGGCACGCTGTCGGTGCTCCGGTCGAACGCCTTGAGCACCGGGCAGACGGTGCTGCGCGGCGTGATCGGCACGTCGATCGGGGTGCTCCTCGGCGCAGCGGCGATGTTCGCGATCGGCGACAACCGGGTGGTCATCTGGGTGCTGCTCCCGATCGCCGTCCTGGTGGCGGGGATCGCGCCGGCGGCGATCTCGTTCGCGGCCGGACAGGCGGCCTTCACGATCCTGCTGGTGCTGCTCTTCAACCTCATCGCGCCGTCCGGGTGGACGGTGGGCCTCATCCGCATCGAGGACATCGCGCTCGGCTGCGCGGTGAGCCTCCTCGTCGGGGCGTTGTTCTGGCCGCGCGGAGCCGCCGCCGCACTGCGTCAGGCGGTCGCCGAGGCGTACACGGAGAGTGTGGCCTATCTGACGGCCGCGGTGGCCTTCGGGCTGGGCCGCTGCGATGCGGCGGCGCACGACCTCCCCGAGCCGCGAGCGCAGTCGCTGCGCGCCGCTGCCGCCGCGCGCCGGCTCGACGACGCGTTCCGCACCTACCTGGGTGAGCGCGGCAGCAAGAGCCGGCCGCTCGCCGAAGTCTCGGCCTCCGTCAACGGCGTCGCCGGCGTGCGGCTGGCGAGCGATGCGATCCTCGACCTCTGGCGGGGGCAGGAGGCCGCCGACGTCGACCGCGCCGGCGCCCACCGGGCACTGGACGGTTCGATCTCGCGGCTCGACGACTGGTACGCGCGGTTCGCCGCGCGCCTGGTGGCGCGTGAGCCCCTGCCCGCACCCGAACCGGTCGACGCCTCCGCACGTGCGCGGCTGGCCGACGCCGTGGAGCGCGACCTGGGCGACGAACACGGGAAGGTCTCGGCGACGGCCGTGAGGATCGTCTGGACGGGCGACTACCTCGACGTCGTCCGCCGGCTGGAGGGTGTCATCGTCGGCCCGGTGGACACGCTCGGCGGCGAGCTCCCGAGCCGCGCACGGGCGGGCGGCTGAGTCGCAGCACGCCCCCGCACGCCGCCCGCACGCCGCCCGGCCGCCGACTCGCCGTAGCCGAGCGGCACGCCACGGGGTTACATTGTGCGCGACGTCGGCTGGTCCAGCCGTGCGGGGTGTGCGGGAGGTGGTCGTCGTGAGTGCGGCGAATCGGGTGCGGCCGACTTTCGGCGGTCTTTCGGCGCCCGCGCAGCTGACCGTCGAAGGAGCCGGGATCGTCGTGGGCGCGATGGTCTTCGTCGTCGTCGGCGTGCTGGCGCTGCTGCTGTTCTGGGGCCGCACCCTCCCGATCGCCGGGCCCGACTCCCTCGGCCAGTTCGTCGGGATCGCCGGCGGGATCATCGCCTTCCTCGCCTACCTGACCGGCAGGCTCTGGCGCAGGCAGGGGCTGACGCCGATCGAGGGAGGCGCCGCGGCCGAAACAGCCGACACGACCGCTGCGGCCGACACGCCCGCATCGCGCCGGGCGACAGGCGTCGACATCTTCGACACCTTCGCCATCGCGCTGGCCCACGGCATCCTCGCCCTGCTCGGCTGGCTGGTGCTGGGCGCCGTGCTCGCGAACGGCTTCCAGGACGCGACCGTCTACCACCTCTCGGCGTCCGCGCTCGCCGCCGCTGCCGCCGGGGTCACCGGGTACGCGGTGTTCCTCTCCGCGGCCCGGATGGACCTGATGCGGCTCTCGACGGTGCTCGCGGCCTTCGCCGTGGTCGGCATCCTCACCGCCATGCTGAGCGCCCCCGACCCGCACTGGTGGCAGTTGCACCTCAGCGCTCTCGGCATGACGCAGAGCGTGTCGTCGCTCGCGTTCAACCTGACCCTCGTCGTGGCGGGCGTCATCGTCACGGCGATCGCGCGGTACGCGACCGACGCGCGCGGCATCGACGAACCGAGGCGCCGGTCAGCGGTGCTCCGGGTGCGTGTCGGCCTCATCCTGATCGGCGTGCTGCTGGCCTGCGTCGGGATCTTCACCCTGAACATCTCGGTGACGCTGCACAATGTGTCGGCGGTCGGGATGGTGCTCGTGTTCGCGCTCGTCGTGTTCTGGGTGCGCGGTGCCCTCCCGAACGCACCGCGGTCGTTCTTCGTGCTCGGCTACGCGTTCTTCGCCGTCATCGTGCTGATGCTGGTGTTCTTCGCGATCGGCTACTACGTGCTGACCGCGGCAGAACTGGTCGCCGGGGTCCTCGTGTTCAGCTGGCTCATCGTCTATCTCCGGGTCAGCGGTGCGGCCGCCGCCGAAGCGGAGAACAGACACGTCGTCGAGGAGTAGCGTGCGCCTTCGACAGCGTGTACAGGAATCGCCGTCGCGCCCCCGCCTAGCATCCTCGTGACCCGATGGAGGAGTTGATAGCAATGGACAGCATCGAACGTGACGTCGTCATCGTCGGCGCTGGAGCCTCCGGCCTCACGGCCGCGACGCAGCTGAAGAAGGCCGGACTGAGTGTGGCCGTCCTGGAGGCCAGGGACCGCGTCGGCGGCCGCCTCTGGACGAACGACATCGACGGCGCGACGCTGGAGATCGGCGGCCAGTGGGTCTCGCCCGACCAGGACGCGCTCATCGAGACGCTCGAGGAGCTGGGCCTGGAGACCTACTCCCGCTACCGCGAGGGCATCAACATCTACCTCGGCGAGAACGGCGCCCGCCGCACCTTCGAGGGCGAGATCTTCCCCGTCGCGCCGGCCACCGAGAAGGAGATCGTCGGCCTGATCGAGCGCCTGGACGCGCTGGTCGCCGAGATCGACCCCGACCGGCCGTGGGACCACCCGCAGGCCGAGGAGCTCGACGAGATCTCGTTCCGGCGCTGGCTGGAGACGCAGACGGACGACGAGGAGGCCCGCCTCAACATCGGCATGTTCATCGCCGGGGCGATGCTCACCAAGCCCGCGCACGCCTTCTCCGCGCTGCAGGCCCTGCTGATGGCCGCCAGCGCCGGCAGCTTCAGCCACCTGGTGGACGCCGACTTCATCCTCGACAAGCGCGTGAAGGGCGGCCTCCAGCAGGTGCCGCTGCTGCTCGCCGAGCGCCTGGGCGACGACGTGCACCTGAACGCTCCGGTGCGCACCCTCCGCTGGGACGAGTCGGGCACCGGAACGCGCGTCACCGCGATCGCCGACGGCGTGGAGGTGCGCGCCCGCTTCGCGATCCTCGCCGTGCCTCCCGTGCTGATCAGCCGCATCTCGTACGAACCGCCGCTGCCGCGCCGCCAGCAGCAGCTGCACCAGCACCTGTCGATGGGGTTCGTCATCAAGGTGCACGCCGTCTACGAGACGCCGTTCTGGCGCGACCACGGCTACAGCGGCACCGCGTTCAGCCCGTACGAGCTGGTGCACGAGGCCTACGACAACAGCTACCACGGCGACCCGCGCGGCACCCTGGTCGGCTTCGTGTCCGACGAGGCCGCCGACGAGGTGTTCCGGCTGTCGCCGGAGGAGCGCAAGGCCCGCATCCTCGAGTCGATGTCGCACTACTACGGCGTCGAGGCGCTCAGCCCCGTCGTCTACTACGAGAGCGACTGGGGCAGCGAGGAGTGGACGCGCGGCGCCTATGCCGCGAGCTTCGACATGGGAGGCCTCGCCCGCTACGGCTCGGACCTGCGCGCCCCGGTCGGCCCCATCCACTTCTCGTGCAGCGACCTGGCGGGCAAGGGCTACCAGCACGTCGACGGCGCGATCCGCGTCGGCCGCGAGACCGCGGCGGCGATCGTCGCCGCGCTGCAGCCGGCCCGGTAGCCCCCTCAGACCGCGCGCGGCCAGTCGTGGATCT
>NZ_CAMFLC010000013.1 GCF_945957465.1 uncultured Leifsonia sp.
AGTCGATGGACCCCGCGGTCGACACCAGGGCGACGGTCTGCAGGTCGCCGATCATCCCGTGCTCAGCGATCTCGGGGAATTCCGCCTCCATGCCGGTCTCCTCCCTCTCGTGCCGGATGCTAGCTCCGGCCGCGCGCGCGGCACCAGACCTGTCTACGTATCCGTGGCCTCCGGCACAGGCTCGGACTCGGGCTCCCGACCGATGACCTGTTTCGGGAGGTTGCGCGAGAAGAACACCGCCCCGAGCGAGACGATCGCGAGCGTCGTGAACGACAACCGCAGCGCCTCGAGTTGCGCCGCACTGTAGATCGAGGTCAGCTGACTGCTCTGGTCTGCTGTGAGGCCGGCGTCGCTCGCGATCTTCGGAACATCCGCGACGGGTACCACCGCGACCCCGCCCTTGGTCTCCGACTCGACCTGCTGCTGGACGCTCTCGGGCAGTGTGCTCGCCGCGACGGCACCCGTGAACAGCGTTGTCAGCGACGCGATCATCACCGAGCCGATCAGGGCCGTGCCGAGCGAGGAGCCGAGGTTCTGGAAGACGCCCTGCACGCCACCGGCCTCGCTCAGCTCGTCGTCGCCCACCGCCGACATGGTGACGTTCCCCAGCTGGGACGCGAGCAGGCCGAGCGCCGCCCCCGCCAGGAACATCCCGGTGCCGAAGATCCAGTTGTTGAGCTTCGTGTCCACCGACCCGAGCAGGACGAGGCTCGCGAGCACCAGCCCGAACTGACCGAGGCGCGCGATCAGCTTGGGCGAGAGCCGACGGGCGAGAGCGGTGCCCAGGATCGAGAACAGCACCAGCGCGACGGAGAGCGGGAAGATCCGCAGCCCGGTCGCGAGCGCGTCCAAGCCGAGCGAGAGCTGCAGGTAGATCGGCACGACGAAGAACAGTCCGGCGGTCACCGTGTACTGGATGCCGAGGCTGCCCACCCCGGCCCGCAGCTGCCGCAGCCGGAGGATGGCGGTGTTGAGCAGGGGCGCCCTGCCCTGCCGGATCAGGCTCCGCTGACGGAGGAAGAACCACCAGAGCAGCACGGCGCCGAAGCCGATGATGAACGGCACCGGGGAGATGCCGAGGATGTTGATGTCCTGCTGGGACGGCAGGATCCAGCCCCAGGTCTTGGTCTGCAGGAGGCCGAACACGATCAGCACGAGCGCGGCGGCCGAGAGCAGCACCGACAGCACGTCGATGCGGACGCGCGACCGTTCGCCGCTGTCCGACACCACGGTGCGGAACAACAGCACGATCGCCATGATGACGACCTCGCCGGCGAAGACATACCGCCAGCTGGCGTAGGTCGTGAGGAAGCCGCCGATCAGCGGCCCGACCGCGACGGCCACTCCGGAGGACGCTCCGATCACGGCGAACGCCGTCACACGGGCGTGACCGCTGTAGTTGTCGGCGATCAGCGCCGCGATCGCGGGGATCACGAGCACGGCGCCCAGCCCCTCGATCACCGACCAGCCGAGGAACAGCACGACGATGTTCGGCGCGAGCGCGGTGGTGCCCGACCCCACCGCGTAGACGATCGACCCGATCACCAGCGCCCGGCGCCGGCCCCAGACGTCTCCGAACTTCGCCCCGAGCAGCATGAACGCCGCCATCGTCAGCGTGTAGAAGGTGATGCACGCCTGCATCGCCGAGATCGTGGTGCCGAGGTCTTTCACGACCGTCGAGATGGAGACGTTCATGACGGTGCTGTCGAGTGTCATCACGAACTGCGCGGCGCCGAGCACGGTCACAGCGCCCCAGCGTCCCGCCATGCCCGCTCCCTCCGGCGAATCTGCCCGATGGTAGCCCGCTGCGAGCTCGCCGCACCAGACCCGCCCTCAGCGGTGGGCGCGTCGGTGGTGCACGTGTCAGCGCTGCAGGAGGCGCAACTCCTCCGGAGCGGGGAACGGAAGCGGGTAGTACAGCTGCTCGGCCCCGACGGCGCCGAAGTCGTCCTTCTTCGCCACGATGCGATCGGGCGACACCTCGGCCAGTCGCACCCGCAGCCATGAGCCGTCCGGCCGGCGCAACTCGTACAGCTCCGCCAGGTAGCCGATGCCCGTGCGCTCGAGCATCTCCTCGGCCTCCAGCCAGTCGACCGGACCGCTCAACTCCCGGCCGAGGAGGTCGACCGGGACGAACCGGTCGCCCGCCATCCGGATCCAGCCGATCCGCTCGCCGTCGTGGCGGCGATGCTCGATCCAGTCCGTGCGCTCCACGTCGACCACCCTAGCGGGACGGGAATCCCCGCACCCGCAGACGTCTGGCCACTCCGCCCCTGGCGGAGCTACCATGAGCGCCACCCAGGAGGTGCGTCATGACGGCCATCGCGATCCCGCTCAACGAAGAAGAGCTCTACGACGCGGGCCGGGCGGCCCGCTCCCAGGTGCCGCGTTCCAGCCAGGCCGACTACACCCCGCCTCCCGGGCGCGACCCGCTCGGGATCCTGCGCCGCCAGCACGAGAACCGGCTGCCGAACCTGGTGAAGCTGCGCGTCGAACGCATGGGCTCGTCGGCCTTCGCGTTCTACCGGGGCACCGCAGCCATCCAGGCCGCCGACCTGGCCGCGGGGCCGCGCGCCGGAGCGGACATCGTGATCTGCGGCGACGCCCACATCAGCAACTTCGGCATCTACCGCTCGCCCGAACGCTCGATGGTGTTCGACATCAACGACTTCGACGAGGCGGCGATCGGTCCGTTCGAGTGGGACATCAAGCGGATGCTGACCAGCGTCGTGCTCGCCGGTCGATCGCTCGGGCTGGGCGGCTCCACCCTCCGCTCGATCGTGCTCTCGTCGGCGGCGATGTACCGCAATTCGCTGCGCAACGCGCTGCAGTCGTCTCTGTACGGACGCTACTTCCGGGTGACCAGCCTGGTCGACAGGCAGATCCTCAGCCCCGACAGCGAGCGCATGATCAAGCGCACGCTGAAGGAGTCGGAGAAGCGCACCAGCGAGCGGGTCGCGAGCCGCACCCTCGAGGAGGGCGGGGAAGGTCTCCAATTCGTCGAGAACCCGCCCATCCTCACCCGGTTGGAGCCGGAGGTCCGCGTGCTCGTCGATCAGGTGTTCGAGGCCTACCGCACGACCGTGCCGACGAACATCGCCCTGATGCTCTCGCAATACGACGTCGTCGATGTCGCCCGCCGGGTCGTCGGCGTGGGCAGCGTCGGCACCCGGTGCTTCATCATCGCGCTGCGCGACGCGACCGGGGACATCCTCATCCTCCAGCTGAAGGAGGCCAACGAGTCGGTCGTGTACGAGTTCGGCGGCATGCCGTCGGTCGGCGGCTATCTGGACGCCGCCATCCTCGCCGAGCACCAGGGTTATCGTGTGGTCGGCTGCCAGCGCATCCTGCAGGCCGTCTCCGACCCGTTCCTCGGTTACCTGACGGTGGAGGGCCACAGCTTCTACATGAGGATCTTCCGCAACCGCAACGCGTCCTTCGAGATCGCGGACATGAACACGACCCAGTTCAGCGAGTACTCCCAGGCGTGCGCGATCGTGCTCGGCCGAGCGCACGCGCGCTCGCCGCAGGCGCAGTTCGTCTCCGGATACATCGGGACCGGCGGTGCGTTCGTGCGCGCGGTCTCGGAGTGGGCGCACGCGTACGCCGCCCAGGCGGAGGCCGACTACGCGACCTTCGTCGACGCCGCCCGCGCTGGGCACTTCGCGTAGGCGGGCCGCCGAGGGGCGCGTAATCGCCCCCAAAACGCGCATGTGAGGGCGTCAAGGCGCCCCTCGGCGGAGGGCAGAGCGCGAGCGCGGGTCAGTCGAGGTCGTGCGCGGTGCGGATGGTGCGCTCGGGGTCGTACGCCTGCTTGATCGCGCGCAGCCGCTCGAGCGTCGCGTCGTCCCAGAACCGGCCGGGGGCGGCGGCGACCTCGCGGAAGTTGGAGTAGTCTCGCTCGCTCGTCCACGGCGCGAGCGCCGTGCGCACCGCGGCGACCTCGGCGGTGAGCACCGGCACCAGGGCGGGGTCGGCGAGCAGACCGACCGCGTAGACCACGAACCTTCCCGGCAGGTGGTCGACGGCGCCGCCGCCCTCGGCCGGGCGACCCGCCGCGCCGCCGAGGTGACGCAGGTCGACCGCCAGCAGGGCGCTCCCGGACTCCGGCCCGACGACACCGAGCAGCGCGTCGATCGCGGTTTCGGGGAGGTCGTCGATGATCATCCCGTCGCCGAGGGCCGGCACCGGCTGCGGCGGGTCCATGTGCACGAGCCCGAGCTGGGATGCCGGGAGCACCCCGAAGGTGTCGATGGCCGGTTCGAGCGCACGCAGCGGCTCGAGGACCGCGGCGGCCTCGGCTTCTGGCAGGTCGATGGCGCCGTCGACGCCGACGAACGACTGACCGCGCAGGAAGTCGGGCAGGTCGGGCAGCGGCGGAATGCGCAGCAGGCGCACGCAGGTGGTCGCGTCCTCGGTCAGGTCGCGGGTCCACTCCTCGTACGCCCGCAGGACCTTCCCGGCTCGCGCCAGGGGGAAGAGCAGCATCCCGGCGTAGACGGTGGCGACGGGGAACACCCGGAACGTGAACGCGGTGACGATCGCCGTGGTGCCGCCGCCCCCGCGCAGCGCCCAGAACAGGTCGGGCTCGGTCTCCGCGGTGACGTGCCGCTGCCGACCGTCGGCGGTGACGACGTCGAACGCGGTGACGGCCGAGCAGCCCAGGCCGCGCTTGCGCGCCATCCAGCTGAAACCGGCCCCGAGGAGGTATCCGGCGACGCCGACGTCCGGTGACGAACCGGCCAGTGCGGCGAGCCCGTACGGCTCGAGCGCCGAGGTGACCTCGCCCCAGACGACGCCGGCTCCGACGCGGACGGTCTCGGCGGCGGGGTCGACCTCCACGCCGCCCAGCCGGGACGTGTGCAGCAGCACGGTGCCGCTGAGGTCGCCGAGCGGTGCGGCCAGGTGGCCGGTGCTCTGCGGGACGACGCGCAGTCCGTTGTCGCGGGCGAAGCCGACGACGATGGCGATGTCGGAGGCGTCGACCGGAACGACGACGGCCTCGGGATGCTGGTCGACGGCGAGGTTCCACGCCTGCCGCTCGGCGTCCCAGTCGGGGTCCGCAGTGGTGACGAGGCGCCCGGTGAGGCGGTCGGCGAGGTCGCGGAAGCGCTCCGGGACGGCGGTCTCGATAAGAGACATGGTGGTGCTCCTGTTCGGGTTCTCTGCTGGTTTCTGGTGTGCCGCCGGGCCTCGGGCGCTCGGCGACGCCCACAGGATGCTGCATCGGACCGGATGCGCACCAGTCTTTGCTGACGATTGCTCACTTGAGCACGGGTGTGTGCGCACGCGCAACCCCAAGCCTCCCGACTCATCGCCGAGGGGCTGGTCGTGCCCCTCGGCTGCCGGGAAAGGGGTTCAGGGGGTGGCGAGGAAGGCGCGGACGGCGGTCAGCACGGCGGGGGTGTCGAGATGGAGCCCGTGGCGGGCGTCGAACTCGAGCAGCCGCGCGCGCGGAATCGCCCCGGCCAGCAGCCGGGCCTGCCCGATCGGGGTGAGAGCGTCCGCACGCCCGTGGACCACCAGGGTCTCGGCGCGGATGCGGCCGAGCACCTCCCGCGCGTCATGGTCGCGGCTCGCGGCGAAGTGGCCGCGCAGCGCCGGGCGCGATGCGACCCGGTCGAAGAAGCCGGCCACGGCCTCCGGATTCGCCTCGGCCCAGTCGGCGTCGAAGAACAGCGGCAGCATGCGCGCACGGTCGCCGCTGAGCAAGTCGGCGACCACACGCGGATCGCGGCGCTGCTCCGCCTCCGCCGCCTCCGCCGCCCCCCCGGCGTCCCGCACGCGGTCGCTCGCGGTCGTGCCGACCAGCACCAGCTTGCGCACCCGGCCGGGATGGTCGGCGGCCAGCCACTGCGCCACGCGTCCTCCCATCGAGTGCCCGATGACATGTGCAGCCGCCACTCCGGCCGCGTCGAGCACGGCCAGACCGTCGTCGGCGAACAGGCGCGTGCTGTAACGGGCCGGGTCGCCCAGGCCGCTGTCGCCGATGCCGCGGTGGTCGAACACGATCACACGGTGCTCCGACGCCAGCGCGCGGGCGAACGGCCCCCAGCCGTTCATGCCGGTGGCCTGACCGGCGATCAGGAGGACGGGGACGCCCGTCCCGCGCTCCTCGAACGCGATCGGCACGCCGTCGTCGGCGGTCGCGAAACGGGGCACGGCGTGTGAGTCTAGCGGGCGGCACGCTAGCATCGCGGCATGCACGTGCGACTCCGCCCGCCGACGGCGGCCGACGCCGATGCCGCCTTCGCGATGATGCGCGACCCCGAGTCGGTGCGGATGGCCGCGTTCACGGCGGCCGACCCCGACGATCGGGAGGCGTTCGACGCGCGCTGGAGCCGGCATCTGGCCGACTCCGGCATCCTGATGCGCGCCGTCGAGGCGGACGGCGAGTTCGCCGGGACGGTCGCCGCCTTCACGATCGACGGCGACCGGGAGGTCACCTACTGGATCCGCCGCGCGCTCTGGGGCCGCGGCATCGCGACGGCGGCTCTGATGCTGCTGGTCGCGGCGGAGCCGACGCGCCCGCTGCACGCGCGCGTCGCCGAAGCCAACCTCGGTTCGCGGCGCGTGCTGGAACGAGCCGGTTTCACCCGGGCCGGCAGCGAGACCTCCTATGCAGCCGGTGCGGGGAAGCCCGTGGTGGAGCTACTGCTCGAGCTCCACTGACGGCCGTCCGGCCGGCCACGCGGGTCAGACGCGCGCCGAGCGCACCGCCCGGGCGCTCCACCGCCCGTCGGCCCGCTCGACCCGGATCGGATGCTCGAACGCCGTCGTCACGGTCTCGGTGGTCACGGCCTCCTCGATCGGTCCCGCGGCGACGATCCGGCCGTGGGACAGCAGCAGGGCGTGGGAGGTGGTCTCCGGCAGTTCCTCCAGGTGGTGCGTGACGAGCACGCTGGCGAGGTCGGGCGCCGAGGTCGAGAGACCGTCGATCGTCTCCAGCAACTGCTCGCGCGCCGCGACGTCGAGACCGGTGGTGGGCTCGTCGAGCAGCAGCAGTCGGGGATCGGAGATGAGCGCTCGGGCGATCAGAGCGCGGCCGCGCTCCCCCTGCGAGAGCGTCGGCCAGCGCGCGTCCCGGCGATCGTCGAGGCCGATGGCCGCGATCAGCTCGCGGGCACGCACCGACTCGCGGGGCGCGGCCTCCCAGCGCAGCGGCGGCTCGAGCGAACCGGTGAGCCCGGTGAGCACCACCTCGGTGACCGTCAGCGGCGACCGCACCGGATGCCGCGGATTGACGTGACCGATGTGCCTCCGCAGCTCCTGCAACTCCACCCGGCCGAGCCGCCGGCCGAGCACGTCGACCGTGCCTGAGGTCGGGAAGGCGACGGCCCCGCAGAAGCCGAGGACGGTGCTCTTGCCCGCGCCGTTCGGACCGAGCAGCGCCCAGTGCTCGCCTGCCCGCACCTCGAACCGGATGTCGTCGAGGATGTGCCGCCCCTCGCGCCGGAACGTCACGTCGCGCAGCTCCAGCACCGTCTCCATGGCTCCATACTGGCGCAGGTAACGGTTGGGTCTCGCACGGCACTTCGTCACCGGATGCCGAGGAACCGCTCAGGCTCGCTTCGTACGCTCGCCCGCTATGGGGATCCAGCCGCTCAGAATCGGACCGTTCGCGCGTCGCCGGCTGGAACGTCGCGCCCGGCAGGACGCCGAGGCGACGGGGTCGTCTCGCGACGCGGCGTCGGCAGAGGGCCTCCCCGCCGTCGCCACTCCCACGATCACCGCACTGCAGGCCCGCGCCAACGCGTATGCGCGCCGCGAGGAGCAGCGCTTCTTCGCCCGCTCCCGCCGCGACCTCGCCGAACAGCGCGGCCTCGCCCGAGCACTGGCCGCCGACCTGGACGCCTACGACGAGCGGCTCGACGGCCTCCCGCCCGACGAGCGGACGGCCTCCCGGATCGCCGAGGGCGACGGGGTCGCCTTCCAGGAGCTGCGCCGGCTGCGGCGCAGGATCGCACAGCGCAACGCCCGTGCCGAGCAGCTCGGCGCGAGCATCAACGCCCGGTTCACCGCCGCGCGCTTGCGGGCGAGCCGGCATTTCGACCGCTCGGACGAGAAGATCGCCGTCTACTGGCGTGCGTACCTGCGTGCCCTGACGCCGCCGCCCGGTGCCGTTCGAGCCCCCGCGTTGCACCGCGCAGACTCGCTCGTCGGGCGCGAGACCGCCGTGGACAGCTGGCGGCCCATCGAGCCGGTCGGAAGCGCCGAACCGGTCGCGAGGGCCGAACCGAACGAGCCCGTCGCAACCGTCGAGCACGTCGCAACCGTCGAGCCCGTCGCAACCGCCGAGCCCGTCGCAACCGTCGAGCCCGTCGCAACCGGCCGTCCCCGCGGAGCGTCGTCCGCACCACCCGTACCGTCCGTCGAACCAGGGAGCCCGAATGCGCGAACGTGACAGGATCACCGATTACCGGGTGCCGCCGACCCGCGGGCTGCGGCGCCGCCTGCTGTGGCGGTTGCGGCGCATGCGCGGCGCGGTCGACGTGGAGACGCTCGAGGTGTTCGAGCACGAGCTCGCCGCGTTCGAGCGTGCGGGCGTGGCCGACCTGGAGCGCCAGCGCACCCGCAACGTCGCCGCCTGCTCCGCGCGGCTCGCCGAGGCGCAGTCGCGGGTGGAGCTCGTCCGCCGTGCGCTCGAGCGCGCCGAGGCCGACATCCGCCGCGCCGAGCAGGACGCCGCCCGCCTGGACGCCAAGCTCGCCGGCGGCGACCCTGAACTGCACAGCTACGCCTAGGAGGACCCGTATGCCGAGGGACATCGTCACGAAGCCGCGCCGGGTCCGCCCGAGCGTCGGCCACCTCTCGCCACTGGCGCACGTGCTCGTGTACGTGCTGCTGGTGGCGATGCTCGCCGTCGACTACATCCTGCTCGCCCAGGCTCTGACGCTGCTGCTGCGCAACGACAGCCAGTACGGCTCGATCGGTCTGCAGATGTACGTCATCACCCTGGGCATCTCGCTCGCCGTGGTGTCGCTGCCGCACGTGGCCGCGATCCTGCTGCGCCGGGTGCAGGCACGCGTGATGCACCGCGGCTGGATCCCCGTCGCCGTGGGGCTGCTGCTGCTGTGGGCCGCCCTGCTCGCCGCGATCACGATCGCCCGGATCAAGGCCGGCATCGACGCCGCGGGCGCGGGAGGCCTCACCGGCCTGGTCGGCGGATCGACCTCCGCCGCGCCGGCGTTCTCGTGGTCGGCTCCGGACACGATCATGGCCTTCCTGATGCTGGGGGTCCTCGCGACCTCCGGAACGATCAGCTTCGTGGTCGCCTGGCTGACCACGCGCCCGCTGCTCGTCGCCGCCGAGAAGGCGCACGCGCAGGTGGGCCGCCTGCGGACGCA
This sequence comes from uncultured Leifsonia sp., assembly GCF_945957465.1. Lineage (GTDB taxonomy): Bacteria > Actinomycetota > Actinomycetes > Actinomycetales > Microbacteriaceae > Leifsonia. Next base: position 9,348 of record NZ_CAMFLC010000013.1, read on the forward strand.
TCGCGACCGGCTGCTCGCCGAGGCGGTCAGGGCGGAGGAGGGCGCGCGCCACGCCGCCGGCCTCGACGCGCAGGATGCGGTGCGCTTCGCCGGCGCCCACGCCACCTTCCACGCGCGGCTCGACGTGATCCGCGCGCGCATCGCCACCCGGCTGGCCCAGCGGGCACGCGACCCGGAGAGCACCAGCCAGATCATCCGCGAGCTGCGGGCGCGGCGCGTGGTCGAGGCGTCGACGCCGCCGGCGGCCGTGCCGGGCACCTCGGCGGCCGCTGCCGTCGAGCCGGCGACCGGAGGGCCGCAGCTCCGGGAGCCGGAGACCGTGCAGGCTCCCGCGGTCGACGGGTCGCCGACGACCTGGGGGTTCGAGCGGTGACCGGCCTCGCGAAGGCGGGTCGAGCCGGTCTGCTGCGCGCGGTGATGGCGGGGGCCGCTGTGCTCGTGGTCGGCGGCGGTCTCGCCGCCTGCACCTCGGCGACCGCCGCCGGCGGCGCCTGCGACCAGTCGCACAAGCGCAACCTGGGCGTCGTCGCCGGAAGCACCGCGAACGCGCCGGCGGTCACGGTTCCCGCCAGCGCGTCCGCACAGCTGAAGGCGGTCGGCGAGAGCAACGGCAGCGTGACCGTCGTCATCCCGTCGGGCACCCCGCAGACGATGGGGACCACCTCGATCGGGTCGAGCGCACAGGACGCCATCGTCTGCCAGAACGACCAGCGCACCAAGCTCACCCAGATCACGTCGTATCTCTCCGGGCTCAAGGCCGCGTCGCCGCAGGTCGACTTCCTCGGCGCCATCGACCAGGCCGCACGCGACCTCGGCTCGAATCCGCTCGGGGTGCTCGTCTTCGGCAGCGGCCTCCAGACGGCCGACCCGCTGAACTTCGCCGGGAGCGGCCTGCTCTACGCCGATCCGGCCCAGGTCGTCTCCGACCTGCGGTCGCGCAACCTGCTGCCGTCCGATCTGAAGGGCGTCACGGTCTACTGGTCGGGGATGGGAGACACCGCGGGAGCCCAGCAACCGCTGACCGTTCCAGCGCGCAGCAACCTCGCCGCGATCTGGACGGCCGTCATCAAGGCGGCGGGCGGCACGCTCTCCCTGCTGCCCGAGCCGGCCTCGGGAGGCGCCGAAGCCGGGCTGCCGGCCGTGACGCCGGTGCCGGTGGAGGCCGTGAGCACCAAGACGGACTGGTCGCGTCCGCTCGTCCTGCGCAACAGCGACCTGCGGTTCGTGAAGGACACGGCGACCTTCGCCGATCCGGCGGCGGCGCAGCAGCTGCTCGGCTCGCTCGCCCCCTCGATCGAGCAGAGCGGCGGAGTCATCACGATCACGGGCACGGCCTCCAAAGACCAGGCCACCGACAACACCGCTGACACCGCACTCTCGCTGCGGCGGGCGAACGCGGTCAAGGCCGCCCTGGTGGCGCTGGGCGTCCCGGACGCGAAGCTGGCGACCGCCGGCGTCGGCTACGAGTGGTGCGGCTTCACCAGCGAGACCGACGCCTCCGGCGCCTACTCGGACGCCCTCGCCGAGCAGAACCGCTCGGTCGTGCTCACCTCCGCGGGCGTCTCGCTCTGCGGCTGACGCCGCTCCCCGCGCGACATCGCCGCCGAGACGGCGCGAACTCGGCTCGGATCCGCCGGGAGGGTGGAGAATCAGCCGTCTCGCAGCCGGCGGTCACACGGTCGGGGCGGGCGTGGGCACGGGCGTGGAGGTCGTGGAGTGCTTGGCTGCGAGGTGGGCGATGCGCGTAGCGGTCACGCTGTCGCCGCTGCGCGCGCCGAGCACCGCGATGCGGTCGCCCACGGCGAACGAGGAGACGGTGGCCGGGCTCTTCGGCGTGCCGTAGGCCGTCGACGAATCGACCGTCACCGTGATGGTCGCGCCCGCGGCCGACCGGACGGTCCAGGTGTCGCCGGAGATCGCCGTCAGCGTTCCGACCGTGCCCTTGGCGTGCGTGCGGGCGCCGGCGCCCGTCGCGGCGTGCTTCGCCGTGCCGCGCAGCACCTGGTTCGAGGCGGCGGGGACCGCGGTGTTCGCGGCCGCGACAGCGGCGGAGACGCCCCACGCGGTTCCGCCGGCCACCACCACGACCGCGAGGACGGCCGCCGCCACCCCGAGGCCGAGCGTGTGGCGACGGACGAAGGACGGGCGCGTCTGCGACTCCCCCGCCTTCATTCCGTCGGTGACCGCCATCCCGGGCGCCGGGGTCGTGGGCGCCCAGGTCGTCGGGGCCGGCGTCGGCGCGGGTGCGGCGTGTTGCTGCGCAGCCGGCCAGGCCAACGGGGTCGTCGGGAGGCCGTCCGGTTCGTGGTGCGCGTCCTGCTCCCACGGCAGCGGGGTCGTCGGGAGGCCGTCCGGTTCGTCGTGCGCGTCCTGCTCCCACGGCAAGGGCGTCGTCGGCAGGTCGCCGTTGTCGCTGTGGTCCATCTGCTCGCTCTGGTCGTCGCGGTCGCGCGGCTCGTCGGTGTCCATGCGCCAACGGTCTCAGCGTCAGATCAGGAGCGCGCTCGGGACATGTCAGAGGAACGTAAAGTCACCCGGAAGACCGCTCCGCCGCCGTCCGCCGGTCCGGCGTCGATCGTCGCGCCGAGCCGGCCGGCGAGGCTGTGCGCGATCGAGAGTCCGAGCCCGGTGCCTACCGGACGTGCGCCGCGGTAGCGCGCGTGGAGGGCGCCGCGATCGAACGCCACCGGTGCGTCCTCGGCGCTCAGTCCGGGCCCCCTGTCGCGCACGGACAGCTCGACGAGCCCTGGGAGGCCGCGCGCGGTCACGACGATCTCCGACTCCGCCGGCGCGACCCGCAGCGCGTTCTCCACCAGCCCGTCGAGAATCTGCCGCAGCCGCATCTCGTCGGTGAGGACCCCGAGCGGAGCCGGTGGCAGGTCTGCCCGGAGTGCGACTCCGGCCCCGCCGCTCGCGCCCGACCAGGCCCGCAGCACCGCCGCGACGGTGTCGCGCGCGTCGAACTGCTGCGGCACGATCGTGAAGTCGTCGGCCTCCAGCCGCGCCAGCTCGAGGAGGTCGTCGACGAAGTGCCGCAGTCGCTCCGACTCCGCCGAGAGCGTCCGCCCGGCCTCCGCGACGCCGTCGGGCGGGATGACCCCGTCGGCGAGCGCCTCCGCGTACCCGCGGATCGCGGTCAGCGGCGTCCGGATCTCGTGCGAGACCGAGAGCAGGAACTCCCGCTGCCGGTCCTCGCTCGTCGCCAGGGCCGTGTCGAGCGTCCGCAGCGCCTGCGCGATGTCCTCGATCTCAGCGACCGGCTGCGCGTCGATCGGAACGCGCCGCCGCCCTCCGGCCAGCGCCCTGGCGCCGTCCGCGAGCCGTCGCAGCGGCCGGCCGAGGAGGCGCGCGAGCAGCACGCCCGCGGCCGTCGCGACCACGAGGCCGATGACCACGGCGAGCAGGATGCCGCGCAGCAGCTCGGCGTCGCCCGCGGCGATGTCGGCCACCTTGCGCACGCCGACGATGCCGCCGCCGTCCGCGCCCGGGATGCCGACCAGCACCGCGTCCCTGCCGTTCAGCGTCGTGGTCGTGGAGACCGCGCGTCCGGCGCGCAGCTCGCGCACCACGGCGGGGTCGACGAAGGCGCGCGCAGCGCCTGTGACCGCGCCGTCGGGCGAGACGACCGCGAACCGGTCGCCCACGACCGCCGGCCGAACGGCACCGGCCCGTCCGGATGCCAGCAGGGCGGCGGCCTGGGTCTTGAGCTGCTGGCGTGCCTGGTTCTCCTCCACGGTCTGCACCACCTGCACCGCGACGAGCGCCGTCACCAGCACGGCGATCAGCGCCACGGCGAACGTCACCAGCACGAAACGTCCGCTCAGCGAGCCGAGCAGGCGCCGCCGCGGCGCCGGCCCGGTCACGCTTCGTCCGCGACGCTGTAACCGACCCCGCGCACGGTGCGGACGATGCCTGCGGCGTCGCCGAGCTTGACGCGGAGCTGGGCGATGTGGACGTCGACGGTTCGGCTGCTGGAGTAGTCGGCGACCCCCCACACCGACGAGAGCAGCTGCTCCCGGGTGAACACCCGGCCCGGCTGGCTCATCAGCCGGTCGAGCAGGTCGAACTCGGTCGCGGTGAGATCCACGCGCCCTGCCGCGGTCTCCACCCGCCGCCGGGAACCGTCGAGGTGCACACCGCCCACGCTGCGGGTCGGGGCCGCGACGGGTCCGGCCGCCCGGCGCACCATCCCCTTGAGCCGGGCGACGAGCTCGCGCGGCGAGAACGGCTTGGTGAGGTAGTCGTCGGCGCCGAGCTCGAGACCGAGGATCCGGTCGACCTCGTCGTCGCGCGCGGTGACGAAGATGACCGGCGTCCAGTCGTCCCTGGCTCGGAGGGTGCGGCAGACCTCGATCCCGTCGAGCCCGGGGATGCCGACGTCGAGCACGATCGCGACCGGCCGCAGGCGGTCGATCGCGGCGAGCGCCTGCCGGCCGTCGGTCTCGACGTGGACGCCGAAGCCCGCACCTGTGAGGTACAGCCGCTCCAGTTCCACGATCGCGGCCTCGTCCTCCACGACGAGCACCAGACCTCTCTCCTCGCCCACCCGTCCATCTTGACGGTTCGGGCACCCGCGCCACGCCGTTTCCCTGCCGCCTTACCGATTCTTTACATTCCGCTCTCACACCCCGAACCCGGAGGAGGTCGGATGGGCGCATGATCTTCTCACTGCGTTCTCCCGCCGGCCTCGCCATCGCCTTCGGTGCGGCGCTCGTGCTCGCCGCCGGCACCGCCGCCGCGACGGCCGCGGGCGTGGCGGCGTCTGCGCCCGCACGCGTCGACACCGCGGGGTTCCCCTCCGGCGGCGCGAATCCCGGCATCTTCACCGACACCTGCACCCGGTCGAGAACCGCGCCGGACGATCCGATCATGATGCCGGGGATGACCGGGATGTCGATGCAGCACGACTTCTTCGGCAATCCGGCCGTGCGCGCGTCGTCGACCGCCGCGACGCTGCGGGGCGGGTCCACGACGTGCTCGACCTCCGCCGACGCCTCGGCCTACTGGACCCCGGTGGTCTTCCAGCACGGCCGGGCGCTCACCCCGCAGCGCACGCTGTTGTACTGGCGCTCGCCCGGCCCGATCGCCTCGTCGACGCGCTCGATGCCGGAGGGCATCAGCCTGATCGCGGGGAACGAGACGGCGACCGCGCCGCAGAGCACCTCGGTCGTGGACTGGACCTGCACGACGACGGCCGGCCAGCGGGCGCCGCGGGGCGATCTGCCGCACGACTGCCCGGCCGGATCGCAGCTGCGGCTGGTCATCACGTTCCCGGACTGCTGGGACGGGCACACGATGGACGGCCGCGACCGCTCGGGCGCGGTGTACTCGACGGCGTCCGGGTGCCCCGCGTCGCACCCGGTGCACATCCCGCAGCTCGTGCTGCATGTCAGCTACCCCACGAGCAGCGTTGACGGCATCACCCTCTCGACCGGGCCGCAGACGCAGGGGCCCCCGGTGACGGGGCATGCCGATTTCGTGAGCGGCTGGCAGCAGGGCCGCATGGATGCCGACACGGCCGCCTGCGTGACCGCTCAGGTGCGCTGCGGCCCGGTGAGCGGCGCACAGGCCGCGCCGCGCGGCGGCAAGCCCGGCGACCGGTGAGACGGACCCGGAATCCGTCGCACCGAAGTCTGTACATTTCCATAGAAACGCAACACAATGACATTACATGAGCCACCCTCATGTAATCCGGACACCCGATCAACGATTACGCATCTTCGTCTCGTCGACGCTGCAGGAGCTCGCCCCCGAACGCCGCGCCGCCAAGACGGCGATCGAGCGGCTGCACCTCGCCCCGGTGATGTTCGAGCTGGGCGCACGCCCGCACCCGCCCCGCGAGCTCTACCGCGCCTACCTCCAGCAGTCCGACGTCTTCCTCGGCCTCTACTGGGAGCGCTACGGATGGGTCGCCCCCGACGAGCACGTCTCCGGGCTGGAGGACGAGTACAACCTCTGCCCCGACGACGTGCCGCGCCTGCTCTACGTCAAAGCGCCGGCCGAGCGCGACGAGAGGCTCAGCCGGCTGCTGAACCGGATCCGCGACGACGACCGCGCCGCCTACAAGTACTTCGAGACGCCCCGAGAACTGGCGGAACTCGTGGCGGCCGACCTGGCCACGCTCCTGGCCGAGCGGTTCGACCAGAGCCGGTCCGACCTCCTCGGCGCCGGCGCGGCGGGAGGCGCGGACGACGCCGGCGGCGCAGGCGGTGCGCCCGCAGCGCTCGCGGAACCGCGCTCGGAGCCCGATCCGGCGGTCGCCGATCCGGTGCGCCTGCCGACACCGCTCACCGACCTGGTGGGCCGCGAGGCCGACATCGCCGAGCTCCGCAGGCTGCTGAGCTCCGGCGCGCGCTTCGTCACATCACCGAGAGGTCGAGCCCGCGCGCTTGATAGATGCCCTCGACGACTTCGAAGAGCCCGTGCTTGGCGACCAGCTTCGACTGACGCCAGAGGCTCGGGTTGACCGAGGTGGGAGCATCGCCGTCGACGAAGTCGTACGCCGACGCATCCCAGACCACGGTGCCATCGGCATCGCGGATCACCGGGTCGGCCAGCGTGCCGAGGAAACCGCGGTCGGCGTCGTCGAAGTCGGCGGTGTCGTCGAACGGCAGCGCGCCGAGAAGCGCGGCGTTGGCCTCGGCGACCGATGGCGTCGGATCGTTCTGCTTCATGACGAGCTTCTCCTCCACGTCCACACGGCCCTGCGTCGCACCGTTACCGCAGAGATTTCCGTAGGGGCGGGGGCGGCGTCAAGACCCCGAGGGCCGCCGGGCAGCAGTGGTCGTCGGCCGGGTCGGTCGACTCGGGATGGGCGGGCAGGCCGGCGGCGTCGAACTGCCGCAGGTTCTGTGCGAGCAGTCGTTGCCCGACTCCGCGATCAGCGGGAGGCGAGCAGCTCCAGGACCTCGCCGGTCGTGCCGAGCTCGCCCAGCTTGGGGAACTGGTAGGCGACCGAGGCGTCGTGCGCTTCGGCGACGTCGGTCATCGCGTCGGTGACGAACGCCACGTGGTAGCCGAGCTCGTACGCGGAACGGGCCGTCGACTCGACACCGGACGTGGTGGAGACGCCGGTCAGCACGATCTGCGTGGCGCCGGCCTCCCGGAGCCGGGCGTCGAGGTCGGTCGAGCCGAAGGCGCCGAGCGTGCGCTTGGTCACGGTGATGTCGCTCGGCTGCTGGTCGAGCTCGGGCAGCAGAGCGGTCGCCGCGGCGGGGAGGGTCTGGGCTCCGACCCGGCCGGTCGCCTTGCCGCGCTCGGTGCGGCCGGGCGCCGTCCCGTCGACGTTCACGAGCACGACGGGGAGGCCTGCGGCGCGGAAAGCGGCGGCGAGCCGGGCCGAGTTCGCGACGATCTGCTCGATCGGGTGCGCGGTGGGCTGACCGAGGATGCCGGTCTGCAGGTCGATGACGACGAGGGCGGGGGTCGCTTCGAGTTCGATGCTCATGATGGGTCCTCTGCGGTGATGCGTCCAGCGGGATGCGAACGTCAGTGGCCATAATAATCAGCTCAACTGATGGTTTGCTCACGCTATGATCGGCGCATGACCAGCACGACGCCCCCGGCCGCCGAGCCACTCGGCCCGCTCGTGAAGAAGGTGCACCTGAGGCTGCTGGAGCTCTCCGACGAGGCGCTCGCCCCGTCCGGGTTCGACCGGCGCGAGTACGCCGTGCTGCGCGCCCTCATCCCCCACGAGCCGCTGTCGCAGCAGGCCCTGGCGGCGCTGCTCGGCGTCGACCAGACGACGATGGTCGCCGTCATCGACTCCCTGGAGGCGAAGCAGGCCGTCACCCGCCGACCCGACCCCGCCGACCGCAGGCGCAACGCCATCGAGGCGACGCCGGCCGGCCGCGCGGCGTTCCGCCGTGCCGAGCACGACTTCCTGGCCGCCGAGCGCGCGTTCCTCGCGCCGCTGGGCGATGCCGGCGCCGAACGCTTCCGCGCGGCCCTCCACACCCTCCTCGAGAGTACTCCCGCCGCGCCGAAGGGCGCGTAAACGCCCCTAAAACGGCGTTTTAGGGGCGATAAGGCGCCCCTCGGCGGCCCCTCGGCGGCCCTTCGGCGGCCCCTCTACTGCGGGTGCGGCGTCTCCCCGCGTTCGAGCATCGCGATGAGCTTCGCGAGGCGGTTGCCGCGGCTGATCGCGCTCGGTGCGGTCATCAGACGATGCAGCACCGAGTACCGATTGGCCGCGTTCAGTGTGGCGAATGCGGCGGCGGCCGCCTCCGACACCTCGAGCGCGGCGGTCAGGTCGTCCGGGATCTCCGCGGTGCGCGGGCTCGCGTAGGCGCGCTCCCACCGGCCGTCGGCCTTCGCGCGCTCGATCTCGGCGTGGCCGCGTTCACGCATCCGGCCCTCGGCGATCAGTGCCTCCACGAGCCCGATGTTGCGCTGCGACCAGAGCGAGGCCGCCCGCCGCGGTGTGAACCGCTCCAGGAACGTGGTCTCGTCGCGGCTGCGTTTCTGCCCGTCGATCCACCCGCTGCACAACGATTCGTCGACCGCCTGCGCATAGCTGAGGGAGGTCGGCTGAGTCGTGCCCTTCTTGGCCAGCACCAGCCACACGCCGTCGGAGCTGTCTTCGTGCTCGTCGAGCCAGGCACGCCAGGCGGCGGCGTCCGCCACGATCAGTTCGTCCAAGCCCGGCTCCCCGCGTCGATCCCCATGCCCGAACCCTAGCGTCGGCGACCGACACCCGGCGGGCGGACACCATCATGCACGTCGGCGCACCGCCCGGCCTCACACGTGCAGCAGCACCAGCACGTGGTACACGACGAACGCCGGCCAGACGATCGCCTGCAACAAGCCCCAGACGACGCCCCAGAACGAGCCGTCGGAGACCGAGACGAAGTACACGGCCGCGCCGATGTACGCGATGAAGAAGAAGAACCCCCACTGCGCCGATTGCACGACCACTCTGCCACGACCGCTGTCACCCATGCCGCCTCCCCGATCCCGGGCTCCCCGGCCCGTGCCGCCAGGGTAGCGAGCGGAGGCCGAAGCGGCCACACCCCTGCGAGGCGACCGGGTCGCTGCGCGAAACGCGCAGGCTCGCGGATGTCACAGAGCACGCGGCTGCGTCGTCTGACGGTGTGACATCAGGCCAGACGGAAAGGGGCAGACGATGCGGGTACTCGTAGCGGGAGGAAGCGGCGTTCTCGGGAGGCGGCTGGTTCCTCAGCTCGTGCGCAACGGCCACGCCGTGACGGCCACGACGACGAGCGCGGCGAAGCTGCCGACGATCGAGGCGATGGGAGCCGAGGGCGTCGTCATGGACGGACTGGACGCGGCGTCGGTCGGCGGCGCTGTGGCGTCGGCGGAGCCGGAGGCGATCATCCACCAGATGACGGCGATCAACCCGGCGCACGCCGGCGATCCCGACCTCAAGCATCCCGACCGGTGGTTCGCCGACACGAACCGGCTGCGCACCGAGGGCACCGACCATCTACTGGCCGCCGCGCAGGCCCAGGGCGTGACGCGCTTCCTCGCGCAGGGCTACGCCAGCTGGAACGGCATCCGCGAGGGCGGCTGGGTCAAGACCGAGGAGGATCCGCTCGACACGTTCGCGGGCACGCCGACCGCCCCGGTCATGGCTGCGATGAAGCACGTCGAGGATGCGGTGACGGCCTACGGCGGCACCGTGCTGCGCTACGGCGCGCTCTACGGCCCGGGCGCGACGGACGACCAGGTGGAGATGGTCCGCAAGCGGCAGTATCCCCTCGTCGGCCGCGCGCAGGGCTACAGCTCGTGGATCCACCTGGACGACGCGGCGTCGGCCACCGTCCTCGCACTCGAGAAGGGCGCGACCGGGGTCTTCGACATCGTCGACGACGAACCGGCGCCCGCCAGCGAGTGGCTGCCGTACCTGGCGAAGGTCGCCGGCGCCAAGCCGCCCCGCCGCGTCCCGGTCTGGCTCGCCCGTGTCGCCGCTGGCGATCAAGCCGTCATGATGATGACGGAGGGTCGCGGCTTCTCCAATGCCAAGGCGAAGCGCGAGCTCGGCTGGACGCTGCGGTACCCGTCGTGGCGGCAGGGGTTCGAGGAGGGACTGCGATGACACGGCCGGACGAGAGTTTCGAGGACCTGCGGCCGCTGCTGTTCTCGATCGCCTACCGCATCCTCGGCAGTGTGACGGAGGCCGAGGACGCCGTGCAGGAGACCTGGCTGCGGTACGAAGCGGCCGGCGTGCGGCCGGCGTCGCTCAAGGCCTACCTCTCGACGATCGTCACGCGCGTGTCCATCGACGTCCTGGGGTCGGCCCGGGTGCGGCGGGAGACGTACGTCGGTCCGTGGTTCCCCGAGCCGCTGCTGTCCGATCCGTACCAGGATCCCGAGCGCGCAGCCGAGCTCTCCGACTCCCTCTCGATGGCGGCGCTCCTCCTGCTGGAGCGGCTCACCCCGCTCGAGCGGGCCGTCTTCGTGCTGCGCGAGGTCTTCGCGTTCGACTTCCCGGAGATCGCTGCGGCGGTCGGCCGGTCGGAGGCGGCGTGCCGCCAGCTCGCTGTGCGCGCACGACGGCACATGGACGAGGGCCGGCCGCGCTTCGACGCCGACCGTGCCGAGCGGGAGGCCCTGGCCGGCCGGTTCTTCGACGCGTTCCGCGCCGGAGACGTCGAGGCTCTGCGCGCCCTCCTCGTCGCGGACGTCGACATGGTGGGCGACGGGGGCGGCAAGGCTCCGCAGTGGGCGCAGCGGATCGTCGGCATCGAGAACGTCGCCCAGGTGCTGGTGGCGATGTCGGGACCGTTCCTCACGATCGGCGGCACCGTCGAGCCGACCACGATCAACGGCCAGCCGGGCGCCGTGTTCCGCGACCGCGACGGCGGCGTCATCAACGCGATGACGCTCGACATCGTCCCGGAGGGCATCCAGACCATCCGCAGCGTGATCAACCCGGACAAGCTGAGTCACGTCGGAGCCGTGGGCGACGCCTGGTCGGTGGTGCGGGAGGCCAATCGAGCCAGGCTCGCCGCCGGCGGCGACCCCCTGCCTCCGCTGGCGAAGCGACGCGTCTCGGAGTGAGCCCGGCACGATCCCGCCACGAACGCTGGCGTGGGTCGTTCCGCCCGGACCGCTGCCCCCGCTACTCTCGCCTCATGGCCTCCGTACCGCTCTCCGACGCCCAAGTGCGCGAGCTGCGCGAGAAGTACGCGTCCGGTGCGCGGCAGGTGCAGCTGGCAGAGGAGTACGGCGTGCGCCAGAACACCGTCTCGAGCCTGGTCACGGGCCGGTCGCGGCTGGAGGCCGGCGGTCCGATCCTTCCGGGCAAGTCGCGCAAGGTGACCAGCGAGGAGGTCGTCGCGATCCGGGAGGCCGTGGCCGCCGGCAACCCCCGTTCCGAGGTCGCGGCACTCTACGGGATCTCGCATCAGATGGTGTCGAACATCGCCTCCGGCCGCGCTTTCGCCGACGTCGGCGGTCCGCTCACGAGCGCGACACCCTCCCGGGCGCGGCCGCTGACGGTCGACCAGGTCGAGGCGATCCGCGAGCGGCTGGCCGCGGGCGACGACCGCGCGGAGGTGGCGAAGGCGTTCGGCGTCTCGCACTGGACCATCTCGTCGGTGGTGCGGGGCGCCACGACGGGGGTGACCGAGACCACCGACGACGACGTCGTGCAGATGCGCAGGCTGCACTCCGAGGGCGTCTCGCAGACCGAGATCGCCCGGCGGTTCGGCACGAGCCAGCAACGGGTCAGCCTCATCGTCCGCGGGAGCAGTCACGCGGCACACGGCGGCCCCATCGCCGAGGCGCACCGCCGCCGGCTCGGCGACGACGAGGTGCGGAGCATCCGCGAGGCGTACGCGTCGGGTGCGTCGCTGGCCGAGCTGGCCGAGCGGTACGACGTGGCCGCCGCGCTGCTGCGTTTGGTGGTCACCGGCCGCACCTACGCCGACCGTCCCGGTCCGATCGCTCCCGCCGAGCGCCCGCCCGAGGCCGGGCGGCGATGATCGCGGGCTCCCGCGCAACGCGTTCAGGCGGCTGGACGCTGCCGCTGCTGCTCGGCGGCGCGCTGCTGCTGACGGGGTGCACGGGGACGACGGCACCCCGGGCGACGGCCGAGGCGAAGGAGGTGGCGGGCACGAGCCACCGGGCCGCTCCGGTGTCCCCCGCCCGGACCACCCCCGCGGCACCGCCGACCGCGAGCGCCTTCGCCGACGCGTTCCAGTACCTCCCGCCCGCCGGCACCGTCATGGGCACGGGAACGCTCACCGACGTCGACGGCCACGCCCGCGGCGATGTCACGGTGAGCGTCGCCGCCGACCTGCGCTTCCAGGTCTCGATCGACGGCTTCGCCACGACCTCCGGTCCGGGCCTGGTCGTGGCGCTGAGCGTCGACCGGTTCGGGCCCGCGGCCGGGGAGCCGACCGTGCCGGCGGTCGATGATCCCGTGGGAACGCTGCAGGCGACGTCCGGCGACCAGGTGCTCCCGTTCGACTCCAGCGGTCGGCGCGACCGCGGTGACCTGTCGTACTTCAACAGCGTCGAGCTGGTGAGCGACGGCGACGTCATCGCGGAGGCGCCCATCGCGTGGACGATCCCCGCCTTCTACCCGGGACTCACGCTGAAGGACTCCGGGCCGGCGCCGTACGCGCGCGGCACGGTCACCTCGTTCGACGGCCTGCCGGCGAGCTACACGGTGTGGGGGAACGACAACTCGCAGGCGGTGGCCACGCGGTTCGGGATCACCCTCGATCAGCTCTTCTACCTCAACCCGCAGCTGCGGCGCGGCGACACGGAGCTCCTGCGGGACACCCGCCTCAACCTCAGCGTCGCCTACCGCTGAACACGCATGAAGCACGGTACCGCCGATCGAGCGGCTCAGCGAGCGGCCGGCGGGGAGACCACCGCCCGCGCTCGGCGGTCATGCGGCCGACGCTCCTGCGTCCGCGTCACGGATTCGCGTCGCGGTTCCTGATCGTGAAGACCAGTTGCGCGGACGGTCCGAAGACCGGGAGCGCACGCGCGGCCGCGGGAAGCGGCAGCACCGCCCGGATGACGTCGCGGTCCGCCGGATCGGGGCTCAGGGTGAGTTCGTCCGTCATCTGCCCGAGCTGGTTGATCGCGCCCGGCACGGCGCTGTTCCAGCCGGTCCACGCCCCGAACCGGCCGTCGGCCGACCGGCCGATGTCGACGATGAGCACGTCCTGCCAGTCGCCGACCTGCTCCAGGTTGCTGCTGAAGTCGAACACGCCGTTGCGGGTGATGACCTGGTAGACGCGCAGGGTGAGGGCGTAGCGGGAGAGGCCTTCGCTGAGCTTCGCGTACTCGCTGCCGTCGCCGGCGTGCGCGGCGGCGGTAGCGAGGTCGTGGGCGACCGACGCGACCGTCGCCGCGGCGACGTCGGGCAGTGTGGGATCGAGCGGGTTCTGCAGGGATCCGTCCATAGAGCCGCCGGAGGCCGTCCCAGCGCGCTCCTCGTCGCCCGCGCCGAACGACTCCACGAAGCGCTGCCACCACCCGGCGTGCGCCGGCCGGAACGCTGGGTCGCCGTCCCGTGACTCGGCCGGCCCGATCGGGGTCGCGGCCGCCGGAACCGGGTCGTCGCCCACTCCCGGGGTCACGTTCGTCGGCGGGAGGTCGCTCGGCGGCTCTTTCGAGAACAGGAACGTCCCCACCAGCGGGATCGGGGCATCGACGGTGTCGTCGCCGGGCGCCCCCGGCGCGTGCTGGGCGATCTCCGCGTTGAGCTGCACCGGGTTGTAGTGCGCCGCCTTCTGCTCGGTGATCAGCACCGACAGGCCGCGGATCGCGAGCTGGAGGTCGGCCTGCCAGGCGATATCCGGGTGCGCGGCGATCGCCGATGCCGGAGGGAGCCCGCTCAGCTCCACCTGCACCGACCAGTGCCCGAACAGGAACCGGGCCAGGTTCTGGTAGCCCTCCTCCGAGTTGACCTCGCCGTACGGGCCGGAGTGCGATTTGTAGACGAAGGCGCGATGGGCCCCTTTGACGTAGGCGTTCTCGATGAGCACGAGGCCGTCGCTGCGCGGTCCGACACCGAGCTTGGCCAGGTTGTAGTCGGCAGAGTCGGTTCCGATGATGCAGAACACGTCGTCGACGTCGAACACCTCCGGTGGGATGACGCGCGGGTCCCAGGTCTTCCCGATCGGCCGGTCGCCGAACGTCTTGCCCGGCGTCAGGTAGCCGTACATCTTAGGCGGCGAGAAGATGTCCGACCCGGCCGGACCGAACGTCTCCATCAGCCAGTTCAACAAGCCGCCCGTGAAGACGATGCCGCCGTGCGGTGTGGCGTAGGTGCAGAACTTGGCGACCAGCTCCCTGGCCGGGATGCGGCCGTCCTCCTGGCAGACCTTCTGCATCATGCAGCGCGCCACCAGCCCGCCCATCGAGTGCGCGACCAGGAAGACCTTCGGCGCGCCGGTCTTCTCACGCACCTGGAGGACCAGGTCGTAGAGCTCCCGCGCCGCCTGCTCGATGTCGAACCCTTGCGCGCTGGTGTGCTCGCGCACGAGATCCTCCGTCCACGCGATCGCCCGGTCGAACAAGCTCCCGGTGCGGGGCGTCGGGGCTGCATAGGTGGTCGCGGCCTCGTCGTAGAAGCGATGGATCCAGATCGACTTCTGCGGCAGTGTCCCGTCGGGAGCCGTCGCGAGAAGCTCCTTCTGGCTGCCGCGCACCAGCACTCGGTAGTCGCGCTCGCCCAGGAGCCGCAGCAGCGGCCCCTCGAACTGGTAGAACTTGGGGTCGCCGTCGCCGTTGACGCGGGTGTGGGTGGCGCCTTCGTTGAAGCCGTAGAAGGGATCGTTGACCGTGGAGTCGATCTGACTGGTCGGGCCGGCATACCCGCGGCAGTAGACGATCGGAAGCTCGTTCACGGTGTCACTGTCGCGCACGGCGCCCGCCGCGGCAAGACCACGCCGTCCACCACCCCTCCCTCGCGACGGGATTCGTCACGAATGTCGACATTCGTGGCACGAAACGTGAGATTCGTGACGAATCCCGCGCGAGAGGGCGGCTCAGCCGCCGATGCGGATGAGCTTCTTGTTGACGAACTCGTCGGCGCCGAAGCGACCGAGCTCGCGGCCGGAGCCGGAGCGCTTCACGCCGCCGAAGGGCAGCTCTGCGCCGTCGGCGAGGACGACGTTGACGAAGACCATGCCGGCTTCGATCTGGTCGGCGACCCGCAGCGCCTGCTCCTCGTCGGTGGTGTAGAGGTACGAGCCGAGACCGAACGGGGTGTCGTTCGCGATCCGCACGGCGTCCGCCTCGTCCTTCGCACGGAAGACCTGAGCGACCGGGCCGAAGAACTCCTCCTTGGAGGCCGGGTTGTCCGGCGTCACGTCGGTGAGCACGGTGGTCTCGAAGAACGCGCCGTTGCGGCCGCCGCCGCGCACGAGGGTCGCGCCGGCCGCGACGGCCCGCTTGACCTGGTCGTCGAGACCTTCGGCCGCCTTCAGCGACGACAGGGGGCCGAGCGCCGAGCTCTCGCTCGTCGGGTCGCCGGCCTCCACTTCTGCGAGCTTGGCGGTGAACTTCGCCAGGAACGAGTCGTAGAGCTCGTCGGCGATCACGAACCGCTTGGCGGCGTTGCAGGACTGGCCGCTGTTGTCGAGCCGCGCGTCGACCGCGTTCTGCACGGTGGCGTCGAGGTCGTCGGTCGACAGCAGGATGAACGGGTCGGAACCGCCCAGCTCCAGCACGACCTTCTTGAGGTTGCGGCCGGCGATCTCGGCGACCTTCGCACCGGCACGCTCGGAGCCGGTGAGCGAGACCCCCTGGACGCGCGGGTCGGCGATGACCGTCTCGATCTGGTCGTGCGACGCGTAGATGTTGACGTAGGCGCCCTCCGGGAACCCGGCGTCGAGGAACATCTTCTCGATCGCGGCGGCCGACTCCGGGCACTGCTCGGCGTGCTTGAGCAGGATGGTGTTGCCGATGATCAGGTTGGGGCCGGCGAAGCGGGCCACCTGGTAGTACGGGAAGTTCCACGGCATGACCCCGAGCAGCACGCCCAGGCCCGAACGGCGGACGATCGCGGAGCCGGTGCCGTCGAGCAGCTGGATCGGCTCGTCCTTGAGGAACTCGGTCGCGTTGTCGGCGTAGTACTCGTAGATCGCTCCGGCGAAGTCGACCTCGCCCAGCGCCTGCTCGACCGGCTTGCCCATCTCGCGCACGATGATGTCGGCCAGCTCCTGGCGACGCTCGACGTGCAGCTGACCGACCCGGCGCACCAGGGCAGCGCGCTCCTCGACCGTGGTCTTCTTCGACCAGGTGCGGTAGGCGTGGTCGGCCGACGCGATCGCTGCTTCGAGATCGGCGTCGGTGATGGTGTCGAAGGTCTTGACCGTCTCGCCCGTGGCGGGATTGGTCACGGCGTAGCTCATGTTGCTCCTTATTCCTACAGTGACGGGGTCGTGGCCCTGGGTGATCGTGGTGGGAGGCCCTCGGGAGAGTGCCCCGTAAAGACCCTACGGGTCCGCCGCGGCTCGCGCTACGAGGGGCGTCCCCTCACCGGAAGATCCACGTGACCAACGCGGATCGAAGGGCGCGTAAACGCCCCAAAAAGGGCGCTTTAGGGGCCCCAACTCGCCCTTCGAGGGCAGTATGCGGCCCTCACGTCAGATCCGGGTGCCGCGGCGACAGGGGTGGGAGGCCGCGGCACCCGTGGTCGGTGGCCGGACGCCGGCTAACCGAGCGCTCGGGCCTTCAGATGGTCGAACTCCTGCTGCGTGATCGCTCCGGAGGACAGCAGCTGCTGCGCTTTGGCGATCTCGTCCGCCGGGCTGGTCGACGACGTCACATCGCGGATGTGCGCGTCGACGGCGGCCTGGGTGTCGGCGGCCTCCTTCATGTTGCGCTCCGCCATCCCGCGTCCGCGGGCGATGAGGTAGACCAGCGCGGTGAGGAACGGCACGAAGACCAGGAAGATGATCCACACCGCCTTCCACCAGCCATTGAGCTTGTGGTCACGGAACAGGTCGCCGATGATCGCGAACAGCGCGAACAGATACGCGACGAACGCGAAGCACCAGAAGAACGTCCACACCACGCTCCAGAAGTTGTTCATGATGGCCCTCCCCACTGCGGCCGGCCAACTGCCGGCGACGGGAATGTAACTCCTCGGCCCACCGTCTGGCTACACCCGATCGCGTGGAGCATCCTGTTCGCCTGTCCGACCCGGCCGGCGGTAGCTTTGGACCATGGCCGACCTGCCCGACGCGCTCCCCGCCGATTACGATCCCGCGCACGTCTTCCGCGTCGTGGCGATGCCCGTCGAACGCGGCTGGGGCATCTGGCTCCGGGCCGCCGACGACGGCATCATCCACAGCTTCGGGCTGGGGGTACCGCCGGAGAAGCCGTTCCGGCCGGATGTGCTCGACGTCCTGGGGCCGATCCTCAACCTGCAGTACCGCCTCGCCTACATGGACGACGCGGCGTGGGATGAGATCGACAACCACTGGTCGGCGGTCGTGTACGAGTACACCCCGCGCTGAGGCGCGTCAGTCGACCCACCTGCGAAGGGCAGGCGGCGAGTGGGAGGATGACACCGTGACCGAATCGATCCTCCTCATCACCGGCACCTCGTCCGGCATCGGCCTGGCCTCGGCCGTGGCCGCCGCCCGCGCCGGGTTCACCGTCGTCGCCACCATGCGCGATCCCGACCGCTCCGACGCCCTGCGCACCGCGGCCTCCGCCGCCGGTGTGACGCTCGACATCCAGCCGCTGGATGTCACCGATCCGGCCTCCGTCGCGGCGGCCGTCGACTATGCGGCCTCGACGTACGGCCGGTTGGACGCCCTGCTCAACAACGCGGGGGCCGGTCATCTCGGCACCATCGAGCTCGAGTCGGTGGACGACGTGCGCGGCGTCATGGAGGTCAACTTCTTCGGCGTCGTCGCGATGACCCGCGCCGCCATGCCGCTGCTGCGCGCGAGCGGCGGCCGGGTGCTCACCGTGTCCAGTGTGGGTGGCGTGGTCGGCCAGCCGTTCAACGAGGCGTACTGCGCGGCGAAGTTCGCCGTCGAGGGCTTCATGGAGTCGCTGGCCCCCGTCGCGGCGACGGTCGGCGTGCGGGTGAGCGTGATCGAGCCGGGCGCGGTGACGACCGAGTTCGTCGCGAACGTCGGCGGCCGCCGCTCGGTCGAGGGCACACCGTACGCGGGCGCCCTCGACGCCTACCTGGAGCGCACCGCTGCCGCGTTCGACCCCGCGAACGCCCAGACGCCCGAGGGGGTGGCCGACGTCGTCGTGGAGGTGCTGACCTCTGCGAACCCGCCTGCCCGCGTGCAGACGTCGGAGGCCGCGCGGCGGTTCGCGGGTGTGAAGCTCGCGGATCTCGACGGTGCGCACGTGCAGGCGGTCACCCGGCACTGGGTGAGCCCCGAGCCGAGCAGCGCCTGAACACCCCGGGACCCGGCGGCGGTCACCGCCGCCGGCCGCCGAACAGGGTGTAGAGCAGAGGCAGCACCGACACGCTCATGAGTACGATCGCGAGCGGCGGCACCGTCGGCAGCAGCACTGAGCCCGCGACGAGCAACGCACTGAACAGCACCGCCCCGATCAGCCGGCGCGTCACCCGTTCCAGCCGCGCGATGCGGCGGTCGAGGTCGGGCGTCTTGACCGCGAAGTCGCCCTCTTCGATGCGCGTGATGACGTTGTCCAGCCGTTTCGGAAGCCGCACGGCGACGCCCGCGATCGAGACGGCCTCCTTCAGCGCATCCTGCACCACGTTGCCGCTCTCGTCGCGCAGCAGCTGCGACGCGTAGGGCTCGATCGAGTCCCACAGGTTGAAGTCGGGGTCGAGCGCACTGCACACCCCGGAGGTCAGCGACATCGCCCGGATGATGAGCAGGAAGTGCTCGGGCAGCTGGAACGGCAGCGACCGGATCACGTCGCCGAACTGCACCGCGAAGTCGCGGAACTCGCGTTGGTCGACCTCCCTCAGCTCGGCGAAGCCCATCCCGCCGAACCGTGCGAACAGCTGCGTCATCGCCCGTTCGAGCTCGCTCGTGTCGGAGCTCGGCAGCAGCACCCCCACGTCCCGCATGGCGTCGACCAGGCCTTTGCCGTTGCGGGAGGCCGCCGCGATGAGGAGCTTGCGCAGCCCGCTGCGGGTGCTGTCGGGCACCTCCCCCATCATCCCGAAGTCGATGAACGTGAGCTTCCACGGGTGCGCTGTGCTCGCATCCATCGCCTCGGCGGGGTCGGCGACGTGGGGTGTGACGAAGATGTTGCCCGGGTGCGGGTCGGCGTGGAAGAACCCGTTCGTGAACAGCTGGTCGAACATCACCGAGGCGAAGACGGGCGCCACGTGCGCCGGGTCGATGCCGGCGGCGCGCAGCGCGGCCGCGTCGGTGATCTTGATCGCCGTCACATCCTCGAGCGTCAGCACCCGGCGCGTGGTGCGCTCCCACACCACCTCCGGGTTGGCGACACGAGGATCGTGCGCGAAATCGTCGGCGAACCGCGCGCAGCTGCGAGCCTCATGGAGGTAGTCGATCTCCTCCAGGCAGGTCACCGAGAACTCCTCGACGAGCGCCGGCATGTCGACGCGGTCGGCCACCACGCGCACCCGCCGGAGCCAGCCGCCCACGCGGCGGAGCGCCGCCAGGTCCACGTCGACGATCGCGTCGATCCCGGGCCGCTGCACCTTGACGACGACCGTCTCGAGCCCGGTGTCGTCCCTGTCGCCCTGTGCGAGCCTCGCCCGGTGCGCCTGACCGAGGGAGGCCGCCGCGAGCGGGACCGGGTCGATGCTCTCGAACACGCGGTCCAGCGGCATCCCAAGTTCGCGTTCCGCCAGTGCCCGGATGGCCTCGAACGGGACGGCGGGCACCTCGTCCTGCAGCCCTTCGAGCTCTTTCGTGATCTCCGGGGGCAGCACGTCGAGCCGGCTCGACATGAACTGCCCCACCTTGATCATCAGGCCGCCGAGGTCGACCGCGAGGTCGTGGAACCGCCGCGCGAACGCCGTGAGCCGCTTGGTGCGCCCGCGCTCGCTGAACCGGGCGAGCCCGATCCGCGGCAAGAAGAGGTCGTACCACCAGATGTGCAGGAGGTTCCGCGCTGCGAAGCGCAAGATGCGGCGGTAGCGGGCGCGGGTGTTCCCCGCGCCCGCCGTATCGTGGTGCGCTTTCGGCGACGCCACCCGCTCAGTCCTGGGCGAGGATCGAGTAGAGCTTGCGGCGGGCGTCGTCGAGGACGGTCACCGCCTCCTTGATCTGCTCGGGCGTGCCCGTGCGCCGCACTTGCGCGGCCGCCTGGGCGAGAGCCATCCCGGCCTTCGGGAGGTCGCCGTCGAACGGGTTGTGGCCTCCGAACGGGCCGCGGTTGCTGCCGGCTCCGCTCGTGTCGGCGTCCGAGTCCCACGGCGCCGGCCCGGCCTCTTCGGCCGCAGCCCTGCCCTCCTCGGTGAGCGCGTAGGTCTTGCGCCCATTGGACTCCTCGGCCGAGATCAGCCCCTCATCGGCGAGCAGCTGCAGGGTCGGATAGACGGACCCTGCCGACGGCTTCCAGCTGCCGCCGCTGCGCTCCTCGATCTCGCGGATGATCTGGTAGCCGTGCATCGGCTTCTCGGCGAGCAAGGCGAGAACGGCCGACCGGACGTCGCCCCGCCCCATCCGCGTGCCGACCTTCTTCTCGAACTGCGACCGCAGCTGATCGAACGCCTGCCACAGATTGTCGGGGTTCATGTTGGCGCCCCAGCCGCCACCACCACTGAAAGTTCCGCTCATGATGTCCTCCTCGGGAGAAGCGGTAAACGATAGTTCACGATATATCGTTCGTGGCCGGGGTGGGAGAGGGTCGGGGAATTCGCAGGGAGGTTTGAGGAGGGTGACATGTTTCGCCCTCAGGCAGAGACGCGGACCCGGCGCCCCTCGAACTCGACGACGTCGCCGACCTGCAGCTGCCGCCCGCGGCGGCGGTCGACCTCGCCGTTCACGGTGACGTAGCCGTCGATGATCGCCTCTTTGACGTCGCCTCCGGAGTCGAGGAGTCCGGCGAACTTCACGAACTGACCGAGACGGATGCCCTCGCCCCCGATGGGGACGTCTTCGATCGGAGCGGAGTCGGCCATTCCGAAATCGTAGTACGGTCCGGGGAGGACGCTCCGCGTGAATCGAAGGAGAGAGCGCGATGAGACCGCTTCGCTACGCCATCAATGTCACGCTCGACGGGTGCGTCCACCACGAGGCCGGGCTCGCTCCCGACGAGGAGTCGATGCGCTTCTGGACCGCCGAGTTGCAGCGTCCCGATGCGCTGATCTTCGGGCGCGTCACCTACGGCATGATGGAGGCGGCCTGGCGCAGACCGGCCTCCGGCCTCTGGCCCGAGTGGATGGACGAGCCGCAGTCCGCTTTCGCCGAGGCCATCGACGGGGCGAAGAAGTACGTGGTCTCCAACACGCTGAGCGGCGTCGACTGGAACGCCGAGCTGCTACGTGGCGATGTGGGCGAAGCCGTGCGGCGGCTGAAGCAACAGGCGGGCGGGAGCCTGTACGTCGGCGGCGTCACGCTCCCGCTGGCTCTGGCGGAACTCGGGCTGATCGACGAGTACCTGTTCGTCGTGCATCCCGTCCTGGCCGGTCACGGGCCGACGCTGCTGGCCGGCCTGCGCGAGCGCATCCGACTCGAACTCGTCCATCGTCAGGAGTTCTCGGCGGGAGCGACAGCGCTGTTGTTCCGGCCCAGCGCGTAGCCGTCACGATCGAACAGACGGCGCTCGGGGAGGCGGGCCGCGCCTCCCCGAAACCGGATCGGGCTCAGGCCGTCGCAGTCGCGCTGGTGTCGCTCATCTGTTCGAAGGCGGATTCGAGCGCATCGTGCTCGGCGTCCTTCTCATCCGTGACCCCGGTCTTCACGACCTTCTTCTCGGCTCTCGTCAGTAGCGCACCGATGTCCAGCCCCTTCGGATCCACGGCGATGATCAGGAGGCCGGCCTGACCGGCGGTCAGCGTCGCCCCCATCTCCTCGACGGTCTCCTTGGGCACGTTGCGATAGAAGTGACCGATGATCGGGCCGAAGGTCCCTCCTCGTCGGACGGGAACCACAGCCCGGCGACGGTGGCTCCGAGCGCGACGAGGCGTGCGTTGCCGGGCGCGCGCCCAGGGGACGTTCGGCCTTGAGCCGCGGCCCTTTCGCGTTCTAGCGTCGTGAGCCCAGCAGCACGCAACAGGAGTTCGGCGACAGGAGCGCGACCATGACGAATCCCGCGTCGGCCACGGCGCCGGCCCTCTCCGTGGTCATCCCCTGCCTGAACGACGCCCCGATGCTCTCGCAGTGTCTGGAGGCGCTCGCCGCCCAGACCGTGAAGGCTGCCGAGGTGATCGTGGTCGACGGCGGCAGCTCCGACGACAGCCGCGACGTCGCGGCGCGGGGCGGCGCCCGCATCGTCACCGCGACAGGAGGGATACCCGACGCGACGGCCGCCGGACTCGATTCCGCCCGCGGCGACATCCTGGCCCGCATCGACGCGGACTCGCGCCCGTCGCCCGACTGGTCGCAGCGCCTGGTGGACGACTTCGCGTCGGGTCCGTGGAGCGCGGTCACCGGAACCGGCCGCTTCTACGGAACAAACGCCCTTCTCGCCTGGGCCGGCCGGACCCTGTACCTGGGCGGGTATTTCCATGCGGTCGGCCTGATGCTGGGCCACCCGCCCCTGTTCGGCTCGAACTTCGCGATCCGCCGCGCCGCATGGTCGCGGATGAGCCCGCTGGTCCACCGCGACCGGAGCGACATCCACGACGACTCCGACCTGAGCATCCAGCTCGCCCCCGACATGAGCGTGCTCTACGACCCGACCCTCGTCGTCGGGGTGTCGGGGCGCCAGCTCACCTCGTGGTCGTCATTTCGGCGACACATCGCGTGGTCCGTCAACACGTTCGCGCTCAACCGCACGGAGCTGACGCTCCGAGAGCGACGCCGGAGGCGGCGTGCGTTGCAGCGGGGGCAGTGACGCTCCGGCGCCTTCCTGAGTCCCGCGACGCGCAGCGCCCGGGTCAGCCGACGGCCGGCACGTTGACGCTGAACGGCACGCGCAGCGTGTCGGCGAAACGCTGGAACAGCGCGGGATCCCCCTCGAGCTGGACAGCGCCGGTCGCGATCGCCGTCGGCGCGTCCAGCTCGCCCGCGAGCACGTCGCGGATATGCGGCCCTGCCGCGATGACCAGGTCCGGCTTTTCCACGGGTCCGGCTCCGACGACGATGACGCCGTCGGACATGATCACGTGCGCCGTCACGTCGCCGACGCGCACCTCGTACGTGGTGTCCCAGTCGTCCGGAACGACACCGTCGCCGGCCGCCACCCGCAGTGCGGCAGTGATGGATGCAGTGGTGACGATCTCGCCCGCGCGAGGCGTGCGCATGCCGCCCGCTCCCCACCGGGAGAGGGCGTCGAGCGCCGGGCCGAGCTCCTCGCCGCGCGGCGTGAGCGCGTAGACGGTGGAGCGTTCGGCGCCGGAGGGGAGCGTTCGTTCGACGATGCCCTGGTCCTCGAGCTCCTTGAGTCGCGAGGCCAGGGTGCCCGTCGGGATGCCGGGAAGGCCCGCGACCAGCTCCGAGTAGCGCCGTGGACCGACGCTCAGGTCTCGCAGGATCAGCAGCGTCCATCGCTGCCCCACGATCTCCGCGGCACGAGCGAGGCCGCAGAACTGCCCGTAGTGCTGGTTCGTCATGGATCACAGATTAGCACTTGACTTCATTAATTGCAGTGTGCTTTATTTTGTGAAGCAGCCCCACTTCATTTTTTGCAGCGACTCCGATGAAGGAGAAGGACATGACCGACACCATCGCTCGAAACGCGGCGGACATCGCGGCCGACATTCCGGCCGACATTCCGGCCGACATCCGGGCCGACGCCGAGCAGACGAACGCCGAGCCCGTCGCCGACCGGCCGGCACGCGGGCTCGAGAGCCGCAACCGCACCGCCCTCCGGCTCCTGCTCGCTGCCGTCTTCGTCGTCTTCCTGAACGAGACGATGATGGCCGTCGCGCTCCCCCGCATCCAGGAGTCCCTGCACATCGACGCGACCAAGGGCCAATGGCTGACGACGGCGTTCGCGCTCACGATGGCGGTCGTCATCCCGATCACCGGATGGCTGATGCAGCGCCTGCAGACCCGCACGGTCTTCACCATCGCGATGTCGAGCTTCGTGGCCGGCACCCTGATCGCCGCTCTGTCGCCGGTGTTCGAGGTGCTCGTCGCCGGACGCGTGGTCCAGGCCGTCGGCACCGCGATCATGATGCCGCTCATGATGACGACGGTGATGACGATCGTGCCCGCGGAGGAGCGCGGGCGGGTGATGGGCCGGGTGTCCATCGTCATGTCCGTGGCGCCTGCGGTCGGCCCGATCGTCTCCGGCGCGCTCATCCAGGTGCTGCCGTGGCAGGGGCTGTTCTGGGTGATGCTCCCGATCGGCCTCACGATGCTCATGATCGGGATGCGCCGGGTGCCGAACGTCTCGGAGACCCGGAGGGTTCCGCTGGACACGGCCTCCGTCATCATGTCGGCTCTCGGCTTCTCGGCTCTCATCTTCGGGCTCAGTCAGATCGGCGCGGCCGCGGTGGGCGAGGCGGCGGTCCAGCCGTGGATCCCGGTGGCGGTCGGACTCGCGACGCTCGGGCTCTTCGTGTGGCGGCAGCGCGTGCTGCAGCGGACGGACTCGGCACTGCTCGACCTGCGCACGTTCCTCTCGCGGGACTTCGCCGTCTCGGTCGGGATGATGACGATGGCCATGATCGCCCTGTTCGGCACGTTCATCGTGCTGCCGCAGTTCGCCCGCTACACCCTCGGCCTCGACCCGCTCTGGGTCGGCGCGATCCTGCTTCCGGGCGGCCTGCTCATGGGGCTCGCCGGGCCGACCGTCGGGCGGCTGTTCGACCGCTTCGGCCCGCGCCCGCTGGTCGTCCCCGGCTCGATCGGCATGGCGGTGGCGCTGTGGACCATGGCACTCGGCCTCGGCGAAGGATCCTCGTGGATGGTGCTGCTCGCCGCGCACATCCTCCTGATGCTGTCGCTCGCGTTCTTGTTCACGCCCGCGTTCAGCGCCTCGCTCGGCTCTCTGCCTCAGCGTCTGTACTCGCACGGCAGCGCGACCATCGCCACGCTGCAGCAGGTCGCCGGCGCGGCGGGCACCGCGATCTTCATCGCCCTCTATGCGGCAGGCGTCGCGTCGATCGGCGCCGCGAACCCCGACTTGCCGTCGCCGGCCGCGGCCGCGGCGGGTGCCCACCTCGCGTTCCTCGCCGGGGGCATCCTGTCGCTGGCCGTCATCGTCCTCGCGGTGTTCGTGCGGAAGCCGCCGGCGCCCGCCGACTCGTCACACTGAAACGAAGAAACGAAGGAGGGGACACGATATGAAACTCACCATCAGCCTGCAGGTCACCGTCGACGGCGTCGCCCAGGCGAACGGCGGCAACAATGAGGAGCTGGACCCGGGCTTCACCCGCGGTGGCTGGGCGATCGGCGTCGGGGACACCGAGGCCGGCCGCTACATCCTCGACACCTGGCGACGACCCGATGCGTTCCTGCTCGGACGCAGCACTTTCGATCTGTTCGCAACCTACTGGGGCGCGCGCAGCGACGACGGCGGCTTCGGGGAGGCGATCAGCTCGAAACCCAAGTACGTCGTATCGAACACCCTGACCGAGACGACCTGGGAGCATTCGACGGTCATCTCGGGAGACCTCGCAGCACGGATCCGTGAGGTGAAGGCGGGGGCCGACGGAGAACTGCTGCTCGTCGGCAGCGTCGCCCTTGCACGCTGGCTCCTCGAGAACGAGCTCGTGGATGAACTGAATATGATCCAGTTCCCCGTCATCGTGGGGCAGGGTGAGTCGTTCCTCCCGCGCACCGGTCGCGACTTCGCCCTCGACCTCCGGGACTCGCGCGTCTTCCCGAGCGGGATCGTGGCCCTGAACTATGCGGTCGGCGGCCGACCGCAGTACGCATGAACGACTCATCCGCTCAGACGGAGTAGCGATGCCAACGGTGTGGGTGCTGCGCGCCCGAGCGGCGACCACACCCCAATACAGGTGCACTCGCCACCCAAAGCTTACGATTCGGTAACGATGGCGATAGCCTCAGGCAACCCGAATGTTCTCGACGAGGAGCCCGATGAGCCAGTTGCCGCCTCCCGGCTGGTACCCCGACGCCGACAGCCGCTACCAGCGGTGGTGGGACGGGCAGCGGTGGACGGAGTCGCTGCAGGCGATTCCCTCGCACGCGCCCGTGCTGCTCGCGCAGAGCAACGGCCTTGCGACGGCGGCGCTGGGCGGCGGCATCACCTCCGCCGCCATCGCGGCACTCGCGCTCATCACGGCGATCGGAATCGACCCGCTGCTGATGTTGCTGATGGTGGCGGGAACGGCGACCTCCGTCGCGTCCGGCATCCCCGCGCTCGTCCGCGCGAACCGGATGCAGCCGCACGTCGGCAAGGCACGCGCGGTCTGGGGCGTCGTCCTCGGGGGCGGTTCGCTCGTGGTGGTGGCCGCGGTCGTCACCCTCGCGCTGCTCACGTCGACCGGTGGCACGACCGTGACCGGCGCCTGACGATCCGATCGGCCTCAGTACCCGATCACCCCGGTGAAGTCCGGCGACCCGTCGGGCTTGGCGGGAAGCGGCGTGCCGTTGATGTAGCGCGGCCACTCGAGGCGGAGGCCTCCCGTCGATGTGGCGACGTTCGGGTAGGCGGAGGGCGGAGCAGCGGGCGTGAAACCAGCAGGCGCAGCAGGAGGCGCGTACGCCGCCACAGTGACGCCGGCCCCTGCAACTCCGGTCGCAGCACCGGATGCACCCGCCGGCGCCACCGGCGACGCGTACTCCGGCAAGCCGGCTCGCTGCGCCTTCGGCCCCCGCGCCTCCTTCGGCCCGAACAGCGTGTACGTCAACGGGATGAGGATGGTCCCCAGCGCGTCCAGAATGGCGATCGCCCCGACGAACCTCCAATACCCCTCGGTGAAGTCGGCCGCGGTGAACACGAGCGGCGCGGCCAGCGCGACGGTCAGCACGCCGACCAGGATCAGCGTCACCAGGGTCACCTTCGACATGATCGGCCCGGTGAACCGGCGCTGCGTGTTCAGCACCAGGTGGAGGTGGAGGAGGCCGAGCCGCGTGACGGCCACGAGCAGAATCCACGAGAAGAAGCCCCACGATGCGACGCCGGAATCGTGCGGGGCGTCGACCGTGGGCGACCAGATCTTCCAGAGCCCGTCCAGCAGCAGGAACGCGGACAGCGCGACCGACACCGCGCCGAACCAGGGGGCGCGCCGGGCGGACACGTCGGCGTCGTACCAGGAGACGAGCGAGAAGAACACCAGCAG
Source organism: uncultured Leifsonia sp. (assembly GCF_945957465.1). Classification (GTDB taxonomy): domain Bacteria; phylum Actinomycetota; class Actinomycetes; order Actinomycetales; family Microbacteriaceae; genus Leifsonia. Next base: position 36,625 of record NZ_CAMFLC010000013.1, read on the forward strand.
CACGATCGTGCCGATCAGCCGCCAGCAGGTCTCGTCCCACCGGCCGATGATCACCGCGTAGACGCCCACCAGAGCCGCGGCGATCAGTGCTCCGATGACGATGCGCGGCAGCAGCTTGCGCACCCAGCCGAAGCGGTTGAAACCGGGTGCGGGCACGGTGGCCTCCGACATGACTCTCCGATCCGTACGTCAGCGGCGTTCGCCGGCAGCCCCTCGGGATGGAGCCGCACTTCGCACGCTATCGGCGCCGTCGCGGGCGCAAATCCGTGGAGATACGGATTCTCAGACCGACGCGGGAGGCATGCTCGGCCCCTCCCGGCGCAGGGAGCGCCGTCCGATCGCGAACCACAGGATCGCACCCACGAGCGGGATGAGCGTCACGATGACGACCCACGCCACTACGGGGCCGGCAGCCGCCTTCGACTGGGCGATCTGCACGAGCGCGATCACCCACAGCACGAAGGGCACGACCCAGAACGACAGCAGGATCAGCACGTGCCAGCCGGCGAGTCCGAAGAACATGTCTGACACCATACCGTCCGGTCGGCTCCAGCCTGTGGGGTGCGGGTTGCGGGAGGCCGCAATCGTGGGAGGCCGCAATCGTGGCACGCTGGACGTGTGGCCCTCACTCCCCCGCCTCCCGCCGCGATCGTCATCGCGGGTGGGCGTTCGACGCGGTTCGGCAGCGACAAGCTTCTCGCCGAGGTCGGCGGTCGCACCCTCCTCGAGCGCACGATGCGGGCCGTGAGCGCCTGCGCCCCGATCGTGCTGGTCTCGGGGGCGGACGCGAGCGTGACGAGCGGCGTCGTCGCGGTGTCCGAGTACCCCCGCTGGGGCGGACCGTGCGCGGCGATCGCCGCCGGGCTGGCGCCGCTCGGTTCGGATGTGGACGACGCGCTCATCCTCGCGGCCGACCTGGCGCATCCGGAGGCCGCGGTCGCCGCACTGCTGGCGATCGGGTCCGGTGTGCTCGCCGATCGGAGCGGGCAGCCGCAGTGGCTGCTGGCGCGCACCCCGGTGGCCGCACTGCGCGACCGCGTCGCCGAGTTGGAGGCCGCGGGCGGGGCGGCCGGAAGGCCCGCGCGCGCGATCATCGGTGAGCTGGGCCTCCGGCTCGTCGCCGCGGACGCCGACGCGATCGCGGACATCGACGTACCGGACGACCTCGACCAGACGGCGCAGACCGGACGACGCCGACCAGATGACGCCGACCAGATGACCTCGACAGAATGAAGGAGCCCCGATGACCCCCGAAGAACTCGACACCTGGGCGGGAGCCGCCGCACGACGCCTCGGAGTGACGCTCGAGCCCGGGGACGTGGCGGCTCTGCTCGACCTCGCGAAAGACGCCGCGCACGGCGTCACGCGCCCGGCCGCGCCGCTCACCGCGTACATCGCGGGTATGGCCGTCGGCAGCGGGCGCACGCTCGACGATGTCTCGCGCGAGCTGCGAGCGGCGATCGCCGAGGCGGAGCCCGGCGAGGCGTGAGTAATCGCGGGAATCCGGGCTCGGATTCCCGCGATTACTCACGTCTCGGCGCTCCCGTTTCAGCGCTCACATGGCGCACATGAGGAGGACTCCGACGGCCATGCCGGCGACCTCCCCGATGCCGCGGAGGTCGCGAGCGCGGCTGCGCGCGCGACCGGAGGCAGCGGCCGGGCGCCGGTTGCGCGCCATGGCGACCAGCAGCCAGGCGCTGTAGCCGAGGTACCCGACGACGAACGCGACGGCGATCGCCACCAGCGGCACGCCGTGCGCGTGCCCGGACACCGCGCCCGCACGCCCCGTCGCCGCCATCCCGAGCGACAGCGAGACGAGCGCCGCCATCGTCACCCCGCCGAGCGCTCGATGGAGCGTCATCGGGGAGACCCGCCCGTCGCGCCGCTGGAGGGCGAACCCCGCCGAGGCCAGCGACAGCACGATCGAGAGCAGGCCGAGACCGGGCGCGACGGACGCCAGCACGCAGCCGAGCATCGCCAGGACCATGAGCGCGGCCGAGATCCACACCCGGCGCGGACGCGGCGAGCCGAGCAGGCAGCACGCGGAGACCGTGGAGGCTCCGAGCGCGCCCACGTCGAGCATCATCAGTGCCCGCAGGTGCAATCCGGGCCACAGGCGGCGGCCGCGCCAGCACCCGAGGCGTCCACACCCGAGGCGTCCGCACCCGACGTGTGGCAGGACGACGCCGACCGCGGCAGGTCCAGCGTCGGGTTCCGGTCGAAGAACCCGTAGGGCTTGAGCGAGAAACCCGCGTAATCCACGGGCATGATCGGCCAGTCCTCCAAGCGCGGGAAGTGCGTCAGCCCGAACGTGTGCCAGACGACGATGTCCTCGCCGTCGATCGGCCGGTCCTGGGCGACGTATGCAGGCAGGCCGGCGCCACCCGGGTGGAGGTTGACGGCGTAGCCGGCCGCCCAGAGCTCGGAGGGCTCGTACTGCGTCACCCACAGGTGGTGCGCGGCGAACCCGGCCCTGCGGCGCTGGTGCGCCTCCTCGGCGCTGAACAACGCCGGAGCCGACTCGGGGTGCAGCACGTACGAGGTCGGGCGCCCGACCCGGTTGGTCCGCTCGGCGCTGCTGATGCTCCAGACACGGCCGACGCTCCCGTCGGCATCGCGCACGGCGCCGCCCTCCGTCTCGAGCCGCGTGATCGTCCGGCCGATGGCGCTCCCCCACGGGTTGGCGTCCGACACCGGCACCCGGGCGACGTCGATCTCGTCGACGCTGTTCGCGACGCCGTCGACGGTCATGTCGAGACGCGCGCAGAACATGTGCTGATGCACCGGAGCGCCGAGGCCGGGAGCGAGCGGCGTGGAGTACGGGTCGTCGCCGCCGTCGTGCGCGCCGGTGAAGACGATGCCGGTGGCTTTGGCCTCCACCTCGAACGTGCCGTCGAGGTAGAAGTAGAAGTAGAAACCGTAGTCGTAGTTGCCGACCGTCGTGAAGAACGAGACGACCAGGCGGCGCTGGCGGCGCGCCTCCGACGTGTGGCTGAACTCGTCGGTGTGCTTCCAGAGGATGCCGTAATCCTCCTCGTGGATGCAGATCGCGTTGGTGATCGTGCGCGGGCGGCCGAAATCGTCGGCCACGACGGCGTCGAGGTAGAAGATCTCGCCCAGGCAGTCGCAGCCGAGCTCGAGGGAGTTGGCGAGGCGGCCGAACTGGTACTCGCCCGCGTCGTAGTAGTTCTGCCAGCCGTGGATCGGCGTCGGGTCGGCGTAGTTGACGACCATCTCGGAGATGGAGGCCCGGTAGAGGATGGGGCGGCGTTCCTGCTGGTACGTGAACGCGACGTCGTGCAGGGTCAGGCCCTCGCGGCCGTTGAAACCGACGCGGAGGTCCCAGTTCTCCCAGCGCAGCACGCCGTCGTCGTATGTGAAGCTGACGCCCTCCGGCTGGCGGATCTCGATGGGCTTGAGGGAGGTGCGCAGCGGCCCCGTCAGCTCAGGGTCGAGGTAGTCGCCGGACTCCATCGGGACCGTGTCGATCGGCGTCTCCACGAGGCGGATGACCGAACGCGACAGGGTGTCGACGTGGGCGACGATGCCGTCGATCGGGTGCGCCCAGGCGAGATCGGCCTGATCGGCCTGGTAGAAGGCGAGCACCCGGAACATCCGGCGCCCCTCCTCGTCGTCGTAGCCGAAGTGCCCGGCGGTGAGCGGGCAGGTGCGCACGTTCTCGATGTCGTGGATGCCGCGGCGAGCGAGCGCGGCCGCCCAGCCGGCGTCGGCCTTGACGATCTCGTCCACGAGCGCGAACTCCTCGTCGAGCACAGGCGCGGTGCCGTCGGTGACGGGGTCGAGCTCGCGCGTGCTGACGACGTCGCCGTCGGTCACATCCACGACCACCTGCGTGACCGCGCCCGTCGAGAAGTCGAGCAGCAGCGTCTCCACCTGGCGGTGCAGACCGGCCGCACGCTCGGGGTCGAGCACGTCGCGCTTGTGCGGCTCGCGCAGCAGCACATAGGTGAAGCGCGTGTGCTCGGTGACCAGACCGGCTGCGGTGATGATTTCGCGCGCGCGGTCGATCTCGGCGCCGGTGAGCGCGGCGAGCGGATGGGTCGTCGTGGCGGTGGGTGCGGTCAGGGACATTCCAAAACTCCTTCGTCGGCGTTCCCGATGGTTATTGACTCTAGCGTCAAAATCCGGCAGGCGGAAGAGCGAGTTGCATACGGAGCGGATCTCCTCCGCTACCGGCGACCGCGAGAACGTCGGGCAAGATGGAGGGCGTGCCCAAGATCGTCGATCACGACCAGCGCCGCCGCGACATCGTCGAGGCGTACCTGCGCGTCCTCGCGCGCTCGGGCGTCGCGGGCACGCACGGCAGGTCGGTCGCGGCCGAGCTCGGTGTCGTGCCGGGCACACTGTGGCACTACTTCGACTCCGTCGAGCAGATCGCGGAGGCTGCGGCCCAGCGGGGTATCGAGCGCACGCTGGCGCGCATCGACGAGCGCGCGGGCGACCTCCGCGGGCTCGCCGCGCTGCTCGCGATCGCCGAGGAGATCCTCCCGACCACAGAGGTCACCCGGGAGGAGGCACGCGTCGTCGTGGCCTTCTGGGGCCAGGTGCTGCCCGACGCGGCCACGCGCTCCGCGTTCGGCCGGCCGCGCGAGTTCACCGACCGTACGCGCGTTGCCCTGACCGACGCGGTCGCCGACGGCGACCTGCTCGCGGACACACCGATCGAGCCGCTGGTCCGCCTCCTCGACTCCGTCTACGCGGGCGAGCAGGTCATCTGGGCCGCCGAGTCCGTCGACGACGACCCCCGCCAGGCCCGCCGCTCGTTCGCGACCGCTGTCGCCCCCTGGCTCGGCGCGGCCGCCTCCCCCGCCGCCGACACCCTCCGCACCTGGCTCAGCTGAGCCCCGCGCCGCCGAGCCCCCTCGCCCGAGCGCGCCGAAGGGCAAGCGAAGGGCAGCCGAAGGGCGCCTTGAAGCCCCTAAGATCCGCATTTGAGGGCGTCTACTCGCCCCTCGCCCGCCCTTCGCGATCCCGCCTTCGGGGTCTGGCGGAGGGAGCGGCGGTGCCGGTGAGGAGGCGCGGGTCGGTGATCGCGTCGTACTCCTCGGCGCTGAGGAGGCCGCGGCCGACGATCGCGGTGCGCACGTCGCACCCGGTCTCCAGCGCCTCGTGCGCGATCTGCGCCGCGGTCGAGTAGCCGATCCGTGGCGTCAGCGCCGTGACCAGGCCGATCGACGACGCGACGCGCGTGCGCAGCAGCTCGGCGTCGGCCCGGATGCCGTCGATGCAGTTCACCCGCAGCGTGCGGCACGCGTTGGTCAGCCAGGTGATCCCCTGCAGCAGCGAGCTCGCGATCAGCGGCTCGAAGGCGTTCAACTGGAGCTGGCCGTTGTCGGCGGCCATCGTGATGGACACGTCGGCCCCCGCGATCGCGAACGCCACTTGGTTGACGACCTCCGGAATCACCGGATTGACTTTGCCCGGCATGATGGACGACCCGGCCTGGCGGGGCGGGAGGTGCAGCTCCCCGAACCCGAACTGCGGGCCGCTGGCGAGCAGCCGCAGATCCGATGCGATCTTGGACAGCTTGATCGCGGCGCGTTTCAGCGCGGCAGAGACCAGCATGAACACTCCGGTGTCCGAGGTCGCCTCGATCAGGTCGGCGGCCGTGACCAGCGGGAGGCCGGTCGCCGTCGCGAGGTGACGCACGACGGCGGCGGCGTACCCGGGTGACGCGGTGATACCGGTGCCGATCGCGGTGGCGCCGAGGTTGATCTCGGCGAGCAGCGGGATGGTCTCCCCGAGCCGGAGGCCGTCCTCCTCCATCGTCACCGCGAACGCCGTGAACTCCTGCCCGAGCGTCATCGGCACGGCGTCCTGCAGTTGCGTGCGCCCGATCTTCACGTGGTCGCGGAACTCCGCGCCCTTCGACCGGAACGCCGCAGCGAGCAGCGCGTGCTCGGCGATCAGCCGCTGCAACCCGGTGGTGAGCGCGAGTTTCACGGCGGTCGGATACACGTCGTTGGTGCTCTGGCTGCGGTTGACATGGTCGAGCGGGTGGATCACGTCGTAGCGACCGTGCGCACGCCCGAGGCGCTCGAGCGTGCGGTTGGCGATGACCTCGTTCGCGTTCATGTTCGTCGAGGTGCCGGCGCCGCCCTGGATCAGGTCGACGACGAACTGGTCGTGCAGGCTCCCGTCGGCGATCTCCTGGCAGGTCGCGTCGATCTCGGCGGCGATCGCGGGGTCGAGCACGCCGATCTCGGCGTTCGCCCGGGCTGCCGCTTGCTTGACGAGCGCGAGCGCCGCGACGAGTTCGGGGTACGTCCCGATCCCGCGTCCGGAGATCGGGAAGTTCTCGAGCGCACGCTGCGTGTTCGCGCCCCAGTAGGCGTCGGCCGGCACTTCGACGGGGCCGAGGGAGTCGTGCTCGACGCGGGTCGCGCTCACGACGAAGCCCGAACGACGTCGACGACGGTCTGCGCGAGCGCGACCGCGGCATCCCGCAGCGCCTTCTCGGCGTGGGGCCCGACGCACGCGGCCGCGAACTCCGGCTGGTGGTTGGTGGCCGGGAGGCTGTTCACGCCGATGTAGGGGTGGATGGCCGGTACGACCTGCGACACGTTCCCCATATCGGTGGATGCACGATTCATCGCGCCCGAACCCGACGTGTCGAACACCCGCCCGAGCGCGCCGGCGTTGGCGCGGTAGAAGGCGAGCGCCCGCTCGTCGTTGCGGAACTCGGAGTAGGGCTTGCTCTCGGGCGTGATGGTGAGCGCGGCTCCGGAGGCGAGAGCGCCCGCTTCGAAGCACCGGTTCACCTTCTCCTCGATGCCGGCCAGCTCCGCCAGCGTCTCGGCGCGCACGTACCAGCGTCCTTCCGTGCGGTCGGGGATGGCGTTGGGAGCCTGCCCTCCGACGGTCTGGATGCCGTGCACGCGCGCCGAGTGCGGCAGCTGCTGGCGCAGCAGTCCGATCGCGACCTGGGCGACGACGAACGCGTCGTTCGCGTTGACGCCCTCCTCGGGGTACGCGCCGGCGTGCGCGGCCTTGCCGTCGTACCGCACGTGGGTGTGCGCGACGGCGAACGGGCGCGCCTCGGCGACGTCGACCGGCCCCGGATGCGCCATGACCGCGAGATCGAGGCCGGCGAAGGCGCCGCGGTCGAGCAGTTCGATCTTTCCGCCGCCGCCCTCCTCCGCGGGAGTGCCGTAGACCTCCAGCGTGATGCCGAGCCGGTCGGCCACCGGAGCGAGCGCCGAGGCGACGCCGACGGCGATCGCGGCGATCAGATTGTGGCCGCAGGCATGCCCGAGCCCGGGCAGCGCGTCGTACTCGGCGCACACCCCGATGCGCACCGGGCCGGAGCCGGCGGTCGCCAGGAACGCGGTTTCGAATCCCAGATAGCGGGGCGTCACCGCCAGGCCGCGGTCGGCGAGGGCATCGCAGAGCCGGGCGGCCGAGCGATGCTCGTCCCACGCGGTCTCGGGGTCGGCGTGCAGTGCCTCCGACAGGGCGACGAGCCGCGGGAGGTCGCCGTCGACGAGCTCCCGCACGCGTTCCTTCAGCGCCGTGACGTCCGAGACGGCGGGCGGCTCACTCATCGCCGGGCACACCGTAGCTGGGCGCGCCGGCCGGCATCAGACCGCGCATGACGTACGCGTCGCGCTGCGGCAGCCAGGTCTCGACGAGGATCTCGTCGAGCAGCGCCACGGGATCGTCGGCCCAGTCGACGCGCAGGTCGGTGACCCGCCAGCCGGCGTCGCGCACGACCGCGACGCCGGCCGAGTGCACCGGGCCCTCCTCGCCGCCCGCGGCGACGGCGGCCTTCAGCGCGGCCAGCAGGCGCACCTCCAGGTCGCCCTCGGCCGCCTCCAGCGCATCCACCATCAGCTGCGGGAGGTCGGCTCGCGCGAGCATGTTCCCGGCGGCGACCGCGTGCGCGGACTGCGCCTGGCCGTGCTCGCCGAGCACGTGTGAGCCCGAGTGGATGGCGGAGCGGCCGTCGCGGTCGATCACCAGGAGCTGGCGGTAGTCGATGTCGGGCGTGGAATCCACGACCCACGCGAGGACCTCCTCGACCGGGCGCCCGTCGCGCAGCCCGTCGACGAGCCGGGGGCCGAGGCGGGGATCGGTGACGTTCTGCGAGTGAGCGCCGCCCACGCCGTCGGCGAGGGTGACGCAGCGTGCGGCGACGGCCGGCGACGAGGAGCAGATGGCGGAGCCGATGGCGCCGCTGTCGTCGACGGCGAGGATGGAGAAGGTCATCGCGACGCCTCCGAGCCCGCGGCCGACGAGCGCGCCTCCGAAGAGATCACGGCCGTCGCGTCGATCTCCACCAGCCACTCCGGTCGGGCGAGCGCCGAGACGACGAGGCCCGTGGAGACCGGGAAGACGCCTTTCAGCCAGCGTCCGACGACCCGGTAGACGGGCTCCCGGTAGCGCGGATCGATGAGGTAGATCACGACCTTGACGATGTCGTCGAGGCTCGAACCGGCCTCCTCCAGCAGCATCGCGATGTTCGCCATCGCCTTCTCGGCCTGGGCCTCCACGTCGCCGACGCCGACGGACTCGCGGGTCTCCAGGTCTTGCCCGATCTGGCCGCGGAGGTAGACGACGCCGTTCGCGACGACGGCTTGGCAGAGGTCGTTGTCGAGCTTCTGCTCAGGGTAGGTGTCCTTGGTGTTGAACGGGCGGATCCGGGTGTGGGTGGGCATCAGAGGACTGCTCCTTCCGCCGCGAGCGCGGCCTGCTGGTCGTAGGCGAGGTAGCCCCGCTGGATCTGGATCTGGTCGGCGATGTGGCGGGCGTCGTGCCAGACGCCCCAGATGAAGCTGGAGCCGCGGCGCGACTGCCACGGGAGGCCGAGGAAGTAGACGCCGGGCTCGGTGGAGACGCCGCGCTGGTGGGCGGGCCTGCCGTCCTCGTCGAACGCGTCGACCTGCAGCCAGCTGTAGTCGGTGCGGAAGCCGGTGGCCCACACGATCGTCGAGATGCCGGCAGCTGTCAGGTCGAGCTCCCGGATAGGGTCGGTGAGGCTCGCGGGGTCGGCGCCGAGGAGGCGCGCCTCGGGCTCCTCGGGGAGGTCCAGGCCGTTGCGGGCGACGTAGGCGTCGGCCTCGTCGAGCAGCGCGAACAGGTTGGCGTCGCCCGCGGCGACGTTGCGGGCGAGGTCGGCCGCGAATCGCATCCGCCCGTCGGCGAACGCGTCGGTGCGGCCGACGAGGGTGATCCCGCCGGCTGCGAGTTCGCGGAAGTCGACCGTGCGGCCGCCGTCGGCGCCGCTCACCGCGATGGTGACGTGCTCGGCGCCCTGCGGGGGCGCGGCGAGGTCCCACTTGCCGAGCACGCCCAGCCACCAGACGAAGTCGCGACCGCGATAGCGACGCGGTGGTCGGTCGTGCGGTCCGACGGACAGCCAGACCTCGCGTCCGGAGTGGCGCAGCTCGTCGGCGATCTGCACACCGGACGATCCGGCACCCACCACCAGCACGCCGCCGTCCGGCAGCTGTGCCGGGTTGCGGTAGTCGCTGGAGTGCAGCTGGGTCACGCCGGCGTCGTGCGGGACGATCGCGGGGATGACCGGCACCTGGAACGGCCCGGTCGCGGCGACGACGTAGCGGGCCTGGTATTCGCCGTCGGAGGTCTCGACCGTGAAGCCGGGCCGGTCGCTGTTCCTCACGACGCGGGTGACCTCCACCCCGGTGCGGATGGGCGCGTCGATGAGTTTCGTGTATGCGACGAAATAGTCGGCCACGTCCTCCTTGGGTGCGAAGTCGTCGGCGCCGACGGTTTCGAACTCGAGTTTGGGGAAGCGGTCGTGCCAGGCGGGGCCGTTGGCGACCAGCGAGTCCCAGCGCCCCGAGCGCCAGCGCTCGGCGATCCGGCCCTTCTCGAGCACCAGGTGCGGGATGCCGCGGTCGGTCAGATGATCGCTCATCGCCACACCGGCCTGGCCCGCCCCGACGACGAGGACCTCGATTTCCTGGCTCGACATGCTGATCTCCTTCGCTGATCCGTGAGCGGTCCAGCCATTGTCGGCAGCGCCGCCCGGATCTGTAAAACAATGAGAATCGCCGAATTGAATCTGTTGAAGTGATGCTTCGCGTGCGTTTCGCGCGTGTGAACATTTCTTGCATTGATCACTCTTGCGTCGCGCGAGAATCCATAAATCACATGATTCGATGCACTTCAACGCTTTTCTCCGCTCGTTTCGATGCACAGGTGATGCGTACTCTTCCGGCATGACGATCGACACAACCGTCCGCATCGACGGCAGGGCACTCATCGACGGCGACCGGGTCGGCGCCCGCTCGGGCGAGACCTTCGTCACGGTCAACCCGGCGACCGGCGCGCCACTCGCCGAGGTCGCCCGAGGCGGCCCAGCCGACGTCGACCACGCCGTGGCCGCCGCCCGCTCGGCCTACGAGCGCCGGGCCTGGAGCGGCCTCGGCGCGGCCGACCGCGGCGCGGTGCTCCGCCGCCTCGCCGACCTGATCGAGCGCGACGCCGAGGAGCTCGCGCTCCTCGAGTCGCTCGACATGGGCAAGCCGCTCTCGCAGACGCGCGCCGTGGACGTGCCCGGCACCGCGGCGACCTTCCGCTGGTACGGCGAGCTGGCGGACAAGCTGAGCGACGAGGTGCCGGCCACTCCCCCGGGCTCGACCGCGATCGTCCGTCGCGTCGCGCTGGGCGTCGTCGCGGCCATCGTCCCCTGGAACTACCCGCTCGACATCGCCGCCTGGAAGCTCGCACCCGCGCTGGTCGCCGGCAACAGCGTCGTGCTCAAGCCCGCAGAGACGACGAGCCTCACGGCCCTCCGGCTCGGCGAGCTGGCCCTGGAGGCCGGGCTCCCCGCCGGCGTGCTGAACGTCGTCCCCGGGCCGGGCTCCGTGATCGGCCGCGCGCTCGGACTCCACCCGGACGTCGACGCGCTCACCTTCACCGGATCGACCACGGTGGCCAAGAAGCTGCTGACCTACGCCGGCGAATCCAACATGAAGCGGCTCAGCCTGGAGGCGGGCGGCAAGAGCTCCAACCTCGTCTTCGCCGACGTGGCGGACCTCGCCCTCGCCGCGGAGAAGGCCGCTTTCGGCGCGTTCTACAACCAGGGCGAGGTCTGCTCGGCCAACTCGCGCATCTTCGTCGAGCGACCGGTCTACGACGAGTTCGTCGGGCTCCTCACCGCCTCCGCGCAGGCCTACCGGTCGGGCGACCCGCTCGATCCGGCGAGCGGCAACGGTGCGCTGGTCTCGGAGTCGCACGCCGACGCCGTCGCCGAGGCGATCGCGACGGCGGCCCGCGACGGCGAACTGATCGGGGGCGAGCGTCGCGAGCGCGACGGCTCGACGGCGTTCATCGACCCGGCGATCGTCGCCGGCCTCCCGCTGTCGCACCCGCTGCACCGCGACGAGATCTTCGGGCCGCTGGTCGTGGTCCAGGCGTTCGACCGGGAGGACGACGCCGTCCACGCCGCCAACGCGACCGACTACGGACTCGCCGCGTCGGTCTGGACCTCGAACCTGTCGCGCGCCCACCGCGTCTCCGAGCGGCTCGTCGCCGGCACCGTCTCGGTGAACACCGTGGACGCGCTCGGCTCGACCACGCCGTTCGGCGGGTTCAAGCAGTCGGGCTTCGGCCGCGACCTGTCCCGGCACGCCATCGACAACTACGTCGGCCTCAAGACCACGTGGTTCCAGCACGACTAGGAGCACGGCGATGACCCTGCAGCTCGACCTCCCCGCCGCCGGGGCCCGCGTCCCGGCGGACGTCGCCCGAACCTGGCTGCTGATCTCGGCGGCGCGACTCGACGCGGTCGCCGTGACCGGTTCCAGCGCGGACGCCGTCGTCATCGACCTGGAGGACGCGATCGACGCCTCCCGCAAGGCCGTCGAGCGCGAGCGCGTCGCGCGCTTCCTCGAGACCGGTGGCGAGGCCTGGGTGCGCATCAACGACCGCACGACGCCGTTCTGGCAGGACGACATCGATCGGCTTCGCGGCCTCCTCGGCCTGCTGGGCGTTGTGCTCGCGAAGACCGAGGAGGCCGCGCACGCGGCCGAGACGGCCGAGCGGCTCGGCGGTCGGACCCCTGTCGTCGCGCTCATCGAGTCGGCCCTCGGCGTGGAGAACGCCGCTGCGATCGCCCAGGCCCCTGGAGTCTTCCGGCTCGCATTCGGCAGCGGCGACTACCGCCGCGACACGGGCGTCGCGGGCAGCGAGCTCGCCCTCGCCTACCCGCGCTCGCGGCTCGTCGTCGCCAGCCGGGTCGGCGGCCTCCCCGGTCCGATCGACGGGCCGTCCGTCGTCGACGGCGTGCCGGTCGTCACCGAGCAGTCCCGTTCGGCAGCGGCGCTCGGCCTCACCGGTCGCCTGTGCCTGCGCGAGGCGCAGGTGGCGATCGTCAACGAGGTGATGGCGCCCTCGGCCGAGGAGGTCTCGTGGGCGAGCGGCTTCCTGGAGGAGTTCGACCGAGCGGGCCGTGTGGTCCGCGACGGCAGCGACCTCCCCCGCCTCGGCCGGGCCGAGCGGATCATGCACCTCGACCGCACGTTCAGCCCGTCATCCCACCCCACCCCACACGAATGCAGGACGAAGGAGTCCCGATGAGTTCATCCACCCGGAACGACGCGAAGCTCGCGACGTCGAGCATCCGCGCCCAGCGCTTCCACAAGACGCTCGGCCGCCTCGACATCGTCTTCCTCTCGATCGGCGCCGTCATCTCCATCGACACCGTGGCGCAGATCGCGGCAGGCGGCGGCGCCGAAGCGTTCACCTGGACCGCCGTGATCGGCATCACCTTCCTGTTCCCCTACGCGCTCGTCATCTCCGAGCTCGGCAGCACCTTCCACGACGAAGGCGGTCCCTTCGTCTGGGTGCGGCTCGCGTTCGGCAAGCTGACCGGGGCGATCGCGACGCTGTTCTACTGGATCACCAACCCGCTCTGGATGGGCGGCTCGCTGGTGTTCATCTCCGCTGCGACCTGGGGCGCCTACATCGCGCCGCTGCCGGAGGGCAGCGCGGGCGACATCGTCTTCAAGCTGGTGTTCATCTGGCTGGCCATCGGCACCGCGATCATCGGCCTCCAGTACGGCAAGCACATCGTCGCGGCGGGTGCGGTCGTGAAGATCGCGCTGTTGCTGGTCTTCGTCGTCACCGTGGTCGTCTACGCGCTCAAGAACGGCGTGCACGGCTACGCCGCAGGCGCCTTCTCGCCGACGCTCGGCGGCTTCCTCGCGGTGACGCCGGTCATCCTCTTCGCGGTCGTCGGTTTCGAGGCGCCCAACGGCGCGGCGGAAGAGATGCGCAATCCGCAGAAGGACGTCCCGAAGGCGATCACCTCCTCGGGCATCATCTCGATCCTGTGCTACCTCGTCCCGATCTTCGCCATCCTCGCCGTGCTCCCCGCCGACAAGGTGCAGGGCGCCAGCGGCCTGCTCGACGCGTTCAAGGAAGTGTTCTCCGTCTACGGCATCGCGACAGGGCCGGTGATGTTCATCGCAGCCCTGCTGTTCGTGTTCGTGGTGCTGACGCAGGCGAGCGCGTGGATGATCGCCTCCGACCGCGTGCAGGCCGCCGCCGGCGCCGACGGCGCGTTCTTCCGCTACTTCGGCGTGTTCTCGAAGAGGTTCGGCACTCCGGTGCGCATGAACCTGCTGTCGGGGATCGTCGCGACGGTCTTCTGCATCGCTGCGACGCTGCTGCTGAAGGGCAGCACCGCCGCGGTGTTCACGGTCGTGCTGACGGTCGCGATCTCGACCCTGCTGCTGTCGTACCTGGTGATCTTCCCGTCGATCATCCGCCTGCGCCGCAAGTACCCGGACATCGAGCGCCCGTTCCGTGTCCCCGGCGGCAAGGCCGGTCTGTGGACGGCCGTCGTCGTCATCTACGCCTGGGTGCTGCTCGGCTCGTGGGTGGCGGTGTTCCCTGGCACGCTGGAGTCGCTGCTCGGCCTCAGGTACGACTTCGTCGACACCTGGGGCGTCGACCGCGCGACCTTCGAAGGCTTCACGGTCGGGACGCTCATCGTCATCACGATCCTGGCGCTGGCGGGCTACTTCTGGCAGCAGGCGCGCGACCGCCGCATCGCTCCGGAGCCCGAGCAGCTGCTGGAGCCGGTGCGTGACTAGCGCTCGCTGTTAACGGAGGAGATCCCGGCCCACCAGGCCGGGATCTCCTCCGTTAACCGCGATTTCGGACTAGGCGACAGCGAATCTCCGCCGTTGCCCACTCGCCGCGATCAGCTCCGCCGCCCGCTCCGCGACCATCATCACCGTGATGACCGGGTTCACCGAGGTCAGCGTCGGGAACACCGACGCGTCCGCGATCCGCAGCCCCTCGATCCCGCGCACGCGCAGCGACGGGTCGACCACCGCGAGCTCGTCGTCCGGCGCGCCCATCCGGCAGGTGCCGCTCACGTGGTAGACGGTCTGATGGATGCCGCGCTGCACCGCCGACAGCTCCTCGTCCGTCTGCACCTCCGGGCCGGGGAAGATCTCCCGCACCAGGTGCCGGCGCATCGGTTCGGCCTCGGCGATCCGCCGGGCCAGACGCACGCCGGCGACGAGCATCCGCTCGTCGTGGCCCGCGGCGTCGGTGAAGTAGCGGTAATCGATCACCGGCGGCTCGGCCGGGTCGGCGGAGGCGATCGTGACGCGGCCGCGGCTGTGCGGCTTCGCGACGTTGGGGGCGATGGCCACGATGTTCGGCGGAAAGCCGACCCCGCGCGCCCGCGGGTGGTCCACGACCGGCACGACCGGGAAGTGCATGAGCACATCCGCCTTGGCCGGGTCGCCGTCGACGCCGACCATCGCGCCGGCGTCCCAGCCGGAGGCCGAGATCGCGGGCGGGGCCGACACGGCCTCCCACACCACGAGACCTTCGGCGTGGTCTTGGAGGTTCTCGCCGACACCCGGCAGCTCGACGACGGGCTCGATCCCGGCGGCCTCGAGCACATCGACAGGGCCGATCCCCGAGAGCAGCAGCAGCCGCGGCGTGTCGATCGCCCCGCACGCCAGCACGATCTCCTGCCGCGCGCGCACGGTGCGGACGACGCCGTCGTCGGAACGGCAGACCACGGCGACCGCCCGGCCGTCCTCCACGACGAGGCGCTCGGCGCGCGCACCGGTGATCACCTCGAGCGATTCCCGGGAGTCCATCACGTCGTGGAGGTAGTGGATCGAACTCGACCCGCGCACGTTGGTCTCAGGGTCGTAGCCCACCTCGAAGAACCCTACGCCGCGGGCGAGAGTGTCGGTGCGGCCGTCGTTCCAGCGCTCCTGCAGCGGGAGGTCCAAAGCGGCGGCCGCGGCGGCGACGACGTCTGCGACGAACGGATTGCGATCGGCGGGGGCGACGGGGTGGATGGGGATCCGCAGCCGGTCGAAGTACGGCTGGAAGCTCGCGGCGTCCCACCCGGCCGCTCCGGCCGCCACCCACTCGTCGAGATCGGCGGCCGGCGGACGCCAGGCGATCATCGTGTTGGCCGTCGAGCACCCGCCGAGGATGCGCATGCGCGATTGCCGGATGCTCGAGTTACCGCGCTCCTGCGGAACGCTGCGGTAGTCGAGGTCGTACTCGCTCTCGATCATCTCCTCCCACCGGCGGATCGAACGCGCACGGCCCTCGTCGCGATCGCTCGGCCCCCACTCCAGGAGGCCGACCGTGACGTCCGGGTTCTCGGAGAGGCGCGCGGCGACGATTCCACCAGCGGTGCCGCCGCCGACCACGACATAGTCGTACTCGGCGGCGGCAGCGGCGGTGCTGAGGGTGTCGGCGGTGCTGTCGGTCATTCTGCTCCTGCGGTCGGGATGGAGGTGGCCAACGGGCCGGCAGCCGACTCGGCGAGCGCCGGCGGCTTCGACGGCGCCCACTTCATGAGCGCGTAGTAGAGCGGGCAGATCACGGCAAGGCCGACGATCCAGGAGATGTCGACCCCGCCGAGCGCGGTGGCGATCGGACCCGTGTAGAAGGCGGTGTTGAGGAACGGCAGTTGCACCAGGATGCCGAGCACGTAGCAGATCACCGCGTTGCGGTTGACGCGGCCGTAGATGCCGCCGTCCTGACGGAACAGCGAGGCGATGTCGTATTTGCCGTGCTTCACCGCGTAGTAGTCGACCAGGTTGACGGCGGTCCACGGGATGAGCACGCACAGCAGCAGGATCATCAGGTTCGACAGGTTGACCAGGAAGTTGGCCGAGAAGGCGAAGCCGAGGACGAGCGCGACGAGGAACAGGAGGACCGCGATGGCCCCGCGCGTGACCGCCCGCGGGATCCACTTCGGGAACAGCGTCTGGCCGATGGTGATGATCGCGAGACTGCCGCAGTAGAGGTTCATCCCATTGCTGACGCTGATGCCGACGCCGAAGACCAGCATCGCGAGCCCCGCGATGCCGGGGACGAGGGCGCTCAGGCCGGTCGCCACGTCGTCTTTCGGAAAGGCGGCCCCCACGATCGATCCGAGCACCATCGGGATCACCGAGCCGAGCACGCAGCCGGCGAAGGTCGCCCAGAACGCGGCGCGCACGCCGGTGTCCTTGGGCATGTAGCGCGTGTAGTCCGAGACGTAGGGCGCGTAGGCGATCTGCCAGAGCGCGGCGACCGAGATGGTGCCCATGATGCCGGTGGCGGTCACCGAGCCGTAGCCGAGCGCACTTGCGGGCAGCGTTCCGGCCGCGAAGATGTAGACGAAGACGAGCGCGATGGTGAGGCCGGCGACGACGCTCATCACCGTGCCGAAGACGTGCAGCAGGCGGTAGCCGAAGACGGCGCCGAAGACGCTGATGAGGCCCACGATCACCGTCGACCAGAAGTCGCCCAGGTGGGTCAGCGAGTCGAGGGCCTGGCCTCCCAGGATGACGTTGGACGCGAAGAACGCCACGTACATCCCGACCACGATGACGACGACCAGCAGGCTGCCGTAGGAGCCGAACTGGGCGCGGGTCTGCAGCATCTGCGGCACGCCCATCTGCGGGCCCTGCGCGGCGTGCAGCGCCATCACGACGCCGCCGACCAGGTTGCCGACGACGAGCGCGAGGATCGCGGCCCAGATCGGGAGGCCGTAGACGGCCGTCGCGAGCAGCCCGGTCGCGATCGACAGCATCATGATGTTGCCGCCGAACCAGATCGTGAACAGGTTGCGGGCTTTGCCGTGCCGTTCGTTCTCGGGGATGTGGTCGATGGTGCGGGTCTCGACGCCGAGGGCGTCGCTGCGGGGCTCGGTGCGGGCCGCTGTGCTCATGGGTGTGCTCCTCGTTCGTCGCTTGGCATAGAAGCTTCTGCCCCTTTTCCGCATCGATCAACTAAGGTTGCCTGAACCACTGCATCACTTCGGCAGATACCGCGCCGGAGGAAACAGAGCCGAAACACGGCCGTAACCGAGGGGCTGGATGAGCAAGAAGCCGGACGTCACACTCGCGCAGTTGCGCTACTTCATCGAAGCGGCCACCCACCTGTCGATGACGCGCGCCGCGGAGGAGCTCTTCGTCGCACAGTCGGCCGTGTCGTCGGCCATCGCGCAGCTGGAGCAGCAGGTCGGCGCACAGCTGTTCATCCGTCAGCGCTCGCGCGGTCTGACGCTCACGCCGTCCGGGCAGCAGTTCCTCGGCGACGCCCGCGCGCTCCTGCTCAACCTCGAGGAGGCGCTCGACACCGCGCGCGGCATCGACAACCAGGTGCGTGGCACCATCCGCATCGGCTGTTTCGTCACGCTGGCGCCGTTCATCCTGCCGGCCATCGTCAGCCGGGTGCGCGCCGAGCACCCCTACCTCGACATCGAAGTGGACGAGCTCGACACCGACGGCGCCAGGGCGGCGCTGCGCAGCGGGCGCGTGGAACTGCTGATCGGCTACGACTTCGGCTTCGGCAACGACATCCGCACCGCCGTGCTGTCGGACGCTCCACCGCACGTCATCCTGCCGGCCGACCATCCGCTGGCCGCCTCGTCTCAGGTCTTCCTGCGCGAGCTTGCGCGGGAGCCGATGATCCTGCTCGATCTGCCGCACAGCCGCGAGTACTTCCTCGGCATCCTCGCCGGAGCCGGCCTGCAGCCGGAGATCCGGCATCGCTCGCTCAACTATGAGACGGTGCGCGCCTTCGTCGCCCACGGCCACGGGTTCTCCATCCTCAACCAGTGCCCGCAGCACGATCTCAGCTACGACGGCGAGCGGGTGGCCGCCCTCCCGATCGCCGACAGCGTGCCCGCGCTGCCGGTGGTGCTCGCCGCGATGCGATCGGTGCGGGCGACCGCCCGTGCACGGGCGGTCGGCGACATCGCCGCACAGGTGGTGGCGGAGGCATTGAACCCGGAGCCGTCGCGCGGCTGACCGGGTACCGGATGACGGCCGTGTTTCGCGCAGATGTCATATCGAACGTACTGATGAAGTGATGAACCTGAAGCTATTTGCGTGATCCGACGCCCTCGACGGAGACTGGTCGGACACGCGAAGGGACGCCGATGACGAGTCTGCACATCACGAACGCCCGCCTCTACCTCGGTGAGGGTCGCTGGGAGGACGGCGGCGTGCTCGTCCGCGACGGCGTCATCGCGGCGATCGGCCCCGACACCGGGCTCGCCGGGCGGCGCGAGGCCGGAACGGTCGTTCGCGACGCGGGCGGCGCCTCCCTGCTCCCCGGCTTCCACGACACGCACGTGCACCCGCCGATGGCGGGAGGCTCCCTGCTGGGCATCGACCTGATGCCGGTGCACGACGCCGACGAGTACCTGCGGATCATCGCCGACTACGCAGCGGCGCATCCGGAGCTCGACACGATCATGGGCGTCGGCTGGTACGGCGATGTCTTCCCCGGCGGCTTCCCGACGCGTTCGCTGCTCGACGCGGTCGTGCCCGACCGGCCGGTGATCCTCACCAGCCACGACGGTCACGGGGTCTGGGTCAACTCCCGGGCCCTGCAGGCTGCCGGAGTCGCCCCCGATACCGCCGACCCGTCCGGCGGCCGCTTCGTGCGCGACGAGCGCGGCACGCTCACGGGTGTGCTGCTCGACAGCGCGATGCAGGCGCTGAACCCCATCATCCCGGCGCCGGAGCCCGGCTTCGTGGAGACCGCCATCCTCGCCGCCCAGCGCCGCCTCCACTCGGTCGGTGTGACCACCTGGCACGACGCGGCCGTCGGCACGAGCGAGCTCGGACCGGACTCGCTCGACGCCTATCTGTCCCTGGAGCGCCAGGGCGCGCTGACCGCGCGCGTGGTGCTCTGCCAGTGGTGGGACCGTGACCGCGGCCTCGAGCAGGTCGGCGAGCTGGAGGCGCGACGCGAGCGGGTGGCCGCGCAGACCGCTCGGATCGACGCCGGGACGGTGAAGATCATGCAGGACGGCATGATCGAGAACCACACCGCCGCCCTCCTCGACGACTACTCCGACCGGGCGGGGTTCCGCGGGGACTCGTTCATCCCGCCGGAACAGCTCGCGACGATCGTCGCCGAGCTCGACGCGCGCGGTTTCGACGTGCACCTGCACGCCGTCGGCGACCGCGCGGTGCGCGAATGCCTCGATGCGGTCGCCCACGCCCGCTCCCTCAACGGGCCGACGGGAGGCCGCCACCAGCTCGCGCATCTCGACGTCGTCGACACCGCCGACTTCGGCCGCTTCGCGGAGCTCGGCGTCACGGTGAATGCGCAGCTGCTGTGGGCCCGCACCGATGTCGAGATCGTCGAGCGCAAGCTGCCGATGATGGGCGCCGATCGCGCACGTCGGCACTTCCCGTTCGAGACGCTGCGGACGCACGGCGCACGAATCGTCGCCGGCAGCGACTGGCCGGTCTCCGACCCGAACCCGCTCTGGGCCATGCACACGGGGACGACCCGGCTGGCGCCCGCCGCCGACCCGCACGCGACCGGCCTCGCGCTCACCGAGCCGCTGCTCGCCTCCGAGGCGCTGCCGCCCGCGGCGGTCCTCGACGCGTACACCGGAACAGCGGCGTGGATCGGTCGGCTGGAGGCTACGACCGGTCGGCTGCGACCCGGGTTGGCGGCCGACCTCGTCCTCCTCGACCGCGACGTCTCCGACGGCGCGTCGTTCGACGCCGCGCACGTCGCCGAGACCCTCGTAGACGGCCGCACCGTCTACCGCGCCTGAGACGCGCGAGACGTGAGTAATCGCGGGAATCCCGACCGGGATTCCCGCGATTACTCACGTCTCGGCGGCGACGCTCAGAGGATCGGCCGGCCTCCGGTGACCGCGATCCGGGCTCCGGAGACGTAGGAGCCCTCGTCGGAGGCGAGGAGCACGTAGACCGGGGCGAGTTCGGCCGGCTGGCCCGGGCGGCCGAGCGGGGTGTCCCCGCCGAACTGGGCGACCTTTTCTTCGGGCATCGTCGAGGGGATGAGCGGAGTCCAGATCGGGCCGGGGGCCACACTGTTCGCGCGGATCCCCCGCTCCCCGAGCAGTTGCGCCAGCGATGCGGTGAAGTTGGCGATGGCCGCCTTCGTCGCCGCGTATGGCGCCAAGGTCGGCGACGGCATGTCGGAGTTGACCGACGACGAGCCGATGATGCTCGCGCCCGGCTTCATGTGCGGCACGGCCGCCTTGGCCAGGTGGAAGTAGGCCGACAGGTTCGTGGCGAGCGTGTGATCCCACTCGTCGTCGGGGGTCTCCTCGAGCGAGTCGTGCGTCATCTGGAAGGCGGCGTTGCTGACAAGGATGTCGATGCCGCCGAGTTCCTCGACCGTCCGCGCCACGAGCTCGCGGCAGTGCTGCGGGTCGGAGACGTCTCCCGGCAGCAGCACCGCTTTCTGCCCGGCCTCCCGCACCCAGTTCGCGGTGTCCTCGGCGTCGTCGTCCTCGCTCAGGTACGAGATGGCGACATCCGCGCCCTCGCGGGCGTACGCGATCGCGACCGCTTTGCCGATGCCGCTGTCGGCGCCGGTGATCAGTGCCCTCTTGCCGGCGAGACGGCCGCCGCCGCGGTAGCTCTGCTCGCCGTGGTCGGGCCGCGGGTCGAGCGCGTCCGTCGAACCGGGAGGGGTCTGCTGCTGGGCCGGTTGCTGCTGCTCGCTCTGCGGGTCAGAAGGGGACATGCGTTACCTCCGTTTCGTCCGCCTCCATACAACCCCGCGGTGCGGTGCGCAGCAGGGGCTTGGAGGCGCGCCGTAGGGCGCGTATCGTGCGAGCGCTCGCCCGTCAGGCAGCGAGTTCGGCCGCCCCGCTGCCGAGCGTCGCCGTGCGACCGGTCCGCCGGACGTGCTGCGCGACCAGCAGCCAGGTGATGCCGCTGGCGACGACGAAGACGAACTCGAAGATCAACAGCAGGCCGCCTCGCTCCGCGGCGGGCATCGGGGCGTTCTGCATGAAGCCGATGAACCCGTCGAAGCCGCCGTGCGCGGCGACGACGCCGAGGTACGCCAGCACGGCGCCGAGGGACAGCCGGTAACGCCCCTCCTTCGCCGCGGCGAACACCGCGGCTGCGACCAGCGCCGAGAACACCGGGTGCAGGAACGGCCCGGTGAGCTGCCGGCCGATCGTCACCACGATGAAGTAGCCGATCCCGTTGCCGCCCGCCTCCTGGCCGCGCGCGAACGCGTCGAGCAGGTAACCGACGTTCTCGATGACGCTGAAGCCGATCCCCACCGCTCCGCCGACGAAGAGGCCGATCCTGGCATCCTTCACCGGCAGCTTCATCGCCAGGAGGAGCACCGCGGCCAGCTTGACGGTCTCCTCCACCACGCCGGCCGTCAGCAGCGCCAGTTCGCTCGGGTGGGCGGACGTCCCGCCGCTTACGACGTCGATGAGCGCGTTGGCGGGCGCAGCGACGAGAGCGGCCGCGAGCCCGCCGACGCCGCCGATCAGCAGGAGGCGTGGGGCAGAGAGCTCGTCGTCCGGACGCAGCTTGTAGGCCATCGTGTAGAGCAGCGCGACGGCCACCGTCGCCGCGCCGCTGAGCAGCAGGAACGTGGGGACCACGCTCGGGCCGCCGTCGCGTGCGTGCGGCGCGATCGCCGCGAGCAGGAAGCTGAAGCCGAACACCCACAGCCAGATGCCCGCGCTGACACCGGCGATGATCCAGCCGCCGAACCGGCCGAGCCACTTGCGCGGCGCACGGCGCTTCCGCGGCGCGCGAGGCTCCTGAGGAGCGGCGGCCGGCGCGACGGGATAGGTGTACCCGGTCCACTCGACACCGCTCCACCAGCGCAGCAACCCCGGATCGTAGGGGTCGGGATACCAGCCGCTCGGCGGCAGCATCGACGGTGCATAGGTCACCCGGTCAGCCTACGTTCGCACGGGCGAACGCGCGCTCCTCCCGAACTGGCGACACGCGGCAGGCGGGACGCGGCAGCCGGGACGGCGCGAACGCGTGCCGCCCGCGCGCGCCGGTGCAGCGACGATCTCGCACTCCCGCCGCGTGGCCCGCATTCGGGGGGCACGCGCGGGGTTACCGTGTGCTCATGGCGATCAGGATCGAATTGCGTTCGGCCAGCTGCCCGATCTGCGGAAAGCGCATGGACGGCACGGTCAAGATGCTCGGCACCCCCGGTCAGGCGGGCTTCCGCACGGCGCCCCAGGACGTGCACTGCGCGTCCGGTTGCGAGCGTGCCCTCGGCGACAACCGCGAGCGGATGCTGGGGGTGTTCCAGGAGTAGGAGGCGAGGCTGAAACGCCCTACGCCGTCTCACCCTCCGACTGGCGTCGCACCTGCTCTTCGAGTTCCCGGATGCGCTTGTCGCGCTCCGCGAGCTCGATCTCGCGCTCGAGCGCGGCGAGTTGCGCCTCCGTGCTGGAGGCGTAGGGCGCGTGGCGGGGAGCCTCGGCCGCCGGCCGCATCACCGGGCGCGGACGCGGGGACGACGGGTACTCCCGCCCGACCGCGAACCAGAGGATCGCACCGATGAGCGGCAGCAGGATCACGATGAACACCCACGCGATCTTCGGAAGGTGCTTGATCTGGTCGTCCCGGCGCATGATCACATCCAGGAGCGCCACGACGAACAGCACGAATGCCATCAGCGACAAGACGAACATGCGCTCGAGTCTATGAGGTCGCTGTGCGGGATGTCGCGCGTCCGTCGAGAACGCACGGCGCTGGGCCGGCGGCAGAACCGCATCGACCTCCCGGAGCCGACCCGCGTGACTCAGTCCTTGCGGCGCATCCAGTGCTCACGCAGGAACATGCGCCCGAACCATGCGCTCAGGCCGTTGCCGCCGTACTCGTCGGGGTCGGCGTCGAACACCTCGTCACCCTGCGGCTCCGGGAGCGAACGCGCGTCGTCCTCGCTGAGGGTGGTGTGCACGGCCGAGGTCGTGATGCGGTCGACACGGTTCGCGTCGACGAACCGCAGGCCGTCGTGGGTTTTCACCGCGAGGCCGTCGAACAGGTCGAGCGACGGGTCTTGCAGCACGTGTTCGACCCTGCCGATCTCGACGCCTCCGGAGGTGAAGACGGGGGTGCCGTTCGGGAGGGCGGTGTAGGCGATGGGGGCGTCGTCGGTCACGACCGTCACTGTACGCGCGAGATCCGAAATCGGGGACGGGAAGAACGAAGACATCGGTGAGTCGATCTCGCTGCCGGAGAACGATCCCCGGACGCCGCACCAGGACGTCGCCGCAGCATGCCGGTGGTACTTCCGGGCCGCCGAAATCGCTACGCTGTGACGCACATGCAGTTGGTCGCAGAACTCCGCCTCTACACCGCCGGGGTCTTTCCCTACGACGTCGCGCCGCCGAAACGCGAAGAGCATCTGGTGACCAAGGTCAACCAGATCATCACCCTCGAGACGAACTCGCGGGCAAACCTTATGGGTCCCGAGTCGGAGAACGGCGACCGGCATCCACCGGGCCGCGACCACGACACGGCGAACGGGAATGATCGGCGCGACGGCGAAGCCGGGATCGGGGAGCACACATGACGAAGACGAACGACGCGGGAGGCTTCTCCGCCGAGGAACGCGCCGCTATCGCGCAGCGGGCGGCCGAGCTGAGGGCGGAGGCCAAACGCGCGAAGGGCGCGGAGAAGGCCGCCGAGAAGGCCGCTGCCGAGGCTGCGGACGTCGCCGCGAAGATCGCGAGCATGCCCGACGGCGACCGCGAGCTGGCGGAGCGCCTGCACGCCATCGTCGCGGAGGTCGCGCCCGACCTCTCCCCCAAGCTGTACTACGGCCAGCCCGGCTACGCCCGCGGAGGCAAGGTGGTCGTCTTCTTCCGCAGCGGGCAGCAGGACAAGACCCGCTACTCGACCTTCGGCGCGAGCACGGAGGCGGCGCTGGATGACCCGAGCGGGTTCTGGCCGACGTCGTACGCGCTCAGCGACCCGACCGAGGAGGCGTGGGAGCGCGTGCGAGAGGTGGTCCGGCGGGCGGCGGGTTAGCCGAGAGATCGGCCGGGCAGCGCGTCGGTGCCGACGATCAGCGCGCGTTGTCCTCGATCACGTTGCGGACGGCCGCGACCGCGAGATGGAGCATCCCGCCGAGGACGAACACCGCCCCGATCGCGTTGCCGAACAGGAAGTACCCGGCGGCCCCGCGCGGATCGCTGCCGAGCGTCGCGATGCCGATGAAGTACAGCACGATGGCGGCGACCAACGCGACGACGTAGATCGCGGTGAGAACCGTCAACGGGAGGTTGGGGCCGCGGCGGGTGCGGGCGGAGGGTCTGGGCGCGCGATCGGACATGGCTGGATGGTACTGGGTCGGGAGCGGGCCGGGAACTCCTCGGGTGGGGTGGCTGCGACGGTCGAGTACGGCGCGCAGCTGCTTCGGCCAGGCCGCGCTCCGGCCGATGTGCGCCTAGGCTGCGGCCTCCCCCAGCCCGACCGCGGCGGCGACGCGAAGGGCGATGGTCTCGGGCTCCGCACCGATGTCGACGGTGACACTCGTTTCGTCCCGCTGCGGCGGTTCGAGCGTGCGCAGCTGAGAGTCGAGCATGCCGGCTTTCATGAAGTGGCCGTTCCGCGCGGCGATGCGCTGTTCGAGCAGCTCACGGGTTCCGCTGAGGTGTGCGAAGACGACCCCGTCGGCCCGGAGCACGTCACGGTACCGGCGCGCGAGCGCCGAGCACGCGACGACGAGCGGGCGCCCGGCTGCCCGATGCTCGTGCATGCGGGCCGCCACGAGCGCGAGCCAGGGAGCACGATCGTCGTCGTCCAACGGGATGCCCGCCTGCATGCGTTCGACGTTGCGTGCCGGGTGGAGGCTGTCGCCCTCCAGGAGCTCCCAGCCCAGCCGCTCCGCGAGGAGGGACGCCACCGTCGACTTTCCGCAGCCGGCGACCCCCATGACGACGATCGCGCTCACCTGGGGCGCCATGTCAGCCTCCGATGACGAGGGCGATCACCAGGGTTCCGGCGAGGCCGACCACCGAGGCGATGCACTCCAGCACGGTCCAGCTGCGGAGGGTCTGCGGGATGCTGAGCCCGAGGTACTCCTTGACCAGCCAGAAGCCGGCGTCGTTGACGTGCGAGAGGAACAGCGATCCCGAGCCGATCGCGAGCACCAGCAGCGACACCATCGGGGTCGACAGGTGCGCGGTGAGCGGCACCAGGATGCCGGCGGCGGTGACGGTCGCGACGGTGGCCGATCCGGTGGCGACGCGGATGAGCGCCGCGATGAACCAGGCGAGCAGCAGGATGCCGATGCCGTTGCTGCCGCTGGCGAACGACGCGATGACCTGGCCGATGCCCGTGTCGACGAGCACCTGCTTGAAGCCGCCGCCCGCACCGACGATCAAGAGGATGCCGGCGATCGGCGGAAGGGCACTGGTCATGCTCGCCGCCAGCGTCTTGCGGTTCATGCCGCCGGGGATGCCGAGGAGGAAGAAGCCCGCGAGAACCGCGATGGTCAGGGCGATGGCGGGCGTGCCGAGGAAGTCGAGGATCACCTTCCACTCGGCGGTCGAGTTCTGGGCGACGATGTCGGCCAGCGCCTTGCCGAGCATGAGCACGACGGGCAGCAGGATGCTGATCAGCGCGAGGGCGAACGCAGGGCGCTTGCGCTCGACCTCCGTCGTGCGGCCGGCCTCGGCCTCCTCACCGTTCTCGAGGAACAGCGTGGGGACGTCGACGGGCACCCACTTGGCCGCCCACCGGCTGAAGACCGGGCCGGCGAGGATGATCGTGGGGATGGCGACGAGCACGCCGAAGGCGAGCGTGACCCCGAGGTTGGCGCCGAGCGCGGCGATCGCGACCAGCGGTCCCGGGTGGGGAGGCACGAGGCCGTGCATGGCGGACAGGCCGGCGATGGTCGGCAGCGCGATGCGCATGAGCGGCAGACCGGAGCGCTTGGTGACCAGGATGATGACCGGGATGAGCAGCACCAGCCCGATCTCGAAGAACATCGGCAGGCCGATGATGGCGCCGACGAGGCCCATCACCCACGGCAGCGCGCGCACGCTGGTGCGCGACACCAGCGTGTCGACGATGCGGTCGGCTCCCCCGGAGTCGGCGAGCAGCTTGCCGTACATCGCACCGAGGGCGATGAGGATGCCGACGCTGCCTTCGGTCGCGCCGAAGCCGTTGATGAAGCTCGCGGTCGCGGCGTCGGCGCCCATCCCGGCGACCAGGCCGGTGATGAGTGCACCGAGCAGGAGGGAGAGGAAGGGGTGGATCTTGAGCCAGGTGATGAGCACGACGATGAGCGCGACGCCGACGACGGCGGCGACGATCAGCTGAGGCTCGGAGGCGCTGGGGTGGGGTGCGGGCGGGGCTGCGGCTGAGACGACACGCAGCGCGCCGAACAGGGTGGGGATCATGAGCATCCTTGGTCGTGATGGGAATGTGCGACGCCACCCTACAAATAAATCTGATTAAATGCGAACTCTGTAGATTTTCATACGCTTTATTCGGCACCGGGTTGAGTTTTGTCTGCACAGGCGCGAACCTCGATAATGAGGCATGGTGTCAACGGAGTCCCTCCACGAGCAGGCTCTCGAGTCGGTCGGCAGCCGCATCGTCTCGGGTGAGATCCCGCCCGGCTCGGTGCTCACACCCGAGGGCCTCGGCATCTCCCGCACGGTTCTGCGGGAGTGCCTCCGCGTGCTCGAAGCCCTGGGCCTGGTGCAGGCGCGACGCCGCCGCGGCACGGTCGTGCAAGACAGAAGCGAGTGGCAGGTCCTCGACCCGCGCGTCATCGCCTGGCGCCTGGCCGGGCCCGACCGGATCGCCGCCCTCGGCAACCTCAGCGAGCTCCGCATGGCGATCGAGCCGGTCGCTGCCCGGCTCGCCAGCACCCGGGCCACGCCCGAGCAGTGCGGGGCGCTCACGGAGGCGATCGTCGGAATGGCCGCCACACAGCGCGCGGCCGACCACGGTGAATATCTCGCCTACGACCAGGCGTTCCACCGCACACTCCTGGAGGCCTCGGGCAACCCGGGGTTCCGCGCCCTCAGCCGCGCTGTGGTCGAGGCCTTGTCAGGCCGGACGGTGCACGCGCTGATGCCGCACACGGCCAACCCCGAGGCCATCCGGCTGCACGAGGAGGTCGCGGCAGCGGTGCGAGCGGGCGACGGCGCCAAGGCGGAGGCCGCGATGCGGGCGATCGTAGAAGAGGCGGACGCGGCGGTGCAGGCGCTGGGTGAGAAGACGTGAGGGGTTCTCGGCGGTTCCGCTCGTTCGAACATATGTTCTAATTGGAGCGTGACGCGCCCGAAGCCCATCCGCTACGACAGGGACACCTGGCTGGTGATGCGCGACGACAAGGTGCTGCCGAAAGCGGTGATCCATCGCTACACCGACAAGCGTGGCAACGACCAGTACCTGGTGATCCGGTGGGACCTGGATCCCGCCGAGCGCCGGCTGATGGCCGTGTGCGCGTCGCTCGAGCGTGCGGATGAGCTGGTGCGGTACGACAACAACGTGCGCCACGGGTACTGGGATGGGCCGCCGAATCCGCATCCGAGTGGGTGAGCTGGATGGCGTCCCGAGGAGTGATGTAAGACCGCACTTCTCCACGCCCGTCACCAGGCTGCGCCCCTTCCGCTCCCCCAGACGCCGACCCCACCCCGCTGCCGTGGACATTTGGGCGATGCCGACCGCTGCCGGGCAACGCCGGCTGCGGCTGCAATCAGGTTACCCGGTACGTTTTCGTCCTCAGCAGCTACGGGCTCAGCATCAGCCAGGCAGGACGCAGACTCGATCAAGCGGACGTTGAGCGACTGCCCGTAACCCCATCCCGGAGTGCGTCCCACCGAAGATCGGTCCCGTCATCTCGGAGGCCGTGCGCCTCAGTGAAGTACTGCCAGCACGCGCCCGCCAGAGCCGTGGCGTCCAGAGCCGGAGCCACCGCGGCGATCGCCTCGGTCAAAGCCTTTCTGGTCCGGTCCAGCTCGACGGTGAAATCACTGAGCCGCGGCTCCCAACCTTTCTTCGCAACCGGTTCAGCGGGCCCGAGAGCAATATACGCGTAGCCTCGGTCGTTCATCGCGAAGAAGACGGTGTCCGACGTGAGATCGCCGAAATCGAGCGCCCACAGGACGGGGGTCCGTTCCGCGCTCCATTCGGGAACCCTCGCCTCCACGAGGTAGTTCGTTGCGTACCTCACGGGTTCGACCAGGCCGTAGAAGAAGCTATCCGCGTCGTCGCTCACCGAGAAATCCGAGCGCGCGTCGTCCACTGGAAGGGAGCACGTCCATCCGTGCTCCCTATGGAACCTCGACGTCGGCTGCTCCAAGAACTCTGTGGAACGGATGACGGAGAGGGCGTCCCGCAAGCCATCTTTCCTCCCGACGAGCTTCGCCGGCTTGTCCTCCCCGTCGAGGACGGAGACGAGTTCCATCCCGGTGCGCGCTTTCGAACGAGCGAGCACTCGCCCCGCGTTCACGTAGTTTGCACGTGCCTCGAACTGCGTCCGCTCCACCGCTTCCAGCATCCGCTCCCGATCCCTGATCTTCATCGTGTGCCTCCCCTGATTTACCAGGTCTACGCTCCGGGATTCGATTAGGCCATATCGGGAACGGGCATGACGTCGGAAGCGATCCACGAGCATGGCCCCGGATTGCCTATGCGCTTGCTCGGCAGGAGCTGTCGCCCCTCCTCGCAGCGGCCATCGAGGTGCGGACCGATCTGGCGGAGGCACTCGAGACGATGTGGGGGCTCTGCTAGCTGACTGCGTGCTTTCCCTTGGTGAGACGGTGGACACGAGCGGCTAGGCATTCGAGGGATGGGGCCTCTCCATTTGAGTGTCTGTGCTTGCCTCTACAGTCGAGTTATGAAGGGGATCGTGGGTGCAGGGCTGCTCGCGTCAGCGTTCGCGCCGTTGCTCGCTCTGATCGCGACCTTGAAGCTGCCAACGCTGGGCTGGGTCAGCTGGGCGATACTTGCCGGTTGTCTCCTCTCGCTGGTGCTCCTGTGGCTGGTACTTCGCAGCGTCGCGCGGGTTCAGGCGCGTCCCGTGGAGTCGGTGGAGGTGCGGCGCGCGGACGAGAGCGTTCTCGGGTTCGCATCGAGCTACATCGTCCCTGTCGTGGTCGCGTTGTTCAGTGATGACATCGCATCCTTGGTGGCAACGATCGCCCTCGTTCTACTTCTCGTGGTGATCTATGTCCGGGCCGGGCTGTACCACCTGAATCCGAGTCTTGCTGTCGTCGGATTCCACCTTTATCAAGTGACCACAGCGGGCGGCGCGATAACGATGGTGCTGTCACGGTCCGGACGCCTTCCGCAGCAGGGAGTTGTCGAGTGTCGATACCTTGGTGACGATGTCGCCATCCAGTTGAAAGGACGACCATGACCGATGAACCGGCGCGCCAGGCGCTCACTACCGCACTGGCCGCAGATCCGACCGGTTTGGACAATTTCGTCATCCGTGGAGAAGCGCTGGCTGACTCGGAATTGACCCGGTTCGATCTGGTCGATGGGATGGCATCGGACGTCGTTGGCGACGTCCGTCGGTTCGCGGAGGCCCTCACGGGAAAGCAGTTCCTCGACTACGACCCGTCATATCAGACTAATAGCTCCCAGGTTCTTGTCGAGAAGCTCGACGATATTCCGGAGCTCTCAGCCTTGGACGCGGCGATTAGGCGCGGAGATGTGCCCAACGACGCGGGCGGCCGGACGGTCATGGCGATGGCGCACGCGGTGGGTACAGGTGCGAACCGAATAGTTGCCTACCGGCTCAAGGGTCCTGGGATCGCGACGAGACGGGCGCGCGGCATCCCACTCGTCCCGCGCGACGGGGTCTAC
The DNA here is from genome assembly GCF_945957465.1 of uncultured Leifsonia sp. Taxonomy (GTDB): domain Bacteria; phylum Actinomycetota; class Actinomycetes; order Actinomycetales; family Microbacteriaceae; genus Leifsonia. The sequence continues at coordinate 66,705 of NZ_CAMFLC010000013.1, forward strand.
CGACCGATCGAGGGCGACGTGCTGTTCTACGAGCCCCGATTCGATGTGCTCACGCGGGGGGAGTTCGCGTACTTCACGACGGTCACCCTTATCCAGACGAAGCTCCAAGCGCCCGACAAAGCACGCCAGCTCGCCCGTGACACGCTGGTAGCGGTGACGGCCAAGATCCGTATCGACGGGTTCGCGGAGTTGGAGCAGGCGGTGATGGATGATCCAAGCATGCGCGCGAAGATGGCCTATGTTGCTCGCCTCCTGCAGTCCGACCCGGACTACGCAAAGAACCTCACGACCAAGAAGCTCGTTGCATTCGTTGAGTCCTACCCGGATTACGACATTCCGATCGCCACCATCGACGGCAAGAAGGCGTTGCAGTTCGACGCCTCACCCCAGCACCGGCACCAGATTCCCCGGCTCCTCGCCGACGACTATCTCCACAGCTACCTCACCGACCGCAACTATGAGGCGGGCTCGAAGCAGCGCGCGCGCACCTGACGCGGCAAGCCGACGATGGCAAACGCAATTCGCGCGCGGACGTTGCAGGCGCTTCGCAGAGAAGGACTAACAAGAAGTCGTAGGCAGACATGACGAAGCCCTGATGAAAATGGCTTCTCACCAGGGCTTTTACGTCGGGCTGACAGGATTTGAACCTGCGACCCCTTGACCCCCAGGCGTCCAGGCGCCGTTGTTGGGACCATAATCTGCATGTTTCCGAGGCTCAGGTCATGCAGGCACGTCAGGAAATGCGTGGCGTGCATGATTCTGGTCCCCTTCTAGTCCCCTCTCCTGGTGGCTCTTGTGCGCCTACCACACCCGGGGGGGACGTCCGAGGAGTGCCGGTGCGCGATGTTCATGGTCGACACAGTGCGCTAGTACGGCGCAAGACTTGACGGGGCCGGGGGCACTCAGACGTCGCTGTCGGGCCACCTTGGCGCGTCAGCTCTGGCACCTACTCCGACGCGGAACGATCGGCAGCGAGCGCGCGTGCAACAGTCGTCGCGATATCTGCAGGACGATGACTTGCCTCGAGAACACGTGCATCGGTCTCAGACAGGGCGACCCGACTAGTCGTCGCGTTGACGGCAAGAAATCTCTCTAGCGCGCGCTGTACGTCAGCGTCTTCCGCGTGGCGCGGGAATCCCTGCGGCATCCAATTTGGCGTACTCCCGCGTGCAGCGATAGCGAGAAGCGCGGCCGCTCCTCCGTATCCCCCAGCGATATATAACTCCGCGCCCGCTTCTAGGCTCAGCCTCGCCTCCTCGATGATGCCCGGTTCACGCCCCTTGTAGCCAGCAAGTTGACCGCCGACCACTACTCTTGCATCAGTGTTCCGCGCGACGAACTTTCGCATGGATGTATAGGCATCTGCGGCGTCATATTCGTCTGCCTGTCGACTCTTGTCTCGTAGCGAGAGCTCCTGACCATCGTGGCTAACGAAGCGAAGCGCTCCAAGAGTCCCGAGACGCTGCATTGTCTCATCAAGGACCTCAGCGGAAGTGGCCTGAAACTCGGGCTCGGCCAGGACAATCTCGACGGACGCTGCTCCTTCTTTGAATCGTTGGATCTCGTCAAGGAGGACTCGCGTGTAGCCTTCTGGCTTCAGCCGGCCACCGTATACGACTGTGCCGCCCGCCAAGAGAATCGCGCGTGTCACTTCCGCAACCACCAAGCGGCAGTGGCGTTCGGACAGGCCGAGAGTCTCTAGGTCGGCGCTCTGGGAGACAGAAAGCCCCACTCGTCGGCCTGCGAGCGCGTCCCGAGGAATCAATGTTGGCTCGTTCACGATGGAAGGACTCCACCACGAGTGGCGAACGTCCGTGGCGTCAGGACGTCTGATGTGTTGAACCCGGCAAGGACACAGAGGTCTGTGACGACCGCGCGTTCGCGCGGGCCGAGCGGAGGGTCGGGATGCATGATCCATACATGACGATCTGCTTGATCGACTGCTTGGTGATTCATGAGCCATCGCGTGAGAGTTACAGGTTCGGGAGCGTGGACTGGGAGCCAGTCGAAGCCATCCTCTTTGAGATACACCTCTTGCGCCTGCCACAACGAGCGTTTCAGCGCTTCGTCGACGAGGCGATTGAGTGCGGTCTTGATACCGGGCAAAGGCTGCGACAAGTCGCATGGGACTGATGGGACGTGATCCATTAGGAATGATCCGCGACTCTCGCCATCAGTCAGCGCGTACATGCAGATAATGGGCATGTCGGCGGCCTTCGCTTCGAGCACCTCGCGCTGAGTCCATTCCCGGCCCGCGTAGGAGTCCGTGCGGACCATGAGAAGAGCGGAACGGCGGGCGTTACCGTCGAGAGCAGCCTCCCAATCCTCGCCTGTCTGGATGTCTTGTGCGTCGAAAAAGTCCTCCAGTCGCGTGGTCAGGATCGCCTCGCGCACGCGGTCGTAGATCCATGCCCCGTCGTTGTCGTGCGATTCGACGAGTGAGGGATGCTTTGTGTGGCTCACGAACACCTGGATTCGCTCCTGGCCCGTGAGCCATTGAGTGACAGCCTGGCTGACTTCGCGTCCGAAAACCCCAGGATCTGTGAGCGACTCACGCGGAAGCGGCTGTATACCTCCTACGAGTTCCCCGATCCGCGTATCGGGGATGCTGAACCGTGGCCTAAGGAGTGGAAGAACAATGACATCGTCCCGCCCGGAATACTGCGCGATGTCCGCAACGTAGGACTCCCACCCGGAGTCGTTAAGGACGGCCTGAGCGAGGCTCGCCCCGATGTAAAGAATGATGACGTTGTACTGCGCACCTGTGACGCCTGGGGCGAGTTCGGCTGCGATACCAAGCGGCCTAGGCGCGCTGTCCGGAGCCCAAGCGGCGCTCCGGCCATAGACCTCGACTGCACCTCCAGCGAGACCAGAAAACGCTGGCGAGTGGTAATGATCGTCAAGTTGTTTGAAGAGATCCTCACCACCGAGCTCGTCGGGGTGCCAGATCACGAAGATGTCGAGAATGGGCGGGGTTACAGGCATGAGCAACGCTCCCTCAGCGAGACCTACTTGGGCTGCGTGAAGTCATGGGCAGGTCCGGCTATTCACCATCAGTCCACTTGTTGAGCCGGTGGCTGGGTCCATCTCATCTCGTCGGGTAGCCGCGTCCTCGACCCATTGCGCGATGGTGCCGTCGCTCGGGGCTGGCGGGTAGAACCGCGCGTATCCAACGTCCAGCTCCTGGTTCTTCTGGACATTCAGTTCGAGGCGCGGAGGCAGTTTCGACCAGCCGTGATCCTGCGCACCGGGAAGCTGCACGCCAATAAGGCCTCCACGCTGACTGTGGGTGAAATTCCGCAATGTCGCCGCGATCTCCCAATCAACGTAGCGACGGGCCCAGGTGCACTGGCCAATCAAAACAACCGTGCAGGATGTTCCGGCGATCTTGTCTTCGCGGATCTTCCGCATCACATAGTCACTGTCGCCGCTCTCAATGTGCTCGGCGAAGTCGTCTCCGAACTCGCTGAGGCCGAGACTGCGGATCTCGTTGAAATACTGGCCGAAGCGTCGTCTCCATATATTGACTTCGAGCTCGTCTGCTTGGTGGAAGGACAAGAAGATGTTGCGTGCCATGGTGAACCCCTTCGTCTATAGAGCGCTGCGCTCCACGAGTCCTACCTCGCCGAGATCCTGCAGTCTGAGTGTTGTCTCGCTAGGCGACTTCGACCAGTCGGGCGGGTGGCTGCCGTAGCTGACTCCGACTTTCGGGCAGAGTTGACTGTGTCGCGTGGGGTCGCGAATGATCGCGGGTGTGAACCGTACCCAATAGTGCGGAGTCAGGCCCTCGGATCGGGCTCGCGAAGCAAATCGAGCGCCAAGGATCGAAGCTTCGGGCGACGCAGTTCCTTCCCACCCGGGTAGGTCTGTGGAGAAGTCGAGCGACGCGCTGTCCGAGTGCGCCGACCAGTTGATGCGCGCTTCCACCTCATACACTCGCGTGCCATCTCGTCTCAGATAGAGGCCAACAGATGTGAGCCACCTCTGATCGACGCCGTAACAGACCTTGGCGGTGGCATCCTTGTCGATGCCTGCCGCGGTGAAGAGCACGTCAACTTGATCCATTAGTGCTTGAGCACGGGTGTAGGCATACGAATATGTGAAGGTGCTCATGTCTCTCCTCAGTCCCCCACGTACGACTGCGTTGCAATCGAACGCTCATGCCAAATTCCGAGCGCCAACACCTTGATCTCATCTGCAGAAAGCGAACCCGCTGTCACCTTGCGCTCAAACTCCACGCGAGCGGTGCTTCGGGGTTGAATCAGTGTGACGAGTGATCCTGCTGCTCGTCGCACCTCGTCGTCCGATGCGCGGGCAAGAATCTCTACAAGGAGGTCAGAGAAGAACGCGATTGGAGCATCGGGAAGCTCGCCGACGAGTGACTCAAGCTCCGCTCGCGTAAGAAACCTGCCGAGGATACCTGCCACGATTTCCAGTCGTTCCGCCTCGGTCGGCAACCAGGGGAATGCGCGCATCCGGCCTGGCCTTCGAAGGGGCGGATACACCTTTGATAGGTCGTTTCCGGTGAGCACGACAGGCACCCGGCGGAGGCTTCTATCGCCAGCGCGAGTTGGGCTATCCGCCAGATGCATAAGCTGAGCGAGCACCTGCTGGTGATTCACTGTGGTCGTGCTCTGCGCCCACTCCCCGACCGTGGTGTCAAAGTCGTCCACGACAAGCGCAGCGGGCGTGCCCTCGTCGATCCGATGCCCTGCGTTCTCGTACGTGTCGAGCACAAGCTTCCCGGGCGTCCCCGCGCGGTCGCTCTCCAAGTCCGCCGCATTGATCGATATGGGCAGCACTCCACGAAGTTCGAGATGCCGGCGAAGCTGAAAACTCTTGCCGTCGCCAGGCCTCCCGAAGATCCCCAGGACGAGCGGCCAAGCGTCGACTTCTGCGAAGTTGAAGACGAGGTGCTCATTGACAGCGTGCGCGAACCGGTCCGGGATGGCGGGCACCAGATGCGGGGCAGGACGAGCGGAAGTCATAGGAGAATCAGACCACGGACCACGGACATCGCTCCACACGGACACGCCAAGTGAGCGCCCACTAGGCACTACCGCGCTCGCGGGCTCCTACGCGACGCCCAAGTCTGCCTCACAAGTCCTGACCAAGCAGATAAGAGCCTGACCCGGTTTCCCGGACGGTTTCGGTGTGTGGATCATGCCGCGATTTCGGCGGTGGTGTGAAGGGCTTCGTAGTCGGCGGGGCTGAGGTAGTCGAGGGCGGAGTGCCGGCGGCGCGAGTTGCAGAAGCCCTCGATCCACTCGAACACGGCCGAGGCCAGCTGCGTCTTCGAGTCATCCGCGACCGCCCGCACGGACGAAGGCCGGGTGGCCCAGTCGTGGTAGCCGGAGATCGAGACGTTCAGAAACCGGCAGGCCACTGCGACGGGGACACCGTCCGCGGCGAGCTCCTGGACCAGCCAGAACCCTATTTTGGGAGCATGTTCTCCCTCGCGAAATACACGCTGGTGAACTCAACCCGTCAGCGCAACAGTGCTTGGAGCCTATCGGCTGGGGTGTCGAAGTCAAGGGTCTTCCTAGGCCGAGAGTTGAGGCGTGCGGCGACGGCATCGAGGTCCGCCTGGGTGAGGTCCTTCATGCTGACGCCCTTGGGGACGTACATCGGGAACGACTTCCTTTTCCTGCCCGCTGTGACCGCACTCATCCGCGACGGCGAGCGGTTTCTGTTAGCGCGCGATACAGGCGAGCACTGGAGTCTTATTGGAGGCGGCATCGAACCGGGCGAAGAGCCGGCAGACGCCCTTGTTCGCGAGGTCCTCGAAGAGACGGGCGCCGAAGTCCGGATCACGGGACTCGTCGGCGCCTACGGAGGCGAACAGATGATGTGGACCTACGGAAACGGTGATCGAGCCGGCTACGTCACCATCGCCTACGAGTGCGAGCTGCTCACCGCCCCAGCGCCGGACATGGAGGAGATCTTCGAGCTGTGCTGGTTCGAGCGCGCCGCGATCACGGAACTTCCGCGACAGAAGTGGATCGATCGGGTCATCGCGGATGCGCCCGCGTAGGTGCGCAACTGATGTCGGCCGAGGCGAGTCCTGTCGACGCTGTCAGGATCGGGACCGCACACCGGGCGGCCTTTAGGCTGTCCGCATGGGTCTGCTCACGGCGATCGCCCGGATCAACTCGGCGCATCCTTGGTCGCACAACGACGCGTTCGCCGGCTTCGTTCTGCGGCAGGCCCGAGCGGTTCGCCGTCGCGGCGGTACCGCGGCGTTGGACGTGGGATGCGGGACCGGAAACCTGCTGGCGCGTCTGTCTACCATTTTCCCAGCGGTGGTGGGCTTGGAGCCGGACGAGGAAATAGCGGCAGTCGCGGTCGAGCGCTTCCGCGACTCTTCGCGCGTCCGTATCGAACAGCGCCGATTCGGGGGTGAGCCATCCCCGCTATACGACCTGATCGTGTTCGTAGCGTCGCTTCACCACATGCCGTTGCAGGCGGCACTCGACGCCGTCCGGTCGTCCCTCCGTCCGGGCGGCCGCCTGGTGATCATCGGAGTGGCGAAAGAGACCGCGAGGGATGCGCCGCGCTCATGGGTCTCGCTCCTCCTGAACCCGATCGTCGGGCTGCTCCGCCACCCGCGACGGGCGCGGACGCCGCCCCTCCACATGCGGGCTTCGACGGCGGAGGCGAGCCAGTCGTTCGACGAGGTCCGTGCGATTGCGAGCGCGACGCTTCCCGGCATCCGGATGCGGCGTCGGCTGTTCTGGCGGTACACCGCGGTCTGGGTGAACCGGCCTGAACTGTAGGGGACTCATCCCCGCGGCAGCCGTCGCAGTTCTCGAAGTCCCATCACAGCGGCGATCGGTTTCAGGAAGATAATCTCGCCGAACCTGTAGTCCGCCCCACGGCGGAGCCGCACGGCGAGATCAGGACGCAAGCGCCACAAGTACGCGCGACCCTTCTCGGCATGCAGCGAGTTGGAGACGATTTTTATCGAGTCGGCGTCCTCCATCAAAGGAATCGCATTTGCGATGTTCTCCCACGTCGTGAAGCTCTCGGTGTCGAGTCGGAGAGCACCGGTGTAGCCGCTCGCCCGGGCGAAGTCGGCCATGACGCTCGCCTCAGCAGTGTCGCCAGCCACCGGCCCACCGCAAAGAATGAGGAGCCGATCAGACGCACGATCATCGAACGACCTGAGACCCGCGCGAACCCGATACCGGTTGACGGCGTTCGCGCGCGTGCCTCGGTTCTTGTACCCGAGTACCACAACCGCTTCCAAGAGCGGATCAGCCTGGGCACGCGGGTTCAGTCTGCGTTTGGACGACCGGGAATGGACCGCCTCTGACCACACGAGGACCCCTAGAGGAATCGACAGCGCGAAAGCCGTCTTCGCCATTGTCTTCATCGTCATTCGCATCGCAGTGCTTCCGCGAAGATCTCCAAGTCCTTATCGAGTACACCCCGGCAGCTGCTGGCCCACTCCACGGCAGCGCGCGCGTGCTGGCGTCGCTGGTCGCTGAGCTGGTCGTCGCGGGCGTTCGCTCCCTCGATCCGGATGATCGCATCCTGGGATCGGAAGACCGCCTCGATTAGCACGTCGGCGGTCAGCTCGGGGTCGTAGCCGTCCGCGAGCAAACGCAGCCGCCGCGCTTGGTCTTCGACCGGCACGTTCCCCACGGCCTGGATGCACCATGTCCATCCCGCATAGCCGACGTCCTCCATCGGGTCCCCGGGATGGACGCTGTCCCAGTCGATCAGCGCCACCGGCATGCCCTCGGCCATGATCACATTGAACGGACCCGGGTCACCGTGGACCAAGCACTCGGAGTTTGATGCCAGCGGGATGCCACGGCTGAAGTCATGAAGTTCCCGCAGAATCCCGCCGAATGCCGCATAACAGCGTTCGTCGCGTTGAGAAGGGTGATCGGTGGTTGTACCTGGGATATAGGACAAGGTGTCGCGGCCCTCCGCGTCGATACCGAGGTAGGCGGGCGCCCACGCGACACCCGCCTCATTCAGGGCGCGAAGAACCTCGCTGGCGAAGGACGAACGCCGGCCGCGCGGACGCCGAACGGTCCGGTCTGCCTTTACGACGCCCTCGGTCGTGTTGCCGCCGGCCAGCAACTCCTCTATCGGCTCCCGATCCACGCGTTGAGCATACGGGCACCGCGCACCCCCCGCGGGCGACGCTAGCGATCACGGCCGCCGTCCCCACCTAGATCACCCTTCCATCGACTTCTTCGTCCCTCGTGAGAGCAGCGATCGCTTCTCCTCGTCGTCTGCATCTTGAATGAACGCCGAAACCCCAACGCCGTAGACCAACGTTTGCTTTTGCTCTTCCGCAAGCTCTTCTGTAAACGGGCCGAGCGCGACAAGATCCATAGCGCGGAACTTCGCTTTTACGGCTTGCTTTCGATGATTGGAGGCGATGCGCCATGTATCCGGCAACAGAGAGTCCTGTGATTGAAACGGCACTCTTGAGAACGATGACGGCTGGAGATGGCACCTCTGTTGCGACTCGGAGGTCCCATAGTGTAACTGCGAGATAGATCACAGCGGCAACGCCAAGCACCACCGCGGCGAGGTTCCACCTGAATGCTGCGGTGGTCTGGGAATCGGCGTATGCGTTGTACCCGTCAGCCATCCCTGCGCCCCCGATAAGGGCGACTACCCGGCCAGCCTTCTTCTGCTGTTCCTCGAGGGCTTTGATGACGCCTTCCGCGTTTGAAACATACTCGGCCTCTTGGGTACGCAATGTGGCTGCGGCTTCAGTCGCTACAGCCTCAAACTGACTCTTAGCGGCTGAAATGGCGGCATCTACTTTCTCGCGGGCCTCCGAATGGATCTTTTGGACGGCCTCTTCCCGATCCGAGATTCGCTTTTGGGTGTCCGCCGCCTCCTTCTTATAGGCGCTCAGCTGATCGCGGAGCGCATCTTGGCTTTCGACGAATCGCAAGATGGCGGCATCCACGTCGTCGCGCTTGGCTGAGAACCGATTGCATGACCCTCGAACAGGCGCTGGGAGCGACGTGAGTCTCGTGATTAGCATCCATCATGGTCAATGCAAACAGTCCCATACCCAACTCCGGATATGTCCCGATCCTCAAGGGCAAAATGGCGGAGTTGGGCGCCATCGAGACCTGCGACTCCGCGCTACTTGTGCCGCTTGTTGAAGTGACTGCCCCCGAGACCGCACCCAAACAGCTCGCGAAGTCATGGGAACGTATCAGCGACGTCATCTGGATCCATTCCCTCAATTTCTCGGACGCGGACGAACATGACTTTGCCGCGCAAGTCTTAAACATGTTTAGCCAGCTACGCGCTTCAATGCTCGCCATCCCTGTAATTACGGTGAGCGAAGTGTCGCGCGTCAGACTTAGTGGCAGGGGTTGTTAGTTGCTGAGGCAACGCCCCT